>JBKDDT010000027.1:0-2678 GCA_046339895.1 bacterium | reverse complement strand
CACCGAGACCATCCCCGTCGGCTCGGTCAAGTGGTACGTCTTCTCGCTGACAACGCCGATCAATGCCCTCTCCAACTCGGCCCTGCAGATCGACACCGAAGCGTCCAGCACCTCCCCAACCTTGCTGGACACCTCCATCGGCCTCTACAACAGCAACGGCACACTCGCTGTGAGCGACTCGTCCGACGGCAGCGGCTTGCTCGGGACGCTCACCTTCGGCGCCGACAACCGCCCCGCGCCGGGCGATGGCCTGCCCTATGCGGGCCGCGACGGCGAGCTGCTCGCAGGCACCTATTACCTAGCCGTTGCACCCGGCGGGGCCCCCACCTTCGCGGCCGAGTTTGCCGTAACCGGCCTGAGCACCACCCAGAGCGGGGACGTAACGACCACCATCCGCACCTTCAGCCCCTCGATCGCCGACGCCACGCCCCCGAACGGGGTCGAGGCCATCGGGCTTCTCGGCACGAGCACCCCGGGTGCCGAGGCCGTTACCACACGCACACACACCGTCGTCAACGGCAACGACGCCAAGTGGTATTCGTTCGCCATCGCCGGCGAGGTCAACGCCACCAACACCTTCTATGTCGACATCGACACCGAGGGGACCGGCCCGGGCGTCGCGCCCACCATGGGCAACTTTGTTGATACTGAGATCGGCCTCTACTCCAGCATCGGTGCGCTGCTGGGCAACGATGACGACAGCGGCAGCGACCGGCGCTCGGCCCTCTCCTTCGGCAGCACCACCCCCGTCCGCCCCGCCGTGCCGACGGGGACCTCCGTTGTCGACGTCGACCGCAATGGGCGCAACGGGAGGCTCATCGCGGGCACCTACTACTTGGCCGTCTCAACCTACAACACCACCTACAACACCTCCGACTTCAGCCTTACGCTCCCGACCACCCGTGCCGCGTCCACCGGCGACCGCGTCGTCAACGTGCGCACAAACCTCCCGGGCAACGCCTGCCCGAACCCCAGCAACGTCTCCGGGCCAGGCCAGAACACCACGGCCATCGACGAAGAACTGACCGCCGACGACATCATCGTCTTCCTCAACCGCTTCTTCGCCAACGACCTGCTCTCCAACGTCTCCGGCCCGGGCCAGAACACCACGGCTCTCGACAACGAACTGACTGCCGACGACATCATCGTCTTCCTCAACCGCTTCTTCGCCGGGTGCTGACAGAGGGGTGAGGGAGCAGGGCCAAGGGCCGAGGCCATGAAAAAACCTCACCCTCACACCTGAAAAACTAACACCTAAACACCAACCCCGGGCCAGACGGCCCGGGGTTTTTTCATACCCGCATCGGTGGACCGGGGCGCTGGGCGGGGGCACCATTAGCCGTGCCCGAGTTGCCCGAGGTCGAATCAGTTCGGCGGTCGCTGGTGCCCTGGATCGTCGGCGCCCGTGTGCTGGGCGTCAACGTTCGCCGGGGTGATGTCATCACGCACGGGCAGTTACGTCGCCGCTCTGCGGGTGCTCGTGATGATCGTGGTGCGCAAGCGATCACCCCATCTGACCTGCTCGTCGGCGCGACGATCGTGCAGTTGGTCCGCCGGGGCAAGCAACTCTTGCTGGGGGCCGACTCTGGGCGTGGGATCGTCATCCACCTGGGGATGTCCGGGCAGGTGCGCATCGCGGCAGAGATGCCAACACCCCCCGGCCAGCACACGCACGTGCTCTGGTCGCTGGAAACCCGTGTAGGTGCGTGCACCATGCTCTTTGACGACCCGCGCCGGTTCGGCGGGGTGATCCTGGTCGATGACTGGGCCAGGATCGAAGCGGGCGCTTGGCGTGGGCTTGGGCCCGACGCGCTGACGGCCACGGGGGCAGCGTTGGCCGAGGGGATCAGGGGGCAACGGCGGGCGATCAAGGGGGCGCGGTTGGACCGGTCTGTGCTGGCTGGGGTGGGGAATATTTATGCTGATGAGGCTTGCTGCCGGGCGGGTGTTGATCCGCGCACGCCGTGCGTGAGGTTTACCGATGCTGGGTGCGAACTGCTTGCCAAGCACATCCGGGAGGTCTTAGCCGAGGCGATCGCTTTGGGGGGGAGCACCGTTGGCACCGACGCCGACGCCCAGGGGCGTGCGGGGAGTTTTTCAGACCGGCACGCCGTGTATGGGCGTGCAGGGCAAGAGTGCCTGACGTGCGGGCGTGCCCTCCGCTCGGCGGTCGTCGCCGGCCGGACGACGGTCTGGTGCCAAGCGTGCCAGGACCGGGCCAGAGCCCGTGGGTAGACGGGGGTCGAGACTGGGTCCCGGGCATCAACCGCGATCAAGGGCGCGAGCCCGTGCGGTTTGATATAGTATCTGTGTATGATACAATCAAACGAGTGCTCACTATTTCACTTTCCAGCCCGGTCCCTTTTCACGACCAGATCGTGGCCGGGCTGCGGCACCTGATCGCCGCCGGTGCGCTGGCCAAGGGGGATGAGCTGCCACCCGTTCGGCAGCTTGCCGCCGACCTGGGCATCAACCTTAACACGGTTGCGCGGGCGTACCGGGAGTTGACCGATGCCGGGCTTCTTGCGTCGGTGCGTGGGCGGGGCACGGTGGTGATCGCGACGACCGAGCGGGCGTGGGGCCCGAGGGCCCAGGAGCGCAAGCGCATCAAGGGCGTGATTGCCGCGGCGTTCAACGACGCCAAGATCGCGGGCTTGCCGCGCGAGGCCGTTGAGTCA
>JBKDDT010000026.1:0-10125 GCA_046339895.1 bacterium | reverse complement strand
CCCTGCTCTATCACCCCCGCCCTCACCCCGCACTGACCACCACCCCCACCCGAGCATCATGCCCCGCCGTCGGCACCAGCTCCACCACCTGGCACCCAAAGCAGACCCCCACACGCCTGCGTACTTCCACGCCCACCAAGTAGCGGTCATAAAACCCACCCCCGCGCCCCAAGCGCCCACCGGTGCGGTCAAACGCCACCCCCGGCACAAGCACGACATCAATCGACCCCGCCGGCAACACCGCCGAGCCTTGGCGCGGGACGCGCACGCCCTTGCTGCCGAGCACCAAATCCCCGGGCCAGTCCCGCACACACCCCGCCTGCATCGTCCGCGCTTTCCAGTCGATCATCGGTGCCGCGACCTGCACGCCCGAGGCGATCAACTGTTGCGCAAATGGCGAGATATCAGGCTCACCTTGCATCGGGCAATAACAGAGCACGCTCTTGGCCTTGTGCACCATCTCCAGCCCCGCAAGACGCTCAACGATCGCTGCCGAGGCGCTGGCCCGCTCCGCAGCCGAGAGTGCAAGCACCCGGGCTTGCAGGTCTGGGCGAAGGATGCCTTTGGGATCAACCATGCGGAAGTCAGTGGAGTTACCGGGTCGGTTGGGGGGTCCGGTTCCAGCGTAGCCCGAGCAGGAACCCCTCCTGCGTGATGGTGCACCGCAGCACCGTCCCGGCCTTGTGGGGCATCGGGATGCCGTGGGTGGTAAGGGTGAGTTTCGTCCCCGGTTCGAGGGCTTTTTCGCACAGGCAGCCAAGGCCCGTGTGGCTGACATCGCGCAGCAGGAGGCGGGCAAGGCCGAGGCGATCGTCGCCGTGGGTGAACATCGCCGTGGCCTGCTCCTGGCAGGCCTTCCGCGGGCTTCGCCGGCGGTCGAGCTGGAGCTGCTCAAAGTTCAACGGCCGCGCCTCGATCTGCGAGGTGGGCAAGGGTCGGTGAGAATGCAGACTGGACATACCAAAGCCCTCCGATAGCCACGCGGCAACGAGTGTCCGCATAACCACCTTCGGCCCGCCAACACGCCAACTCCAGCCCGAGGGCTAACTTGTCAGCAGGTTGTAGTAGACAATGCACCGCAACGCCGAGAATCCGTCCGTCCACCGGATCTTCTTCCCCTCCGCGTACGTGCGCCCGGCATAACTGACCCCCACCTCATACACCCGCGCAGGGGCCACCCCACCGGCCGCGGGCAGACGCGAACGGGCAATCTTGGCGACCAACTCCGGCTCGATGCCGAACCGATCCTCCTGCAAGCGCAGTTGTTGCGCGACGGGGCGTGTGAAGGCCTTAAGGCAGCACTCGATGTCCGTCAGGTTCAGGTTCGTCAGCACATTGCTGGCCAGGGTGATCCCCCGGTTGGCCACGGCGTGCCAGTAGTAGAGCACCCGGTGTGTGTCGCCGAGGAATCTGGACCCGATCACCGCGTCGGCCCGCCCGTCGAGGATCGGGGCGAGGACCCGGGCGTGGTCGGCCGGGTCATATTCCAGGTCGGCGTCGTGGAGGATGAACGCATCGCACCCGGCTTGCAGGCCCTGGGCCAGCGCGGTGCGGATCGCAGCACCCTTGCCCCGGTTGCTCTGGTGCAGGATGGGGCGGACGACCAGCGATTCATCCCCGGACCCGGTGGCCTGCTCTACCAATTTGCGCGTCCCGTCGGTTGAGCCGTCGTCGACCAGGAAGGCTGTGCGCCGGAGAGGCTCGCCGAGGTGGTCAACGGGTGGCGGGGTTGCGCGCAGGCGTTCGATAGACCGTTCAAGCAGCCCGGCCTCGTTGTAGACCGGGATGAGCACGCCCAGGTGCATGAGGATTGACGGTAGGTTATCCCGCGGGGTGCGTGCCCGGAAGCTTGCGCGGCACCGTGTTGCCGGCGGTATGCTCTGGGCATGTTCCCGAGCGCAGAAACCTGGGGGGTGGTGGCCGATATCGCCCTGATCTTTGGCCTGCCCTTTGGCGTCACGGCCTTTCTCCTGGAGCAGACCAAGCAGCGGCAGGTCGAACAGGAAGAAATCTACCAGCGCCTCAGCGATGAGTACACCGCCTTCATGCGCCTGGTCATCGAGAACAGCGACCTGCGCCTGCTGCGGGCCCCGGCACCGGGGGCCGACGGGTCAGAACTGACCGAAGAGCAGCTCGAACGCCGGACGGCGTTCTTTTCCATCCTCGTTGCCCTCTTCGAGCGTGCCTATTTGCTTGTCTACGACGATCGCATGAGCAAAGAAACTGCACGCCTGTGGCACAGCTGGGAAGATTTCATGCGCGACTGGTGCAAGCGGGCAGACTTCCGCTCCTCGCTGCCCACGCTCTTGCAGGGGGAAGATGAGGAGTTTGCCAAGCACCTTGCCAGGCTGGCGATCTTGGAGGCCAAGTCGCAGGGTCAGAAGCCGCCGGACTTGCGGGGGTTTGGTGTGGGTTCTGATGGGTGATGGTGGCAGGAGCATCCAGCCTGCCCCACCGGGAGCCAGAACGATTTTCGGGATCGGCTAGTTCTACTCTCTGGCGATGAGCAGGACGGTCATGTCGTCCTGCGGGGCCAGCGAGCCTGGGGACTTGTCCAGTTGGCTCTGGATGTCGGCGATAGCCGAGGCTGGGTCCCCTGCGCTGTGGCGGATGGCGCGGATGAGGAAGTCCTCGACGCAGTGCGTGCCGACGACGCACTCGATGCCATCGGTGTAGAGGGCCAGCATCTGCCCTTTGCCGAGGTTTGCGATCTCCTGGCCGAAGGTCGCGTCGTCAAAGACGCCCAGCACCGGGCCGGTGCTTTCGATGCGTGTGGCGTGGCCGGTGGGGCCGACGACCAGCGTGGTCGGGTGCCCGGCGGAGGCCAGGAGGAGTTGGCCGGTGTTGGTGTTGAGCAGTGCGCAGACGGCGGTAGCAAAGCGAGTGGTTTCAGAGTCGGGCTGGAGGAGGAGGTGGTTGAGTTTTTCCATCGACTCAAAGGGTGGGATAAGCCGGTAGCTGTGGGTGCCGGTCTGCTTCATGGTGGTGCTGTTGGCGATGAGCATGGAGTACATCGCCGCCGAAACGCCGTGGCCCATGGCGTCAGCGAGGACGACGCCGATGTGCTTCTCGTCGATGCGAAGGAACTTGTAGACGTCCCCGGAGACGTACCACGCCGGGCGGTAGAGGATGCCGATCTTGATGCCTGGGACGGTCAGGTCATCGCTGCGCATGACCTCGCGCTGGAGTTTGGCGGCCAGCACCAGTTCGCCGTCAACCTTGCTGACGAGCTGCTGTGCCTGCCGCTGTGCCCCTTGGCGTGCTTTGAGTTCTGTCTGCAACTCGCGGACAAGCCCCTGTCGGTCGGCCATGCCCATGAGCATCGAGCCGAGGCACCCGTGCGGGCGTCCGTCGTGGTGCACGAGCAGGCCCATCGAGGCGACGGCCGGCGCCAGGTGCGCGTGGCTGGCCGGGAGCACGCACACGCCACCCCCGGCGTGCTCGCGGACGCTCGCGCACACCCGGCGTATCTCCCGATCCTGGCTACTCGGGTCAACAAGCACGCACGCAACATCGGCCCGGCCAAGTGCTGCGAAGGCTTGCTTATCTACCGTCGCGGCCTCCCACGAGACCCACTGCGGGCTCGGGGCACCACCGCCAGCACCACGCCCACCAGCGGCACCATTGATATGCCCGGGCCACGTCGGTGCCAGAAGCCCATCCCACCAGGCCTTAGCCAGCGCGGCAGACGACTTGCTGACAACCACCACGCTCATGGCCGCCAGGCCCTCAACGTGAGCACCCCCGGCCGGCGTTGGTGCGTGTGGGTTGTCGGTCTGCATCGGCGAGCGCATGGGTGGCCCCGGTCAGTTCAACGATCCATCAACAGTGAAGACCGCAAGCATCGACCACCCGCCCGCGCGCCCGCAGCAGACCAGCAGGCCCCGGCGTGTGTTCTCCCCGTCTGTGCCGACGGTGCGCGTTGGGGAGGAGTTATTGGCCGTGTGGGGCGGGGAGCGGGAAAAGGGATTAGGCAATGGGCAACAGGCGCGGCAGTCCATGCGTTGCCGCATAACACCACCCACGCCTATTGCCGATTGCCCATTTCCGATGACCTCTCCCTACCCTTGCGCGTGCTTGACGTTCTCCTGCAAGACCCGCTTGTGCAGCAGCTGGCTGGCTTAGCCGTGCGCGATAAGCGTGTTGTTTGCCGGGGGAGTGTTGGCGCCAGCAGCACGTACCTGACGGCAGCATTGCATACCCTCACCGGGCGCACGCTGGTGCTGGTCTTGGCGCACACCGACGATGCCGACTGCGCGTACGACGAACTGCGCTCGCTGAACATCCCCGCGCAGCGCTTCCCCGCGCTCGAAGTGCTCCCTGGCGAGTCGGGGATCTCGCTGGATGCCCTGGCCGAGCGGCTTGGCACGGTGCGTGTGCTGGAGCGTTGGCGTCAGCCCGACGCGCCGGGCGGGGTGCTCGTCGCGCCGATCGCCGCGCTCATGCAGGCCGTGCCTGCGCTGTCAAGCCTCGACAGTCTGCTCCGCGTGTTGCGCACAGGCGAAGAGCTCAAGTCCGGCCCGGCAGGGCTGGCACGCTGGCTCGACACCGCGGGGTATACGCGCGTGCCGACGGTCGAAGAGGCGGGCCAGTTCGCCGTGCGTGGCGGGATCGTCGATATCTTCCCCCCGGGCGACGCCGGCGCGAGCAGCGCGCAGGACTCGCCGGGCGCATCCCTTGGCGGCGTGCCCGTGCGGGTCGACTTTCTTGGGGACACGATCGACAAACTCCACGAGATCGACCTGGCCAGCATGGGCGTGGATCGACAAATCCACTCCGTGCAGCTGGTTTGCGCGCGCGCGGACCTGATTCAGAGCGACAAGAACACCGTCCAGCTCGCCTCGCTGCTGCCCGCCGGGTCGATCGTGCTGCTGAGCGAACTGCTGGAGATCACCGAGCAAGGGCGTGGCTACTTTGAGCGCGTGCACGAGAGCGCGGGAATCTTTGGCCCGCCAGCGGTGCTGGCAGCCCTCGGCAAAAACGCCGCGTGCACTATCGAGGCTGGCACGCTCGGCATCGCCCCGGGCGGGGCCATCGACCTGCCCCTGCGCCCCGTGCCAGCGCTCAGCCAGGACATCGCCCAGGCCGTCGGCGAAGTCGGCGAGCTCGCCATGCTCACTGCGGGCCAGACGATCATCACTTGCACAAGCCAGGGTGAACTCGACCGCCTCGGCGAACTCATCACGGAGTTTGCCCCGCGGGCTGCCGGTCGCATCACAGGTGCGCTGCGGTACGTCCACCAGGGCTTCACGTGGGAAGCCGGCCAGGTCAACGGCCTGGCGTTGACGCACCTGCTTTTGCCTTACGCCGAGCTTTTGCACCGCTTCAGTGCACGCCGGCATGGTCGTGGGCCGAGGCTGCGTGCCGGGCGTGCGATGGACACGTTCCTGGAGCTGCAAGTCGGCGACTATGCCGTGCACCAGGAGCACGGCATCGCGCGCTTCACGGGCCTGGTCTGGCTCCAGCCGCGCGACGTCAAACGGACCATCGACGACCGCCTGACCGGCCTGACCCCCACCGCACAAAGCCAAGAAGAGCCGCTCGAGCACCTCGTCCTTGAGTTTGCCGGTGGGGCCAAGCTCTATGTGCCTGCGACCAAGGTCGACCTGGTCAACAAGTACATCGGCGGCTTCCGTGGCAAGCCGCCGCTCTCAACACTCGGGGGCGAACGGTGGAAGAATCAGAAGAACCGCGTCGGCGAATCGGTGCGCGAGCTTGCCGCCGAGCTGCTGCGCGTGCGTGCCGCACGCGCGCAGCTGCCGGGGATCACCTACCCAGCCGACACCGACTGGCAACGCCGGTTTGAGGACGAGTTTGCCTATCAGGAGACCGACGACCAGCTCGCGGCGATGGCCGAGATCAAGCGCGACATGACCAGCCCGCGCCCGATGGATCGGCTGCTCTGTGGCGACGTGGGCTTTGGCAAAACCGAGCTGGCGATCCGCGCCGCGTTCAAGGCCGCCGAGGCGGGCAAGCAGGTTGCGGTGCTTGTGCCGACGACCGTCTTGGCCGAGCAGCACGAGCGGACGTTCAAGGGCCGCCTGGCCGACTACCCCTTCGAGGTCCAGAGCATCTCGCGTTTCAAGACCGGCGCCGAAGAAACTGAGATTCTTGCCGAGCTTGCCCAGGGGAAGGTCGACATCATCATCGGCACGCACCGGTTGCTCTCCAAGGACGTGCGCTTTGCCGATCTTGGCGTGGTCATCATCGACGAGGAACAGCGCTTTGGCGTCGAGCACAAGGAGCGTCTGCTGGCCCTGCGCCTGACGGCCGACATCCTCACACTCAGCGCCACGCCCATCCCGCGCACTTTGCACATGAGCATGCTGGGCCTGCGCGACATCAGCAGCCTGACAACGCCACCGCTGGACCGCCGGGCCGTGGTTACCGAGGTCATTGCAAAGAACCCGATCCGTCTGACGCAGATCATCACCCGCGAACTCGCCCGCCAGGGGCAGGTTTTCTATGTCCACAACCGCGTGCACGACATCCTCAGCGTCGCCGACGATGTGCAACGCCTTGCCCCCGGCGCCCGCATCGCCGTCGGGCACGGGCAGATGGGCGATGCCGAGCTTGAGCGCGTGATCCTCTCGTTCGTGCGTGGGGAGGCGGACATCCTCGTCTGCACCACGATCATCGAGTCGGGGATCGATATCCCCCGCGCCAACACGATCATCCTCGAGGACGCCGACCGCTTCGGCCTGGCCGACCTGCACCAACTCCGCGGCCGGGTTGGGCGTTCCAAGCATCGCGGCTACTGCTACCTGCTGCTGCCCGAGGGTCGCCCGCTCAAGGACCACGCCAAGGCGCGCCTCAAGGCGCTCGAAGAGTTCTCGATGCTTGGCGCCGGCTTCAAGATCGCGATGCGCGACCTGGAGATTCGCGGCGCGGGAAACATCCTCGGCCCCGAGCAGTCCGGGCACATCGCCGCGGTGGGGTACGACATGTACTGCCGGCTGCTGGACCGTGCCGTCAAAGACCTGCACCACGAGCAGACCGAAAGCCCGAGCCAAACCACCATCGACATCGGCATCTCGGGGTGGATCCCCCGCACCTACATCCCCAGCGACCTGCGCCGCCTGGAGGCCTATCGCCGGCTCGCCCTCTGTGGCAACGAGGAGGAGCTGGCCAAGGTCCACCAGGACTTAGCCGGTGCCTATGGCTCGATCCCCGATCCTGCCGCACGCCTGCTCGACCTGGCCGCGCTGCGTATCGCCGGTCGAAACCTCGGCATCAAAGGGATTGCCGTGCGCGACCGCGACGTCCTCTTGCGCACCACCAACGCCGCCGCTACAACCGCGGCACTGCAAGGTGCGCCGATCAGCGCGACCGGCTGGAAAGTAACAACACTCCCACCCAAAGAGCCGGGCCAGACCGCCGAGGTTTATCTGCGCCCAGACAACCCCGCCGGCCTGGAACCGCAGACGCTCCTGGCCGTCCTCCGCCGGCGCCTGGGCACGCAAGGGACCACCGCACCCACGCCGACGGCGATCCCCACACCATCAATCAAAAAACCGGCGCTTTCCAAGGGCGGACCCCCGGCGATGAGCGCCTCACTCAAAGCCCTCCGCAAAGACCTCCGCCGAAGATAACAATATCTTATAACCCCTCCCCCGAGGGCAGGGGCAGGGGTGGGGTTGCCTCTCCCCGGTGGTGCAGGCTTCCAGCCTGCACAGCAAACACATTTAACCACAGAGGTACAGAGGCACCGAGATTACAGGGGGCTAGATTCTTTGCTCCCTTAACAACCCTGCATTCTCTGTGCCTCTGTGCCTCTGTGGTTAAAAGCCTCTGCCACGGGGAACCCAGATGTCTTACTTCCGCGCCCCTTCCACGGCCACAACCAAGTCGATCTCATCAGACAACCCTTTGCCGACGAGGTACGTGTTCCCAAAATCTGTGCGCTTGATGGTGAATCGCGCCTCAAAGCCCTGCAGCGTCGAGCCAGGCTCGCGGCCGGGGCCTTGGCCCGTGAACTCCAGGCGCACAGTCACCGGCTTGGTCACCCCACGGAACGTCAAATCCCCGGCTAGGTCAAAGAAGTTCTCCCCACCTGAGGCCTTGGTCAGCTTGGCGCTCTTGAACGTGATGGTCGGGAACTCTTTAGCGCTGAAGAAGTCCGGCCCGAGCAGGTGCTTGTCGCGGTCGGGGTTGTTGCTATCAACACTCCCGGCCTGGATCGTCAGGTCGATGGTGCTCTTGTCCGGATTTGCCGGGTCGATCAGGAACGAGCCCGCGGCCTTGTCGAAGGTGCCCCAGAAGTACGCCACGTTCATGTGCTTGACGCGGAAGACCACCGACGTATGCACCGGGTCAACCGTGAACGCCCCCGCGCTCGGCGCAGCCGGGGCGTTCTGAGCCGTCGCCGGCGTCCCGGCCCCCGACCCCACCATCAACCCCCCGGCCAGCAGGCCCGCACCAGCAACCAGCCCGGCCGAGAGCAAACGACCACGACGCGCGAAGATACCCATTGTGAACTCCTGCAAAGAACTTGGTGAACCGAACCAGCACAACCATACCACGCCATGCCCTGTCCCACGCCCGGCGATCGGTGGGCGTTCGTATAAGTCTACACGCTCGGGCCAGGATTTGGAGTTTTCCACCGGTTGTCCACAATTGCCCAGCGATGGGTTTATCCAAAGTCAAGCCCACCCCAGGCAGACCCCCGCAACCGACACACACTCCCCCATTCCTCCCCAATCCACCTGTGCCCAACCTGTCGTAACTTGCCTGGAAAGTATGCAAACAACCTGTGCACAACCGCTCGGCTGCCGTCGGCAAAGCCCCCTACGCGGGCAGTCCCAACCGCCAGGGGCGCGCTGACGACAACCCGGAGCCAACGGTTATCCACAGGTTTACCAACACCCCCGACCCCCCTCTTTACACGATCTTTACCGAGTCAAACGCCGATCCGCCCCCGGCTGTGCACATGCCGACACCCACCTGTATTACAACAGCAAGGATCTCTTTGTTGTTCTCTCTATCTACCCCCGGAGCAACCCCACGCCGGGAGGATGGCGGGCTCGGGGGGTGTCAAGCTGGGCCTGGTGATGCGCCAGTGCCAGGCCCAGATCGTCATGGCATTGATGGTTCTTGTTCTAGCCGAGCCTTTAGCTTTGCGATCTTCCCCCGCTCGACGGTCATCCATATGCCGAAGACCCCGCCGCCGATGCCGAGCGCCGTTCCTCCGATGCTGCCGATAAGGCCCCACAGCCTGCCATCGTTGGGAAACCAGACGAGCAGGGCATGCACCACGCCCACCGCAGCAGGAGCCAGTACGCCTGAAATCCAGAAAAGTCCCAGCACCCGCGTTCGGCGTTGCCGATTGTACAACGCAGTAAGCTCGGCGGAACCCCTCGTGTCCATCGGCTCCGGCTCAAGCAGCGCCCGGCGCAGCATCCATGGGAGCATCATCAGCAGGGGCAGAAAGACCGCCGCGTAGATACTGAGTATCAGCACCCAGCGCGACCGCCCGTTGTTGCCGAACTCGGTCAAAGACCAAGGCTCTGCCTGGCTGGCCGGGGCCGCGCTACCAGAATCTGTTCCCATCGGGAAGGGTTGCAGCCCGCGGGCCGCGATCGCTGCGAGTGCAAGCAGGAAGATAACGGCTGGAATCGCCCACATCCAAGGGGCGATCGGGTTTCGACGCTCGCGGTTGATGAGCGATGCGCAGCGGACATCAGCCGGGCGCTGGGCAGAACCGCCGGGCGATGCAGGCTGATGGACGTTGGAAGCCCAGTCAGGTCGCTTGAGAGCAACGGTGGGCCACGCGAGAAGGAACCACAACAGAAAAAACCACACCCACCAGACTCTTGCAATGCCCATCACGCCCGGAGACTGCAGCCCAGCGACGAGCAGACCGATCCAGACTCCCAGCAGCACGAGCGTCGCAAGCGTGAGCATCACCAACCGCCCACGCACGGCCAGCCGGGCCGGCTCGCTGCTCGCCCGGCTGGGCACGAGCGCCGCGAAGGCGAGGGGAAACAGCAAAAAAAGCAGAACAAAGATCATCATCACCACGCGGCCGGGAGTGAAGAACGCTTCTGTCATGGTCGGTCTCCTTGCGGCTTGTTGCTACGCAGGCTCCGCCTGTTTCCACAGGCGCTCGATCTGGTGGGCGACGAT
>JBKDDT010000025.1:0-9724 GCA_046339895.1 bacterium | reverse complement strand
GTTTGCGGACGTCAAGGATGACGATATCGGTGCACTTGAGGTCGCCGAGCAGGCGGGCGATCTCGATGGGGAGAACCTCGGCGTCTGGTGTGGCGCGGGTGGGTGGTGCCGGGGGGGGGGCGGGGGGGGGGGGCGCGCGCCGGCGCCGCGCCCGTGAGGAGTACTGGTTCCTGAGCGCTCGGCCGTTGCAGGCGTTTTTGTTTTTGCTCCCGCTGGTGGTGCTCTATGAGATCGGTTCGGTGTTTTATCTGCACGATCTTGACCGTGGGATCAAGACGACGGTGCGTGCGGAGAACCTGCTGCGGGTCTTCTTTGAGAACCTCGGCGTGCTGGGGTTGCTGGTGCCGGGCGTTACGGTGTTGCTGGTGCTGCTGATCTGGCATGTGGTGGTCAAGGACCGGTGGCAGTTTCGCCCGATGGTGCAGGTGGCGATGCTCTTGGAATCGGCATTGTGGGCGATGCCGTTGTTGGTCTTTGCGGCGGTGCTGGGGCACTCGCGTGGTGGGGGTCTGGCGGCGGTGGGTGGTGCCGAGGGTTTGCTGGCGATGCCCTGGCCTGCGCGGGCGACGGTCTCGCTGGGCGCGGGGATTTATGAGGAGTTGGTCTTTCGGTTGGCGGGGCTGGCGATCTGCCACGCTTTGTTGCACCCGCTGCTGTGCACGTGGCTGCGGCTGCGGCCGATCTGGCCGACGGTGCTGTCGATCGCGATCACGGCGGTGGCGTTCGCGTTTTACCACGACGTGCTGGCGTTGAACGGTCGCGGGGTGGGGCTCTTGGACTGGTTGGGGCTGCTTTGGCGGGGTGAGGTTGGGTTGTTCTTTGGCGCGGTGCTTTGGGGGAAGGTGTTTTTCTTCGTCATCGCAGGGGCGTTCTTTGCGGTGCTCTACCTGTGGCGTGGGTTCGGGATCGTTGTGGGCACGCACGCGGCGTATGACCTTGCGGTGCTGGTCTTTCTGGTGCGGTGAGGGGGAAGATCAACGGATGGTTTCGAGCAAGTCCTGCACGGCGGCTTTGAGCTGCGCGTCGTTGCCGAGGGTTTCGTCCTGTGGGAGGGAGGGGACGTTGATATCGGGCTGTGCGCCGTTGGCGTCTTGGTCGCGTCCGTCGGGGAGTATCCAGCCGCGGAACGGGGTGCGGAGCGTGGTGCCGTCGATGAGGGTTGTGCTGCCGGTGGAGATGACGCCGCCGTAGGTGGGCGTGCCGACGAGTTTGCCGCGTTTGATGGTCTGGATGGCGTGGGCGAAGATTTCGGCGTTAGAGTAGGAGTTTTCGTTAATGAGGACGATGATGGGGCGTGCGAAGGAGTAGATGAGGCGACGGTCGCGCGGGTAGGTGTCGGGGGGTATGGTGCTTGGGTCAACGCCGCGGGGCTGGGTTTTGGCGTGCACTGGTGCGGTGAGCGAGGCGAGGAGGATGTCGGCGGTTGAGCCCCCGCCGTTGTCGCGGACATCGATGATGAGGGCGTCCTTGCCGCTGGCGGCGGCGAAGAGGTCGCGTTCGAAGTCGCGTACGGAGGGCTGGCTCATGCCACGGACGTGGAGGTAGCCGATCTTGCCGTTGGAGAGTTTGTTGACGGTTTCTCTGCGGTCGCGGACTTCTTGCTTGTATCGGAGGTCGGCGTGTTCGGCTGAGGTGGTGGGTGTGATGATGATGGTGATGGGTTTTTCAACGCCCGGGCGTGTGTAGGTCAGGAGTGTTTCGCGCTCAGCCCTGGCGATGAGGAGTGTTTGCAAGTCGCGCCCGGCGGTGGGTTCGGCGTTGATGGAGGTGATGGTGTCGCCGGGGCGTGGGCCTTTGGGGTGTACGGCGGCTGGGCCGTCGGCGAGGATGCGGGCGACGGTCAGGCCCGACTCGGCCGGTTTGGTGTCCACGCCGAGGTACCCGATGGCCAGCGGTGGTGGGGTGAAGTTGTCGGGCCCGTAGATGCCCATGTGCGAGGCGTCAAGCTCGCCCAGGAGCATCGAGAAGACGCGGTCGAACTCGTTGTTTGTGCGAGTGGTCAGCGCCAGGGGGAGGTAGCGAGCGGTGAGGGCCGGCCAGTCCAGGCCCTTGAGAGTGTTGTGATAAAAGCCTTTGCCGATGATGCGAGCGGCTTCGAGGAACTTTTGGCGTGCTTGCGCGTTGAGGTCGAGCGTGATGGGGGCGTCGATGGTGAGGGGCTCGATCTTGCCGCCGAGGGTTGGCGCTGCGCTGGCCTGGCCGGCCTTGATGAAGGCGACGCGTTCGCCGGTGTTGGAGAGTGTGATCGAGCGGAGCAGGCCGGTGGTGATGGGCTTGCGGTCGTCTGCTTTGTAGGAGATGGAGGCGAGTGTGCCCTCGGCCGGGGGTGGCCCGTCGGGGGCTTGGGTGAAGATGATGCGGTCGGCGGCGGGGGTGGCCAGGACGGCGCCGACGCGGGTGCCTGGGACGTTGATCCGGCGGACGCGGAGATAGGCGTCGGCAACGTCGAATGTCAGGGGCTTGGGGGCTTTGGAGGCCTCTTTGGCGAGGTCCTTGGCCGTCCAGTCGGGGTTGTCCCAGAGGACGGGGTCGATCGGTTTGCGTGCCTTTGCGGCGGTGGATTGTTTTTTGTAATAGTCATCGAGTTCGTAGGGAAGGAGGCTGTCCAGGGCTGGATCGAGGTTGATGGCGTAGATGCCAAAGTCGCCGTTCTCACCTGCGCGGTCGGATCGGAAGATGAGGACTTTGCCGTCGGCGGAGAGGCGTGGGGAATCGTCCGAGTCGGGGTGCTGCGTGAGGTTGATGGGCGCGGGGGTGGGTGTGCCGGGGGGGGTGGGGGCGGTGTCGAGCAGGAAGATGTCGCTGTTGAAGTCGAGGTCTTCGCGAGCAAAGACGATGTGGCGTGAGTCGGCGGCCCACTGTGCATCGGCTTGGGACCATCCTTCGAGGAGGACGCGTGCGGACTTGTTGACCAGGTCGATGAGGATGAGGTCGCCGAGGCCGCGTGTGAGCAGGAGTGATCGACCGTCGGGTGAGGGGATGGGGTTGGTGAGTTCCATGCCCATGACGCCGTCGTTTTTGCCGGGGGGTATGAAGGAGGTGTCCAGTGTTTGGATATCGAAGGCGACGGCCTCGGCCCAGCGTTTGCCGGGGTCGGGCTTTTTATCTTTCGTTGTTTTTTTGGTTGGTGCGTCGGCGGGTTTATCGGCCGTGGGGTTTGTGCCCGGCTCGTCGTCGGGTTTTTTGTCGTCCTTTGCTTCGTCTTTCTTGTCTTCTTTGGGGTCGTCTTTTTTGTCTGCTGTCGGGTCGGGCTTGGGTTTTTCGTCGAGGTCTTCGCGTGTGAGCGTTACGGTGGCGTAGGAGGGGTGGTTGGTGCCCGCCTGGTCGGTGGTGAACCAGAGGACGCGACCATCGGGGGACCAGGCGAGTTCGCGTTCTCGGCCTGGGGTGTTTGTCACTCGGCGTGTGGGCCAGTTCTCGTCGGTGCTGCGGACGAAGACCTCGCCGCGGGCGATCTGGGCGATGGCTTTGCCGTCGGGGCTGATGAGTGCCTCGGTGGTTTCGCGGGCGAGGTTGATGCGTGTTTTCTCGTTGTTCTGCGCGTCTGGTGCGGCGGTGATGGTGATGGGGGTGGGCTGGGCGTCGCTGTGTGCGAGGTTTAGGGTCATGAGCTGGTCGAAGAGGAGAAAGACGGCCTTGTTGGCGGCGGGGTTGACGGAGAGGTCGCGCACGCCGTGGGCGATGGTGAGGTTTGTGGATGTGGGTGCAAAGCGTGTGAGGGGTTGGGGGTTGGTGCCGTCGATGTTGGCGCGCCAGATATTGGCGGTGCCGTCGCGTGTGGAGAGGAAGACGACGGTGCCGTCGTGCATGGGATAAGCGTCGGCGTCGGTGCCTGGGGTGGCGGTGATCTGTGTGAACTGTTTGGTGGTGGTGTTGAGGTGCCAGAGGTCTGAGGAAGCCGAGCCTTTGTAGCGTGGTCGGTTGAACTCGGGGTGCCGGCGTGTGAAGACGATGCCTGCGGCGTCTGGGGTTGGCCGTGGGTAGCTGCCGAAGGCGGCGGTGATGGGGGCGGGTGGTGAGGCCGGGTGCCCGTCCTTGATGGGGACGGCGAGCATGCGGGCGGCGCGCTGGAGGCCGACGTTGGGTTCAGAGAAGAGGATGGCGTCGCCGGCTGGGGACCAGCCCGAGAGTGATTGTGGTCGGTCGCTGGTGGTGATGCGTGTGATCGGGCCTGCTTGGTTGGGGGTGGTGGAGGTAGTGGGAGCGATGGGCATGAGGTAGAGGTTGCGTGCGCCGTCGCGTTCGGACTCGAAGGCGAGGGATTTGCCGTCGGGTGAGAAGATGGCACGGCGTTCGTCGGCGGGGTGTGAGGTGATGCGTGTGGCGTTGCCCCCCTCGGCGGGCGCGAGCCAGAGGTCGCCGAGCCAGCTGAAGACGAGGGCCTGCCCGTCGGGGGTGAGGGAGGGGTACTGGATGAGGCCCGGGGTTGTGGGTGCCGGGGGTGGTTGTTGGGCGTGTGCCGGCACGAGGATGCAGGTGGGCAGGATCAGGAGCGTTGCGAGGAGGTTGCGCATAGGGAAAGAAGGATATTCACCCGTGGGTGGTGAATGTGCAGTTTGTGCGCGGTGGTGGCCGATTATGCGAGCATGAGTACGGCGAGCATGCAGCGTGCGCAGAGCGTGGTGGTCTATGACGGGACGATCGCTTGCGTGGTGGCGTGCTGGCTGGAGGGTGTGTGCCGGGCGAGCGTTGGGGGTGAGCGGTCGTCGCTGTGGGTGGCGGGGGCGCTGGACGTGGTGAGCATGCGTGCGGCTGAGCGGTTGGCCGAGACGGCGCAGTTTGCCGAGATTATTCAGGGGCAGGTGCCCGTGGCCAGCCGGGGGCTGGAGGCGAGTGCGATGCTGCTCAGCGCGGGCGAGGCGACGCTGGCCCGGCGGTCCGAGCGGCTGGTGTGGCCGATCCAGCTTGGGGGTGAGTTGTACGACGATGTGCGCGTCAGTGAGGGCGTGATGGCGACGGACCGTGCGCTGCTGACGGCGAGGTTGCTGTCGGTCGATTCGACGGGGCCCGGGCTGGTTATCGAGACGCCGATGCTGGACCTGACGGATCGGCAGTTGATCGAACTTGCGGCGGATATCGACGCGCCTGTTGGGCTGGCGCGGTGGTGCCCGTCGCAGGCGCAGTCGGGTGGTCGGATATGCGGCACGTGCACCGGTTGCCGGCGGTGGGTGCCGATGTTGCAGCACGGGGGGCTGGTTGGGAAGGTTGCAGGGATCGACTCGGCGGTGCTGGATTCGTGGGCGGGGTCGTCGGCGGGGCGGTGAGTGTGCGCATACACCGGTGTTGGCCGGGCGCGGGTGTGGTTGTGTGCGCAGGCAGGAGCGATGGGCGTGCAAACAGTTGTTCAGAAGTTTGGTGGGACATCGGTCGGCGATGCGGGGAAGCTGCGGCAATCAGCCGGGCACGCGGTGCGTGCGCGTGGGGCGGGCCGGCGGGTGATCCTGGTCGTCAGCGCGATGGGGGACTCGACAGATGATCTGCTGGGCCTGGCCGACACGCTGGGGGACATAGGCCATGACAAGCGCGAGATGGACCAGCTCTTGGCGACGGGCGAGCAGGTTTCGTGCGCGATGATGGCGATGACGCTGCGTGGGCTGGGCGTGCCGGCGGTGAGTTTGACGGGGTTGCAGGCGGGTATCAAGACCGATCACGTGCACGGCAGGGCGTCGATCAGGGAAGTCGGTGGTGATCGTGTGGAGCAGTTGCTGGGCCAGGGGGTTGTGCCGGTGGTCTGCGGGTTTCAGGGGGTGACTGAGCAGGGGGACGTAACGACGCTGGGGCGGGGCGGGAGCGACACGACGGCGGTTGCGCTGGCGGCGCGGTTCAAGGGTGAGTGCGAGATTTATAAGGATGTTGATGGGGTGTTCACCGCCGACCCGAGGTTGGTGCCCGAGGCGAGGCTGCGGCCGGTGGTGTTTTATGAGGAGATGCTCGAGGCGGCAAGCCTCGGCTCGCAGGTGATCCACCCGCGGGCGGTGGAGCTGGCGCGTAAGTTTGACGTGCCGGTGCGGGTGCTGCACAGCCAGCGGGCAGGTGATGGGCAGCGGGGGACGGTGGTTCTCAGCGAGGAGGGTTCGATGGAAGCGCGGGTTGTTTCGAGCGTGGTGCTCAAGGGTGGCGTTGGTCGCATCTCGCTGCGCGGGGTGCAGAACACGGCGGGTGTGCAGGCGAAGGTCTTCTCGCCGATTGCCGCGGCGCATATTCCGGTCGATGACATCATCCAGGAGGACGACGGCCCGGGGACGATCAACCTGACGTTTACGCTGGATAAGAAGGACCTGCCGGAGGTCAATGCGATTTTGCAGGGCGTTGCGCCGCTGGTCGGGGCGCAGAGCCTTCGGGCCGATGGTGGGCTCAGCACGGTCTCGGCGGTCGGCGCGGGGATGCGGAGCAGCTCGGGTGTGGCGGCGATGATGTTCGCAGCGCTGGCGGAGGAGAAGATATTGGTCGAGAACATCACAACCAGCGAGATTCGGATATCTGTGGTGGTGCGCGAGGGGGATGGGCAGCGGGCGGTGCGGTGCGTGCACCGGGCGTTCGGGCTGCACTCGTCGGAGGGGGAGGCGCAGGCGGCGGCGCTGCTGCGGGGGGAGTTGGGGGAGGTTTGAGGGGGGAGTTTTTTGCTCCCGAGGCTACAGCCCTTGGCCCCGTTGGGGCCGGGGAGGGGTGGGGGTGTTAGTCTGGTCTGTAGACGCCAAGTTATTCTGGTCTGTGGACGCCGAGGGTGGTGTAGATTTCTCGTGTGGCGGTGCTTTTGTTGAGGGTGTAGAAGTGGATGCCGCGGACGTTGTTGTCCAGGAGGTCTCGGCATTGTTCGGTGGCCCAGTGGACGCCGACGCGGCGGACGCTGTCGGGGTCGCCTGGGGTGCGGTTGATGGCGCGGAGCAGTGGGGCGGGCAAGCGTGTGCCCAGGGCCATATCGGCCATGCTGAGCATCCCCTTGATGCTCGAGACGGGCATGATCCCTGCGACGATGGGGACGTTGATCCCCGCGAGGGTGCAGCGGTCGCGGAAGTCGTAGAAGTCGCGGTTGTCGAAGAAGAGCTGAGTGCAGATCCAGTCGGCACCGGCGTCGACCTTGGCCTTGAGGTAGTCCATCTCGCGGACGCGGTTGGGCGTGCCCGGGTGGCCCTCGGGGTAGCCTGCGACGCAGATGCCGAAGCCGCGTTTGTCGGGGTGGGCGTGGGAGTTGTTGAAGGCCTTGATGTGCGCGACGAGTTGAGCGGCGTATCGGAAGGCGTCTTTGGTGCGGTCGTGGTCGGGCATGGAGCGGGGGAGGTCCCCGCCGAGGGCGAGGATGTTGGAGACGCCGGCCTGTGCGTAGCGTGTGAGGATGGCGTTGATCTCGTCTTGGGTGTGCCCGACACAGGTGAGGTGCGGGACGGGGTCCATCGGGGTCTGTTCTTTGAGTCGGACGACGAGGTCGTGTGTGAGCTCGCGTGTGCTGCCCCCTGCGCCGTAGGTGACACTGACGTAGCTTGGGCGGAGGGTTTGCAGCTCGAGGATGGCCTGATAGAGGACCTCAGCGGCGTCTGCGGACTTCGGTGGGAAGAACTCGAAACTGAAGGTGGTGGGGTGGCGTGCGAAGATGTCGCGGATGTGCATGCTTCGCCCCTGTGGGGGAATGGTTGGGTGCAGTGAGATCGACCGAATGGTGGGACGGGGTAATATATCCGTTCATCCGGACGTATGCAAATATGATTTGTTAGGGTATTTATAGGGTTGGGTTGATGGTTGGTGGTGGGATATGGTCGTTTGATGGGCTTGGAGCGCGTGATTTTGGGGATTGAGACGTCGTGCGATGAGACGGCCGCGGCGGTGGTGCGCGGGCGGGTGGTTTTGTCGAACGTGATCGCCAGCCAGCACGAGTTGCACGCGGAGTATCGGGGTGTGGTGCCTGAGATTGCCAGCCGGGCGCATGCTGAGCGTGTGCTGGGGGTGGTGCGTGAGGCGTTGCGTGGTGCGGGTGTGGGGTTGGGTGAGGTTCAGGGTGTGGCCGTGGGGAATCGGCCTGGGTTGATCGGGTCGCTGCTGGTGGGGGTTTCAGCGGCGAAGGGGTTGGCGTGGGGGTTGGGCGTGCCGTGTTTGGGGGTGGACCATGTGCATGCGCACTTGTTTGCGGGGTGTATGGATGAGGGTGGTGGGGGTGGTTTGCCCGGGTTCCCGGCTCTTGGGCTGGTGGTGTCTGGCGGGCACACGTCGCTCTATCACATGGAGTCGGCTGAGGGTGTGCGCCGGCTTGGGGGGACGATCGACGACGCGATCGGCGAGGCGTATGACAAACTCGCCAACATGCTCGGGCTGGGGTTCCCGGGTGGGCCGGAGGTGGACAGGCTTGCGCAGCGTGGCGATGAGAACGCGATCGAGTTTCCGGTGTCGAGGTTGTCGGCTGGGTCTCTGGATTTTTCGTTTAGTGGGCTGAAGACGGCGGCGTTGTATGCGCTGCGCGGGGTTCCCAACGCGCGGTCGGACGTGCGTGGGGTGCACGTGCCGCCGAGTGCGGCGGACTTGGCGGCGAGTTTTCAGCGGGCGGCGGTGGGTGCGGTGGTGCTGAAGGTTCGGCGTGCGATTGCGCAGCACCCGGGGTGCAGGGGGTTGTTGGTCGGTGGGGGTGTGAGCGCCAACTCAAGGCTTCGGCGTGAGTTGGTGCTGCTTGCGAAGCAAGAGGGGTTGGAGTTGCGGCTGCCGGGGGTTGGGTTGTGCCTTGACAACGCGGCAATGATCGCGGGGCTAGGGCATGCGCTGCTCGATGCGCGGGGTTGGGTGGGTGATGATCTTGGGTTCCCGGCGGTGCCGACGACGGGGTTGGTTTGAGGGGGGGCTCTGGGTAGCCCGGACCTCCGGGCCGGGAGTATCCGTCGGCTGCGCTGGATTGATCTCGCACTGATCAACGCTGCATTTTGTGCTTGCGAAGTGGATAGCCCCACCCCTGTCTATCCCCTCGGGAGAGGGGTTCAGCACGAGAAACAACCGCGATCCATATCGATTCAAGACGCCCGGCCCGGAGGTCCGGGGTACCCAGGACGGGGTACCCAGGACGGGGTACCCGGGATGGGGTACCCAGGATGGGGTACCCAGGAGCGGGTTAGCTTTTCATGTTGACGTATTGGAGGGGCAGGCCGAGGTTTGCGGCGTTGAGGAGTTTGATGACGGCTTGGAGGTCGTCGATCTGCTTGCCGGTGACGCGGAGCTCTTCGCCCTGGATAGCGGCTTGGACTTTGAGTTTGCTGTCTTTGATGACCTTGACGATCGCCTTGGCGGTTTCTTGCTCGATGCCGTCTTGGATTTTGACCTCGCACTTGAGTTTGCCGGCCAGGGCCGGGAGGTTCTGGCCCCACTTGAAGGCGGCGATATCGAGGCCTCGGCGGTGTGCGGCGGACTCGAACATCTCGCGGATGCCGCGGAGTTTGGCACCGTCATCGGCGACGAACTTGATGGTCTTTTCCTTGCGGTCGACGGTGATCTCGGCGGTTGCGCCGCGGAAGTCAAAGCGGGCGGCGATGGCTTTTTTGGTGTTGTTCAGGGCGTTGTCGAGTTCGGGGAAGTTGAAGCGGGAGACGACGTCGAGGGAGGGCATGGGGGTGGTCCTGGGGGGTGTGGGGGGTGGCGCGGGCGGGGAACCCCCCCCACCCGGGGGAAACCCCCGGCCGGTTTATTACATAACAAAGTTGTGGGGCGATTGTTTGTGTATGTGGTGGCGTGGGCGGGGGGGTGCGCATATAAA
>JBKDDT010000024.1:0-12111 GCA_046339895.1 bacterium | reverse complement strand
GCGGGCAAGGTTGATCTGTTCCGATACGTGGCGTGGCTGGCGACCACGCGGCACGAGGCGATCGCCGATGCTGCCAATGCGCCCGAAGGTCTGACGGGTTACGACGCGATGAAGGAGCGTGCTCGGCTCCGCAACGCGATGCTGTCGCTGTCGGGACGGGACATTGGTGATCTGCCGTCGGTTGCGGACCCGGCCAGGCGAGATCGAGCCGCGCGGGACTTCCGGTACTTCTGCGAGGCGTACTTCCCGCAGACGTTCCACCTCAAGTGGTCGGACGACCATCTCAAGGTCATCGCCAAGATCGAACAGGCGGTGCTCGAGGGCGGGCTGTTTGCGATGGCGATGCCGCGCGGCTCAGGCAAGACCTCGCTCTGCGAGATTGCGTGTCTGTGGGCGTTGGTGTACGGGCACCGGGAGTTCGTGGCGCTCGTGGGATCGGACGAGGAGCACGCGGCCGGGATGCTCGACTCGATCAAGGCGGAGCTGGAGAACAGCGAGATCCTCGGCGGCGACTTCCCAGAGGTCTGCCATCCGATCCGTTCGCTCGAAGGCATCCACCAGCGGGCTTCAGGGCAGCTCTACCAAGGCAAGCAGACCCACATTGGGTGGACCGCCCGAGAGATCGTGCTCCCGACGATCGCTGGGTCTGTGGCGTCGGGGGCGATCATCCGTGTCGCGGGGATCACGGGCCGTATCCGTGGCATGAAGCACAAGCGTGTCGATGGCGTGAGCGTTCGACCGTCGCTCGTACTGATCGACGACCCGCAGACCGACGAGAGCGCCCGCTCTCCTTCGCAGTGCGCCAACCGAGAGCGCATTCTCGCGGGCGCGATCCTGGGCATGGCCGGGCCCGGACGGAAGATCGCCGGCCTGATGACGCTAACGGTGGTCCGCCCAGACGATCTGGCGGACCGCATTCTCGACCGCGACAAGCACCCGCAATGGCAGGGCGAGCGGACCAAGATGGTCTATTCGTTCCCCAAGAGCGAGAAGCTCTGGGCCGAGTACGCCCGCGTGCGGGCCGAGGGGCTTCGCGCCGATCGCGGGAGCATTGATGCCACGGGGTTCTACGGCAAGCACCGGACGGCGATGGATGAGGGAGCGGTCATCGCCTGGCCGGAGCGGTTCAACCACGACGAGTTGTCGGCGGTGCAGCACGCCATGAACCTGCGGCTGCAGAACGAGGCGGCCTTCTTTGCCGAGTATCAGAACGAACCGCTCCCGGAGGTCGAGGTCGCCGACGACCTTCTGAGCGCCGACCAGATCGCAGCGAAGGTGAACGGGCACGCCCGCGGGCTTGTCCCACTCGGGTGCTCACACCTGACGATGTTCGTTGACGTGCAGGGCAAGGCACTGTTCTACCTCGTAGCCGCATGGGAAGACGACTTCACGGGGCACATCATCGACTATGGCACCGAGCCGGACCAGAAGCAGGCGTACTTCACGCTTCGGGATGTGCGCCGGACGCTTGCGGCTGCGTCGCCCCGCGCCGGCGTCGAAGGCGCGATCTACGGCGGCCTGGAGCGGCTCATCGAGGCGACGGTTGCTCGCGAATGGCGGCGCGACGACGGCGCGATGGTGCGGATCGACCGATGCCTGATCGACGCCAACTGGGGTTCGTCGACGGACGTGGTCTATCAGTTCTGTCGCCAGAGCCCGCACGCGAGCGTGCTGACACCCAGCCACGGCAGGTATGTCGGCGCGAGCAGCCTCCCCTTTAGTGACTACAAGCGCAAACGCGGCGAGCGGGTCGGACTGAACTGGCGCGTACCGATCGTGACCGGGAAGCGGTCGGTGCGGCACGTCCTGTTCGACACGAACTACTGGAAGTCTTTTGTGCACGCGAGGCTGGCGGTGCCCATGGGCGATCCTGGAGGC
Source organism: bacterium (assembly GCA_046339895.1). Taxonomy (GTDB): domain Bacteria; phylum Planctomycetota; class Phycisphaerae; order Phycisphaerales; family UBA1924; genus JAJTGZ01. The sequence continues at coordinate 10,233 of JBKDDT010000024.1, read as the reverse complement.
CTCTCGTTGTTCGGCCAGAAACCCGAGCCACACCGTCTGTTGTCGGAACACCTCACCAGCGAGTACCGCGTGCGGACAGAGGGCCGGGGCCGCACGGTGGACGAGTGGAGGCTCCGGGTCGAGGGCCTCGACAACCACTGGCTGGACGGCTTGGTTGGCTGCGCGGTCGCCGCTTCCATGCAAGGCGCGGTGCTGTTTGGGACCGACCACAAGGTAGCTGTGAGGCAGAGGATCAAACTCTCAGCGCTCAAGGAGCGGCTTCGATGAAGCACCCGGAACCCGCCAAGCCCCAGTCCACTTCCAAGCCTAAAGGGCTGGAGTGTCCCTCGTGCGGTCGCCGGCACTTCGAGGTGCTCTACACCCGAGCGACTCCATGGGGGACAATCCGCCAGCGACGCGAGTGTCGCCATTGTGGTCGCCGCGTAACGACAAGCGAGCGGCTCGGGGCTTGAGGACCGCAGCCCGTCGATGCAATCATGTGGTTGCTCGCCAAGGTCCACCCGGCGGCCACTGCTTCAGGGTCGTTGTGCTCGCTTGAATGAGCGGCAGCAGAAACGCCGCGAGCCGGCGGATCAGGTCGGGCAGAGGTGGAGCGGCCTGGTCTTCCCCGAGCTTGCGAATAAACGCGCTCCACTGAGCCTGCTTGGATGCGTCGGCCCCGAACTGATCGCTGAGTCCGACGGGCAGGGTGTCTGGAACCTGGGTCTTCCGGCGCTCCGCGGTGGCCAGCACGGCCTTCCTCAGCATCAGGTATTCAAAGGACATGGTCCGGCTCATCGTCCAGAGGTCGAAATAGTCCTTCATCCGGCTGTTGGCCATCCCCAGCGTAACGATCGCGTCGAACTTCTCCGCGATCACGGTTTCCGGTGGGTATGTCCGTATCTGCGCGGGGGGCAGTTCGAGCATCGGCCCGAGCACGAGTTCTCGTGCCTCGGGGGTGATCACATCACCAAACCCGACATCGATCTGTAGAGGAATCCGCGCCGTCCCGAGCCGAGCAAGAAGACGGATGCGCAGCCCGTCGTAGACCGCGTCTTCTCGGACCGCCTCGGCGGCGACTGAACTCGCGTCGAACACCAGGCCGTCAGGCTCGACGGAGATCTCGCACACATCCCGGAAGATGCCGACGAGCCGATCGGCCTCCGGTGAGCCGAACCCGAGCAGGTCGACGTCCTGCGTGGGCCGGTGCGGCTTGTCAGCCCAGATCGCAAAGAGCATCGCGCCCTTGAGGACGAACTGCTGGCAGTGCGGGCTGCGGCTGAGACGGTACAGCAGCCTCTCTGCCGCGAAACGCATGAGCACGATGTTGAACACCTCTCCGCGCTGCTTGGAGAGGTTCATCAGCCGCTGCTTGATCGATCGGGCAAGCCCGTCGGGCGTGGGCGTTGTCATGCCATCGCCTCCAGGTATGGGCGGACGACCGTCGCCACTCCGCACAGCGTGGCGTACCGATCGATGTCGGCGGGCTTGCACCGTCGGCCGCGGAGCGATTCTCGCAGCGCCTCGAGCGCGACCTCGAGGCCGACGTGCCGTCGATACCTGAAGCAGTCGACGACGGTCTTTGCGAGATCGAATACCCGCACAGCACGTCCGTCGATCGTGACTTTATGGATACCGTCCTTGAGGGTCGCACCCGACGCCAGGACGAATCGCATCGGCGGTTGGTCGACCTTGGGCTTGTGCGCCCGCCGATCGATCATCATCCAGACCTCGTGCGGCATCTGGGTGCCGATCCCGTGATAGGCCAGTGCCGAGAGCAGGCAGACTACGCCGTGGGGAACCCTTGCCGCCGCGTGTGCCAGACTGACATGCTCGGACGCATCGGTCACCGCCGCCGCATACATCCCCCGCCCGGTCTTGATCATTTTCCCCGCGGCCACCAGCCTGCGCAGGACCTCCGGGTGAATGCCGTGAGCCGTTGCGTCGCGCACCCTGAGCACGCCAAGGCGGGTGGCCAGGGTGAGCGCGAGATCGGTTGGAGCCTTGGCGGACATGATGTGTAATAGTATCGACTATCAGTCGTACAACTCAAGGAAAATACACGCCCGTCTGGAATTTAACCCGTTGCGGGGGCCGCAATGGCTCCGGGATCGTGAATAGGCCATCGATAGGTTCTACCGGTAGCCCAACTGGCAGCGATTCGAACCACTTGCGCGACGAACGCCGGTTAGACGCAGAGGGGTATGGGTGTGCCCGACCCCACTCCCAACCCCGGCGATCTTGACCAGGGCCTACGCGACAACGCGTTGCAGCCCGCCAAGGCCTCTGTCGACGGCCAGTCCGTCGAGCAGCACCCGCTTAAGGACCAGATCGAGGCCGACCGCTACCTCGCGTCCAAGGCCGCCGCGAGGAAGCCCGGCCTCGGCATCAAGTTCGCCAAGATCGTCCCCCCCGGTTCTGTCTGACCCGCCCATGCTGAAAGCCATCGCCAACATCATGAGCCGGGTCGGTCGCGGGACGCAGACCGCCTCTCCCTCCCCGGCGGCGTCGCGTGCTCCGCACGGAGGCGGATCGCGCGGCGGCCGTCGTTTGGTCGTCGCCAAGTTCGACTCGGCCAAGACCACGCCGGAGAACCGTAAGCATTGGGCGAATGCGGACGGCCTCTCGCCCAACGCCGCGATCAACCCCGAAGTGCGGCGTGTCCTCCGGAATCGCGCTCGCTACGAGGTCGCTAACAACTCCTACGCCAAGGGCATCGTCCTGACCCTCGCCAACGACACCATCGGCACCGGGCCCCGGCTTTTAGGGCAGTCCTGCGATGGCCGCTTCGAACGCCGATTTCACCCCGGGATCAGGGGCTGCCAGACGCTGTTTGGCAGCAACGACACGCGGATCCGCTTCGGCGTTTGCGAGCAGCGCGGCATCTTCGGCTCGAGCTGGCTGCCCAGTGCTCCGCCGGGCGGAGTCTCGCTCGGCGGCATCGCGCAGTGCCACCCACTCTTCGGTGCTCCTGCTCACGACTTTAAGATACTCGGGAACCTGGACGGCACTTGCCGTCCTGATGCTCGCCAGCGAGTTCCGAACTTGGTCGGGAAGGCCCGCGACGGCAGCAAGCAAGGCCGCGTCGAGTGTGGCTCTTAGGTGGTTCGATGTGGCGGCGAGCGAGTTGGTCGCCGACGCGAGCGCGGCTCGATTGTCTGCGCTCGGATCGCGTCGCACCGCATTTTTAGCGATTGCCTCCGCACGGCGTGCGGCCACAACCGCGTCTTCTGCGAGCACCAGTGTCGGGCCGTGCGCCACCAGCCAGTTGTTGACGTTCGCCACCACTTGGGCCGCATCTGCGGGCGACGCACCGGCCGCGAGCAGTTCGGCGGGGCCGACGCCGAGTTGGCTAGCCAGCCTGGCCACACGGGAGCCAGAACTGTTTTCGTCCTGGAGTGAGGCGGGCTGAGCCATGGCCGGCACACCGACGATCGCGTGGCACAAAGCACCAGCAAGCGAGAACACGACGATTGTGAACAAACGGCTGCGGCAGAACATGTGGTGCTCCCAGAGGTGAATACGACAAAGACCGTCATAGCATAACGGGTGTAATCCGCATCTTCAAATCTGCTGAAAACCGCACGGCGGTGTGGACAACCTGTGGATAACTGGTCAATTAGCCGGTGAAGCAAGGTTATTTACCAAATTGCTAGCACCTGACTTGAATATGTGCCAGCCTTTCTCGACAATGGTGCTTCGTGTGCATTGTGCACGCGACCTTTGTGGGAATCTCAAAATGACAAAGTTAGTCTCAGTCGCTTTGGCAGCACTCTGGGCACAGACCATTGCGACGGCGCAGCTTACGTCCCCAGTCCTTTCAACCGACGCTGCGCTGCTAGGATACAGCCCTGGCCATGTGTCCGGGCCATGCGAGGTTTGGCTGAGCGCTTGGCACCGGGGCGTAACGCTCGACGGCAGCGAGCGTGTTTCGCCCGCGTTCCCTTGGCCGCTGGGTGCGGACCCGACCGCACCCTCGACCCCATTTTCGCGGAGTTACCGCGGGGTCGACCTGGCAACGGGCGCGTTGACGCACCGCGATGTTCAACTCCTGCTCCCGGCGGACGCTCCTTGGCCTGTGGGTATCCAGTACGCCACACCGCAGCCAGGCGTTTCTTCAAGCACATCGGTGCTCGGGGCCGGCTGGTTCAACTCGGCAAGCCCGTTTCTTGTTCGCGTTGGGCCGGGCCAAGGCTATACATACTGGCTGGTGTACGGGCCGGATGCGTTTGTTGACTTCGTTCCGGACATCAAGGCATCGGGCAAGTACATCGGCAAAAACAGCACCGTTGAAGAAGTTCAAATGAATTATGGCACCGCAGCACCGGGCGATCAGCTGGGTGGGAAATCCGGTGCCCCGGCATCCGGCAACTACGTTGGCACCAATGGTGCCGGGGGCGTGCTTGCGGTACGGGTCGTTGCCAACGGTCCGGATATCGTCCAGATACACCTGCCTGACGGCACACTCGTGGAGTTCTTCGGATTCGATAACGAGACAGTGGCTGCAGCTCGGGGCAAACTCTGGCGTTACGGCAAAGGCCCCGTCGGCAGTGGGATGAAATGGGCATACATCGGCAGCAATGTCTCTGCCGCAAACGCGATCACCGATGGGCTGGATGCGTCTGGGCGTGTTGTCAAGGCATTTGATTCAGCCGGGCGCAGGTATGACTATTCGTATGGTGCTTCAGGCAACAACACCGGGCGATTGACGGAGGTTCGTGTGTCGCTGCCTTATCTAGCGGCGACCGGTGCCACTGCGCCACTGGTCGCGCGTGTTACCTATGGGTACGAGGGGCAGTCGGACCTTCCGGCGGGGTATCTCGCGGAGACGACGGTGCAGACATGGCCCGAGGCGACGACAACGCCCGGCACACCTTCAACGACAAGCCCGGTGCTGACCAAACGGTTTGGCTATGCTGTTACAGGCTGGGGTGCGCTTTCGCGTATATTCGACTATGAGGGGTGCAGGCGGGCGATGCTTGCATCTGAGATCGACCAAACAAGCCCGGCGGCATTCTGGGCATCGACGGCTCTGCCGAAGTATCTTGCCGCAAACGTGCGGTATGGATCGAGCGGCTCGGGCAATGGCCGGGTCGTTTCGGCGGTCTTTGACGGGCTTGTACCTGACGGGAGCGACCTCGCCCCTTCGGGGGGTAACACGGTCTGGCAGTTTTCATACGACATGGGCACGGCTGCCGGGATTTCGTGGCTACGTCGGGCGGTGGTAACAACTCCGCAAACGCCCTATGGGGAGTTCATCGGTGGCGCAATCGTCGAGCAGGCATCGGATGGTGAGGCGTACAAATCTTCGCGCTGGACGACCCAGTACTTCGACACGCACTACCAGGTCGGTTCACGGGTGGTCACCACAGCGGATCCAACGGCATTGTCCGGTTCAATCCCCGCGAACACAGGTGTTTGGGCCACAAACGTGGTCCGCAGCAATCTGAACGGGCGATTGATCCGGGTTCACTCGCCGGCAAATGCCGCGTCGTATGTCCATGGTACAGGTGGGTCGGCCACTGACGGCACGATCAGGGCCAAGCTAAGTGCAGGCCCCGTAACGATCTATGACCGGAGTACGGGCACACCGAATGGTGACGATCAGAACGCGGCAAAGCTTGCTGGACTTGTGTACCGTGTTCAGGAATCGGTCGGTTGGAGCGGGTCGGCCAACGGTGCAAACAAGCTCACCCTGCAACGGTGTGAGCTTGTCGAGGCACCGGAGATCTCACAGACCACCAGCAGGCGACCGCCGGGGCGTGGCGTGAGGCTCGTCTCAGCCTCGGTCTTCCCGACCGCCAGGAGTGCAACAACCAACACAACGCAGTACACGGAAACACGCTGGCAAGACGGGACGGTAGCATCATTGCGAACCAAATCGGTCAAGCGGGTGCCACCAGTGGTATCGACCGCGAACAACGGTTCAGGCCTGGAAGAGCCTTGGTATACAATGTACGACCCGTACGGTCGGAACATCGGTGATTTTTCGCCTAAGAAGGTCGCGGCTGTACGTGTGTATGACGATCGCACGGGCCTGCTGGTCGAGAGTGTAACCGATGCAGATGTGAGAGTGCCAGCAGGAATCGCATCTACCTACAGCGATGTACCGCTGCTGAACGGCTCGTCCCCCTGGACAGTTGCGGGGGAGGAGGTTCCCTACCAGGTTACCAAGTTTACGAGGTACGACCACGCGGGCCGAGCGGTGATGATGACCGATGGGACCGGGCGTATCTCGCAGGTTGTGCGTCAGGTGCTGGGCGATGGGAGGCTGGTTACCGCGACTGTTCCGTACCTCTTTTCGGGTGCGGACCTAAATAGCTTGGTGCGGGTCGGCGATAGTTCTGGCGCGGCCCCGATCCCGGTGTATCCCAGCGGCGGGCTGTCTGTGGTCGACGATACGTCGCCGGGCGGGTCGCTCATCCCAGTTGAGCCGACAACAGACGCAAGCCGCTATTACGCTGGCCCGACACCCTTCTCGATCAGCAACCACGACGGCACCGCCGAGGGGACGGGGCGGCTGGTTTTGGGTACAACGGTGTTTTCGCTCGCCAGTAGGCTGTCGCCAGGGGAGACGCGTAACCTGTTGTACGGGACCAACACAGCCGTTGCAGCGTGGTTCCCGGCAACCACCCAGACTAGAGATTCAGATACGGGCCGCGTGAAGTTTGCCAGCGTGGTAGGGGGTCAGCAGGAAGTTCGGCTGGGTGGGTTCGATGAGTCGTTCCTCTCGCCGACAGGTGGTCGGGTTGTGGAGCGGCGCCGCTACTTTAAACAGCCGACGGCCGCGGATGGCTGGGAGGGTACGCCTAAAACAAACTTTGACCGGTGGCGGTTTGCATACGACGGTGTAGGACGCATGACGGCCGCGGAAGACCCGACACGTACATCGGATCGGTTTGTGATCGACCGCGCAGGCCGCTCGCTGGCGACGATGATGGGCACCAGAGTGCCGGAGTTTGGTTTTCCTAAGAGCAACGCCAGGACCGTGCGTTCGATCCAGTATGACGGCGGGTCGCTGAGCGGGAACAACTTGCCGACACGTATGCGGCAGCACCACGTTGGGGGCCGTGCGCCGAGCGAGAGCCAGATTGTTTATGACAACCGGGACCGTGCTGTGGGTGTGGTCAACTATGACGTGCCCGCCGCACATGTGGGGGTAGCTCGGAACAACCTGGGCCAGGTTACTGAGGTGGGCATCTACGGCGGGGACCCCGCAGCCTTCATGGGCGCGGTTTCGGCTGCCGGCTATGCACCGTCTGGTTCTGCGAATGGCAGGTATTCGCTGCAGTCGATGGCGTATGACGAGCACAGCAGGCCGTTCAGGCGCAACGACAGCTTTGTGATGCCAGGGGTGGCAAATCCGATTGCTGCACCAACGTTGGGCGGCACGCCCGGCGCTGGGCCGCAGGTCACCTCCGCTGAGTCGAGCGTGGTTTACGGGAAGACCGGCAAGGTATCGTTCCAGTTAAGCGCCAGCGGGGAGCACACCAAGACCGAGCGCGACCGGGTATGCAACGTCAAGGGAGTTTGCACCACCGCGAGCGCGCCGGCAGCCGGGGCAAATTTTTATACTCATGCGACAGCGCCGGTGGCATCGAGCACCGCACTGTTGGTCACTTCTCAGACGCTGGTGGCAACAGACCCGTACTCGAACCAGGTTCGTGCAACGGTTTCGGCGGTTCGCGGGTCCGCCGGGCCGGACAATATTACTCTTGATGGCAGTTCCGGTGGCGGGTTGATCCGGTTTGATACCGCCCCGAACCCGGAGGCGATGCGGCAATCCTGGGGCGTTGGTGGCGGGCCGGCTGGGATGCTTTTAATGGCCATTCCTATGCGGCCTTATTCCACTATCTCCCTTGACATGTTTTCGAGCGACATCCCGGGGATGCAGACGGGGGTGGGATACGGGGTGGTCCGCACAAGCGATGATGCGATCTATCAGACTGGTATGTTGCCTATTGCCGTGAGCTACCAACCCAGGGGCAGCCTTGGGCCGCCCGTGGACGCATCTGGTGCACCCGTAAGTGGTGATGGGCTGAACTGGGGTGCCAACGAGCCATCTTTTGCACCCGGGGGGTTTACCAACTCGCTCTTGGAGCAGTCAGGTCAGTTGTCCGGTGGGCAGTTGCAGAACGTGACGCTCAAAGAGATAACGATGGACGAGGATTTGGCGGGTCGGCCTACTGATGCAGGTTCGTTCTGCAAGAGTGGGTGTGATGGGGGCGGGTCGAACCAGCGCGTGAAGCTTGATTATGAGGATGGGCTGCTGCGTAGGCAGACGGTCAATCCCAACCCGTACGGCGGGAGCGGCCCGGCTGAGTGCGGGGACCAGAGCAGCGAGTGGAAGTCCTTGGAGATGGTTGGACAATCTTTTCCAGACTTTTGGCCATTCAATGATGGCGATGGTCCGCTCCCACAGAACCGGTGGCCTGCTGAATTCCGGCCGATGACCGATGGAAAGCTGATCCCCCCGAATGGGACTGGGCCCCCGGGGGGGATGAAGTTCGCCTATGACGTGGACGGGCGGGTGATCGGGATAATGGATCCGAAGTTTGGTGATTATCCGTACCTGAATGTGCCGGAGGATAAATGGTATATTGAGTTTGAAGATGAAGGAATGCTGAACGGATTCGTGCGAAGCCCTGCACCGGAGACGCCGTGGCTGGGGAAGCCGATCGGCAATGGTTTCCCGTACGGCATTGACATTAAACAGATTGAGCGCGACCCGCTCGGCCGGGTGACACGTGTTGGAAAGACCCGGAGTTATCCCACCATGCCATACGGGGGTATTTGGCGGGATACCCCAACGATATCTCTGGACGACCTGCTGACGGACTCGAACGTGCAGATGGGGTACGGCCCGTTTGCAAACATACCCGAGCGGACGCTGACGGATCCGACATCGATGGGTGGGCCCGGTGGTGGGCTGGGTCGTCCGGTGTCGCCGTTTGACAGCCTTCTTGAGTTTGGAAGGCGGAACCCGAATGTTCTGCTGAGTGGCATTTATCGGGGTGGGGGTACAGGGCTGGGTGTGACCAGATTCACGCCGCCGGGTGATGGTGCTTCACTGGGGATGATCTGGAAGGAACCAGGGCCTTCGGTGTTTGGGGAAGCGATCAACCGTCCGTCGGGATTTCAGCTATTGGATGCCCAGGGTTTGCTGATGGGTCCCCCGAAGCCGAGGGGGTATGTGGACTTTGATGGTGCGGGGCGGCCGTCGATGTATCAGGACCCGGGGTTGTTGATGATCATGCCGTACAAGCCAAGTGCCTTTGATCTGCTTGACCCGACGAAGTACCGCAAGCCAGCTGGGACTCCGTCGTGGGACACGATGCCGAGCGACAGCAACCGGTGGTTTGACTCAAGGGGTCGTCCCCGCCGGACGTTCGGGATACTTGAGGCAGATCGCAATACTCCTCATCCCTTGCCAGTTGAAGCCTTGTGGATCAGCGCGATGGAGGGTGGGAAGGTCAAGTCGACGGTTGACTTCATTGGTACGACCAGCTCCGTTGCCACCGGCTCGGACTGGAGTACGGCCTTCGTAGCAGGGTGGGATTCGAACGTCCTTGCGTCGGCTACGGCAATGACTCAGAGCAAAGAGAGTGATGAGCCGTACGACAACAACGGGTTTGATCGCACCTTTGGGATGAGCAAGTGCAAGGACTTCTTTCTCTTCAACGCGACAGGTAAAAATCTGAACGGGAACGCGAACTTGGCGAGCGCGGCTGGGAGTTCGAACCCCACGTCAATCAACCCGAGTGGTGGAGGCGGTGGCTCAGGGTCCAGGCTCAGCGGGTTTGAGTCGATCGATACCAACACCGAGAGCCAGCCGGGAGGCGGTGGTGGCTCGCCGGGTGGTCCTCCGGGTACTGAGGATTGCAGCCCGTCGGAGTCGGAGCTGCCGAATGAGGCTGTACCGCTCGGTGGGATGTTCATCCCCGAGGGTGGCTGCCCTCCGTCGGACAATGTGCGCATTCGGATGTTCCAGCCGACTGGGGATGGGCTTGAGCCATTCGGTCAGCTCCCGCGTAATCTATCAGCCAGTGCTGCGCCGCTCGATCCCGAGCGTCGGGGCGTGCCCGGCGGGTTGCCGGGGAACATGGTTCCCGGGGTTTCGCTGGCCGGGGTGGATGCTGGTGAGGGGTTCGGGCCGCCGCTCCGCTCGGATGTAGTGGGGGCGGTGCGCGATCTGTTGGCTGGTGATCCGGCGTTGTCGTTCCTGGTCGAGGCATTGCCGCCGCAATATCCAAG
>JBKDDT010000023.1:0-6367 GCA_046339895.1 bacterium | reverse complement strand
GGACTGGCTGTGCTTAGGGGTGGGCGGGGTGGTGCTGGTGGGGATGGGGGTGGTGTTTCCCACGAGTTCGAGGCTGCAAAGTTTTTTGGACGAGGCGACGGGGAGGGATGGGGAAGGGTGAGGGGGAGAATTGGTGAAATTGCCAAATGGGCAAAGGATCAAATGCGCTATTCGTGTCAGAGCAGCGGTGCTAGGAGTTGTGCGGAGTTGTCGCGTAGGTTCTGGGCCCAGGTGCGTTTGTCCCATTGGGGTTTGCTGACCTCGGTGGATTCGCCGAGGTATTTTTTGTGCATGTCGCGGACGCGCTGGGCGAAGGGTGCGTCGTAGACGAGCAGGGTGCACTCAAAGTTGATCCAGAAGCTGCGCATGTCCAGGTTGGCAGAGCCGATCATTGCCAGTTCGCCGTCGACGACGGCGGCCTTGGCGTGCAGGAGGCCGCCCTGGTGGTGGAAGATGCGGACGCCCGCCTCCAGCAACTCGGCGTAGTGGGCGCGGGCGGCGGCGGCGACGATGGCGTTGTCGAGTTGCTGCGGGAGGATGAGCGTAACCTGCACGCCCCGCAGCGACGCCGAGACGATCGCGGCTTTGATCGCGGCGTCGGGCACAAAGTAGGGCGTGGTCATCATGATCTCGCGCCGGGCGACGCTGAGCATCGTTACCAGCGACTGGTAGATGGCATCGACACGCGAGGTGGGGCCGGAGGGGACGACGTGCACAATCGATGTGCCGTGGGGCTTGGGGATGGTGAGGTAATCTTTGATATCGGGGATCGACTCCTCGTCGGTGCTGGTGAGCCAGTCGGCCAAGAACGCGGCCTGGAGGGCGGTCGCGGCGGGGCCTTGAATGCGGCAGGTGGCGTCGATCCAGAAGCGGTAGCGCGGGGGGATGCGTTTGGTGCGGACGCGTTCATCGGTGAGGTTCTGGCTGCCGCAATAGGCGATGTGGGCGTCAATGACGGTGATCTTGCGGTGGTTGCGCAGGTCAAAGCGGTGCAGGCGTCGGCGGAAGATGTTGACGGGCAGCCCGGGCTGGACGTGTACGCCCGCGGCCCGCAGGCGGGCGGGCCAGAGGCCTTTGAGCCAGGAACGCGAGCCGACGGCATCGGCCATGACGCGGCAGGCGACGCCACGGGCGGCGGCCCGGCAAAGGGCATCGCAGACGACCCCGGCGTGGGCCGAGTTTCCCCAGATGTAGTAGAGCATGTTGACGTGGTGCTCGGCGCGGTCGATGTCCGCGATAAGGCGATCGAGCAGGTCTGAGGCGTTATCGATGAGTTCCAGGGTGTTGCCGGCGACGGGTGGGAGGTCGGTGAGCGTCTGGGCGGCGCGGGCGAGCTGCTGGGCCTGGCCGCGGGTCTGCCACCAGTCTTTCATGCCGGCCAGCGCGTTGGCGACGGCGGCCTTATCGACGGAACGTGCGATCTGCTCATGCCGGCGGACGCGGCGCATGCCGAGTTGGCGTTCGCCCATGAAGGCGTAGAAGAAGAGGCCGAAGAAGGGGACCAGCCCGATGAGGACGATCCACCCGAGCGACTCAGGCCCCGGGCAGCGCCGGCGAACGATGCGGACGATCAGCAGGACGCGGATGAGCCACTCGATCAAGAGCAGGGCAACGCCCAAGGCGTTCCACCCCCGCAGCCACGCAACGAGATCGACGAGCCATGCGGGCATCGACCGGAGCATATCCGCCGTGGCGCTCGGGGTTGGTGTGCGTGTGTACCCTGCGGGATGGGGCTGGTGATAGCCGGGATCGACGAGGCGGGGTATGGACCGATGCTTGGGCCGTTGGTTGTTGCGCGTGCGGTCTTTGCGGTCGAGGGTTGGGAGCCTGGGCAGGGTGCGCCGGACCTGTGGCAGGTGCTCAGCCGGGGTGTGTGCAAGAAGCCACGGGATGCGCGAGGCCGCGTGGCGATTGCCGACAGCAAGAAGCTCAAGCGTGCCAACGACACGGCACACCCGCTAGAACACCTGCAAGCGGGGGTGTTGGCGATGCTCGCGGCGTGCGGGGATCGGGCGGGGACGGATGCGGAGCTGCTGGGATTGCTCGGAGCGCAGGCGGAGCCGCACGCGTGGTATGGTGGTGAGGCGATTGCGCTGGGTGAGGCGGGCGCGGGTGCGGGTGTGGGGATTGCCGGGAACCTGCTGGCGGGTGTGCTGGCGGATGCGGGAGTTCGGCTGCTTGACCTGTCGGCGACGGTGATCGGTGAAGCGACGTTCAACCGGATCGTCAAGGAGGCGGGGAGCAAGTCGGCGGCGACGGGGGTGGGGGTTGCCGGGCACATGCAGTGGGTGTGGGATGAGTTTGCCGTGGGTGCGTCGCGCGGGCTGGCGAGCGGGGGGCCGAGGGTAGTGTGCGACCGGCAGGGTGGACGTACGGAGTATGGGCCGGCGATTTATGAATGGATGCCGGGGTTGGCGCAGGCTGAGCGTGAGGACCGCGGTGGGGTGACGATGCTGGAAGAGACGCCGGCGCGTGCGCGGTATGAGTTGTGCGTGCAGGGGCCGGGGGGGGATGCCGAGAGTGAAGAGGCTGGCATGATGCACGTGCTGTTCCAACCGGAGGGTGAGGAGGCGTTTTTACCGATCGCCCTGGCGAGCATGGCGGCCAAACTCACGCGGGAGTTGTTGATGAAGAGGTTCAACCGCTATTGGTGCGCACGGGCACAGCAGGCCGGGCGTGTGCTCAAGCCAACGGCGGGGTACGTGCAGGACGCCCGGCGGTGGTTGCGCGACGCCAATGGGATTTTATCGGCAGCCGAGCGGGAGGATCTGATCCGCCTGGCGTAGTGGGGTGGGCGAGGCCGTATGATTGAAGGTGAACGCACCGACCAAGCCGATCTCACCGCCGAGGACCGATCCGAACTCCGCACCGGGTGCGGATGCCTTGCCCGAGCAGCCCCTAATGATCGGTGGGCGGCGTTTTGACAGCCGGCTGATCGTCGGAACGGGTAAGTATGCCTCGCACGAGGTGATGCGGCGGGCGCTCGAAGAGAGCGGGGCGCAGGTCGTAACGGTTGCGGTTCGGCGTGAGCGGTTGTATAACGAGAAGGGTCAAAGCCTGCTCGATGCGCTGGATTTGTCGCGTTATACCGTGTTGCCCAACACCGCCGGGTGTTTCTCAGCCGACGATGCCGTGCGCGTGGCGATGCTCGGGCGCGAGCTGCTCGAACAGATGAACAACCCCGGGGCCGGGTGGGTGAAACTCGAAGTGCTCGGCGACCGCAAGACGCTGCTGCCCGACCCGATCGCGACGGTCGAGGCGACCAGGCAACTCGTTAAAGAAGGGTTTGACGTGCTGGCATATTGCAGCGACGACCCGATCGCGGCGTTGCGAGTCAAAGAGGCGGGGGCCACCAGCGTGATGCCCGCCGGCTCGCCGATCGGCAGCGGGCAGGGGGTGCTCAACGCCAACAACATCGTCCTGTGCCTGGAGCTGCTCAAGGGTGGGGACAAGGGATACCCGGTGATCGTTGATGCGGGCGTGGGGGCGGCCAGCGACGTGGCCGAGGCGATGGAACTCGGCGCCGACGGCGTGCTGCTCAACACCGCCGTCGCGCACGCGTGCGACCCGGTGCGGATGGCCCGTGCGATGCGCCACGCGTGCATCGCCGGGCGCGAGAGTTTGCTGGCCGGGCGGATCGCCAAGAAGTTGTACGCCTCGGCGAGCTCGCCGTGGGAGGGGGTTGTGAGTGTGATCCCAGGGGAATAACCGGATTACTTGGGGTTTGCTTCTGGTGCAGGTGCAGGTGGGGGTGGGGGTGCAATCTTGCTGAGGTCAGCGATGAGCACTGCGGCCTGTTGGTTGCCAGCCGAGAGGGCCTGCGCGGCGAGGCTCTTGGCCTTGTCGATATCCCCGCCACGCTCGGCGGCGCGGGCGGCATCGATGAACAAGGCCCCTTTGTGCTCAAACGCAGCCGCGAGGGCGGCCTGCTCTAGCAGCGCGACGGCCTCGGCGTGCCGGCCGAGCATGGAGAATGCGTCGGCGAGTTCACGGGCCGTGGCGGGGGCAAGGCGATCAGACTGAGGCAGGTTCACCAGCAGGTCCACGCTCTTGTGCGGCTGCCCCATGCGCCGATAGACGCGCGACTGCACAAGGCGCCAACGCAAGAACTCCGGCTGTGCCTCGCGGGCGTGCTCGATGTGCTGCAGGGCGATGGTGGTGTTGTTCCGCCGAAGTTCGATCTCGGCCATCGTGCCCCAAGCCTCGCCGAGGTGCTCATCCAGGCGTGTAGCTCGGTAGAGGGAGGCGATGGCCGCGTCTTCCTGGCCTTGCTTGAGCTGGATCATGCCCAGAAAGAGCGGGTGGCGTGGCTCGTTGGGTTCCAGGCGTTGGGCTTCTTGGTAATGCGCCGCGGCTTTGTCCAGCTCGCCGGCCTTGTTGGCCAGGGTGCCGGCTTGGATGTGCATCGAGGCCGAGGCGGGGCCGATGGTGATCGCCTCTTCGAGCTCGGCACCTGCCTCGCTCCAGCGCTCGGCCCCTTGCAGGGCGTTGGCCAGTTGCACGCGCAGGGCCTGGTCGGTCGGGAAGGCCGTGGCCGCTTTGCGGAGCTCTTTGATGGCCTCGGGCCACTTGGCGTTGACGATGAGTGAGTCAGCGGCCTTGAGCGCGTCGGCGGCGGTTACGACGCCCGGGGCGAGCGTCGCCTTGGCCTGCTCCATCGCGGTGCCCTGCCCGCCATAGGTTGGCCCGCGCGCCGCTCGGCTGATGAGGACTACTGCCACCCCGCCGGCGACGAGCAGGGCCGTAACGGTGACCGCGGTGAGGATCGACTTGGTCCGCTGCTGCATAGCGTAAGCGTAGTGGGTTGGTCCGGGCGTGCGTGGCTGTGCCCGACGCCGGGGTGTGTTCTCGCCCACTATCCTGCGTGCATGTCTACGCCTGAGCCGCTGCCGCCGTTGTATATACCCGCCGAGCACGAGGCCCGAATCCGCGGGCGGTGGGATGCGGCACGCGCATTCGCGGCGGACCCATCGCGTGTGCTGCGGGGCGAGGCCGAGCCTTATTGCGTGCTGATCCCACCGCCGAACGTTACAGCGGCGCTGCACCTCGGGCACGCGCTGAACAACACGCTGCAGGATATTTTGGTGCGTGCGCACCGGATGAAGGGGTTTGAGACGCTCTGGATGGCCGGGACTGACCACGCGGGTATCGCGACGCAGGCGGTGGTCGAAAAGCGCGTGCTCAAGGAAGAGGGCAAACGCCGGCAGGATTTCTCGCGCGAGGATTTTGTCGCCAAGATTCAGGCCTTCAAGGACGAGTATGAAGCGACGATCACCAACCAGCTCAAACTCATGGGCTGCTCGTGCGACTGGGACCGGCAGCGGTTCACGATGGACACCCAGTGCGCCTCGTCGGTGTACGAGGCGTTCTTCCGGCTCTTCCGCGACGGTCTGATTTACCGGGGCAAGAGGCTGGTGAACTGGGACCCGGTGCTGCAAACAGCCGTGGCTGATGATGAGTGCTATGACGAGGAGATCGACGGGAATTTTTATTACCTGCGCTACCCGCTGGTGCACGTGCCCGAGGGTTCGGATGCTGTGCCTGTATCATGGGGTGAGCTCCGCCGGCGTGGGTGGGGCTTGCCCGAGGACGCCGCGCACGAGAACGAGACCCCGGCGTGGGTAACGGTTGCGACGACGCGGCCGGAGACCTACCTGGGCGATACCGCCGTGGCTATCAACCCGCACGACCCGCGTGCAAAGGCCCTGCGTGGGCTGCACGTAGAACTGCCGTTGATCGGGCGGGTGATCCCGATCATCGAGGACAGTTATGTTGTGCTTCCCGAGCGGTTCGCCCGCAGCGATGAGGAGAAGGCCGACCCGAAGGCGAAGATGGCGACGGGGTTCTTGAAGGTAACGCCGGCGCACGACCCCAACGACGAGCAGATCGGCAAACGGCACAACCTACGTGCGATCAACATCTTCGCCCCCGACGCGACAATCAGCGACAAGCACGGCTGGAGCGACACGAGCGAACTCAAAGGTGCCCAAAACTTCCTGGGCAAGAAGCGCGAGGAGGCCCGCAAACTTGTGGTGATGGAGTTCAAGGCCCGCGGCTGGCACGAGGGGACCAAGCCCTACCGCCACAGCGTCAAGCACAGCGACCGGAGCAAGGCGATCATCGAGCCGTACTTGAGCGACCAGTGGTATGTGAAGGTGACGGACCCGAGGCTGGCGCAAGCGGCCAATGGAGCTCTGGCCGACCATATTTCTAATGGGATAAGGGTGGGGCAGGCGTTCCCGCCTGCCATGCAAGAGGTACAGGCGTCAGCACAAGTGCGGCGGGGGGGGGGGCCGCCCCCCCCCCCGGCCGGGGGGGGGGCGGCGAGGGCGCGGTGGGTGGGGGGGGGCGCGGGGGTTGGGGGGGG
>JBKDDT010000022.1:0-26338 GCA_046339895.1 bacterium | reverse complement strand
TGCGAAAGTGGCCGTCAGCGTGGTCGTGTCCGGATCGTTGATCAACCCCTGCGAGGGAACCATCGTGAACGTAACGCTCTCACGAGGTGCAGCCGAGAGGCTCGTTGCCAAGCCGGCCACGGCGATGAGAGACAGGGCCTTTGAGTGCTTCATATCTGTTTTCTATGCACTACAGGGTGAACAAGTGAGGAACACCCGCGCGGCCACAAGGCTCGCATCGGGAACACCCAAGATAATAGAGGTTCCATACAAATGCAACCAAAACGCAAGAAACCTTGTTAGTGCTCTGTACGCGCAACACACACCCGAGCAAGCTGGCATCGGCGTTGTGGGTGCCCACTGCAGCACCTTCCAGCCTTCTACTCAATCCCTAGCCGGGGTCACGACCAGCAGGCCGAGCAGTTCGGCGTCGGTCTGAAGTTGCAGTTGGACGAGTTTGTCGGGTGGTTGCGTCGAGAAGAAGCCCCCGGCATTGAAGGGGGTGTTGTATTTGTCCATGAACGTCCGCAGGTCCAGGGTTACCCGCTGGGCCGGTGCGATCGGCTCGATGGTGCGCGACCACCACTGATTCGCCCACAGCCGGCCGGTGAGGGTCAGGTCCGTGGTGTTGGTCATGGTGATATCCGTGCCGGTGCGCGTTACCTGGATGTCCAGTGTGCGGGTCTGTTTCAGGTCCGCCGGCAAGGGTGTGCCGTCGACCAGAGTCTTCTCACCCGAGGTGCACCCTGCAAGGGCCAGTGCGCCCAGCAGGGCGATGCCCCAGAGGGTGGGGGCGGGGCATGTGCGGGTGGGTAGGCGTGCGGGTTGTGGCGTGGCCATAACCATACTATGACGGCGATGTCTGAACGAGGAAACAACGCCACGCCCCCGGCCCCGGCGATCGCCCCAGGCGGCGAGGGGATCGACCCGGCCCAGGTCGCCAGGGAACTGGGCCGCGTGGGGATGGACGTGCGCATCACCGGGCACGTCCCGGGCTTTGACGCGCCGTTTTTTCAGGCCGGGCTGGCCGGGTACAGCGACGCGGCGATGCGGATCATCGCCCGCCGGCACGGCGCGCCGATGGCCGTGACAGAGGCTCTGCTCGACCGGATGCTCTTGGGAGGCGGGCATGGGTTTGACAAGGCTGATCTGGAGTTGCTCGGCGACGCGCTGCCGTGCTCGCATGAGGACCAGCCGTTGTGCGGGCAGATCATCGGCAGCGACCCCGATGAGATGGCCGCGGGCGCGCTGAAGATGATCGAGCAGTCCAGCCGGGGGGATAAGGCATATCGCCTGATGGCCTATGGCGACGCGCCGGGCCCACGCAGCACCGACCCGCGTTGCCGGGATGGGTCGAAGGTGGGCGCGGTCGCACCGCTGCCGAGTGCTCCGGTGCAAGTGTGCGAGGAGGACTGCACACCCGAGGCGCTGCTGGCGCTGGAGCACCCGCAGGTGCCCGGGGCGTATGACCCGAGGGAGGTCTTTGCCACCACCGGCGTACGCCGCGCGGGTGGTGGGCCGGTGCCTCAGCCTGGAGCGCGATCGGCAACGCTCTCGTACGCGACGATCGACGTGAACCTGGCCTGCCCGGTCAAGAAGATCGACAGCAAGAGCCGGGGCGGGCACTGGTTGCGGTTCCCTGCCGGGGCGATCGAGATTCTGCGGGCGGTGCGTGCGGCGGTGCCGGCGGGGGTGCCGTGCACGGTCAAGCTCCGGCGTGCATACGACGACACGCCGGAGATGGCGCGCAACTTTGAGGAGATTTTCGCGGCCAGTTACGAAATGGGATATGCCTGGGCGACGGTGCACGCGCGGACCGTCGAGCAGAAGTACCTCGGCCCGTCGCGGTGGACGTTCCTGCGCGATCTGTGCGAGCGTTACCCCGACAGGCCCATCCTCGGCTCGGGGGACGTCTGGGACGTGCACGACATTTTTAGGATGATCGCCTACACGGGTGTAAGCGCGGTCTCAGTAGCGCGGGGGTGCATCGGCAACCCGTGGATATTCCGGCAAGCCCGGCAGATGCTCGCCGGGCAGGCACCGACGGCACCGACGCTGGCCGAGCAGCGTGCGGTGCTGCTAGAGCACTTCGCCCTGTCGATGGCCCTCAACGGCGAGAAGCACGCCGGGCGCATGATGCGCAAGTTTGGGATCAAGTTTGCACAGCACCACCCCAAAGGTGAACAGGTGAAGTTGGAGTTTGCCCGCGTGAGCACGCTGGAGCAGTGGCGTGGGGTGCTGGATGCGTGGTACGCCCAGGGGGTGGCCGGTGGCGTGGTGTGAGAATCGGATGCTCGGCTCGGAGAGCCGATCTACCCGTGGGATCTATTTGCTGGCCAGCACGCGGCGCATCGCGCGGATCGTCCCCTCGCTGACGTGGTGCTCAAGACCCTCGGCGTCCAAGGCCGCGGCACGAGGCGGGACCCCGATGTGCAGCAGGAAACGCAAGACCACCTCGTGCTTCTCCTGCGTTCGGCGGGCCAGCCGCCTGCCCGCAGGGGTGAGCGTCAGAGGCCGGCGCGGGCCCGGGTCGATCAGGCCCGCCTCGCGCAGACGCCCCGCAGCACGCGTAACCGTTACGTGCGAAACGCCCATGTGCCGGGCGAGGTCGCAGATTCGGCACAGGCCCGCGCGGGCGATGATCGCAGCGACGGCCTCGACATAATCCTCGGCACGCTCGGCCCGGTGTGCCGCGCGCACGGCTAGGAAGCGACGCGACTGCTCAAGCTCGGCCCGGTCAGATGCCATCGGGGGATTATGCGCGGTGGGCACGCGATTTCCAACCAGAAGAGTTTTACACCAGAGAGTTTTACTCCAGATGCCCAGACGACCCAGAGGCAAACAACTCAGAGGACCGACGGGCAGAGGTTTTTAGAGTGGTTTTTGGGGAACGCTTGAGCGACGGCGGGCATCACCACCGGCATCTCCTCCGCGTCCTTCCGTTAACCTCCGCACACTCCGCGAACCTCTTCTTCTTGGTCTACTGCCTGTGCGAACTTCACCCATGCCCCTCATCGAGTTGTGGGTCTTTGTCGGCGCGTACCCTCATGGTTGCATGTCGAATCCTTATGATGTCGAGCTTCCCCCCCCGATCCCCGCGCTGCCTGGCGTGGTGGCGACCCGGCCGCATGTTGATGATGTCATCGACCTGCTCGCCCTGGCCCTGACCAACGCCGCCGTCGAGTGTGCCCGGGCCTTCGGCGAGTTTCACCTGGCGCTCTCGGGCGGCAGCACGCCGATGCCCCTCTACCGCAGGCTGATGCTCGACCCGAGTTACCGCCACCTGCCGTGGGACCGCACGCACCTGTGGATCGTCGACGAACGCCGCGTGCCGTTTGACGACCCGCAGAGCAACTACCGGCAGATACACGAACTGCTCGTCGAAGACTCGGGCATCCCCAAGCCGCAGGTCCACCCGATCGAGGCGATGCGTCCCGACGCCGACCGGCACTATGAGAACGAACTCCGCCAAGCCCTGGACTGGCGGCGGAGCAACCAAGACCGCCTGGACTTTGTCGTCCTGGGCATGGGCGCCGACGGGCACACGGCCAGCCTCTTCCCGCGCTCACGCGCACTCCGCGATGCCTCATCGCCCCCCAGGGACGTGCTCATCAACACCGGCCCGGAAGTTACGCCCCCCGAGCGGGTGACGATGACGCCGCACCTGCTCAACGGTGCCAGGCAGTTGGCGGTGCTTGTCTGTGGCCAGGGCAAGCGGCAGACCATCGCCAAGGTCTCTGCCGCCAGCAGGCTCGCCCCGCACGACATCGCCCTGGCCGCCGATGAACTGCCGATCCTCTCGATCCAACCCTCGGCGGGGACGCTGACGTGGTACCTCGACCACGCCGCGTGCCCGCGGGCAAACACATGAATATCCCCACACCCAACCCGGCCATCACCTTCGGCGTCCTCTTCGAGGACGAGCACCTGATGGTCGTGCACAAGCGTGCCGGCCTGGTTACGCAGCCGGGCAAGGGGCACGAGGACGACGCGCTCCTCAACGGCATCTGCGCCTACCGCGACGGCAAAGTCGGCAAGATGCTCGCACGCCTGGGCGAGCAGCGCGACTTTGGCCTCCTGCACCGCCTCGACCGCGAGACCTCCGGCCTGCTCTGCGTCGCGCTGACCCCGGCCGCGTACGACGGGATGCGCGAACAGTTTGAGGGCAAAGAAGTACGTAAGTTTTACTGGGCCATCACGGTCAAGGCCCCCCTCCAGCCGGCGGGGGTTATAAGTAGGCCGATCTTGGAAGTCGAGCCGAAGAAACAGGGGGACAAAAAACTCGCCAAGATCAACCCCGCCGGCAAGCCCTCGGCCACGGCCTTCCGCGTGCTGGCGATCTCACCCAACGGCGCGGTCGTCGAGTGCCGGCCACTCACCGGCCGGCTGCACCAGGTGCGCGTCCACCTCAACAGCATCGGCTGCCCGATCGTCGGCGACGGGCTGTACGCCCCCAAAAAAGTCTCGGCACTCTCCCCCCGCCTGGCCCTGCACGCCTGGCGCCTGGCCTTCACGCACCCGATCACCGACACGCCGATCGACTGCCGGAGTGAGTTCCCGAAGGACTTGCGGGGCGTGCTGCGGAAGTTGAAACTGGTGGCGCCGGATGGGGTGGGGGGAGCCACACAAACGCCGTGAATCGAACGCACCACACCCCTACAATAAATTTACACAGGAGGTTTTGACTCTATGGGGGGGGTGGGTATTTTCGGCCGTGGTCTCGGTTGTGTCATTGAAGACTAGTAATTGCATTATGTCGCCCCTCTGGCCAGCAAAGAACGTTTTTCATCGGTTTTACAGCTTTATGGTTATCTTATACGTGGCCAACGGATTGTTGGCCATGTATATTTGGTTGAATCACTGGCCAATAGAGCTTTGGGTTACTCTACTACTCTTTGCTGCACAGGTTATTCTGATGCTGGGGATGCTTGTCTACCCCTGTATCGTCGTGAGCTTTGCAAAAAGATCAAGCAGGCGCGTGCGCATGGGCCGGTGTGCAAAGTGTGACTACCCAGTGCGAGACGGCCGACTCGAGATCAACGACATCTGCCCCGAGTGTGGGTGGGTGTTTGATGAGGTAGCATCCCGAGACGATCTTCGATGGAGAACAGATCACTGCGGCAGGAAACGACGTAGACCGGGAGGCCAGCTGTACGAAGAGTGATTCGCGCGGGGGGATCGGCTCCCCCCGCCCCGATTTCCCCTACCCCACCAGCGGGTGGCTCACCACCACCAGCGACGGCATCGGCGGGTACGGCAAGCGATAGCGGAACAGGTGCAGATCCGCCAGCCGCGTGCCCATCCGCGTCGCCGAGAGGTTCAGGACCTCTTCATAGTTTGCCAGCAGGGGCGTCGGTGCGTCGGCGTTGTTCAGGCCCAGGTCCAGAACCTCCGTTGGCACCGGGAGTTTCGAGTTTTCGCTCCCCGGTGAGGGGTGCGCGATCGAGCCTGGGAACGCGCTATAAACCTCGGCACGGATGTCCGTGGCGATCGGCAGGCTCCGGTGGATGAGCATATCGACGATGAGTTCCTCCGCCGGGGTGTTGACCGATACGCCGTGCTCGCCGCGCTCGCCGGGGGTCTCTGGGTGCATCGGCGCGTTGGCGATGCTGACCCACCCGCACATGGTGTCGACCGACCCGGCGTTGCCGACGCTCCCCCCGTCGAGGACGTAGCGGAACGCGCCGGAGGCGTCCTTGGTTGTCCGCACGGTGATATCCCTGGGTGAGCAGAACTGCCGCATGATCGGGGTGGGCGTGCCGTCGGCGGTTGCCGACTGCGGGTCCATCGGCAGCACGCCCTTGCTTGCGTCCAGCACGTCCCCAGGCAGGCCCCCCCAGTTCTTCACCGAGGCGACGGGCCAGGGCGTGCTCGGGCGCAGCCGGCAGAGGCCGATGAGCGCGCTGATGATCCCCAGGTCCAGCAGGCCCGGCGACTTGCTCGGCACGACAAGACGCGTAACAAGGTGCGCCTTGGCCCGCACCCCCAGCAGCGAGGCGTTGCACTGGAACCCACCCTTGCGGAAGGCTTCGAGTTTCTTGTGCGACGACTTCCTCGTGGGCACGCTGACGATCATGTCCAGCGTCTCCCTGTCCCCGGCGTGCTCTTGCACGAACCGCTCGAAGGCCTCCTGCGCGCTCCGCAGGGCCTCGAGCTTCTCGGCCGGTGCCCCGGCCTGGGACATCGCCCCGGCAAAGATCGAGATCCCCGCCCGGCTGGGCAGGTGCGTCAGGGCCTGCCAGGCGTTCTCCTCGCGCACAGCCCGGCTGATCCGCCAGGCGAGTGTCTTGTCCACGCCAAACCGCCTGGAAATCTCCTGCGGCTTACGCAGGTCCCCACCGACCGACGCAGCCAGCCCTGCCAGCGCTCGCCGAAGGACGTGCACGCTCACCTGCCCATCCTGATTTTCAAGTTCGGTAATCATAAGGGGTGTCGTCAAGGGCAAACCATACGGTAGACCCAGATAAGATACTGCACAAACTGGGGAAACCAAAGCCGGTCAAATATTTCTGCCGAGAAATCTACAAATACATTTGCACAGTTCGATTTTGGATGTAGACTGACGTTGGGGGGTCTTTTAGGAGGGACTTGGTCGGTGTTTGTCCAGAGTTCCTTGTGCCTAGCCCGCCCGCATCGTCCAGTTATATTGCCCAGTTACATTGATTAGGAGGCCACCATGAAGACTCGAACCCTTGCCTTCGGAACTCTTTTCGTCGCCACGCTTGCCGGTTTGGCGTTGGGGCAGCCGACGCTGACCTCGCTTGGAACGGGCACGCCGCTGGGGGTAAGCAACCCGCAGGGTGGGACGGTCTACATCGGCGGTGCGGGTGGGACGGGGACGGCGAACGCTACGCGCTGGGCGATGAATGGTGCCAACCTGACCCTGACTGACACCGGAACCCCCGGCAGCGGCTATATCTCTGCCGATGGTCGTTACCTGGCCGTTTCGATCCTCAACGGCCCGACGCGGTTTGCGATCGGGAACTCGGCGACGGGCGTCTCCCCCGCCTTCTTGGCCCCCGGGTATGCCGTGCCGACGCTGGTCCCCTCGCCGACGCAGCCGGGGGCGACGGAGTTTGGGGGCGCGCGTTGGGATGCGACCACCAGCACGCTGCTGAACATGGGTGTGCCGGGGATCATCGCGTATACCCCCAACTCTTCAGGGCTGGGCAACTCGGGTGTCTTTGGGCCAAGCTCCAGCGGCAGCTCGACGAGCAGCTTCCTCGCGCCCAATGCGATCTCGGCCAACGGCCGGTACCTTGTTGGGCAGGCGTACGTCAGTTCGTACAACCAGAACGGGACGCTCGGTACGGCGACGGGGCCAGGCACGAATATCAGTGCCAACTCGTTCTACTGGCGGCCGGTTGTGTGGGATTCGCAGGCCAACGCCGGGGCCGGGGCGTTGACGGTCTTGCCCACGCCCTTCCGCACCGCAAGCGCGGCGGCATCGACGCGCCGGCGCACTGGCAACCCCTATGCCATCAGTGATGACGGGCTGGTGATCGTCGGCGCGCAGGAGCACAACAGCGCAACCAGCGTGAGCGCCGACCCTGACGGGGGTCGGATCGTAATCTGGAACTACAACACCGCCACGAGCAACTGGGGGATAACGTATCTTCCCAACGGGAAGGTGTATACCCGTGCGCAGGTGGGGGACACCCCCGCGCTGGTCGGGCCACTGACGAGCAGCTCGACGCCGGGCTCTTACCGCATGAACGCAGCGGGGACGATCATCGTCGGTCGGGCTACCGCCGACCAGATCACCACGACGCTGGGCACGTCGGGCACGGGTGATGACATCGTTACCGGCGGGACCCCCTTCATCGGCAAGTGGACCTGGAACGCCGGGACCTCTTCGTGGGACGGGCCTGTGAGCATCAACGTCAACAACATGGCCGCGGCTTCGTGGCTGCCGGGCAGTGTTACCAGCTGCGGCGCGCCGCCGAGCATTTCCGTCAACGGGATGAGCGATGACGGGAGGATTGTCGTCGGTACGGCGACGTACAGCACCTGCGGCTCGTTCATGGCCGGGGGTTGGATTTGGACCGACCCGAGCGTTGCCGGCGGCACGGCCGGGGAGATTGTCGACTGGTACGACTACCTCGTTACTCTGGGTGTGCCCGGCGTGACGGCCGACTATGGCCCCATCGGCGACAACGGGGACCCGACCCGCGGTCTGCCCAAGCTCGGGTGCTGAGGGAAGGGGTTGGCAGTGAGGTGTTGGGCTTATGGGCCGATGGCCGAACAATGGCACCGAGGCATAAGCAGAGTTTGTGAGACAATCGAGATACCCCCTTGCCCTGGGCCGGAGCAATCTTGCTTGGGGTTTTTTGTTACCGCTGGCGGGTTTGGGTACCCCGGATTTCTGAGCCGGGACGGGTACCCGGGACCTGCGGGCCGGGCGTATTGGTTTTCACATGGTCATTGCCCGTGCCAACCCCACCCATGCTCCTGTCCGCCAGAGCATGCTGGGTGAGGGGTTTGTATGATGGCAAATGCCCTTGCCCAAAGGTACCAAGCGTGTCGGCGTGTCGATGCGGGTGGAGCTGCACAAGCGTGGCCCGTTTCAGTCGTCGCAACAGGAGGTTTATCTGGCCGTGATGCGCACGGCCAGTGTGCTCGGGGTTGTCTTTGACCGGTTCCTCAAGGGGCACGGGCTGTCGCAAGGTGGGTACAACGTGCTGCGGATTCTGCGTGGTGCCGGGGCGCAGGGGTGCTTGTGCAATCAGATCGGCGAGCACCTTGTTGCGCACGTTCCCGACGTTACCCGGCTGGTCAGCCGGCTTGAGCGGGCGGGGCTGTGCGTGCGCGTACGCAGTGAGCAAGATCGGCGTGGTGTCTGCGTTCGGCTGACCCCGGCGGGTGAGGCATTGCTGGCCCGGCTCCATGAGCCGATGCTCGACTTGCACCGGGAGCAGTTGCGGACGCTCAAGGCGGGGGAGTCGGCCGAGTTGCTCCGGCTGCTGTCGCTGTGCCGGGATGGGGCTCGGGAGCAGTCTCAGGGCCAGGGGTAAGGGGGCAATCGCCTCCATCTCGCCCAGGGTGGTGTTCGGCTCTACCCTTGCACCCATGCCGACGGCGATCCAGATCGACGACCTGGTCAAGACGTACACCCCCGGCGTGCAGCCGGCGGTGGATCATGTAACACTCTGTATCAACCCTGGCGAGTTGTTTTTTCTCCTCGGTCCTTCGGGCTGCGGCAAGACGACGCTGCTGCGGATGATCGCCGGGTTTATTGACCCAACGAGCGGGCGCATCGGGTTTGCAACGGGCGGTGCCGGGGGCGTGCGCGATGTTACCAACCTGCCCCCCAACGAGCGGAACACGGGCATGGTCTTTCAGAGTTACGCGCTCTGGCCACACATGAGCGTCTTTGACAATGTCGCCTTCGGGCTGACGATCCGCAAGGTCAGCAAAGCCGAGATCGCCCGGCGTGTCGGCGAAGCACTAGAGATGGTGCAGATGGGGCACCTGGCCCAGCGCAAGCCCAACGCACTCTCGGGTGGGCAGCAGCAGCGCGTCGCGCTCGCGCGGGCACTGGTCGTGCGCCCCGATGTGCTGCTGCTCGATGAGCCGCTGAGCAACCTGGACGCCAAGCTCCGTACCGACCTGCGGAGCGAGATTCGGCGGATATGCAAAGGCTCGGGGATCACGACGGTCTATGTCACGCACGACCAGAAGGAAGCGCTGAGCATGGCCGACGCGGTGGCGATCATGCAGTCGGGGAAGGTTGTGCAGCAGGGCGCGCCGGGGGAGTTGTACCGCCGGCCAAAGTCGCGGTTTGTTGCAGAGTTTTTAGGAGAAGCCAACTTCATCCCCGGCACGATCGCCGGGGCACCCGGCCCGGGCGGGAGGGTTTCAGTGCAGACGGCGATCGGGACGCTCCAGAGCGGCAACGCGCCGGCGGGTGTCGCCGGTGGTGGTGTGGTTGTCTCGATTAGGCCTGAAGCATTACGGCTGAGCGCTGGTGGTGGCACGCCTGGGGGCGTTAACCAGGTGCGTGGGGAGGTTGTAGAGGGGACGTATCTCGGGGAGATCGCGCAGTATGCCGTGCGCGTGGGGGATGGGTCGATGCTGAAGGTTGCACACTTAAACCCGGGGATGGTGGGGCTGAGCGCCAGGTCGCAGGTGGCGTTGGAGGTCGATGCCGAGGATGTGGTGCTGTTGCCGGGGGGGTGAAGACCTGCACTACGCGTTAGTGCCTGGCAACGATCCTGAACTGCGCCAGCGTGTACCCGGCCAGCAGCAGCACCCCGGCGTAGATGACCAGCAGGCCGATGGGGCCGTAGGTGTGCGTGAGCGATTGCCCGGCGGAGATCGAGACGATCGCGCCGACGGCGGGGAGGAACGACCAGAGGTAGACGATCAGCGGCGTCGCGTTGCCGAGCTTCATCCCCATCACCCCCCCGAGCAGGACCATGACCACACACGCCAACGACGCGGCAACTCGCTCGTGCTGCTTGCTGGTGATCTCAAAGCGCAGGTCCTGTACAGCGTCGGCCAGGCGTGCGGTCGCCTGCGGCAGTGGGTCGGCCTTGTTCGACGGCCCCGCGGTGGTGCGGGCGCGGGCCTGGGCCAGCAGGGCATCGACGCGGAGGGCGGCCAGGTCGGGCAGTGGGTCGATCGCCGGCTGCAGCGCGGAGATGGTCAGTTCGGTCAGTGTGCCGGCCAGTTCGTCTGGATCGATGGTCGCGGGGCTGCTGGTCGAGGGCGTGGTGGTGGTTGTTACGTTCTCCAGCACAAGGTTGAAGGTGGTGCCCGGGGCCTCGGTGCCCTTAGTCGGTGCGAGGAACGCCCGCTCGGCCTTGTAGGTGCGCGTGCGCTGCGGGCCGGGGGAAATCGAGACTTCGATGGTGCCGGCTTTGGTGCCCGCTGCCGAGCGCGGGATGGAACTGGGCACCGGGATCAGCGCCAGCCCCGTCGGGCCAGGAGTTTTTTCCACGCCCGCGGCACGGATGATCACCGGGCGGTCCGAGGGGTCCGTCAGCGCCACGGCGCCGCGCTGGGCCAGGTCCTGCCCGATCTGCTCGGCGGCGACGCGCTGGGCCAGCAGCACGGCCAGTTGCCGCTTCGGGTTAGCAACTAGGTTGAGCGCCTCGGGCTGCGCCTTGGCCTGGGCAAGTTGGCTGAAGGTGAGAAACTTCGGGTCGTCGCTGAACGCGCTGGGGAGCACAAAGCGGACCTCCGTCTGCTCCGCCTGCGCGATCGTCGTCTGCCCCCGCGTGGCCAGCGGGTCCTTGAGGCGCATGACCACGCGTGTAACTTCTTGCCGGGGGCCCCCGGCGCCCGGCTGTGCTTCCCCGGCCTGGGTGGTGTCGTGGAAGAGCCAGACCAGCGCCAGCGGCGCGGCTAGTTCGCGGACGACGCGCCGCTCCTTGTCCAGGTCTACCGCGACGACGCCCTGGAGCTGGAAGTGCTTGTACGCACCGCTGGCAGGGTCGGCCGGCAGGTCGATGAGTTTGTCGGCGTAGATCAACTGGTTCCCACGCTCGATCGCCTGCCCGCGCCCGATCGCGGCCTGGAGCAAACGCGTGGCGTCGTCGGTAACGAGTTCCTCCATCTTGCGGAACAACTTGGGCATGACCTGGTCGGCCATCAAGAAAAGGCCGATGCCCAGCGTGCAGCCAAGGATCGCCGCGGGCGTCAGCAGCGACCGGTGCGAAAGCCCCCCGGCATAGCACGCCGTCAGCTCGTTCTCTTGGCTCATGCGGTGGTACGCCAGCGTCGCGGCAAACCCCCCGGCAAATGGAAGGGCGTATTGCAGCATCGGGATCGAGGCCAGGGCCATCAGCCGCAGGGCATCCAGCGGGCCGAGCGTGCCGTTGGCCAGGAAGCGGATAGACACGGCAAAGGCCCCGACGACGACCACAATCGACGCCGCGATCACCAGCAGCTTCAGCAACTCGAGAAGTAGAAACAACCAGATCGTTACCGGGGCGCGGGCATTCATGCTGACTACAGCGTAGCGGCGGGGGAATGGTTGTATCGCCCAGCGGCCAGGCTACGGCTCGGGGATGAGCCCCGCCCGCTCGGTGATCTGCCCGAGCAGATAGGATGCAAGGACGTTGTCCCGTCGGATCGGGACAATGTACGCCGGGGTCATCCCGCGGGCCTCTAACTCGGGGGCGATGCTCTGGCTGGTCATGCGCACGGCGTCAAACTGCGGGCGCTTGCCTGGGCGCTCGACGCGTTCGACGATGGCATCGACACGCATGATGGTTGTGGTCGTCTGGTCAACGAGGTTGATCGACGGGTCGTCCAGCGACCGGCTGATCGTCGAGCCGGGCGGGCGGAAGGTTACACGCACGACGCGCCGTTGCTGCTGGGCGATGTCCTGCGTTGGGCTGTCGGTCGGGCCTTCCCAGGGGCGGGCGTATCCGACGCCGGGCTTGGGCAGCGTGGTGAGCACGCCCAGCGGGGCGTCGATGCGGTCAAGCACGAAGCGCTGCTCGCGGAGCGTGTCGCGCACGGCCTGGAAGGTCTGCACGTATTGCTCGGCGGCGACCTCGACCTCAAAGACCGGCTCGACCTGTGCCGGGGTTGTCCTGGGGGTGGTGCTCGCGCACGCGCCCAAAAGCATGGCGATCCCCGCGATCGACAGGGCACAAACAATCGGCATAAGCATGGGCCGGGCGTAGGGCATGAGCTGGAGTGTACGACCTCAGGAGGACGCGCCGACGAAGGGCCTTCTATCCTTTGCCGCCGACGGCAACGGATCGAACAACCCTCCTCATACCCTCCCAACGAGAGCAACCCCATGCCAACCCCAAGCCCCACGCCCCAGACCCCCGCGCAGGCGCAGACCCCGGCCACGCTCTTGGCGTTGCTAGAGCAGGTCCGCGTGCGGGCGGAGCAGGCGGGGGTCTATGCCGGGTGCGTGGTGCATGGGGGGATGTTGGTGTGCAAGGCGAAAGATGCCGGGGACGATGCGGAGTATCGTCTGAGCATGGATGGCGGGCAGTTGTGGGTGAGTTTGGTCACACCTGGGCGGTATCTGAGTCAGTCGATTGAACAGGACCTTGTCCACGCCGGGGACAAGGCGGGGGACTTGCTGCGTGATGAGTTGATCGACCTGGGGGCGGTTGCCTCGCGTGCCGAGGCGATGCCCGTAGTCGAGCACTTCCGGTCGCCCGAGAGGCTCTACACCTTCCGCACACCGATCGGGATCACGCCGGCGGACGCGGGTTTGCCCCCAAGCATCCGCAAGGCGGGTGATTATCTGCTGGCGTATGCGCAGACGTTCGGGCACCTGGGGGACATGGGCGGGGGGCAGTAGCGTGGAGACGCCTGCGACAGATGTGCAGTCTGCCCGGCCCAGGCGTGCGCGTTGGGGGTGGCTGCGTCGCCTAGTGGTATTGGTGCTCGGGCTTTACCTGCTCTGGTCCGCGGGGTTGTTCTTCTTCCAGAACAAACTGATCTACCCAGGCACCGGCCTGGCGCGGGCGACCAAAGAAGCCTTCGAACCACGCGCAGGGGAGATCGAAGCCCTCGTCGGCAAGTCGGGCAAACTCCGCGTCTTTCTGCTGCCGCCCAAGGGTTGGACGACCGATGCACCCCCCGCACCTGTGGTCGTCTACTTCCACGGCAACTATGAACTTGCCCAATATGGCACGCGGAGCAAAGACACGGGGCACTTCCGCCGATCGGGGTTCTGGGTGGCGATCCCCGAGTACCGCGGGTACGACGGCGTGCCCGGGCCGCCCGGCGAGCAGGGCATCCTCGACGACATGGTCGAGGTGATCGACTGGATCAAGGGGCACCAGGGCGTGGACGCATCGCGCGTGGTCTACTACGGCCGATCGCTCGGCGGGGGTGTGGCTCTGGGCACGGCAATGGCGCGCCCGCCCAGCGCGGTGATCTTGCGCAGCACCTTCACCAGCATCCCCGACTTGGCCTACAGGTTTGCCGTGCCGGGGTTCTTGGTCAGGAGCCGGTTTGAGAACCGCAAGGCACTAGCGGCGTTAAACTTGCCCGTGCTGATCGCGCACGCCAAGGATGACCAGATCATCCCCTTTTCGCACGCCAGCGTCCTGCTGAAAGTGGCCCGCAAAGGGGAGAGTTACCTGACGGAGGGTTCGCACGACGTCTACGCCGACGAGGGTGAGTTCCGGGCGCGGATGGTGGAGTTTCTTGAGCGTGCGTGGCAGAAGTGATGCGCTGAACCCTGCTGCCAGAGCGTTCCAGTGGGCAGACGCGGGGTGGGGTTGCTTGACGCACAAGACCAAGAAGAAGAGGTTCGCGGAGGGACGTGGAGTAAAGACCTGGGCGATGTCATCGTCCGCCAAAGTCATCCTCGAAACGAACCCCTAAAGACCTCTCTGAAAACCTCTGCCCCTCGGTTCTCTGAGTGATTCCTGCTCTGGGCCTCTGGAGTAAAGCACTTCCCCGTCTTCTTACCGCCGCGCCGCTCAGCCGTACCCATTGGGGTGTGCTTGGAACCATGCCCAGGCGTGTGCGATCATGTCGTCGAGGTTGACGAACTGGGGCGACCAGCCGAGCTCGCGTGTGATCAGGGCGGCGTCGGCGTAGAGCGTTGCCGGGTCTCCCTCTCGGCGTGGTGCGAGTGAGACGTTGAGCGTGCGTCCCGTAACACGCTCGGCGGCGTCGATGACCTGGCGGACAGAGAACCCCTTGCCGCTGCCAACGTTGTAGGCCCGCACCTCGCCGGGCTTGAGCGCATCGAGCACGCGCACATGCGCATCGACCAGGTCAGATACGTGAACGTAGTCGCGTATGCACGTGCCGTCGGGCGTGGGGTAGTCGGTGCCAAAGATGCTCAGCGTGTTGTTGTGCGCCGGGCGCAGCCCGAGCATGCACTGGAGGATGATGGGGATCAGGTGCGTCTCGGGGCGGTGGTCCTCGCCGATGCGCCCGAGCGGGTCTGCCCCGGCGACGTTGAAGTACCGCAAGAACGCGGCTGCAAAGTCCACGCCGGCGACCTTCTGCGAATGGGCAAAGTCACAGATCAACCGCTCGGCGGCGAGCTTGCTGGCGCCGTAGGGGTTGATCGGGCGCTGGGGCGTGGTCTCGCGTATGGGAATCTGCTCGGGGGAAGGCTCGCCGAAGGTGGCGGCGGTAGAAGAAAAGATCACCCTCTTGATCCCCGCGCTCTTGCACGCCCAGAGCAGCGCGTGCGTGCCTATGAGGTTGGCGCGCCAATAGTCCAAAGGCTCGCCGACGCTCTCGCCGACGTACGTCAGGGCTGCAAAGTGCAGCGCTCTTTCGACATGATGCTCGGCCGCGATGCGACTGAGCGCTGCGGCGTCGGACACGTCGGCCTTCTCGAAGACCAACCGGCCCCGCTCCGCTCGAGGAAGCACGCCGGCGAGGGCCTCGACCGCGGCCGCGTGCCCCCTACAGAGGTTGTCGGCGATCACGACCCGGCCCCCGTCGGCCAGCAGCCGGAGCGCCGCGTGCGAGCCGATGTACCCTGCTCCGCCGGTGATGAGTGTGGTCATGTGGGCCTTTGGGCTTCAATCAACGGGTGGTTTGGGCTGATACGACGGGTGCTTTGGGTTGGGTCGTGTGCGGCAGTTGGCGTTTGCTCTTATAGTCATCGGCAATGAAGATTCTTCACGTTACGCACTCGATGGACCCGGCACGGGGTGGCCCGCCCGCGGTGGTAGCACGGCTGGCGTCAGCGCAGGCGTCCCTCGGGCACGATGTTCGGGTTTTCTGCGGCGGGGAGGCTTCGCGGGCCGAGACGTCGGCCAGATCCCTCGTCGGTATCCCGCACATCGACCGCGTCGGGTTCCTGACCGAGCACATCCCCGAGCGGTTGATCGAGGCCTATTGGCCCTCGGCGTGGTACCGGTCTCTTCAGAAAGCCGTCGGAGTATCGGACTTTGTGCATGTGCATGAGGTGTGGCCCCTGGTGGTGCTCAAGGGGGCGCACGCATGCCGGGCCGCTGGCAAGCCTTATTGTGTTACCCCCCACTCGTCGCTGCACACATGGGGGATGCAGCAGCGTTGGGCCAAGAAGCGGGTTGCGCTGTGGATGGGCTTCCGAAGTGCGCTCAACGGCGCGCGCTTCTTGCACATGCTCAACGCCGATGAGACCGCGCAGGCCAAGGGCGTGGGCTTGACTGCTCCGACGCGCGAGCTTCCCAACGGCATCTTTGTCGAGGAGATCGACCCACTCCCCCCGCGTGGCACGTTCCGCGCGAAGGTCCCTGGGCTGGGGGAGAAGCCCTTTGTACTCTTCCTGAGCCGGCTGCACTTTAAGAAGGGCCTGGACATCCTCGCTGCCGCGTTCGCAGACCTTGCCGCTCGCAGCAGGGAGGTGCACCTGGTTGTGGCCGGCCCCGACGACGGTGAACGTGCCCCGACCGAGCAGGCGCTCCGGGCAGCTGGCCTGAGCGATCGGGTTCACTTCGTCGGCCCTGTTTATGGCAAGGGCAAGTACGCCGCGTTTGTTGATGCCGATGTCTTCTGCCTGCCCAGCCGCATGGAGGGTTTCAGCATCGCCATCCTCGAGGCGCTCATCTGCGGCACGCCGGTTGTCATCACCCGGGCGTGCAACTTCCCGCAGGTGCAAGACGCCGGCGCTGGGGAGGTGGTCCAGGGCCTCGATCCCCACGACATCGCCGACGCCCTGCACCGCCTGCTGGGCGATCCCGAACGCCGTCGGCGTGCGGGGGAGGCGGGCAGCCAACTGGTGCGGTCCAACTACACCTGGCCTGTCATCGCCCAGCGGTCGATCGATCTCTACCGTGAGTTCACCGCGTCGTCGGCGACGTAAGCAGGGCCAAACCAACGGCGCGGATGCACACCCTGCCAGCCACGCTCACGCCTTCTCCTTCATAAAAAACAGATCATCGGCGGGGAGGCCGTCGATGGCCCGCTCAATACACCGCCGTTGGTTGGCCGGGTTCCAGAACCGCTCGATGATCTCGATGCAGTCCCGCCGCACCGTCGGGTCGGGCCACGGCGTGGCCGTCCAACGCCCGATCGCCCGCGCCAGGTCCTCGGCGTCGCCGTCGGCAAAGAGTGAGCCGGTCTTATCAGGGATCACGGCCTCCCACTCGGGCATCTGGTTGGCCTCGTTGCCGTGGGTCACCACCGGGATGCCATAGGCCAGGCTGGTCATGGCCGTCAGGCCGACCTTGCCCGGGGCGACCATGACGTTGGACATCATCACCAGTTTGGCAATAACCGCCTCGTCGTAGCACGCGCCGTAGAAGACGGCATGCACGCCGCGGGCCTTGGCGTGCGCCTCAAGTGCG
The DNA here is from genome assembly GCA_046339895.1 of bacterium. Classification (GTDB taxonomy): domain Bacteria; phylum Planctomycetota; class Phycisphaerae; order Phycisphaerales; family UBA1924; genus JAJTGZ01. The sequence goes on along the minus strand of JBKDDT010000022.1, from coordinate 9,134 downwards.
GCACGCTCGGGGCCGTCGCCGACGAGCAGCAGGTCGATCTCCCGCCCCTGGGCCTTGAGGCTCGCCGCGGCATCGATGAGCAGGTCCAGCCGGCGGACGCGGATCAGCCGTGAGACGCACGCGGCGATGGGGCGCCCGTCTGTGCCCATCACCTCGCGGCGCATCTGCGCGAGCATCTCGTGCGTAACAGCATCGCGTGCGGCCTTCTGGGCGGGGTAGTCCAGCGAGTTGTAGATCACGTGCACGCGCTCGGGGGGCGTGCCGTGCATCATCTCGATGATCTTGGCGTAGTGCCCATAGAACATCAGGCCGTGCGGGAGGCGGTTGTAGAGGGCGCGGATCGCGCCGCGCAGGCCGCCCTCGGGGGCCGTCCACCCGTGCCCCCAGTAGTAGACTCTCTTGCCGGTCAGGCGCGCCAGGATGACGGCTGGCCAGGTGAAGGGCCACCAGACGACCCCATGCACCACCAGCACGTCGTACCGGGGGCTAAGGGCAGACAGGATGATCCCCGGCTGCACGACTACGCCGTGCGTGAACTTGGCGTATGTGTGCCGAAAGTCGATCCCCGGCGGAGGGTCCCACGCCTTGATGCTCGCCTCGAGCGTCTTGCGCGAAGCGATGAAGGTGTACCTGTGCCGGCCCTTGAACGCCAACTCCTCAAGCACGGCAGCGCGATAGTGGGCGAAGCAGTGGTACGCGATGGCAACACGCCTGGCTTTGGTCTCGGTCGTGCCCATGAGCGTGCAGTATATCGGTCGGTCGTCCAGGCCCGTTCTCCCCTTGCAAAGGGTGGCTTATGGGCACGCCGGCCTAGCATCACTCATGCACGCCGATGCAGCAGCCGGGGTGGTCTTGGCGAAGCCACCGGTGTTCGCACGCCTGGCCCGGCGTGGTGCGCAGGTGGCGCGTCTGCTGGCCCTGGTGCTGCTGCTGGCCTGGGCCGCCGGGTGGGTGTGGACGGACGCGACGATCTGGACGCAGATGCTCTGGTGGGGTGGCGTGCCCGTGCTGATCCTGGCCGGGGTGGTGCTGGGCCTGGGCGCGATCGCCGGCCGGGTGGCCATCCACGCCGAGCAACACCCATCATCGACAAAGGTTCGACGCTGGTCGCGCCGCGTGCCCATTGTGCTCCTGGCGCTCGCGTGCGCCGGCGAAGGGTGGCACCAGTTCAACGGGCGCGCCTTGCTCGCTTCCCGCCAGCCAAACCCCGCCGACGCGCTCTTGCTCGTCCACTGGAACTACTCCGGCGGGGCGATGAAAAACCCCCGGGCCGTGGCCGACGCACTCGTCAGCACCGGCCAGCCCGATGTGATGCTCATCTCGATGCAGAACTACCACGATCAGTGGGACGCGATCCGCAAAGCGATGGGCGAAGGCCCCACCGTCAAGATCGAGATGATCAAGGCGGGGATATTCACGGTTTTCTCCCGCGTGCCGATCAAATCAGTCCGGCAGTTTGTCGTCCCGATGGACGAGGCCGTCGGGGCCCAGTCCCCCGGGTGGTTCGACCGCGGGATCAACACCCTGATACGCGCCTCAGGCATCTACCCGCGCGACGCCGAGAACATCACCCCGGGCTACATCACGGCTGCCGAACTGACCACCACCCCAAGGCTCGGCCGCCCAACAACGATCTACTTCATCGACTACCCCAGCAGCCCCCTGCTCCACCGCGCCCGCGTGGCGGAACTCGTGCGGCGGAAGATCAACCAGATCACCACGCCCCCGCTGGGTGAGCTGGCCGTGCCGATGCCCGATGTTGTCATCGGCGACTTCAACACCCCCCGCTCCTCGGCCTCGCTGCTGCGCCTGCTGCCGGGGTTCTGGCCCGCCAGCGACCACGCCGGGCTGGGGCTGATGAAAACCTTCCCCAGGCCCAGGTGCCTGCTGCACATCGACAACACACTCGTCAGCCCAACCTGGCACGCCGACGAATACGGCGTCATCGACCCAGGCATCAGCGAGCACAAGGCCCAACGCGTCCGCCTCTGGCCCAAGAACTAATCACCCCAGGCTCATGCCGCTGATCAACGCCCCGAAGGTGATCTTGGCCTTGTCGATCGGCTCGCCCGGCGCGAGCACCATCCCCTGGATGTGGCTCGTGAACCGCCGGCCTGAGCACTTCAGCTCGTGGCAGAGCAGGTAGAACATCTCCCCCGGCAGCACCGGGTTCCGATACGCCACCTGGTCGATGTGTGTGAATGCACAAATCCTCGGCTCCGGGAAGCGCGAGTTATACATATACACACCCAACTGCGCCCCAGCCTCAATCTGCAGAACCCCCGGCAGCATCGGCTTGCCCGGGAAATGCCCCCGCACCCAGAACTCATCCTCACGCACCTGCCAGTACGCCAACCCTTGCTTGAAGTCCCCCGACCGCCAGACGATCCCGTCGAGCAGGGCCATCTCATGCCGGTGCGGGTTGATTGCCTCCAGCCCCTTGCGGTCAAGAACTCGGCGTGAGAGATCGATCCCCGTCAGGTCCAGGATCGGGCGTTTTTCCTCCGCCGAGTAGGCCACCTGCGCGCAGCCATCGGGCGCGAGCACGCCCGTGCCGTGCGGATGGGGTTGGGTCGGTAGGGGTGAGGGTATCGTCATGGCACAGCAAGGGTGGGTCTAAAGACAACATGCCCGATCGGTAAAACTCCCCCGCCGCCGGCGGCAGAGGCCCGGACAAGGCCAGGCCGAGCGGTACCCTTACGACTCGGGCTGGTCGTCGGGCGTGCCACCATCGAGCAGGGCGACGCGGACATCCTGTGCCGCGGCCTTGATCTCCTGCATGCGCTTGCGTGCGCGGGTCTTGGCAGCCTTGTTCCCACCCTCCCCCTTGAGCACGTCCGCCTCGGCCTCGTTGATCAGTTGCTTGAGTTTGTTGAACGCTTCCATGCCCCAAGTATAGAAAGCACAACCCACCGGCGTCGGGACCGCCCCTTAGACCCTCGAAAACGCTCCCAACGCGTTGGTGTGTACCACCGGCTTGAACTGCCCATAGTCCTGCAGCGCCGCCACACCCCAATCCCCGCTCCGCAGCGCCGCGATCGCCTTGACCGTCGCCGACGCCGCCGTCATCGTCGAGATCACCGGTATCCCGTACCGCACGGCCGCGGCACGGATGCGACCCTCATCGGTCTTCCAACCTGTCTTCGTCGGGGTGTTGATGATCAGGTGCAACTGCCCGTTGGACATCATGTCCAGAACGTTGGGGCGCACCGCGTCGGCAATCTTGGGCAGGATGCGCGTCTCGTGCCCCCGCTCCGCCAGATACTTGCCCGTCCCCGGCGACGTATACACCACAAACCCCATTGCCCCAAGCCCACGCACCACCTCCACGCATGCCGGGCGGTCGTGCGCACGCACCGACAAAAACACCGCACCCTGCTTGGGCAGGAAGATCCCCGCGCCCATCTGCGCCTTGGCAAAGGCGATCGGCAGGCTCACGTCGATGCCCATCACCTCCCCGGTGCTGCGCATCTCAGGCCCCAGCACAACGTCCACGCCCGGGAACTTGCCGAACGGGAAGACCGACTCCTTGATCGCATAGAACCCGCGCCACGTGTCCTCCGTCGCGCCCAGCTCGGCCAGGCTCGCACCCATCATCACCTTGGCCGCAACTCGCGCCCAGGGCGTCCCCGTCGCCTTACAGACAAACGGCACCGTCCGCGAGGCACGCGGGTTGACCTCCAAAATAAACACCTGCCCATCCTTGACCGCCAACTGCAGGTTCATCAACCCACGCACACGCAGATGCTTGGCCAACAGCCGGCCGATCCGCTGCACCTCGGCTGTTACCTCCGCCCCGAGCGCAAACGGCGGGATCGAGCAGGCACTATCCCCCGAGTGCACACCCGCCTGCTCGATGTGCTCCATCACGCCCGAGATCAACGCCTGCCGAACCGACTGCGCCGGGTCGGCCACCTCGCGGAACGGGTCATAATCGGCCACCACATCGCAGTCAACCTCCGTCGCGTCCCCCAAGAAGCGGTCGATGAGCACCGGGGCATCATCCACCTCGCTGATCCGCACCGCGCTGGTCATGTAGTTGACCAGGCTCTGCTCGTCAGAGCAGACCTCCATCCCGCGCCCGCCCAGGACATAACTCGGCCGCACCAGCACCGGGTACCCGATCCGCGATGCGATATCCACCGCCTGTGCGAGCGTCCGTGCCGTGCCGCTGGGAGGCTTGCGCAGGCCCAGTGAATCCAGCAACGCATCAAACCGCTTGCGGTCCTCGGCTAGGTCGATCGAATCCACACTCGTGCCGATGATCGGCGCACCACCCAGACGCAGGCCGTGCGCCAGATTCAGCGGCGTCTGCCCGCCGAACTGCACCACGCAGCCGAGGACCAGGCCGGGATTGGCCCGCGGGGGAGGTGTAAGCAGCCCGGCCCGGAGGTCCGGGGTACCCACAATGCCCGGCACCAGCGCCTCACCATTGACGCGCTCGACGACGTTAAGCACATCCTCGAGCGTCAACGGCTCAAAGAAGAGCATGTCGCTGGTGTCATAGTCGGTGCTGACCGTCTCGGGGTTCGAGTTGATCATCACACTCTCAAGCCCCATCTCCCGCGCGGCAAACGCCGCGTGCACGCAGCAATAGTCAAACTCGATCCCCTGACCGATCCGGTTGGGACCACCGCCGATGATCACCACCTTCTTCTTCTCGCTCAGCCGAACCTCATCATCGGTCGTAACCACCCCATCCACGGCAAAGGGCGCCTCATACGTGCTGTAGTAATACGGCGTGATGGCCGCAAACTCCGCCGCGCACGTGTCCACAACCTTGTACACCGGGTTGACCCCCAGCGCCTTCCGCCGGACACGCACCCGCAGCACCGCCTCGGGATTGTTCTGCCCCAAATACAGCATCGCAAGCTGCGAGTCGCTGTACCCCAACTGCTTGGCCCGTGTCATCAACCCGGGCGAGACATCCTCAAGGCTCCCCACGGCACAGAGTTCATCCTCAAAGTTCACAAGCGTGCCGATCGCCTCCAAGAAGAACGGATCGATCCGCGTCAGCGCGTGCACCTCTTGCACGCTCATCCCCATCTTCATCGCATAGCGGATGTAATACAGCCTCCCCTGGCTCGGCACGGCCAGTTTCCGCCTCAGTTTCTCCTCCTGGATCGGCCACTCGATCGGCTGGTTGTCCGCTGCGGTCTGGGTAGGTCGGCCTTGGATACCACCGCCTTGGGTACCACCGACCTCCGGGCCGTGATTTTCCCGGGTACCACGGACCTCCGGGCCGTGATTCTCCCAGGTACCACGGACCTCCGGGCCGTGATTCCCCTGGGTACCACGGACCTCCGGGCCGTGATTCCCCTGGGTACCACGGACCTCCGGGCCGTGATTCCTCGGCTCACGCAGACCCTCCGAACCAACCATCTCGGCCCGGAGGTCTGAGGTACCCAAAGCCGAGCCACCCAAACCTGCCAGCCTGCTCAGCAACCACTTGTCATTGCGGTCCAGCCCCAGCCCAAACCGCTTGACCTCCATCGACCGGATGCACTTCTGCAAACTCTCGGCCAGCGTCCGACCGATCGCCATCGCCTCGCCCACGCTCTTCATCTGCGTCGTCAACGTCTCATCCGCCTCGGGGAACTTCTCGAACGTCCACCGCGGGATCTTCGTCACCACATAGTCAATCGAAGGCTCAAAGCACGCGCTGGTGCTGCCGGTGATGTCGTTACGCAGCTCGTCAAGCGTGTACCCCACCGCCAGCTTCGCCGCGATCTTGGCGATCGGGAACCCCGTCGCCTTGCTCGCTAAGGCCGACGACCGCGACACCCGCGGGTTCATCTCCACGACGATCATCTCAAACTTCCCGTCCTTGGGCCCCGGGTTCACGGCGAACTGCACGTTGCTCCCACCCGTCTCAACGCCCACCGCCCGCATGATCGCCATCGCCGCGTCGCGCATGGCCTGGTATTCCTTGTCGCTGAGCGTCTGGATCGGCGCCACCGTGATGGAATCCCCCGTGTGCACGCCCATCGGGTCGATGTTCTCGATCCCGCAGACGATGATGCAGTTGTCCTTCTTGTCGCGCACCACCTCCAGCTCGTATTCCTTCCACCCGATCACCGACTGGTCGATAAGCACCTGCCCGATCATGCTCGCACGCAACCCACGCGTGATGATGTCGCGGAACTCATCCAGGTTGTACGCAATCCCACCACCCGTCCCCCCCAGCGTGAACGCCGGGCGGATGATCGCCGGCAGACCGATCTCCTGAAGAAACCCCTCCGCCTCCTCAAGCGTCTTGACCGTCTTGGCCCTGGGCATCTTCAGCCCAAGACCCTCAACGATCTGCTTAAAAATCTCCCGGTCCTCGGCACGGTGGATCACCTCCCGGTTCGCACCGATCATCTCTACGCCAAACGCCTGCAGCACCCCATCATCCCAGAGCTTGCACGCGCAGTTCAGTGCCGTCTGCCCACCCAGCGTCGGCAGCACCGCGTGCACCGGGTCCCCCAGCTCGCGCTGCTTGTGCAAAATCTTCCGCACCGCCTCGGGCGTGATCGGCTCGATGTACGTCCGGTCGGCCAGTTCCGGGTCCGTCATGATCGTCGCCGGGTTGCTGTTGACCAAGATGATCCGATACCCCTCGCTCCGCAGCGCCTTGCACGCCTGCGTGCCGGAATAGTCAAACTCGCACCCCTGCCCGATGACGATCGGGCCAGAGCCGATGAGCAGGATCGTGCGGATATCCGTCCGTTTGGGCATCGATTCGTCGTCCTCTGCCAAAGGGCAAGTGTGCGGGTGCGGTGCGCGGCCAAAAACGAGTCTGCGCCCCAACGCGCAAACTGCAAGAGCATAGACCACACAAACGCACCTTCAAGCGCGGAGAATAGTTCTCCATCTCAACCCCTCCCCCAGAACGGCCTGGCGGGCAGGGGCAGGGCAGGGGTGGGGTTGGACAAATCGCCAAATGACCAAATGGCTCATTTGCCCATTTTCCACCCACACCACCTCAGCACCCGGCAAAGAACCGGTTCAAGAACACGATGATGTCGTCAGCCGTCAACTGCCCATCCGACCCCACCGACTGCCCAGGCCCGGCCACGTCGCTCGGCCCACACGTCGGGCGGGCGAACGAGAGCACCGCAGGGTTGCTCAAAGCACTGCCGCAGTTGCTGGTAACAATGCAGCTATACGACCCGAGGTCCCCGGCTTGCACACTGCTCAGCAGCAGCGTCGGAGCGTTGGCGGTTGGGTTCGTGCTCGTGCTGATGGCCACGCCGTCTTTCTGCCACTGGTACGTGAACACACCGCTGCCCCCGTTGGCGGCAGGCGCCACGGTGAACAACGCCGGGCCCGAAGGGCTCGTGACAACGGCCACGGGCTGCCACAGGATGCTCGGCGACGGGCCACCAAGGAAGTAGCGGGCGATGTTGTTCGCCGGCACGCCCCCAGCAGCCGTGAATAGCCCACCCACGAGCACGTCCCCACCCGGCAGCACCGCCAGGGTTTCGACGGCATTGTCTATCCCGGCTCCCAACGCCGACCAGACGCCCGTGCTCGGGTTGTACCGGGCGATGATGTTGTTCGCCGGCACGCCCCCGACAGTGATGAAGCTCCCCCCCGCGAGCACGTCCTCACCCGGCAGGACCGCTAGGGCGTTGACCTGGAAACTGATCCCCGATCCGAGTGCCGACCAGACACCCGTGCTCGGGTTGTACCGTGCGATCCGGTTCGCCGACACGCCCCCGGCAGTGGTGAAGAACCCCCCCGCGATCACGTCCCCACCCGGCAGCACCGCCAGGGTTTCGACGGAATTGTTTATCCCGGCTCCCAACGCCGACCAGACGCCCGTGCTCGGGTTGTACCGGGCGATCCGGTTCGCCGACACGCCCCCGGCGGTGGTGAAGCTCCCCCCCGCGATCACGTCCCCACCCGGCAGCACCACGATGGCGCTTACGTGGCCGTTGGCCCCCGCTCCGAGTGCCGACCAGACACCCGTGCTCGGGTTGTACCGGGCGATCCGGCTCGCCGACACGCCCCCGGCGGTGGTGAAGACCCCCCCCACGATCACGTCCCCACCCGGCAGCACCGCCGTGGCGCTTACGTCGCCGTTGGTCCCCGGCGTGCCCACCCCAGCCACCCACGCCGGCGGGCATTCCCCCCGCGCCGCGCTCGGTGCCATAAGAGCACAGACCAAAGCAAGCACAAAAGCCATACGCTCAACACTGCCTCGCACCAGCCCCAACGCGCCAGCAGCTATCAAGCGGGTGGCACAGAACATCTTGGTCGATCCGTTCATCTGTCAGCTCCTCTAAAAGCGTCCACAACAACCAACCCCAAACCCGAACACCCAACCCCTAACCACTTCCTCAGCACCCGGCAAAGAACCGGTTCAAGAACACGATGATGTCGTCAGCCGTCAACTGCCCATCCGACCCCGCCGACTGCCCAGGCCCGGCCACGTCGCTCGGCCCGCACGTCGGGCGGACAAACGAGAGCACCGCGGGGTTGCTCAAAGTACTGCCGCAGGTGTTGGTAACCATGCAGCTATACGATCCCAGGTCCCCGGCCTGCACGCTGCTGATGTAGAGCGTGGGCGCGTTCGCTGTCGAGTTGGTGCTTGTACTGATAATTGTGCCGTTCTTGTACCACTGGTATGTCAACACACCCCCGATGTTGGCCGAGGGCACGACCGTGAAGACCGCCGGACCCGATACAGTCGCAACGAAGGGGACGGGCTGCCACAGGATGCCCGGCGACGGGGCACCAGGGAAGGAGCGGGCGATGTTGTTTGCCGACACGCCCCCCGCAGTCGTGAAAAGCCCACCCGCGATCACGTCCCCACCCGGCAGGACCGCTAGGGCGTTGACCTGGGCACTGATCCCCGATCCGAGTGCCGACCAGACACCCGTGCTCGGGTCGTACCGGGCGATCCGGTTCGCCGACACGCCCCCGGCAGTGGTGAAGCTCCCCCCCGCGATCACGTCCCCACCCGGCAGCACCGCTACGGAGAAAACGGTGTTGTTGGTTCCCGATCCGAGTGCCGACCAGACGCCCGTGCTCGGGTTGTACCGGGCGATCCGGTTCGCCGACACGCCCCCGGCGGTGGTGAAGCTCCCCCCCGCGATCACGTCCCCACCCGGCAGCACCACGATGGCGCTTACGTGGCCGTTGGC
>JBKDDT010000021.1:0-75320 GCA_046339895.1 bacterium | reverse complement strand
GGCACAGAGGTACAGGGAATACAGGGGTGGGGTAAGCAGCAAACGATCCGAGCTCTTGTTTTCTCGGTGCCTCAGAGCCTCTGTGGTGGAATCTGATTGCTGTGCAGGCTGGAAGCCTGCACCACCGGGAGCCGGACCCCTGCACCTCCCCTCGGGGGAGGGGTTCATTATAAGAGATGTGGATGAAGCCCCCGGGGTGTGCGAGCGGCTCCGCCGCGGGGGGCACCGGTATGCGAGGTGTTGCTTTAGGCCTGCTGGTCGACGATGGTGCCCTTGGACTGTTCGCCGGCGTTGCCCTGGGCTTTTTCTTTGCTGCTTTCGGCGCGGGACTCGAGGAGTTCTTCGAGTTGTTTGGGGTCGATCCCTGATGGGCCGCCGGGGTTGCCGCCTGCGGGGGGCTTGCCGTGTGGGCCGTGGGGTCCGCCGGGGGGAGCGTTCTTTTTGAGTTGGGCTTCGAAGGCGTTGGCGTCGAGGCCGTTCTTTTCGAGGACGGATTTGACGGCGTCTTGGACGTTCTGGCGCGGGTTGCCCGACTGGCCGGGGTTTTTGACGGCGGCGGCGACGGCGTCGTTGACCTGGCTCTGGAGTTTGTTGTAGTCGGAGCCCGTGATGCCGTTGGAGGCGGCGAACTGCTTGAGCTGGTCCTGCAGCTCACGGGGGGGCCGGCCGCCGCGAGCGCGTGCTTGCTGGGCCTGTGCTGTGGATACAACGCTCTGAAAACTCGGGATCGCAGACATACGAAGCTCCTTCTCCAGACCGACACGGCGGGTTCGAGATGAGCGAGCGCTCAAAACTACCTGCGTATCCCCCTGATCGGGTTGCGCGACCCCACCCCGTGATGTCGGGGGATTGATTCGGGAGAGTGAGGTCCGGAAAGGGGCGCAGGTTTGGCGCGGGTGGGGATTTGGTGGGTGTATTTACTGAGGGAAATGAGTTTTTTGGGGGCTGGAGGTAAGAGAGAACCCCACCCCTGCCCCTCCCCTCGGTTGGGGGGTTGTTAGTTTGCGGCGCCGATGGTGATGCCGACGGGGATGGAGGTGCGTTTGACGCGGGCCTCGAACTCTTGTGGGTATTTGTTCATGATGGTGCGGATGGCCCAGTTGTTGCCGTCGGCGAGGCCGCAGATGGTGGTGCCTGGCATGGTGCCCATGCTGGTGGCGATTTCGAGTGCGAGGTCGAGGTCTTTGGATCGGCCCTGGCCTGCTTCGATGCGTGTGAGGAGTTGGTAGAGCCAGCCGGAGCCTTCGCGGCAGGGCGTGCACTGGCCGCAGGACTCGTGCTTGTAGAAGCGAGCGATGTTGCGTGCGACGGCGACCATGTCGGTATCTTCGTCGAAGATGGTTGGGCAGGCGGTGCCCAGGCCGAGGACGTTGTACTTGCGGCCGATGTCAAAGTCCATCTCGGCGTCGATCTGGTCAGGGCCGAGGACGCCCATGCTGATGCCGCCTGCGATGGCGCCTTTGTATTTTTTGCCGTTGCGCATGCCGTTGCAGTAGTCTTTGGACTCGATGAGCGTGCGGAGGGGGATGCCCAGGTCGCACTCGTAGACGCCGGGGCGGTTGACGTGGCCGCTGACGCCCATGAGTTTGGTGCCCCAGCTGGGCGGTGCGCCTTGGAAGGAGGAGTTGCACCCTTGCTTGGCGAACCATTCGGGGCCGTTCTCGACGACGCTTGGTATGTGTGCGAGTGTTTCGACGTTGTTGATGATGGTGGGCTTGCCGAAGAGGCCCTTGATGGCGGGGAAGGGTGGTTTGTTGCGTGGCCAGCCGCGTTTTCCTTCGATGGATTCGAGGAGGCCGGTTTCTTCGCCACAGATGTATGCGCCTGCGCCGCGATGGAGGTAGAGGTCGACGCGCCAGGGCAGGTTGCGGTTTTTGGTGGTTGCACCGTTGAAGAGGCCGTTGCCGCCGAGGATGCCGTGGTCGTAGGCCTGGCGTATAGCCAGGTCCATGACCTTGGCCTGGTGGTGGTATTCGCCGCGGATGTAGAAGTATGCGACGGGGACTCTGCAGGCGTAGCAGGCGAGGAGGATGCCCTCGATGACGAGGTGGGGGTCGTAGTCGCAGAGGAGGCGGTCTTTGAAGGATGCGGGTTCGCTCTCATCGGCGTTGACGGCGAGGTAGCGCATGCCGCCATCGCCTTGGGCGTCGGGCTTGGGGAGGAAGGACCACTTGGTGCCTGCGGGGAAGCCTGCGCCGCCCCGGCCGCGGACGTTGGCTTTTTTGACGAGTTCGACGAGTTCGTCGGGTGTGTAGGTTTCGATGGCTTTGCGGAGTGCGCCGTAGCCTGGGAGGGTGCCGGCTGCGGTGGAGATGCCGAGCTGGGCGGGGGATTTGAGGTAGTCGTCGATCCAGATGGTTCGGCGGTCTTTGGGGTTGCCGAAGGGGGCGCATGGGATTCGGCGTGTGAGGATGGGGTAGTCGGTGGTGCGTGTCCAGGGCATGGTGATTGATGTTACGCGCGGCAGTGGGTGGGAGTCTATTGAACGCGTGCTGTAAAGGCGGTTGACCACGGGGCCGCAGGGGGCACAGAGAAAGGCAGATGGCTTGGGTTTGGATTTCTATAAACCCTTGTATCTGTGTTGCCTGTGACCCTGTGGTGAAATCTGGTTGCCGTGCAGGCTAGCAGCCTGCACCACCGTGAGCGAACACCACCCCTGCGCCTGCTCTGGGGGGATGGGTTCAAGATAAGAAGAAGCGCCGCCACTGGGTATCCCCTTGAATAAAAAATTATAAGTTATACCGCTGCGAGTTGTTCGGTGGGGGTGTTGGAGAGGTTGTCCCAGGTGATGAGGCCTGGGAGGAAGGGTGTGACGAGGCGGTCGTCGTGTGGGATGACTCGGACGGAGTAGCCGTGCTGGCCGGAGCTCGTTGGGGAGAAAGCACCGACGAAGAGGTGGGTGCCGTCTTTGGTCTGCTGTTGGTGCTGCATGGTGATGGGTGTGCCTGCGGTCATTTCGCCGAGGGCGTTGAGTGGGCCGTGGTAGAGTTGGACCTGGACCTCGTCGGGTGTGAGTTCGCCGAGGTAGACGTGGGCGGTTACGTGGACGAGGGAGCGGACGGGTACGGGTCCGGCATTGGCGCGTTGGCTGTCGACGTGCTGGACTTGGATTTGGTGCCAGCAGTGGCGGTATCGGTCGGTGTGGTCGGCGAGGCCCTTGGCGGCTTGGAGTTTGTCGGCGTTGAGTCTTGTGGCGAAGGAGTGCGCGGGGATGTAACTGCCGGTGGCGTAGTCGCGGAGCATGCGGTGAGTGTTGAAGCGTGGAGCGTTTGCCTTGATGCAGCGTTTCATGCGTGCGATCCACTTGCGAGGGAGGTTGGCCTCGTCGCGGTCGTAGAACTCGGGGACGATCTGGCTCTGGAGGGTTTGGTAGAGGGCGCGGCTTTCGATGTCGTCCATGGCGTCGCGTTGGGAGTCGTCGTAGCTCTCGCCTCGGCCGATGCCGAAGCCTGATTCGGGGTCGAAGCCCTCGGCCCACCACCCGTCGAGGATGGAGGTGTGTATGCACCCGTTCATGCTGGCCTTCATGCCGGAGGTGCCGGAGGCTTCGAGGCCGCGGATGGGGGTGTTGAGCCAGATGTCGCAGCCCTGTGCCATGCGTCGGCAGATGTTCATGTCGTAGTCTTCGAGGAAGACGATGCGGTGCTGCATGTTGTGTGTGCGTGTGAAGTCGATGATGTCGCGGATGAGGGCTTTGCCGCCGCCGTCGGCGGGGTGGCTTTTGCCTGAGATGATGAGCTGTACGGGCATTTTGGCGTCTCGGAGGATGGAGAGGAGTCGGCCTTCGTCGCGGAAGAGGAGGGTGCCGCGTTTGTAGGTTGCGAATCGGCGTGCGAAGCCGATGGTGAAGGTGGAGGCATCGAGTGCGGAGGCGGTGCGTTCGACTTCGAGTGTGCCTGCGCCGCGTGCGATGAGCTGCTGGCGGATTTTGCGTCGGCACCAGCTGACGAGTTTTTCACGTCGGCGGGAGTGGACGGCCCAGAGCTCGGCGTCGGGGATTTCGTCGATGGGCTTCCAGGTGGCGTGCTCTTGCGGGTCTGTGCGCCACTTGTCGCCCATGTAGCGGTCGAAGAGTTTGGTCATGTCGGAGCTGAGCCAGGAGCGGATGTGTACGCCGTTGGTTACGTGCCCGATGGGGACTTCTTGTTCGGGGACGCCTGGCCACATGTGCTTCCACATGCCGCGTGAGACTGCGCCGTGCAGTTCGGATACGCCGTTGCAGAAGCGGCTGGTGCGCAGGGCGAGGACGGCCATGCTGAAGAACTCGTTTTTGTCGGCGGTGTTCTCGCGGCCGAGGGCGAGGAGGCCTTCGAGGTCTAGCCCGAGGCCTGGGAGCATGGCGGAGAAGTATTCTTCGATCAGGCGTGGCGGGAAGCGGTCGATGCCTGCGGGGACGGGAGTGTGCGTGGTGAAGACCTGCCCTGCGGCGACGGCCTCGCGGACCTGGTCGAAGCTCAGGCCGGTTTTTTCGCGCTTGCGTGTGATGCGTTCGAGGGCCAGGAGTGCGGCGTGGCCTTCGTTGATGTGGAAGACGGTTGGGTCTTCGCCGAGGGCCGCCAGGGCTTTGACGCCCCCGATGCCGAGGACGACCTCTTGCTTGATGCGGGTTTCCATGTCCCCGCCGTAGAGGTTTTTGGTGATATCGCGGTCGGGTCGTGCGTTCTCTGGGAGGTTGGTGTCCAGGAGGTAGAGTGGGACGCGGCCGACGTCTGCGCGCCAGATGCAGACGGCGACGGATCGGCCGGGGAGGTCGACGCGGATTTTGATTTGCGCGCCGGTTTTGGGGTCGATGACGCGTTGTACGGGTTGGTTGGGCGCGTCGATGTCGGGGTAGACCTCCTGCTGGTAGCCGTCGGGGTTAAGGTACTGGTGGAAGTACCCGTTGCGGTAGAGGAGTCCGACGGCGATAAGTGGGATGGCCATCTCGGCGGAGCTTTTGAGGTGGTCGCCGGCGAGGCCGCCTAGGCCGCCGGAGTAGATTTGGAAGCACTCGGTGATGCCGAACTCTGCGCAGAAGTAGGCGACCTTGAAGGGTTTGTCGGTGCCGGCTTTGGTGGCGGGTGCCTGGCCGAACCAGGTGCGCGGGGCGAGGTGCTCGGCGAGTTGTGCGTGTACGGCGGCGACGGCGTGGAGGTAGCTGCGGTCGGCGGCGGCGCGGTCGAGTTTTTCTTGGGCGATCGAGCCGAGGAACTTGATGGGGTTGTGCCCGATGGATTCCCAGAGTTCACGGTCTAGCCGTGAGAAGAGTGCGACGGCAGAGTGGTTCCACGTCCACCAGAGGTTCTGGGCGATTTCGAGCAGTGGGCGGAGGGGATCGGGCAGGGAGGGGACGACGCGGAAGCTCTGGATGCGTGCCTGGCTGGGGCTCAGGGAGATGTGCGGCGTGTTGCTCATGGTTGGTCCTCGGTGGTCCGGTCTGCACCCGCCGCGCGTGGGCCTGGCGTGGTTTGTGGGAGTCTAACGGGATCGGGGTCTCAGGTCCGGGGTGTGTTATCAGCGCGTTGTTGGGGTGGGGCGATGTCTGGGTGTGTATCGGGCCGGGAGGTGTGGGGCTTCAGCGGGTGCCCGGCGGCACTATGCTCGGGGATCATGGCCAACAGCGCGTACGCACAGCTTCGGGGTCTGCATCGCCAGGCTGGGACACTTGGTTCGCTCGGGAGCCTGCTGGGGTGGGACCAGGAGACGTATATGCCGCACGGGGGCGCGGCGTTTCGGTCTGAGCAGCAGGGGATGATCGCGGCGATGGCGCACGAGAAGCGGACGAGCAAGCAGGTCGGTGATCTGATCGCAGAGTGCGAGGGGAACAAGGCCCTGCTGGCGGACCCGTCGGTGGCGGCGAACATACGCGAGATGCGGCGGGACTATGACCTGGCGACGAAGTTGCCCGGGGAGTTGGTTGCCGAGATCGCTCGGACGACGAGCCTGGCGCAGGAGGCGTGGAAGTCGGCGCGGGAGAAGGATGACTTTGGGGCGTTTTCGCCGTGGCTGGAGAAGGTGCTGGGGTTGATGCGCACGAAGGCGGGTTTGTATGGGGGTGGTGGTGAGTTGTACGACGCGCTTTTGGATGAGTATGAGCCTGGTATGACGGGGTCGGAGATCGGGGGGATTTTTACGCCGTTGCAGGGGCGGCTGAGCGGGTTGGTTGCTGAGTTGGCCGCTTCCAAGCACCAGCCGGTGGATGTGCTTGCGGGCATCGAGGTGCCCCAACAGAGGCAGCACGCCTTTGGGTTGGAGGTGCTGGGGGGGATCGGCTTTGACCTGGGCGCGGGGAGGCTGGACACGACGACGCACCCATTTTGCTCGGGGATGGCGCCGGGGGACACGCGTTTGACGACGCGGTACGGGACGACGAGTTGTTTGGAGCCGCTGAGCAGCACGATGCACGAGGCGGGGCACGGTTTGTATGAGCAGGGGTTGCCCAAGGGTGAGCACTTTGGTGAGCCTTTGGGTGAAGCGGTGAGCTTGGGTGTGCACGAGAGCCAGAGCCGTATGTGGGAGAACTTTGTCGGTAGGTCCAGGGTTTTTTGGGGGTGGGCGCTGCCGGTGGCCAGGCGGCATTTTGGGCCGGTGCTCGATGGGGCGACGGTCGAGGGGGTGTATGGGGCTGTCAACCGAGTGCAGCGGTCGTTTATCCGTGTGGAGGCGGATGAGGCGACGTACAACCTGCATGTGATGCTTCGGTTTGGTCTTGAGCGTGACCTGGTGAGCGGGGCGCTGGCGGTCAAGGATTTGCCGGGGGAATGGGATAAGAGGTTCAAGGTGCTCTTTGGGCTGGAGGTGCCGGACGATCGGCGTGGGTGCTTGCAGGACGTGCACTGGAGTTGTGGGTTGATCGGGTACTTCCCGACGTACACGCTGGGGAACTTGTATGCGGGGCAGTTCTGGGAGCAGATTCATAAGGATTTGCCGGGGCTGGAGGGGGAGATTGCGCGGGGAGAGTTTTCGTCGCTGCTGGGGTGGCTGCGGAGGAAGGTGCACGCGCACGGCAGGCGGTACCGTGCGGGGGAGTTGTGCAGGCTTGTTACGGGCAGGCCGTTGACCCCTGAGCCGTTTATGCGTTATCTGGAGGGGAAGTTGCGGCCGATGTATAAGATATAAAGCACCATAGAGATGTGGGCGGTGGTGCGGGAGTGGTGATGACAGAGCCGGCAACCAAGCCAACCAAGCCAACCAGGCCTTTGTGGCAACGGCTGCTCTTTCGGGCGTTTGTGCTCGTGCTTATCTTTGTGGGTGTGCTGCTTGCGTATACAGCGTGGGAGATGTCGCCGAGGGGTTGGGCGACGCACCGGCTGGTCGAGAGCCAGCGGATCGGCGGGGGCGTGGTGGTGCGGATCGAGGCGTTCAAGGAGGCCAACGGGCGTTGGCCGGTGGGGCTGGAGGAGTTGCCGGGTGTTGTTCCCTTTCCGACGGCTGGTCTGATGAGGTGGAGTTACCGGGTTGATGAGGGCGGGTTTGTGCTTGAGGTTCTTGGTGCGCCGGACGGGTATCTGTCGCTGTTCTTTGATTCGCGGGTTGGGAAGTGGGATACCAAGGGGATGAAGCCTGGTGGTGGGGAGTAGAGTTCGGGATGAACAAGCAGATTGCGTTAGTGTTGGTTGGCGTGTTGGCCGGGGTGCCTGTTGCGATGAGTGCGCAGCCTGGGTTGCCGGGGAAGCCGGGTGCGCCGGCGGAGAAGGTCGTGTTGATCCCGGCGTTGAACAACTCGGCGTACTTTGAGGGTGAGCCGGGGTTGGTGGCCGAGGGTTTGGGGTTTGTCGAGGGCCCGTGTTGGATCAAGGGGGGTGGGGGTGGGGGTGGGCACTTTGCGTTCTGCGTGCTCAAGAGCGAGGGTGGTGCGGTTTATAAGTTGACGGATCAGGGGGGTGCTCAGCCGGAGGTCTGGTTTGAGCCGAGCGGGAAGGCGATCGGGCTGGCGCGGGACCCTCTTGGGAGGTTGGTGCTGTCGGAGGTGCAGGGGCGTTGCGTTACGCGCCGCACTGCTGATGGTGAGGGGCAGGCGTGGTCGCGGCGTGTGCTGGCCGAGAAGTTTGACGGCAAGCGGCTCAATGGGCCCAACGACGTGGTGATCGCGGCGGATGGTTCGATCTATTTCACGGACCCGGCGTTGATTACAAAGGAAGCGGAGTTGGAGCTGGACTTTGGTGCCGTGTGGAGGATCACGCCCGATGGGCAGTTGGTGCTGGGGGCGAAGATGAAGTTGCCCAACGGGCTGGCGTTGTCGCCCGATGGGCGGACGCTGTACGTCAACGAGTTTGGCGAGGGTGCGGTGATGAGGCTGGCGGTGGGACAGGATGGTTCACTGGGCGAGCCTGTGCAGTTGGCGGACCTGAAGTACCTTGCGGCGCTCTACCAGCGCCCGGTCAAGGGTGGTGCCGATGGGTTGCGTGTGGATAAGGATGGGAATATTTATACCACGGGGCCGGGTGGGATCTGGGTGCTCTCGGGGGAGGGCAAGCCGTTGGCGAGACTGGATGTCGGGGCGACGAACCTGGCGTTTGGTGGCGTTGATGGCAAGACGCTTCTGATCACGGCGTCGGGTGGGAAGGTGATGAAGGTGCGGACGAAGATCGCCGGGTGGGGTGAGAAGGGGCCGGGGGGGAAGGAACCTGGTGGGAAGGAAGCTGGTGGGAAGGAACCGGGGAAGTGATCCCGGCGTCTGGCGTTCTACGCTCGGGGCATGAGCACTCGATATCGGACAACACTTTTGCGTGCGGGGGAGTTTCGGCTGGATGCCGGGAGCATGTTCGGGCTGATCCCGCGGGTCGTCTGGTCGCGTTCGGTGCGTGTGGATGATCGCAACCGTGTGGGGTTGCAGCAGAACTGCCTGCTGCTGGAGCGTATCGACGAGCCGCCGGCGGGGGGCGTGCTGGCGTCGCCGAAGTTGGTGCTCATTGAGGCGGGTGTGGGGGACAAGCTTGATGAGAAGAGCCGGGAGTTGTTTGCGTTGGAGGACAAGAGCGTGCACAGCGCGTTGCACCAGGTGGGTTGCCGGGCGGAGGATGTGGGGGCGGTGGTGGTGAGTCATCTGCACTTTGACCATGCCGGGGGGCTGACTCGGCTGTGCCGGGCGGGTGAAACTGCCGATTGGCATGGGGCTTCGTCGAGCTTTGGTGCGCCCCGTGGGGAGCATGGCGTGAAGATCACGTTCCCGAACGCGAAGGTATTCGTGCAGCGGCGTGAGTGGGCCGATGCGTTGGCGAACAACAGTGTGATGACGCGGACGTACTTTGGGGATCATTTGCTGCCGTATCAGGGTGTGGGGGCGGACCGGCTGGTGCTGGTCGAGTCGTTGCCGCCGTTTGGTGTCGGGAGTGTGCCCCAGCGTGGGGTGAGGCCGATGATCCCGCAGGAGGCTCGACAGAGTGAGGTGCTGCCAGGGGTGTTTGTGTTTTTGGTTCCTGGGCACACGTGGGGGCAGCAGGGTGTGCTGTTTACCGATGAGAAGGGTCGGACGGTGGTCTTCACGCCCGACGTGTTGCCGACGGCGTTGCATGTAGGGCAGGCGTATTCGCTGGGGTATGACGTGGAGCCTTATACGAGCATGATCTCGCGGACGTGGCTGCTGGAGGAGGCAGCCGAGCGCGGGTGGGTGTTGATGCTTGACCATGAGCCTGGGCACCCGTTCTTTGCGGTCAAGCGCAACGACAAGGGTTGGTTTGACCTGATGCCGGCGTAGGGATTGTGGAATTCGTGTGCCGAGGGGGTGAACTATCATCTGGGCATGGCACGAACACTCTCGAGGATGCCGGAACTGGGGATGGCTGCTCCGGGCTTTGCGCTGCCTGATGTTACAAAGCCGGATGGGAATGGCCTGGGGAAGATTGTTCGGCTCGGGGACTTTGCCGGGGCGCCTGCGCTGCTGGTGATGTTCATCTGCAACCACTGCCCGTTCGTCAAGCATGTTCGTGGGGAGTTGGCCCGGCTGGGGCGGGATTACATCGCGCGGGGCGTTGGGGTGGTGGGCATCAGCAGCAACGACGCGGAGGCTTACCCGGTCGATGGACCGGCGTTGATGGCCAGCGAGGCTGCGGAGGCGGGGTACACGTTCGCGTATTTGTACGACCAGTCGCAGGAGGTTGCGATGGCGTACCAGGCGGCGTGCACGCCGGATTTTTTCCTCTTCGATAAGGATCGCAGGCTTGTCTATCGCGGGCAACTGGATGACAGCCGGCCTGGGCAGGGTGCTGCGGGGAGCATCCCGGTTACGGGCGCAAGCCTGCGTGCGGCGCTCGACGCGGTGCTGGCGGGGCGAGCGGTGCCGGGGGAGCAGTTGCCGAGCATGGGTTGCAACATCAAGTGGAAGTCGGGCAATGAACCCGTCTATGCCCTGGGTGCGTAAAGACCGTGGGCTGCTGCTGGGAACGCATGGACCAGGTGAAGATCAAACGGCGGTACCCCATACACGGCGTGTTTGTGGTTTATACGTTTGTCGTCGTGCTGGTGGCCGTGGGCGCTTTCAATGCGAACAACAATCTTCTCTACTGGCTTTTCGGGCTGGCGTTAGGGCTGCTGCTGGTCTCGGGCGTTGTCAGCGGGACGATGATGATGGCGTTGCGAGTGAGGCGGGAGGTGATCCAGCCCGGCGTGGCCGGGGAGGTGTTGCGTGTGCGGTACACCGTCAAGAACACCTCGCGGTTCATGCCCGTGATGGGAGTGAGCATCATCGAGATGGTCGATACATCGGCAAGGCCCGGCACGCACCGGTGCGTGCTCGATGCGCCTGTGCGTGCGGAGGTGCTGCATGTGCCGGCGCGGTCGAGCGTGGTTGTCGAGGCGGTGGTGCGGCCGCGGGGGCGTGGGCTGCTGGCCTTCCGCGGGTATGGCGCGGCGACGACGTTCCCGTTTGGGATCATCAAGAAAACACTCTGGCACGAGGCGCCGACGAGCGTGATCATCCAGCCGGCGTCGGGGGAGATTGATGCCGAGTTGGTGCGCGGGCGGTCGGGGCGGAGCAGTGGGGGGCAGGCTGGGCGCATCGTCGGGCGCGAGGGGCACGAGCACGTCGGGCTGCGCGATTATGCGCCCGGGGACCCTGCGAAGATCGTCGCGTGGAAGGCCTCGGCACGGCTGGGGCGGGGTGAACTGCGCGTCAAGCAGGGGGCGACGGGCACGGCCAGGAAACTCTGGGTGCGGTTGCGGTTAGAAGCTGGGGACTCGGCGGAGGTTGTTGAGCGTGCGATCGGGCAGGCCGCGGGTTTTTTGCGTGCGGGGGTGCGGCAGAGCATGCGAGTGGGGTTGTCGATCAGCACGGGTTGGGGCCGGGGGCTGGACGCGCCGCCGGGCGGGCAGGCGGGGCGGTCGGCGGCGCTGGTCAATGAACTGGCGTTGCTGCCGGTGCCGGGTGGCGTTGGTGGTGAGGCGGTGCGGATGCCCGGGGAGCAGGGTGGGCATCGGCAGGGCGGCCTGCTGTCGCGGCTGGGGTCGGCGGACGTGATCATCGACATCGATGCCAGGGGTTGGCGCGTGGTGGGGGACGTGGTGCGTGTGGCCGAGGTGCCCGCGGGGAGGGCCGGGGCATGAGCGGGACGGACGTGGTCAGCCGGTGGAGGTTGCGTATTTGTCTGACGCTGACGGCTTTGCTGTCGGCGCTGGGCTATGCCGTGGCTGCGGAGAAGCCGGGGATGATGCTGTTGGCTTTTGTGGTCTCGGCGTTGTCGCTGGTGCTGGTGCGGCGGCATCTCGGTGGTGGTGGTCGGCTGGTGCCCAGGTGGGTGCTGAACCTGATGGTGCTTGCGGCGATGGTGCACCTGGTGCTGCGGTTTGTGCTGGTGCTCGACGACGATGCGGCCATCACGCGTCTTGCGGATTTTCTGACGCTGGTGATGCTCGTCAAAATGCTCGACCGGAGGCGGATCAACGACGAGATGCAGCTGCTCGGGCTGGCCTGCTTTGTAACCATCGGTGCCCTGCTGACGGGCCAGAGCCTTGCGCTTGGGCTGGCCCTGCTGCTGATGATGCCGATGGCGATCACCTCGGCGGTGTTGCTGCAGGTGCACGCTGGGCGGGACCGGGCGGTTGGGCAGGCGGCGGCGGCGGGCGATGCGCGAGCGCTGCCCGCGCTCAACCAGGCGTGGGAGGTCGGGCGGACGGATAGAAGAGCGGTGGTTGTAGCGCTCGGGTGCACGCTCGGCGCGTGTGTGCTGGGGGGTGTGGTCTTTGCCGTTGCGCCTCGGAACCTGACGCAGCAGCTCGTCGCCGGTGCGTTGGGGCAAACGGCCCAGAGCGCGGGCAAGCAGGTGGGTTTTAGCGAGAGCATCCGCCTCGGTGAGAGCGGGTTGATCAGCCAGTCATCGGAGGTGGTGCTGGACGCGACGATCAAGGACCAGGCGGGGAGCAGGGTGTCCGAGCTGGCCGGGCCGCTCTATCTGCGTGGGAGCGTGCTGACGACGTACGACCCCAAGCGTGGCGAGTGGTCCGCGCCTTCGCACGACCTGAGCGACCCGGCGTTCCGTCCGATCGAGGGGCTCGGGGGCGTGCGCACGGGCGAGGCGAGCGCGGGGCGGCTGAGCAGGGTCGTTGAGATCACGGTGCGCAACCCGCGTGCGGGGAGCACGTTGCCGATGTTTGCTCCGTACCGGGCCGTGCAGTTCCGGGGGCTGTTGTCGGCCGGTGGGCCAGCGGGTGTGCGGTTCATGCCGGGGACGGGGCTGGCGTTTGCGGATTGGCGTGGTGGTCGGATGAGTTACAGCGTGTTGGCGGTGAGCGACTATCGCGAGGCGGCGCCGGTGCCGTGGCCCGAGCAGGACGCGACGGTCTTCCCGCCTGCCGTGCGTGAGTTGGCGGTGCGTCTGGCCGGGGATGCGGGTGTGCCGGTTGAATCACTGGGCAGCGAGGGTGAGCCTGGGAACGTGCGTCGGCTTGCCAGCGTCATCAGTGCGCACCTGCGTGAGGGGTTTGGGTACACACTCGAGCAGGTCGCGCCGCCGGCGGGGGACGATCCGCTGGAGTATTTCCTGACGACGACCAGGGCGGGGCACTGCGAGTATTTCGCCTCGGCGATGACGGCGATGCTGCAAAGCCTGGGCGTGCCGGCGCGGGTTGTTACCGGCTATGCCGCGGCGGAGTTCAACGACATTTCCGGGCACCTGGTCGTTCGCCAGAGCGATGCGCACGCGTGGGTTGAGGTGCGCCTGGAGCCTGGGCGTTGGGAGACGTTCGACCCGACGCCCCCGGCACAGCTGCAGAGCGCACGCCGGGCGTCGCGGTCGCCGTGGGCAAGGGCCAGGCAGGCGTGGGAGGCGATCGAGTTTTCGTGGCTGGACAACGTGGTGGCGTATGAGTCGGGGATCAAGCTGGACATGCTGGCCAACGTGCAAAGCCGGGGGGAGGGCCTCGTCCGCTTCCAGCAGCGCGTCGACCGCGCCCAGCAGGCGATCCGGCGGTGGCTGCCCGACAGCGTTGCCCTCGGCGCGGCGGTGGTCGTCTTTGTGCTGCTGGTGCTGCTTGCCGTCGGGTTTGTGGTGCTGCGGTGGGGGGTGCGGTGGCTCATGCGCGCGCTGGTGAGGTTGATGGGCGTTGTCGGCGCGCGCTCGCCCGGGTGGCTCGGCAGGCTCCTCATCTCCTGGACCCGCCGGGGGGATGGGGCAGGGGTCACGGCATCGACGCGGTTCTACGCCGACTTGCTCGCGGAACTGCGGCGTGCGGGCCTGGAAAAACCAACCTGGGCACCCCCGCTTCGGCACGCGAGCAAGGCCGTGTCGGCCAGCGACGCGGCGGCCGGGGGTGCCGCGGCGGACGCCAGCATGCTCTATTACCAGGCCCGCTTCGGCGGGCGCGAGCTCTCGGCCCAGGAGCAGACGCATGGTGCGGGGCTGGTGGCGCAGGTGCGGGCGAGGCTGGGTGGGCGGGGGAAGAGGGGGTGAGGGTTAGTGCTAATAGTCGTTGTGTTGAAAAGAACCAGGACGAATAGAACCAGGAGATTTGACGATTCAACTTCTCTCTCCCACTGGCTCTCGTGCGTTGTTCATGCGTGTGCTAACGACGGTGCACTTGGCGATTGGGGTCTTGATTGTTGGTGGGCTTTTTTGGCTTGATCCAACCTGGATCGGCGAATCGTTCACCACCTTTTCCAGTGGCGGCTACACACCCGGCCAGCGTGCTTTGCTGTTTCTATCCGTTGGTTCCGGCGGTTTTCATATCGTCGTGGCGTTCTCGGCGGTGCTGGTTCTTGTTGCCCTTTCGAGGGGGCGTGCCCCAGCGACGCGGATGGTCCCTCTGGCCGTGTACCTCGGCATCGTTGTAGTGTTCTTGGTCGCCAAGGCCGTCGGGCTTGTGGTGGGCGTTGTGATGCAACTCCCGGTGTTCGTCTGGCATGTGGTCGATGCTGCGGGCGTGATTCGCCGTGTAAGCGGCTGGATCGTCGGCACCTTCCTTGCTCAGGCCGCGCTGGTGTGCATACCGGCGTTCGCGATTGTGCTGAGCATTTTGCTCATCTCACCCAGGGCCGCAGCGGCCCCAGCTACACCTTATTAACTGTATCAATCTACTTTCGTAGTGAAGCAGGCCCGCGCAGGCCGTTGTCAATCCAAGCAAGGTGCCCGGCCTCATGGTCGGGCACCTTTATTAGTTGGCGGCGTTGGTGGCCTGGGGTCGGCCTCCCCCACACCTTCTACAATCCGCCCATGCCCCCGCACGACGCGCTCGCCTTGCCCGTGGCCACACGACCTGCGATGGTCGATGCGCTCTCGTGCGAACGGCACAGCGAGCACGCCGCGTCGGAGGTGGCCGAGTCGGTTGCCGCCGGCTTTGCGCAGCGCGGGTTGCGGTCGTCGCCAGACCTTTTGATTGTGTTTGTCAGCCAGCACCACTCGCGTGCACTGCCGGAGATCGAGCGGACGCTCAGCGCCCGGCTGGCGCCCCGGCACGTTCTGGCCGTCGCCGGTGAGGGGGTCATCTCGGGGAACACGGAGGTCGAGGCCTCGGCGGGGATTGCGGTGCTCGGGTGCGTGCTGCCGGGGGTCGCGGTTACAACTTTTAGCAGCGACGATCTGCCGATGAGCTTCGGCCTCGAAGAGCCGGCCGGTGCAAGCGGCGGTGATGGTGGCGGCCTGAGTGTCAACAGCGATCTGGCCGGGGTTGCGCGCACTGTGGGGATCGTGCCCGGGCACCGGTGCACGATCCTGCTGGCTGATCCGTTTACAACTCCGATCGGCCCGGTGCTGGGGACGCTCGCCCGTGCGCGGGCGCTGGCGTCGCCAGGCACGGGGGAGCACCGGCGGGGCGTGATCGCCGGGGGCCTGGCCTCGGCCAGCGGTCGGCCGGGTGGGAACACGATGCTCGTCGACGGCAAGCTTTTGAGTTCGGGGTTTGTGGGCGTTTCGCTCGGCGGGAACATCCGTGCCGACAGCGTGGTGAGCCAGGGGTGCAGGCCCATCGGCGAGAACATGGTTGTTACCAGCAGCCGGGGGCAGTTCATCCGCACCCTCGGCGGTCGGCCGGCGATGGACGTGCTGCACGAGCTCATCGAGGCGAGCAGTGAATCCGACCGCAAGCAGATCTCCACAGGGCTGCTGCTCGGGCGCGTGATCAACGAGTACAAAGACCACTTTGGTCGGAGCGATTATCTGTTGCGTGGGGTGGTGGGGGTGATGAAGCAGGACAAGGCGATCGCGATCGCCGAGCCTGTGCGCGTCGGGCAGACGGTTCGCTTCCACGTCCGCGACGCGGCGACCGCGAGCGAGGACCTGGCGATGCTCATGGACGCGCAGGCGATCCACGACAAGCCGATCGGTGCACTGCTGTTTACGTGCAACGGCCGGGGGACGCGCCTCTTCCCGCACCCGCACCACGATGCCTCGCTGATCCAGCACGCCTTCAGCGACCCGGTGCCGGGGGAGGTGCGGGCCAAGGCCGGCTCGGCGTTGCAGGCGTGGCCGAGGGTGCCGCTGGCGGGGTTCTTTGCCGCCGGGGAGATCGGCCCGATCGGCGACGAGGTGTTTTTGCACACGCAGACGGCCAGCGCGGTCTTTTTCAGATGACCCACTCTCATCCCAACGCCGTCGGTATACGCAGTGCCAATCGAACCGGCGCACGGCACGCGCTGCGCCCTGGTCTGCCAAGCGTGTGCGCTCTGTTGGTGCTCGTGGTGCTGTCGGCGTGCGGGCAGAGCATGCTCATCCAGCCGGCCAGCACCACGCCCAAGGGGAGCGAGCCACTCGATGCGCCGCCGGCGTCAGTAGCGCAGGCACCCGCGGCACCCGCGGCGTCAGACCTTCCCTGGCCGGCGCGTATGGAGTTGCAATCGGGGCTGTCGCAGGCGACGCTCGCGGGCCTTGCGCGTGCGGGCAGTGGCCAGCCGTGGAAACCGATGGGGGCGATCCTTCCCCTTGCGGTCCCGGTTCAGAGCATGCGTTTGGTTGCTAGCCCCGGCAGCACGGCGCGCAAGAAGATGGAGCAGGATCTCCACAGCCGCATTCTCCTTGCCCTGCGTGCCGAGCGCGGGCTGGCCGAGGGTGTTGCGGTGCTCGGCGAGGGTTCGGGGGCGTTTGTAGTCCGCCCGAGCGACCCGGCCCAGCGGCTGGATGTGCCGAGGCCCCGCGCGGGTCGGGCGAACCTTGCGTTTGAGTTTATTTCGCTCCGCACGCCGATGATTGATCCAAAGACGGGCCAGCAGCAGGCCCGCCTGGAGCGCACGGCGTTCTTCTATTACGACCCCGCCGAGGGTTGGCAAGACGACGGCACGCCGATCAACGCGATCGCGCCCAAGGGCCTCGTCGTCGTCCTGCCGGGGATGTTTGGCACGCCGCAAGAGCAGATCACCGGGCTGGTCAAGCGTCTGCGTCAGAGCGGCTACGCCGTGCTGCGGATGATGGCCCACCCGTCGCGCTTTACGGAGCGTATGACCTTTGCTGTGCCGCTGACGGGGGACCTCTTGGGTGTGGCCGCGGAGATCGCCGGGGAACTGACCGACCGCGCCGCCGAGTGTGCGTATGCCGTGGAGGCCGCCTTGGCGTATGTGCTCCAAGAGCGGCCCATGCTGGTGGGCCTGCCCCGTGCGGGCCTGGGCATGAGCGGCGGGGCGATGGTGCTGCCGACGGTCGTGGCACGCGACCCCTCAGCGTGGAACGCACTGGTCTTCATCGGCGGGGGTGTTGATTACCTGCGCATTCTTCTAACAAGCAACTACACCGACTGGATCGATGCCCTGAAAATCACCTGGATGCGTTTTCCAGACCCCCAGCCCGCGCCGGGCCAGATGGGCGAGAGCGCAACACTTCGGGCCAAAGCACCACCTGAGCGTGTCGACGAACTCCTAGCGGCCTATCGCGCCGCTGCGCCGCTTGACTCGGCGAACCTGACGCCCCGTCTGCAAGGCATCCCGACGCTGCTGATCCACGCCAGCACCGACCGGGCCGTGCCGGCCGCGACGGGTGAGGAACTCTGGCAGTCCCTGGGCAGGCCCGAGCGGTGGGTCGTCTCAGGGGGCCACGAGTGGTTGTTCTTCACACTCGGCGGGAGGACCTCCAACATCATCAACTGGCTCGACACGGCCCTTGCACACCCGTCTGGGGTGCCGATCGATGGTCGATAGCCCGGTTTGGGATGCACAGAAAATGCTCAACCAGCGGTGGCTAGGCAATACCAGGGGGGCAGGGGCGTTGTGCTTCGTATACGATGCACCCCGTCAGGAGATGTTCTATGCGCACTGCCCGCACAATCCTTGCCCGCCTTGTGGTCTGCTCGTCGCTTTGTCTCCCGCTCGGCGTTGGGGTTCTCGCGCTCGGCACGGGTGTCGCTGCTGCCCAGCCCGGTGGTGGTGGCGGCGGCCGGATGATGATGGGTGGGATGGGCGGGATGTTCAGCACGGATGCCCCGCTGAGCAGTGAGGACCTGGCCCGCATCGGCAAGGTCGTCAACTTCACACCCGACCAGGCCGAGGCGGCCAAGGCGTTGCTTGACGGGTACCTTCCCGAGTATCAGAAGAAGGCCGAGGCGCAGCGGAAGATGATCGACGACCTTCGCGAGCAGTTCCGCGAGAGCCGGGATTGGACGATCTTCCAGGACGCACGGCCCAAGATGGACGCGTTCCGCACCTACCGCCAACAGTGGGAAAAGCAGGTCCTCGCCGACGTGCAGACGCTGCTCAACCCCGGGCAGCAGTCGTACTGGCCGGGCGTCGAGCAGATGCGCCGGCGTGAAACGCTCGCGCAGGGGATGCTCTCGGGCGAACGCGTCGATGTCGTCCGCCTTGTTGACGCGCTCAACTTGCCGGCGGAGAAGAAGGCCGACGTTCAGCCGGTGCTCGAGGCCTACGCCGCCGAGCTTGACCGCGACTTGGTCAAACGCAACGAGGCACAGGCCAAGATGATGGAGAACGCTGGCGAGGCCTTCCGCAGCGGCGACACGGCCAAGATGGAAGAGATGCTGACAGAAACTCGCCAGGCGAGCGCACGCGTCCGCGACATCAACCGCAAGTACGCCCGGCAGGTCGAGGGCCTCCTGCCCGACGACATGCGGGCCAAGTTCAACGCACAGTTCAAGCGCGAGAGCTTCCCGCGCATCTACCGCACGCACTACCCACAGCAGGCTATCGACGCCGCGATGGGCCTGGCCGACCTCCAGCCCGATCAGCGTGAGGCGATCATCGCCCTCGGCGAGACCTATACACGCGATGGCGACGCCCTCAACGCCCGCGCAGAAAGAGCGATTGAAGAAAACGAGATGACCATCACGGCCGCCCGCATGATGCCCGGTGGGGGCGGTGGTGGCCCCGGAGGTGGTTGGAACCAAAGCCCCGCGATGGCCGAGCTGCGTGCTGCGCGCCAAACGCTCGACTCGACAACCATCGAGAAACTCAAGGGCGTCCTGACCCCGGAGCAGATCGCCGAACTCCCCGAGCAGAACGACCCCGACGGCCCAGGCCAACGCCGTGGCGGTGCCCGTGGCGGCCCAGGCGCAGGTGGGGACCAGCCGGCCAGCCCCAATGGCACCGGCGACCGCCCACGCCGGCGCCGCAACCCGGCCACCCCCCCGGCACCGGCCCCCGAGCCTGCGCCTTAGCAAGGGTGAACTTGCCTGGGTGCGTTTGTGCTTTTGGAGGGATAGTTTCAGAGCCCTGACCGTCCGCAACTCATAGACTCCCAACCATGACCGACGCCCTCGCCGCAGTCGCTTCGACCACCAACGCCGATGGGACCACAGCGGTAACCCTCGTCGGGACGGTGCGCTGGGGTGAACTGCCCGACAAGCCCGCCGTTGACGAGAAGGCCGCTCGGCTCATCAGCGCCGAGCAGGCGTCGCGGCTGCGCGCGGTCCCGTTCGCCATCGAGGCTGGCCGGCTGCACGTGGCGATGGTCCAGCCCGCCGACGCCAGCGCGGCCGACGAGATCAGCGTCTCGGGCGGCCTGCCCGTGCGCCGATTCAAACTCGAAGCGGGGCTGCTGTCGGACCTGTTGCGCTCAAGCTACGGCGCAACAGCCGCGGCGATGGCCGAGCGCCTGCGTGGCGATTCCGCCGAGGACGACCTGCTCAGCAACATGCACGCCGTCGACGCGCAGGACATCCACCGCATGGCCGAGGAGCCGACGGTGATCAACCTGGTCAACCTGATCATCCTCGAGTCGGTCCGCTCGCGCGCCAGCGACGTGCACGTTGAGCCGTTTGACAAGCAGCTGAGCGTCAAGTACCGCGTCGACGGGCTGCTCAAGGCGCAGACCAGCCCGCCCAAGGCGTTGCAGGCCGCGATTACCAGCCGCATCAAGATCATGGCGGGCATGGATATCGCCGAGCGATACGTCCCTCAGGACGGGCACATCACGCTGCGGTTCGAGGGCCGCAAGGTCGATATCCGCGTCAGCACCGTGCCGACGATCTATGGCGAGAGCGTCGTCATGCGCATCCTCGACAAGCAGTCCATCGCCCTGGACCTGGCCAGCCTGGGCATGAGCGCGGCACACCGCAAGGAGATGGACCGCCTCATCGACCTCCCGCACGGGATGGTTCTTGTTACAGGCCCGACCGGGAGCGGCAAAACGACGACGCTCTATGCCGCGCTGAGCAAGCTCTATGACCCCAGCCTCAAGATCATCACGATCGAAGACCCCGTCGAGTATGAGTTGTCAGGCATCAATCAGATTCCCGTCAACCCCGACCGCGGGTTGACGTTCGCCACGGGTTTGCGTGCGATTTTGCGTCAAGACCCCGACGTCGTGATGGTCGGCGAGGTCCGCGACGCCGAGACGGCCGAGATTGCCGTGCGCGCCGCGCTGACCGGGCACCTGATCTTCAGCACCCTGCACACCAACGACGCCGCCAGCGCCATCAGCCGGCTGCTGGACATGCAGATCGAGCCCTTCCTGCTGGCCAGCGTGCTGGAAGGAATCCTCGCCCAGCGCCTCGGCCGGCGGCTCTGCCCGCACTGCACACGCCAGGCGATGATCCCCGAGGCGAGCCAGCACCGCATCGCCCCGGCCGAGCGCAACCTCTTCCCAGGCATGCTCGCCAGCGTCGGCGCTGGGTGCGACAAGTGCGACCAGAGCGGCTTCCGCGGCAGGATCGGCTTCTATGAACTGCTCACACTCTCGCCGGAGATGCGTGCGGCTATCACCGCGGGCAAAACCAGCACGCCCGAACTCTTGGCCTTCGCACCGCCCGGCTACCTGACGATGCGCGGCGATGGGCTGCTCAAGGCCTCTACCGGGCAGACAACCGTTGATGAAGTGCTGCGGGCAACACAGGATGTTGGGGGGATGTAGGCAGAGGCAATCGGCGCGTGCTTTGGTTGTTGTCGGTTTTTTGGTCAAACAGGCCCCACCCCATCTCCTCCCCTAGGGGGAGAGTTTGAAGAATAGTTGATGACATATGCCCATCTTCTCCTACAACACCGGCGGCACGACCGCGACGATCGAGGCGAGCGATCGCTCTGCCGCGCTCCGCTTGCTGGTCCAGCGTGGCGTCGCGCCGGCGTCGCTGACGGAGGTCTCCAGTCGGCGTGCCGCGGGCGGCTCACGTCGGGGGAAGATATCCCTTGCCGACCTAGCCGGGTTCATCCGCGAACTCGGCACGGCGCTCCAGGCCGGCCTGCCTCTGATGGCCGCGCTCCGCACCCTGGCCAAGGCCCGCCAACGCAAAGGCGGTGCGCAACTGCGCATGCTCGAGCACCTCATCGAGAAAGTCGAGCACGGCTCACCCCTGGCCGAGGCGTGCAGGTCCTGGGGCAGGCCCTTTGACGAACTGACGTGCAACCTCATCAAGGCCGGCGAGTCGTCGGGCAAACTCGCCGAGGTCCTTGAGCAGAACGCCGAGTTGCTCGACAAAGGCCTGGCCATGCGCCGTGCGATCATCGGCGCGACGGTCTACCCCGCGTTCCTGGGCTTGCTCATCCTCATCGCCGTTACGGTCACGGCTACCGTGATCGTCCCCGCCGTCCTCAAGCCTCTGCAAGAGAGCAACATCACACTCCCGTGGCCCACGCGTGTGGTCAAGGGCTTTGCCGACTTTGTCGGCGCGTATTGGTGGGCCATCTGCCTGGCGATCGTCGGGCTTGTGATCCAGTGGGGCCGCATGCGTGCCAACCCCCGCACGCGCGAGATGATCGATGGCATCGCGCTGAAAACCCCCCTGCTCGGCCCGATGCTCACCGAGGCGCTTGTTGCCCGCTTCGCCCGCACCTTCGGCACGCTCATCAACGCCGGGCTTCCGGTGCTCTGGGCGCTGCGCCTCTCTGCCGGCACCGTCAGCAACCTGGCGATGCGGCGTGCCGTCGGCTCGGTCGCCGAGGAGGTCGCCGGTGGAAAAACCATCGCCGAGCCACTTGAAAAAACCGGCTTCTTCCCGCCGCTGCTCGTCCAGATCGTCGCCCTGGGCGAACGCAGCGGGCGCTTGCCGCAACTGCTCCGCCAGGCGACGACGGCCCTGGAAGAGCGTACGGCCGTGCGCGTCCAGCTCTTCGCACGCGCCATCGAGCCAGCGTTGATCGTCATCGGGGCGTTGATCGTCGGGTTTGTCGTCGCGGCCATTCTCTTGGCCATGCTCGAGATGCAGAACGCAATCGGAGGACCAACATGAAGCACACACAGCGGATCCAAACCATCACCCCCGCACGCCGGGCAGGCTTTACCATCGCCGAGATCATCGTCGTGGTCATCATCATCGGCGTGCTCGCGGTGATCATCGTCCCGAGGCTCACCAACCGCGTCGGGCAGGCCCGCAGCACCGCCGCGGGGGCCAACGCCAACGCCATCGCCACGGCCGTCGAGGCCTTCATGGCCGACTGCGGCCAGCCCCCGCCCGGCAGCGACCTCGCCTCGTTCCTCATGGAACGCCCATCCAACATCACCGACGACAAGTGGAAAGGCCCCTACCTCAAAAACCGCGATCAACTCCTGGACCCCTGGGGCCATGAGTACATCCTCGTCCTGCCCGGCAAACGAAACGCCGACTTTGACATCGTCAGTTACGGCGCCGACAGCAAGCCCGGCGGGGATGGGGACGCCGCCGACATCGTCAAACCCTAAGAGTGGTCAGTGGCGAGTGGTGAGTGGTCAGCGACGAGTGGTCAGTGGTGATGCAAGAGACAGCATGAGGTATGTGCGTGGACAGTTTGTGATCCGTGCCTTCACGATCGCCGAGGTGATCGTGGTGGTCATCATCATCGGGCTGCTCGGGCTGATCGTCGTGCCGCGCTTGCTCGGCCTGGCCGGCCGGCAGTCGGAGGTCGAGGCCCAGGGCGTGCGTTCGCTGCTCACCGCCGCCGCCCAGCGCGACGCGGCGGGCAGCCGGTCGCTCGCGTTGAGCTACGACCAATCCCGCCGAGAGCTCCGCCTGCTCGAACTCCAAGAGAAGGCCGGCACGCCCGCCTGGCTGCCCGCACCGCTGGTCCGCCCCGTGCGCCTCGGGCAAGTCGAGGTCCGCGAGGCGCTCGCCCAGGGGCAGCCGCAGGTTCCCACAGCAGACTGGCGCATCGAACTGCCCCAGGCCCGCGCTCGCCCCACCATCACGCTGGTCCTCCGCACACTGCAAGACGCACCGGGCAAGGCCCAGGCCTGGCAGATCGACCTCCTCCCCGGCACGCTCGCGGCGCAACTGCGACCACTCGCCTACGACAAGCCCCCGCAGCCCGCCCAAACCTCGGCTATCGACCTCGATGCCACCGGGCGGAGGGCCGACCCGTGGTAAACCCGCACACACCGCGCCCCCGTGCAAACACCCGCCCCGGCGTTGCTCTCATCGACGCCCTCGCGGCGGTCATCATCCTGGGCGTCTCGCTCTCGGTCATCCTCTCGCTGAGCGGTCAGGCCGTCGCCAGCCAGCGCCAGGGTGAGGAACTCGCCACCGCCGCGATGCTCGCCGACGAACAACTCCAACTCGTCCTCGCCCAGGGTGCCGACGACTACGCCAAGTCCTTTCCCACCGCTGGCCAGTGCGATGCCCCGTTCGAGAACTACAACTACAAACTCGACATCACAGAGGGTGGCGCCATCAACCCCTTCCGCGTGCAGGTAACAATCACCTGGCAGAGCGCCGGCCGCCCGCAGAGCGCCACGGTCCAAACACTCCTGGCCTCGCGCAGCACACCTGTCAACCAACTCGACCGCGTCCCTGACTCAACCATCGACCGCGCCAACCCGGCACCGACAACCACGCCACCATCCTCAACGGGCAGCACAGGAACCGGCACAGCCGGCGGGGAGGCAAGGCCGTGAGAACACGCCCCACTCATCACATACGTGCGCGAAATGCGGCAGCATTCACCCTCGTCGAGGTCATCGTCGCCACGATCCTCGTCGGGATCATCTCTGCCAGCATCGCCCTGGTCATCTCGCGCAGCGTGCGCACCCGCTCGGCTGCCGAGGCACGTGCCGAGGCCAGCCAGCGGGCCAAGTCCGCCGCACAATCCATCGCACGCGACCTCTCGATGCTCGTCCGCGACAGCGACGCGCAAGGCTCCCTCCTCCGCCTCACCCCCGGCCCGGCTGGTCCTGACGCTCGCGGCGACCTGCTCATGCTCTCGCGCAGCGAGCGTGCCGTGCGCGTCCAGGGCGAGGAGAACGAAGGCCCCGTCCACGAGGTGCAATACCGCATCCGCACCGAGGCCGACGCGCCCGCACTCTGGCGCCGCGAGGACCCCTTCCCCGACGAGTACATCGACGCCGGCGGCGTTGCCGGCCCCGTCGTCCCCGGCGTCGTCGCCCTCAAGGCCGAGGCCTTCGACGGGCAGGCCTGGACGCAAGACTGGGACTCCGACGTGCAGGGCCTCCCGCTGGCCGTGCGCATTACCATCACCGCCTCGGCTGACCGCCTCGACAGCGCCGGCGCCCAAGTCGTCCGCTCGGCACGCGCCGTCGTCGCCATCGACCGCACACCGATGCCCACGGGCCTCGCCGCCGCGCCCCAACCGATCCAACAGCAACAAAACCAGCAGAACCCAACCACACCAGGCACCGGCACAGGGACCACAACCACTACCACCCGCCCAGGCGCAGGCGGCGGCCAACCCAACGGCCAGCCCGGCGGCCCCCCACGCCCAGGTGATGGTCGAGGCCCAGGTCAAGGACCGGGCGAAGGACCGGGCCGTGGCCCAGGTCAAGGTCCTGGCCAAGGCCCAGGCGAGCGTCCCCCGGGCGGTCGACCACCAGGCGGTGGTGGCGGCGGTGGTGGTGGGGGGGGCAGGCCATGAGAGCCACACCCCGCGCCCATCGTGGCTTCGCCACCGCGCTGGTCCTCTGGGCCGTCGCCATCGCCGCGCTTGCCCTTGCCGGGCTGCAACTCGTCGCCTCGCACCAGGCCTCCGCTGGGCGCGAGGCCCTCGCACGCGTCCGCGCACACTGGGCCGCACGCGCCGGCGTCGAGGCCACCATCGCACGCCTGCAATCAGAGTGGGAGCAGGCCCAACCCCTCGGAGCAACTAGCCTCCTCAAAGACCTCCAGACCGTCTCCGATGCAACCCTCAAACAAGCCACCTTCACCCTCTTCTCAACCACACCCACCGGCGAACTGCCCGGCCCCACCGATGCGCACAGCAGAATCAACATCAACTTGATGACCTACGACGACCTCATCCTCCTGCCCGGCATGAGCGACGAAGCCGCAAACGCCATCATCGACTGGATCGATACCGACGACGACCCCCGCACCGGCGGAGCCGAGGCCGAGGCTTACGCCTCCCTCCCCTCTGCCTACAAACCCCGCAATGGGCCCGTCCGCTCCCTAGGCGAGCTCGAACTGATCCGTGGCGTCGATCCACTCCTGCTCCGCGGCGAAGACTGGAACCTCAACAGCATCCTCGACCCCAACGAAAACGACGGCAACGCCAGCTGGCCACCCGACAACGCCGACGGCACCCTCGACGCCGGGTGGAGCAACATCATCACCGCCTCCTCCGTCTCAGGTGGCCTCTCTTCCCTCGGGGCCGAGAAGATTGACCTCACCGCCGCGGCAAGCACCGAACTCGTCCAGGCCCTGGGTATCACCGACCAGCAGGCCCAGACCATCATCGCACAAATCCAAGCCGCGAGCGGCAGGCTCGAAGACTTCATCGCCACAAACCTCTCGACCATGGCCCAGACGCTCCAGCGCAACGGGCAACTCACCCTCACACCCCCCGCCGGCAGACCCCAACGCCCCAACCAGGGCGGGCGCAACCAGCAGCGCACCGTCGCCGTGCCAGACCTCACACGCGAGCAACTCAAAGCCCTCTTCGATCAAACCCAGCTCGGCGACCCCACCGAACTCACCCCCGGCAAACTGAACATCAACACCGCCGACGCACAAACATTCGAGTACATCGCCCCCCTCACACCGACCGCACGCGACGCCCTGCTCATCTACCGCGACCAAATGTCCGGCGACATCACCTCCCTGCTGGACCTCCTGGACGTCCCAGGCTTCAACGCCACCACCGTCGCCTCCCTCTGGCGCGTCTTCGACGTGCGGTCTAACGTTTTCACCCTCACCAGCCGGGGCAAGGACGAAATCTCGGGCCTGGAAGTAGAGATGACCGTCGAACTCGACCGCTCCACCGACCCCGTTGTCATACGGAGTATCGTCATCCGATGAGCCGGCTGCCCGCACAACCCGCCCCCACCCAGCCCAACGGCCCCGCTGTGCCAGGAACCCCCGCGCGCAAGGCCACACGCGTCGCCGCGATCTCTCTCCGTGGCCAAGTCGCCCACGGCATCTGCGTGCAGGCCACCCCCCTGGGCGTGCGCGTCCTCGACGCCGCCACCATGCCCGCCGGCGAGGTTTCTCAACTGGCCACACGCCTATCCGGGGAGCAGACGATGATCGTCCTGACCCCGCAGGCCGCGATTATCCGCCCCGTCAACCCAGGCGTGCAACTCGCCGGCGGCGCGGAGCAGATCGCCTCGGCCCTCGCCCTCCTGGCCGAGTCGCAGCTGCCCGAGACCATCCCCGCCCACCGCCGCAGCGCAGGAGTCCTCCGCCACGCCGCCGCACGCAGCGTTGTCGCCATCGGCTGGTCAGGCCAAAGCCCGACCAAACTCCCCGGCACCGCCACCAACGCCCTTTACCTCCCTGCACCCATCGCCCTGCTCGGTGCCCTGCGCGTATTGCTGCCGCAAGGTGGCCTGCTCGTCGATGCCGACGCCACCACCGGCCTGCTGACGATCGCGGCATGCCGATCCAGCAACGAAGGTCCGGTCGCCGTGCGCGTCGTCCGCGACGCACCCGCCGACGCCAATGCCCAAGCATGGTCCTACGCCATCACCTCCGCCGCCTGCGAGACCGCCGAACTCCTTGAGATGCCCCTGACGCTGCAAACCTTGGGCACCCTCTCGCTCAGCGACGACCCCGCCGACGTCCCCGGCCTCCCGCCCGGCAAACTCGCCGACTTTGCCATCCCCCTCGGCGCAGCGGTCTTCGCCCTGCAAGCCCAGCCCGACGAACGCCCCCTGCTCGGGATGCTCTACGACGCCCCCATCGCACGCCGAACCCCCGCACTCGGGCAGGCCGACCGCCTCGGCACCCCGCGCCGGCTCGGCGTCGCCGTTGCCGCCTGCTGCATCCTTCTGCTCGGCGCGTACGTCGCCGCCCAGCACCTCCGCCTTTGGGCACTCGAACGCCGCGCCGGGCAGGCCGCACCCGACACCACGGCCTTCGGCAAAGCCGTTGACCAGCAGCAGATGCTCACGCTCTTGCGCGAGCGCCGCTGGCCCGTGCTCCAGCTGGCCTCGCACATCACCGCCGGCATGCCCGAGGGCGTACTCATCGAGACGCTCACGCTCGACCAGGGCCGCCCGATGAGCATCACGGGCACAGCGCCGAGTGCCGAGGTCGTCAACCAGTGGCGTGCCACCCTCGTTGCCGACCGCGCGCTCGCCGAGGTCGCCATGCCCCAGCAAGCCCCCGTTGCCGAGGGCGCGCAGGCCGTGCGCTTCACCATCACCGCCAAGGTCGCCGACGCGCTGGCCAGCGTCCAGCTCCCCGGCAAGAGCACGCCCACGACAGAGCAGCCCGGCGCACAAGCAACGCCAGAAACACCCGCGCCGTCCGCACGCCCGCCCGCCCCATCAGGCGAACGCCCATCGGCACGCCGACCGCGCGCCGCCGAGACGCCAGCCACCCCCACAGCCCCACCGCCCAGCCGTGCCGAGGCGCCCGCACCACTGTCAGAATCAGAACTCTCGAAGTTGACCCTCTCCCAAGCCCGCATCCAATGGGCACGCCGGCGCGGCTGGTCCCAAAATCAGACCATCGACGAACCAACCCGCCAGCGCCTCACCGCCGAGGTCGAGCAACTCCAACGCCACATCGACGAACTCAAATCCCAAACCGGAGGTACACAATGAACCTCCGCGAACGCTACAAGGCCCTCCCCCGTGCCGGGCAGTGGCTCATCTGGTTCGTTGCCGTCCTCGTCGGCTACTTCGCCCTCGTCGAGCCGCTCCTCGCTCACGCCGCCAGCGTGAGCACCAGGGCCGACCGCCTCCAGAGCATCCTCGACGCACAGGCCAAACTCGCGCAAGAACGCTCCCAGGCCGGCAACCTCATCGAACGCGGCCTCCTGGCCACGGGACTGCCCAACCCGCCCACCCCCGGCGGCGATCCCCTCGGCACACTCAACCGCCGCGTCGACCGCCTCGCACGCGACCACAACGTCACCATCAAACGCCGCACCGAACGACCCAACACACCCATCCCCGGCAACCCGGAATGGAACGGCCAACGCCTCGAACAAGTCGGCATCGAGTTCGTCATCGACTGCGACACACCCCAACTCGTCGCCGTCCTCAAAGACCTTGAAAGCGCACCGGAGGTCCACGCCATCTCCCAGCTCCGTGTGCAAAAAATCTCCACCCCCGCCACGGGCAAGGACGACCCCGGCCTGCTCAGCGTTACGCTCCTGCCCGTTACATGGGTCCTCTCAAGGGAGGCCAGCAAATGACCTCTGGCCCAACCTCCACCCCAAACCCAACGCCCACGCCGATCACCAGCACCGGCGCACGCACAACAACCCGCACGCTCCTGGGCCTCCTCGCCGTGGCGGTCATCTTCTTCACGCTCATCTCCCTCATCTGGATGTCCTGGTCGGCAACAGCCCCCATGCGCCAGCCCCGGGCCACGCCCGTCGAGCCGCTGAGCGACAAGGACATCGCCGCCAAACGCTCCGCCTTCACCGAGCAACTCGCCAGCGCGGGGCGCACACTCGAACACCGCTCCCCCTTTGCCCCCCCTCGCCCCGTCGAGCCACCCAAGCCCAAGGTCCCTGCCAAGTACGCCGGCCCCGCACTCGTCGGCGTCGCGGGCGGGCAGGTCTTCTTCGCCGATGGCGCACGCATCGCCGTCGGCCAGACCAAAGGTGCCGTCGAGGTCGTCTCCCTTGACGCTCCCTGGAGCGTCCGCCTCCGCTGGTCGGGAGGCGAGTACGACGTCCCCCTCCTCGAACGCCGGCCCGTCAACTTCAACCAAACTCCTGCCCCACGCGACACACTCTTCAAACTCAACCCCGCACCAACCACGCCTGAACCAACCCCAACCACACCACCCCCGGCTCAATAGACCCATCTGTCGCCCGCGCGACCCCTCCTGCGGAGTCAACGTGAACAAAGCACCTTCAACACTGCAACCGACCCGAGCCGTCATCGCCCTGGTCCTCTCCGCGGGCCTCGCCTGCTCCGTTATCGCCCAGCAAGTCCCCCCAGCGCCACCCGCACCTGAGCCAGCCCCCGCCGCACCCGCACCCGCACCCCGCCCACCCGAAATCACCGACGCCCTCGGCCGCCGCATCATCGACAACCAAGAGACCGTCCTCGCCTTCCCCAAAGCGACCGTCGAGCAGGTCATCCCCTTCATCGCCGAGAGCACCGGCAAGGTGATCATCCCCCAGCAAGAAATCCTCGCCCGGCGAATCTCCGTCATCAACGACAAACCCATCCCCCGCAAGGCCGCCCTCGACATGCTCTTCTTCGCCCTCCAGCAGGCCGGCGTCGCCGTTATTGAAAACCCCGACTTCATCCTCCTGCGCGACCAGGCCGACATCGACCGCCAGCCCGTCCCCGTCGTCGGCCCGGGCAACAGCACCCTCGACCGCACCGACCTGGGCGCGATCGTGCAAAAAGTCTTCAGCCTCAAGCACGCCAGCGCGCCCAACGTCGCCGAGATCGTCAAAACCAGCCTCCCCGACAACGCCAACAAAATCATCGCCGACGCCGACAGTTCCCAGGTCATCGTTACCGCTCCCGTCGCCATCCTCCAACGCATCGAGCGCACCATCATCGCCCTAGACAGGCCACCGCCAGACCTCCCACGCAGCGAGACCTTCCAACTCCGCTTTGCCGATGCCGAGAGCGTCGCCGGGTTCATCCGCGAGCTCTACGGCGATGCCTCCACACGCTCCACACGCACAAACGCTGGCAGCAACCAGGCCGGCGGCAACCAGGGCGGTGGCCAAGGCCGACCCCAGCAGCAAGGAAACCGCCCCGCCGGCGG
Organism: bacterium; assembly: GCA_046339895.1. Classification (GTDB taxonomy): domain Bacteria; phylum Planctomycetota; class Phycisphaerae; order Phycisphaerales; family UBA1924; genus JAJTGZ01. The sequence goes on along the minus strand of JBKDDT010000021.1, from coordinate 45,434 downwards.
CGCAGGCGGCGGTGGTGCCGGCGGCTTGAACCCCAACGAAGGGGGCTCCGGCGCTCGCGCCCAAGCCACGCCCGTCTCCTCCATCCTCCGCGTTACCGCCAACCTCCAGCAGAATGCCGTTACCGTCCTGGCAGAGTCGGCCATCCTCAAATCCATCCGCGACAACGTCGAAAATGAATGGGATAGACCCCTCCCCGCAGAGGTCGTCACTCCCCGCGTATTTGACCTCAAATACACCGATCCCATCAAAATCCGCATCGTCCTCGAAGGCCTCTTCGGTACCGGGACCACAGGGGGCGGCGCACGCCAGACCGCAGGCCGGCTCGCAGGCCAGTTCACCTTCCAGGCCGTGCCAGAGGCCGGGCGACTCATCGTCGTCGGCACCTCCTCAGACAACATCCAGGTCATCGAGCGCATCATCGCCTCACTGGACCGCCCCATGACCTCCGGCCTGCCCGACGTCATCGAACTCAAGCACGTCCAGGCCGAGGACCTCGCCGAGCAACTCAACGCCCTCCTCGCCCAGGACGGCACCTTCGCCCAAATACGCCGCGTCAGCACCGACCTCTCCAGCAACACCTCTCAGGCCTCACCCTTCGCCGCCAGCACAGGCGCTCAGTTTGACACCAACACCTTCGCACGCGACACTCCCACCGACGTGCTCAGCTTCTGGTGGCAACGCTCCCGACCAGCCACCGACAACTTCGGGGCATCCAACCTCGTCGCCAAGGCCCGCATCGTCCCCATCGCCAAAAGCAACAGCGTCCTGGTCCTGGCCCCACTGGAGTACCGCGCCTCCATCGCCGAGCTCATCGCACGACTGGACAAACCAGGCCGGCAGGTGCTCATCTCCGCCATCATCGCCGAAATCTCCACCGACGACGCCCTCGCGCTGGGCATCCGCTTCTCCAGTGCCGCCATCAACCCCACCAGGATCGACAACGTCATCGGCGTCTCCAACAACCTCAACGCCAGCAAGAACAATATCTTCCCCGGCCTCTTTGACACCAGCGTCCTCAACGTCGGCATCAATCTCAACGCTCTCCTCCAGGCACTGAGCGAAAAACAAAAAGTCAAAATCCTCTCCGAACCACGCATCTTCACCGGCGACAACCAAGAAGCCACCTTCTTCGACGGCCAAGACATCCCCTTCATCACAGACTCCGAACAGAGCACCAGTGGCAACCTCGTCCAGAGCTTCGATTACCGCGCCGTCGGCATCAACCTCCGCGTCCGACCACGCATCACTCCCGAACGAGACGTCGACCTCAAGGTCAATCTCGAACTCGCAAGCATCCAGCCCCAGCAAACCCTCTTCGGCGGCTACATCATCGACCGACGCGAAACCACCACACAACTCATCGTCGGCGACGGGCAGACCGTCGTCATCTCGGGCATCATGCGTGCCGAGGACTCCGACATCAAACGAAAAATCCCCCTCCTCGGCGACATCCCCCTCATCGGCCCACTCTTCACCAGCACCGAACGCATAACAACCAACACCGAACTCATCGCCTTCATCACACCCGTCGTCGTCCTCAACGGCAAAGAACTCACCAACGTCAACCAGGCCCCACGCGAACGCCTCAACCAACTCCGCGGCGAACTTGCACCCACACAACCCAAACCAGATCAGACCCCAGAACCATCACCAACAACAACACTCCCGCCAGAGCAGACACCCCCGTAAAACAAAGCTCCAACCCCCTCTGCAACCCCCCCCAAAAACCCCTCCCCGGAGTGGGGCAGGGGTGGTTTGGCAAACAAAACAGGTCTAATCAATCGCTCCCCCATCTTGCCGCTAGATATCCGAAATCCCCGTCGCCAACGTCTTCCTGCTCGACAACACCGCCGTGCCCTGGACAGGTTCACTCATCCCGGTCAACACCCACCGATTGAACGTTTTGACCAGCGCGTCGATTGCAAGTCCCTCCACCGGATCGAGCGGCTTCTGAGGTATCGCGCCCGTCAACACGACCGCGGGTATGGCCAAACCCTTCGCCCACTTGGACATCATCAACCCCCGGGGCCGTTGCCTCGCTGGCTTGGGTGGGCTCCTCGCGGCTCGGCCGCGGCGTGCGGCTCACGTGTGCGCTGGGTCTACTGGCAGTGGGCAAGTGGGTGGTCTGATTCCAGATCCGAACGACTTCCTCAAACGCCCGCTTGGTGCATGTCCGCCTCCTTTGACGCGACAGACCGCCCCTTGTGGCGGATGGTTATGCGAACGGAACGGCCGTCGTTGTGATCTGATAGCAGGGTCTAAATGCTACCGCCCCGTCAGCCTGTCCCACGCACGCTTGACAATCAGCTTTGGGTGCCGCAAAAGCCCCGTGAGGTCCGACGGCCGCGTCGCGAACCCCTTGCCCGGCGCGAAGCCCTCGATCTCGCTGGCCCGCAGGCTGTACGCCGCCCTGAGACGCGAGGAGTAGAACATACCCCCGTCGTACGCCCGCATCACATAAACGATTTGCGAGGTGTCAAAGTGCGCGCCGAGATTCCCCGCTTCCACAAACCGTTCCCGCGGCTTGAGCTCGTCGGCCACAAAGAAGCTGTTGAACTTCGTGCAGCCGACCAGCGTGTATCCCTTCTTAACCCCTAGGTCATAGAGCGCCCGCGCCGATGCGCCCATTCGCACCTTCCCCGGCTCGCCGATGATCGAGAACTGCGTCGGCACCGACGGGTTGTGCTCGATTACCACCACCCGCGGCCGGTGATGCGTGATCCCGTCCCACACCTGGTAATCCACAGAATCAATGTCGATGCTCACCAGGTCCGGCTCCCGTGGCGCCTGCACGCCCGTTGCCGCAAGTCCTGCAAGAATCCCATCGAGCCCGTCCGGCCCGCTTGGCTGCACCCATCGTGTCACCACCACGCAGCGTCCGCCTGCCGCAATCCCCGCACGGGTGATCTGCTCGACCTGCTCCTGCACCTTGCGGGCCACGGCCGGGTCGCCCTCGATGACCACCGCCGTAAACCCCTCGCGCGTCCACAGCGGGTTCACGTTCGAGTACTTCACCGCGTCGTACCCGCCAAACTCGACACAGAACCGGTTCGTGATCCCGATCTCGCAAAAAATCGCCGCGATGACACCGTTCTCCCCACTCTGCGAGGTGATGTCCGAGCGGCACGTGCGAAGGTCAACGGGCATGAGGGGAAGTATAGCAACGGCCGAAGCAACGGTTTCGTCACCGCTTGGCCACAACGACTTGAGCGTTGTGTGCTTTGAACCGCTGCAGCCATGCCACCGCCCTCCACCTGGCCCGCCATCTGCACGCCGACGTATGTAAAGGCGAATGTCTACAGGCATGCTGTGTCGCTCGTGCCCCCGGCGACAATAACCTGATCCCGTTCGCTCGTGCCCATACAAGCGCGCAGCCCTCGGCATGGAAGATCAGCCCACGCTTGGCCAACATGCTGCATCGCCCTTTCGACGCTACCCCAGCAACCCAATCGCCTCGTTCACACTCCCCACACCCATCAACTCAATCTTCACCCCCACAGGCACCACCATCTTCCCCTTGCCCTTGGGCACAATCACCCCCGTGAACCCCAGCCGGGCCGCCTCCGTCAACCTCTGCTCCAGCTGCGCCACCGCACGCACCTCACCACCCAGCCCAACCTCACCGACTGCGCACGTCCGCGCTGGCACCGCTTTCTTGTAGTGCGCCCCGGCTATTGCCAGCAGCATCGCCAAATCCGCCGCCGGCTCACCCACCTTGATCCCACCCACCGCGCTGGCAAACACATCCCGATCTGCCAGCCGCAGCCCCCCGTGCTGCTCCAGCACCGCGATGAGCATGCTCAGCCGAGAGGCGTCCACACCCGAACTCTTCCGCTTGACCGCACCAGGGAACCCCGTCGCCGTTAGGGCCTGCAACTCTACCAGCAGCGTGCGCGTCCCCGTCAGCACCGGGCAGACCACCGTGCCCGCCCTCGGCGGCCCTTCCGCCCCCGCCGCCGCGATCAGCACCCCGTGCGGAGCCTCCCGCAGACCTTCCCCGGTCATCTCAAAGAGCCCCAGCTCCAGCGTGCTCCCAAAGCGGTTCTTCACCGCACGCACGATTCGGTGCGAGTGGTACCGGTCCCCCTCAAAGTAGACCACCGCATCAACAAGGTGCTCAAGCATCCTTGGCCCGGCCAGTATCCCGTCCTTGGTAACATGCCCCACCATCAGCACCGCCGCACCCGTCGCCTTGGCCATAAACACCAGCTCAGCCGTGCAACGCCGCAACTGCGTCAGCGACCCGGGGAACGCCTCCACCGCCGGGTTATATACCATCTGCACCGAATCAATAATCAGCACCCCCGGCTTGCCCGTCCCACCCTCCCCCTGCTCACCCAACACCCGTGCCGCCTGCTCACCAATCCGCTCCAGGCTCGTATCACTGAGCACAAACAACTCACCCTGCCCGCTCACACCCAACCTCCCCGCCCGCATATGCACCTGCTCGGCTGACTCCTCACTAGAAACATACAGCACCCTGTGCCCACCCTTTGCCAGCGCGCCCGCCGCCTGCAACAACAGCGTGCTCTTGCCGATCCCAGGGTCACCGCCAACCAGCACCGCCGAGCCTGGCACGATCCCGCCGCCCAGCACACGGTCCAGTTCCCCCATCCCCGTAACGATCCGCCGTGCCAACGCCCCGCCCTTGGGGTCAATCTTCGTAACTGATACAGCCCGGTTGACCTGCCCCTGCCCACCCTGCTCCTGCGTCCATTGCTGCACCGCCGAGCCGCGCGGGTCGGCCTTGGCCTTGCTCTCAAAGCGCTCGGCCACCAGCGCGTCCCACGCCCCGCAGTCGGGGCACTTGCCCAGCCATTTGGTCTGCACCCCCCCGCACGCCGAACACGCGAAAACCTGCTTGCTCTTTGCCACGCCCACAGCATACCGCCCAACCAGCCTCAACGCACGGTGATCTCTACGCTTCTACCCAGCTTATACCGGTACCATGCCCTCCCAGCCTCACCCACATCACGCCCAGCATGCCCCCGCCGCGGGCGTCAAACGCCCAGGGAAACTCTTCCGACGGTTCCGCCGCACCGTACGTGCCTGCTTCGTCCTCCTCTGCCTCCTGGCCATCGCGGTCATCGCCCTCACCCAGGGGCCCGTCCCAAGATACCTCCTCCGCCGAGCCATCAGCCAAGCCACCGGCGGCGAGTTCACCTCCACCTGGGTCAGCCTCAAACTCAACGGGCAGTTGATCATCGACAACCCACAGCTCCGCATCCCCACCATCCCCGGCGACCCCGGCCGCCTCTTCAACGCCGACGCCATCGTCGTCGACATGGACTGGTCCGCCTGGGCCGCAGGCGTCGTCGCGCCGCGCGGCGTCACCGTCAAACGACCCGTCGTACGCGTCGCCATCGACACGAACAACAACACCATGAACCTCGCCGCCCTCGGCATCCCCGCCGGCGGCACAGGCCAGGTGCGCGTGCCACGCATCCAGATCGAAGCGGGCCAGATCATCCTCGGCGAGTTCGTAGCCCAGAACCTCACCACACTCGCCTCCCTCAACGCCCAAGGCTGGATCTCACCGCTCCCCCAACCCGACCAGTACATGCTCACACTCCGCGCCGAAGACCCCCTCGGCGGCAACACACCCATCACCGTCAACGGCACACTCGACCTCGCACGCGCTGAGGGCGTCATCGACGCCGGCAGCCTCCAGCTCGCACGATGGGGGCCAGAACGCGTTCCCTCCATCATGCGCGACGTCTGGGAAATCCTCCGACTCCGCGGGCAGATCGCACGCATGCAACTCCGCTTCGGACGCGTCCTGGGCGTGCAAACAACACTCACACTCAACGACGTCTCACTCAACGTCCCCGTACCCGCAGGCCGACGCGAGATCACCGGCTCACGCAACCCCCGCATGGACGGCGTAACAGGCACCCTCTGCATCACCACCGCCGGCCCAGGCAAAGGACTCCAGGCCGACCTCACAGGCTCCTTCGAAGACCTCCCAGCACGCGTCCGCATCAACAGCCAGGGCCTGGACCTCAACTCCGCCTACCAGGCCACCATCACCGCCGAGCACCTCAAACTCGAAAAAGACCCACGCATCCTCTGGTTCGCACCCGCCATCGTGCTGGCAAACTTCGAACGCTTCAGCGGCCCCACCGCCGTCATCGACGCTCGCATCCAGATCAACCGACCAAGGCCAGAGACCAACGGCACACCGGCCGACACCTCCATCGGCGGCACCATCATCTTCCGCCAGGGCGTCGCCGCCTTTGACCAGTTCCCCTACACCATCAGCGACCTGGCAGGTGCCATCACCTTCGACGAAGACAAGGTCAGCATCCTCGGCATCACCGGCAGAGGCCCAACCGGCGCTCGCCTCTTCGCAGAGGGAACCCTCGCGCCCCCAACCAGCGACGCCCGCCTGGAGATCAACGTTACATGCACCGACGTCCCCATGGACGACTACCTCATCGACGCCATCAAACGCAGCAAGGCCGCCGCACTCGCCGACGCCATCTTTTCTAAGCCCATCTACAACCGCCTGCTCAACGAGGGACTGATCCGCAACCAAGAGGCCACCGAACGCTACACCCAAGAACTCCACTCGTTGCACGCTCAACTCACCGCCAGCGACCAACCCCCCGACGGCAACGCCCTCACCCGCCGCGATGACCTCGCCCGCCGACTCGCCGCACCCCCCATCGACTTCGGCGGCACCATCGACGCCATCTCCGTCCGCATCCGCAGCGACTTCGGCATCGAGCAGCCCACACGCCAAGAGATCCTCGTCGGCTTCGCCGGCGCAACGATCATCAGCAAGTTCTTCCCCTTCCCCGCCCGCGCCGACAACCTCGCCCTCCGCATCACCGACACCGCCGCCGAGATCAAGGGCACCGGCCTGCAAGGGCCAGAAGGTGGCCTCATCGATCTCGACGCCCGCGTCGATATCCGCCGCGAACCCTCCACCGGCCAGTGGACATACGACCCCAATGTCGCCGCCTCCTTCCACGCCCTGCCCGTTTCGCCCCTGCTCATACAGGCCATCCCCCACAAGGCCGGCCCACAGCAAACCAACGCCGACCCGCGACTGCTCCTCTCGGCCATGAACATCTCAGGCCCCATCGACGCCACGCTCACCCTCACCACACCACCGGACGGCCCAACCTCCACACTCGTCAACCTCTCTTTCACCAACCTCACCAGCCAGCCACAGCCCCAGGCAACCGGCACACCCGCCAAACTCACCAACATCGCCGGGCAGGTCGCCATCACCGACGACCGCATCACCTTCAACCAACTCACCGGCATCTTCGTCCCCGCCACTGACCAACCACCAACAACACCCTCCACCATCACCCTCCGCCCCGGGAACAACTGGTGGATCGGCAAAGGCCGCCCACCCGTCGCCGGCCGGCTCGACTTCACCCTCCGCGATATCGAAACCTCCCTCGCCATCGAGCACATCATCCACCCCTACTCCGCTGGCACCGCCGATGCCATCTCCAAGATCCGCAAACCCCGCCAGCCCGCCGGCCGCATCGATGCGGATATTTCCATCGCACAAGAAGACGACGCCAACCCCCAAGGCTCAGTTCGGGCGCGCATCTTCAACCCCCAATCCCTCTCCGCCCTGGCCGACAACATCCGCATCGACACAAGCAACGCACTGGGCAGCATCCTCATCCAAGCCCCCATCCGCGGCCCCGAACCCGTCCGCATCGACCTGCAAAACCTCCGCGCAGACATCCGCCTCAACGGCCAGCCACTCGCCACCGCCCAACTCACCGGCACCGTCGCCCTGGCCGTCGAACCGACCCCCGACAACCCCGGCACACCCCAGCGCGTCATCGAGCCGGTCAACCTCCTCCTCCGCGACGCACGCTTTGAGTCCCCACTGATCAATGAACTCCTCACCCACTACGCCCCGCCACGCGTCGCCGACTTCTACGCCCGCGCCGCCCCGGCCGGCGACTTCGATGCCGAGGTCTCCATCACGCCACGCCCAAACTCCACGGGCAACCAAACCTCCATCGCCCTCCGCCCGCGACAACTCGCCATCACACTCGACGACAAACGCTACCAACTCCCCACCATCTCAGGCGAGGTCACACTCCAAGACCTCAACGCAGGCCAACCACCCGCAGGGCTCATCGATCAACTCACCATCGTCGGCGACAACTGGCAACTCACCACCGTCGGCACCTGGTCCGCAGGTGGCAACGCTCCGGGCGATCCCTCCTGGCAAGCCTCCACCACACTCACCCTCGAAACCACCGGCCTCCCACCCTCACTGGCCTCCATCCTCCCACCCGCGATCGAAAACCTCATCACCAAAAGCAACATCACCACCGACGACCCCATCACCACACAAGCACTCACCCTCGAACTCAACCAGCCCGACACCGGCAACCTCAACTGGTCCCTCGCCGGCCGCATCGACTTCACCCGACTCAACCTCGACCGCGGCCTGAAAATCAACAACGCAACCGGCAACGCCACGCTCAAGATCCACTCCGCACCCACCGGCCCCGCAGGCACCATCCGCATCGCCGCCGCAAGGGCACGCATCCAGGGCCTCCTCCTCGCAGGCATCGACGCCGACCTCACACTCGGCCTCCCGAACACCACCCTCCGCATCGACAACGCCTCCGCCTGGGCCTATGGCGGTCGCGTCTATGCCCAAGCCAACCTTGGCATCGACCCCCAAACCACAACCGACGGCCGCACCTACCAAATCTGGCTCACCGCCGCGGGGCTGAGCTTCCTCGACCTCCGTGCCGAACTCCTCCGAACAGGCGCAAATCCCACCCCATCCCCACCCGACAACACCCCCGACGACACCGCAGATGCAAGGCCCAACTACACCCGCGGCACACTCACACTCGACCTCTCCCTCTCGGGCATACCCGATCAACCCAGCGCCCTCATCGGGCGAGGCTCCGCCACCGTCGCCGGCGGCAGCACCATCATCAACCTCCCCATCGTCGTTGGGCTGATGCAAATCTCCAACCTCAACCTCCCCACCGACGAGCAGTTCGACTTCGCCGCCACCGACTTTCACATCCAGGGTCAGACCATCGGCGTCGACCACGCCGTGCTCCTCTCGCCATCGCTGGCCATGATCGGCACGGGCACCATCGCCCTGCCCGACGGGAATCTCAGCCTCTCGTTCAACAGCCGATCAAGGGTCAGGCTCCCCCTACTCACCGCCATCTTCGAGGGCTTCCGCGACGAGATCGTCACCACCAGCATCACCGGGACCATCAACGAACCCAGATTTGCCATCATCCCCCTCCGTGGCACCCGCCGATTCATGGCCACCCTCGTCGGCGCACACGACAGCAACCCCCTCATCCCCACACTCGACCTGCGCCGCTACGAAAACCAACGCGACGCCGCCATCGCACGCCGCCAGCAAGCCATCACCACACACCCACAACCCCCAGACCCGTAACCAAATCACACGCTTCGCCTTTGCCCCTTGTTCAGAACCCCACCCCCCCAGAACGTTCTGGCCAGCAGGCGCACGGGTGCGGTTGGCTGCGCCGGACACACGACATCCAGCGGTCTTGCACATCACCCCCGCACCACGCCCACAGTCCCGCTGCGAACCTCGATCACGCACCCGCCCCCGCTGAACCTCTTCGGGTCCGTGCAGTCCGATCGGATCACTCGCGCCGCCGCCATCAGCACCCGCTGCGGCACCACCCGCCCGCTCAAAGCCTTCGCCGCCGCGCCCAGAACCGCGCCGATGACAATCGGCCTCTCCCGCGCCAGGCCCGCACGCGACCACTTCGCGCCCGCCCCACGCCGCGACACCACACCCGCACGCCGCCGCACCACCCGCTCGGCATCACGCAGCAACTCACCCGCCTGCACCGCCCGCTCGGCTGCGTCGGGCTTGATCGCCAGCAGCTCCTGCAGCACCCCGGCACGAATCCGGTTCCGCCGCAGCCCCACATCCGCGTTGCTCGCATCCTCACACCACCGCACGCCCGCCTCCGCACACACCCGCCTGGCATCCCCCGGCGACACGCCCAGCATCGGGCGGATCACACGCACTCCCTTGCCCACGCCCCTCGACGGCGCAATCCCCGCCAACCCACGCGGCCCAGAGCCGCGCAAGAGCGCCAGCAGCACCGTCTCGAGCTGGTCATGCCCGTGGTGCCCCGTCGCGATCCACGCCACACCCGCCTTCCGCGCCAGCCGCGCCAGCGCGGCATACCGCAACGCCCGTGCGTTCCCCTCCGCATTTCCCCCCCGCCCCTTCACCATCACTCGCGCATGCAGCCACCGCACACCCAGCCGGGCGCACAACGCCACGCACGCACCACGATCCGCACGCGCCTCGGCCGCCGTCCGCAGATCATGCAGCACATGCCCGGCCACGACCGGCACCTTGGCCGACCACAGCGCCAGCAGCAACGCCGACGAATCCGCACCACCACTGAGCGCCACCAAAACCGGCGCACCCGTCCCCGCCCGCGCCGCCACCTCGGGCGTTGTCAAACGCCGATACGCCCGCACAATCTCCACCACCCCCCGATCCCGCCGCAACGCCTGCCTCAGAACCCCTCCATCGAGGGGAGGGGTAGGGGTGGGGTTCCTCAACCCTCCCGATGCCCGTGCTGCAGCCGTGCCCGCTTTCACACGCACATCCTATCGCCGGTGCTAGCCTTGCCCGTGCAGGGGACCACCACCAACCCGCCCCAGACCAACCCCACCCAGGGGCCACTTGCAGGCTCCACGCGCGACTCGGCAACGCCCCTGTTTGGCCCATCGAGTTCCCCGTCGATCTCCCCGCCCTCGCTGCTGGCAACCTCGCTTGTTGCCGTCGGGTTGATCGTCCTGGCCGTGCTTGTGCTGATCGTCAGGCGCTCGCAGCCCGGCACCAAATCGCGCACCCCCCGTGGCACCCCACGTGCCCAGGCCCACGAGCACGCCGAGCTGCAACAACTCGCCGGCGAGATCGCCTCCCAACTCGATGCCCGCGCCGACCGCCTGGAGCGCCTCATCGAGCAGGCCGACGACCGCCTCGAACAACTCCGCCAAGCCCAGGCCGCGCCAGGCCCAACCACACCCGCACGCCGGGCCGAGCGCCCAGGCCAAGCCCAGGAGCCGATGAGCGAATCCACCGCCGCGATCTTCACCCTCGCCGACGAGGGCCTCACGCCCGTGCAGATCGCCCAGCGCCTGCGCACGCACGTCGGCAAGGTCGAGCTCATCCTCGCCCTCCGCGGCCAGGCCACCCCCCAGCCTCACCGGCCCTGAAACGGATAGACCCTGCCAATCCCCAGAATCTTGGTCAGTTCCGCCAGCGCACCGCGCGACTCCTCCAGCAACTTCGGGTCCGCCAAATCCGCTGGCACCAGCCGCTGGCGGTAATGCCGGCCGACCCAATCCTCCAACCTGTCTAACTGTCCAGGCGTGCAGATGCACCCCGGCGCGACGGCGGCCAGCTGCGCATCGGTCATCGGCACGCGCAGGCGCAGGCACGCCGGGCCCCCGCCGTTGTGCATGCTCTCGCGCACGTCCATATACAGGTGCGTCCCCAGGCTCCCCTTATCGCCACCAAAGAGCGACCGCACAACGCGCCTGGTGCGCAGGTTGTCGCGCGTCTGCGTCGGCGCGACCAGAAGCATCTCGCCGCCGTCGAGGGTTACCAGTTGGGAGTTGAAGAGGTACGTCCGCACCGCCGTCTTGATCGGCACGTCCTTGCTCGCGACGCGCACGGGTTTGAAAGCCTTGCCCAGCAGCCTGCGCAGCTGCCCGAGCACCTTGGCCTCATCCACGAAGGCCATCTCGTGATACAACAGCACCCCGGCGTTGCCGACGCAGACCACATCATTGTGGAACGCGCCCGCATCGATCGCCCTTGGGTTCTGCTGGGCAAAGACGCACCGCTCTGGGTCGATCCCGTGCAGCCTCGCCACGGCCTGGCTTGCCTCGCGCGTCTGCCTGGCGGGGAACTTGCCGGGCCGGGGCGCACGCCGGTCGGCGTGGTGCACGCCATAGACAAACAGGTGCACGCCGGGCCCGGGGCGTGCGGGGTTGGTGGCGTCGTAGAGCCGCGTGTGGTTGGCCGCCCCTTCGTCCCCGAGCGCATCGCAGGCCGGCAGCGGTTCGTGGACCACAAAGTGTTTGCTGCTGGGGAAGACCGCACGGAGCACACGGGCCGTCGTCGCCGGCTCGATCGAGCGGTGCAGCATGCTCTTGAGGTTCGCCGGCGTCAGGTGCACGCGCCCGTCGTCGGTATCAACACTTGGCGTTACAGTCGCGGCGTTGGCCGACCACATGCTGCTGGCACTACTGACCTGCGCCAGCAGCAACGGCGAGCGTTTGGCCATCGACCTGATCACCTGCGCATCGCTGCCCGAAAAGCCCAGCAGCCGGGGCGTAGACGTGTCCGGGCGTTCCTGTGGCGGCAGGATGCCCTGCACCAGACCCAGCCCCATCAGTGCCCGCATCTTGGCCAACCCCTGCAACGCCGCGGCACGGGGGTTTGACACCCGCCCCGCATGCTTGGCGCTGGCAACATTGCCCAGGCTCAGCCCGGCGTAGTTGTGCGTCGGGCCCACGAGGCCGTCAAAGTTCGCTTCCCTGAGCATGCACCGATCATTCGCAGGCCAAAGGTCTGCGGCGGCGTGGCGCGCAATATCCGTCTCGTTGCGCGATGCCCACGGCGGGGCCTAGAAGCCCCCGTGGCAAGCCCGACTCCGGGAGGGTCCAGATGTCCACCCGACCCTGCCGTGTGGCTTGTGGGCCATCGTGGTGCAAATCCACTTTTGATCGCACTCTCCGGGTGATTGGCGTGGGATGGGCCGGGGGATGCTCGCGGGTCAGAGCCGGCCAAAAACAAACCGGCCCCGCGTGTGCGGGACCGGAGTTGGTGTGTTCAAGATGTCGTGCCGGGGTGTTGAGTCGATCAGCACCCGGCGAAGAAGCGGTTGAGGAAGACGATGATGTCGTCGGCGGTGAAGTCGTAGTCGGGCTGTGTGCTCTGGCCTGGGCCGGAGACATCGGCGCGGAAGTCGCCGGCAAAGAACCAGTTGAGGAAGACGATGATGTCATCGGCCGTCAGCTCGGCATCGGGGCCGACGGACTGGCCCGGGCCCGCGACGTCCGAGGCCGTGCAGCGGCAGAAGTTGATCGTGAGCGTAACGGTGTCGCTGGTCGCGTCGCCGCAGGGGCTGATGAAGTGGCAGCGGAGCAGGTAGGTGCCAGCGCCGCTTTCGAGGCTCGGGGTCAGCGAGATGAACTGCCCGGTGGCGCCGGAGACCTGAACGGTCTGACCCCCGGAGAGGATGTTGTCGCCGTCAAAGAGTGGGAGGAAGTCCGTCGGCGTTGCGCTGCTGGCGATCTCCCACTGCTGGGCGAGGTCGGGGGAGTTGGTAACGGCGATGGCGACGGTAGACCCCTGGCTGCCGTTGCAGACGGTGGCGTTCTGGGGCTGCTGTGTGATGAGCGTGCCCTGCGCGAAGGAGACGGCGGCGGGGGTGCTCGTTGCGCTGCCGAAGGCGTTGGAGACGATGACGCGGTAGTTGCCGTCGCGGTTGTTGCCGCAGAGTGCTTGGCCGATGCGGAGCTGGTTTTTGGTCACGCCCTCGTAGTCCCACTCGCCGCCGTAGATGAAGCCCGCGCAGGCTTCGGTGAGGCCGAGCCACTGGCCGGGGTTGGCTGGGTCTTCACGCTGCCAGGTGTAGGTCATGGGGAAGGTGCCCGAGGCGGCAACGTTGAGGGCAACGCCCAAGGGGGTGTACTGGGTGGAGGTGTAGTCTCGTGGCGGCAGGGCGATAGTGGGCGCCTCGCCTGGGACGCTGGCGCCGTTGAGGTAGATGATCCCGCGGTCGCCGGTGTTGAGGCTCGCTTCGGGCGGTGTGCAGGTGTTGAGGGTGTTGGAGAAGGTAACGGCGATGGCGTTGCCGTCGGCGGACATGCCGTCGATGCGGATGATGCTGATATCACCCTGGACGATGGGGCTGGTGGGAGCGGTCTGTGCGAGGTAGGTGGCAAAGTCCAGCGGGACGCCGGCGTTGATCGTGGGGCTCCATATGAAGGGGCGGCTGACCCTGTCCCAGAAGCTGATCCCATACTGAGCGTTGCCGACGATGGTGTTCCCGTCGTCGCTGACGGCCGTGACAAACCAGCCAACAAAGGGCTTGATCTCGGTGCCGGTATCGAGGTCGATGAGTTTGCCGAGTGCGGCGGGAGTCCAGGAGTTGTTGGGCTGGCGTGTCCATTTGACGAGTTGCACGTCTTCGATGCCGAAGGTCGGCTGGGCGAACGCTGGGGTGACGACGCCCGAGATGGCGTTGCCCGCGCCGTTGACGATGGAACTGGAGGAGCTGCCCGAGAGGGGGTCGATGAGGGTTTGGACGTTGTTGGTCCAGACGCAGGCGCGCCGGCCCTGATAGGGGCCGTTCTCGCTGGGGATATCGCCGACGTCATGGCCGACGATGACGGAGCCGTCGTTGCTGACGGAATCAGCCCTGGAGCCTGTGGAGTCGGGCTGGATGGGCAGTTGGGTGAGCGTGGCGGTGGAGGCGACGTACTTGAAGGCGTAGAAGTCGGTGCAGACGCCGCTGGATGGGCCACCGAAGGAGGAGGTGAGCGGGGAGGTGTACGCGCCGCCGACGATGGTGTTGCCGTCGCCGGAGAGGTCGTTGGCGGAGTTGATGGTGAAGTCGCAGCGTGTGCCGCCGAAGAAGCGGCCTGTGTCGGGGTCTTGGAATCGCGGGAGCGAGCCGGTGTTGACCCAGCCGGTGGCGGCGGTGTAGCGGTGTGCGATGTTGGGGATCAGGCACGGGGTGATTTGGGGTTCGGGTGCGCCTGTGGTGGGGTTGTACCCGGTGAAGCAGTTGAGGTTCCCCCAGTTGGCGGTGTTGGGCAGGCCTGTGGCGAAGGTGGTGATGTCGGCGGAGGCGTGGATCGGGTCGTTGCCGAAGCCGGTGCCTGGGAGGGACGAGTACCCGACGCCGCGTTGCCAGACGAAGGGCGTGTAGCCCGGGATGGAGTAGTCAAAGAGGTACCCGACGGCCTTGGTGCCGTCGGCGGAGATGCCTTCGGAGAGGCTGGTCACCACGAGCTTCGGCTCGGCCATGGCCGTGGTGCCGCAGGCGCAGGCCAAGGCCCACGCGGCGGTGGTGAGTGCACGGCGGGGTGAAAGACGGCTGCGCGTAATGGACATCTGCAAGACTCCCGGGTATATAGAAAACTGTTAGGTGTTTCCGAACATTCTCTAGAGAATCTAGAGTATAAATGCGGGGTAGATTCGACCGGGAGAGGTATGCTGTTCGATTGATCGCGCATTTTGTGCGTATTTTGGAGAGAATTTGTAGTAGTTTGGTGGTTGTTGTCGGGGTGTGGATGGAAAAAACCCGGACAGAGGCCGTCCGGGTGGGGAAGTGGTCAAATGGTCAAATGGTCAAATGGTCGAACAGTGCAGGGGTGATATGCCGTTTGGCCGTTTGGTCAGTTGACCAATCGCGCCCCTGCCCTTGCCTGTCAGAACGTTCTGTGTGAGGGGTTTTTAGTCTTCGCTGTCGTCGTCGGCGCTCGGGGGGATGGGGATGCTGCCCTTGGCGTTTTGGGCGGCCTCAGCGAGGCGTGCGGCGAGGGTTTTGTTGCGGATTTCCTTGAAGAGGTCGCTGTTGTCTTTGATGATGCGTTTGGCGTTCTCGCGGCCCTGGCCGAGTTTCGTGTCGCCGTAGGTGTACCACGCGCCGGACTTGTCGACGACGCCGGCTTCAACGGCCAGGTCGATGAGGTCTCCGCTGCCGCTGATTCCTTCGTTGAACATGATGTCAAACTCGGCCTCGCGGAAGGGTGGAGCGACTTTGTTTTTGACGACCTTGGCGCGTGTGCGGTTGCCGACGGTTTCTTCACCTTCTTTGATGGCGCCGATGCGTCGGATGTCGATGCGGACGCTGGCGTAGAACTTGAGGGCGCGGCCGCCGGTGGTGGTCTCGGGCGAGCCGTACATGACGCCGATTTTTTCGCGGATTTGGTTGATGAAGATGACGGTGCAGTTGGTGCGAGCGATGACGCCGGTGAGCTTGCGCATCGCCTGGCTCATCAGGCGTGCGTGCAGGCCGACGACGGCCTCGCCCATCTCACCTTCGATCTCGGCCTTTGGGATGAGGGCGGCGACGGAGTCGACGATGATGAGGTCGACGGCGTTGGAGCGGACGAGCAGCTCGCAGATTTCCAGTGCCTGCTCGCCGCTGTCGGGCTGGCTGACGAGGAGGTTGTCGATGTTGACACCGAGCCGGCGTGCCCAGGAGGGGTCGAGTGCGTGCTCGGCATCGATGAAGGCGGCGACGCCCCCTTCGCGTTGGGCGTTTGCGGCGACGGTCAGTGCGAGGGTGGTTTTGCCGGAGGATTCGGGGCCGAAGATCTCGATGATGCGCCCGCGTGGGATGCCTTTGCCGCCGAGGGCGAGGTCGAGGGAGATGGTGCCTGTGCTGAAGCCCGGGATGGCCAGGTAGGCCTTCTCGTCGAGCTTCATGATGGAGCCTTTGCCAAAGGTCTTTTCGATCTGCCCGACGGCGATCGAAAGGGCCTGGAGCTTTTCCTTGCTCACGGGGGTGGTCGCAGCGGCTTGGCTGGGCTTGGTGGGTGCGGAGGTGCCGGCCGCGGCTGCTGTGCCTGCGGGCGAGGAAGACGCCCGGCCCGGAGGTCCGGGGTGCCCGGTGTCGGCCTTGACCTCGACGGGTGCCTTGGGCTTCAGCCCGGCGGCGGAGGAAGTGGACGGGGCGGGGGAGGAACCGTTCGAAGCGGGGGTACGGGACATGACAGAGCCTTTCTCAAACTTGCCGGGCGTGGCTGCGGGGGAAGAGCGAGCCGGTTGACGCGGGCGCAGATTCAGGTGCGGGGGCACCTTGTTGCTGCACACGTGCAGGGCCGAGAACATTCTTCCAAAGCAGGCGCTTCGGGTACCGGCGAATCAGGCCCCCTCGGCACATGCGGAGGAGAAAAACCTGGTCAGGGACGCGCCGGGCGTTGGCCTGACATGTTCAGAGTATACCAGAGTCCGAACGGATGTCAAGGTTCGGGTCGCGTGTGGATAACTTTTACCAGATACCCTTACTCCAAGGGTTTGCTGGGGGGGGGGTATGAGGGTCTTGTGATGCGGTGGTGGTGGGGCCACTAGACTCGGGGAGATGCTGTCGTGGTGTGCCCGCCAATATGCCCGCCGGATTGTGAATGTGAACGTCAACATCGTGTTGGCGGGTCTGTTTGCGATCGTTCTGACGACGGGTGTTCTGCGGCTGTTGAACAGTTGGCACCTGCTTGAGGGGATGCACAAGTGGTTTGTGATCGGTCTGACTTTTGTGATCGACATGATCTTTGACGTGGTGCTGGTGGTGGGGCTGCACTGGCTGGCGACCCACTGGCCGGCGAAGTGGAAGAAGGCCGGTCGTGTGGTCAACGCGGCCGACCGTGTGATGGACGCGGCGCCGCCGCCGATCTCGTTTGCAAAGGACGCGACGATTATCCAGTTTCAGCGTCTTTGCTTGTCGCCGATACTCTATTTTGTCGCCTGGGGGATGCAGTGGTGGCTGCTGCACGAGGGTGTGCGTGTGGAGTGGACGGCGTTGCCTTCATACCTTACGGGGATCTTGATCACGCGGTGCATCCACACGCCGTGGCTGCTGTATTCAGACCGGAAGGTCTGGGAGCAGTGGGAGGAGGCGACCCGTCATCGTGGGGAGAACAACACCCCGGCGATCCCAATGGTGCCGGGCCTGCGCGGGCTGGCGCACCGCACCACTGCGCCTGCGCTGGAGGAGGTGCACACGGCCCCGGGGACGGGCCCGGCGGACACGGGGGCGAGCAACACACCTGCCTGAGAGCGACTTTGCCGACGGACGTACTGACTCTTCACATCTTCACACCAACGATCAGACCACCCGCGAGAACCGATGTCCATCTTTCCTTTGCCACAGTTCGAGGCCGATCTGGAAGCCGACCGCAAGGCCTATGAGGCGTTGCAACCACCCAAGACGATCGTCGTGCGTTTCGGGGCGATGCGCATGCTCGGGGAGTACCCGTACGACGGGCAGGCCAAGCCCGGGTGTGGGAGCAAGCTTGTTGCGCGGACGCACCGGGGGACCGAGCTCGTCGAGATGCTCACGACGACGTGCCCGAACAGCGGGTGCGGCAAGAGCGTTTCGAGGCAGGAGATGCTGCGGTACTTTGAGAACTCCGGGGGTCGGGACTATCCGTTCTATACCGACGGGCGGATCTTGCGTGTGGCAACGGTCGATGACATGAACCAGGCGGCGGCGCTGGAGGCCAAGAAGCCGCAGTGGGTCGCCGCGGCCCGGCGAGCGCAGCAGCGGGTGGGGCCGGGGAATATCAAGATCGTCGATGTTGAGGCGGTGCTGGGCGGGGAGAGGTTGGTGGTGCACTTTCTGTCTGAGGAGCGGGTGGATTTTCGCGCGTTGGTGATGGAGTTGGCTCACGACCTGCACGCGCGGGTGGAGATGCACCAGGTTGGCGCACGCGACGAGGCGAGGCTGACGGCGGACTATGAGCGGTGCGGGCAGCACTGCTGCTGCAGGCAGTTTCTCAAGGTGCTCAAGCCCGTGAGCATGAAGAGCGCCAAGACGCAGAAGGCGACGCTGGACCCGCTGAAGATCAGCGGTCGTTGCGGCCGGCTGATGTGCTGCTTGCGGTACGAGGACACGACGTACGAGGAGCTCAAGAAGAACCTGCCCAAGAAGAAGGTGCCCGTGCAGACGCCCGATGGGCCGGGGATTGTGATTGATACGCAGATATTGACGCAGTTGGTGCTGGTGCGGCTGGACGCAACGGGGGAGGATGGTGCGTATCCGATCGAAAACCTGACGATGTTGCCGGCGGGGACGGCGTCGCCGCAGGCAAAGCCGAGGAACAAGGATGAATCCGGGCGTGAGCAGGGTCGGGGCCAAGGGCAGAACCAGAAGCGGGGAGCGAATCCTGTGCAGCAGCAGGGTCAGCAGCAGGCTGAGCAATCGGGCCAGAATCGGCGGCCGATGACGGAGCAGGAGCGGGAGAAGAAGCGGATGCAGAAACTGGTTCCGCGCAGTGAGTTCCGCGGGGACGATTTGCACAGGCCGATCGACCGGAATCAGCCCCCACTGGCTGGCCAACCCCCCGAGGGGAAGCAGCCGCCGGGGGTTCAGCAACCGCCGGGGGGGGGTAGTGGAACCGGGCAGCCGCCTGGTGCGGATCGGTAGTGGTTGCCCTGCGTTGGCTTGGTTTTTGGCCTGCGTGGGCAAGGCACCTTATCATCAGACGGGTTTTTTTTGACGCAGTGAGGCGGGGCGTTTTGTAGAGCGCCTTGCCAGAGCATATTGGAGTACCTGGATGTCCCACAAGCACGACTCAGCCGCCCCGAAGCACACGACGCTGGACCCCGACCGCAAGCACGACCCCAACGAGACGCGGTTTGGGAAGTTTCTTGAGGCGTGTATCAAGTTGGGCGCGTCGGACCTGATCATGAAGTCGGGGATGGCCCCGAAGCTGCGTATCCGCGGCGCGCTCAAGCCGCTGGACACGACGCCGGTCTCGGGCGAGGAGTTCATGGATATCGCCAAGCACATCCTCAGCGACGAGTTGATGAACGACCTGCGGAGCAACGGTTCGGCGGACTTTGCGTACGACTACGACGCGGGTACGCGTTTCCGCGTGAACCTGTTTCAGGCGCGTGGGAAGTTGTCGATGGCGGCGCGGTTGATCACGAGCAAGATCAGGAGGTTTGAGGACCTGTACCTGCCGCCGAGCATGGGCGAGATTGCGTTGCAGCCGCAGGGGATGGTGCTGCTGTCGGGTGTTACCGGCTCGGGCAAGACGACGACGATCGCGGCGATGCTCGACTATGTCAACGAGCGCAAGGCGGTGCACATCGTTACGATCGAGGACCCGATCGAGTATTTGCTGACGGACAAGAAGGCGACGATCAACCAGCGTGAGATCGGCATCGACGTAACGGACTTTAAGATCGCCCTGCGTGCGCTCGTGCGTGAGAACCCCGATGTGGTGCTCATCGGTGAGATGCGCGACAAGGAGACGTTCGAGGCGGCGTTGCACGCGGCCGAGACGGGGCACCTTGTCTACGGGACGATCCACGCCAGCAGCACGACGCAGACGTTCAGCCGAATCTATGGGCTGTTTGAGGCCGAGGAGGTCGAGGGGATCCGCAAGATGCTCGGGTATCAGATGCGGGCGTTTGTGTACCAGAAGTTGCTGCCGACGCTGCACGAGAACATCGCGCGCATCCCGGCGGTGGAGATTTTGATCAACAACCCGATCGTGCAGAAGTTCATTCTTGAGGCGCGTGAGGGTGAGCTGCGCGAGTACCTCAAGGGTGCCGAGGCGAGGCAGCAGGGGATGAAGGACTTCAACCACGCGTTGATGGAGTTGGTGGAGCAGGAGATGGTGCACGTGCGCACGGCACTGGACGTCTCGCCGAACCCGGACGACCTGCAGATGCGTCTGAAGAAGATGGGTGGCGTGAGCGGGGGGCGGTGAGGCGGGCGGTTTTTCACCCGCCGGCCGGCAGAACCTATGCTTGTGCATGCCCGTGCTTGAGAGTGATGCCCGCGAGCAAGCCGTTGCTGTGGCTGTGGCTGTGCCTGGGCCTGGGCCTGGGCCGCTGGGGGGGCCTGTGCGGACGCACGGGGAGTTTGTGCAGGCGCTCGTGGAGCTGGCCAAGCCGAGGATAACCAAACTGGTAACGATGACGGCAGCGGTGGGCTTTGTGCTCGGGGTGTTTGGGCGTGGGTTTGGGTGGGGTGAGGTTGCGGTGGTTGGTTCGGGGTGTCTGATCGGCACGGCGGCGTCAGCGGCGGGGGCCAATGCGTTGAACCAGTGGTGGGAGCGTGCCCGCGATGCCCTGATGCCGCGCACGGCCAATCGCCCGCTGCCGATGGGCCGGCTGACGAGCGGGGCGGCGTTTGGGTCCGGGGTGCTGTGCTCGGTGGTGGGCGTCGGGTTGCTGCTGGCGTTGTGCGGGCCGGCGGCGGCGCTGGTGTCGCTGGCGACGATTTTGATCTATGTGCTCGTTTACACGCCGAGCAAGCCGGTTACGCCTGTCAACACGCTCATTGGTGCCGTGCCTGGGGCGTTGCCGCCGATGATCGGTTGGTGTGCGGGGTTGGGTGTCGGCACGCCTGCGATGCGGGTGTGGTATGAGCCGTTGATGCTCGGCGGTGGGTGGTCGCTGTTTGCGTTGATGTTTGTGTGGCAGTTGCCGCATTTCTTTGCGATCGCGTGGATGTACAAGGATGATTACGCCGCGGGTGGGCACCGGATGCTCAGTTGGTACGACGCGACGGGTCGGTGGACGGGCCTGACGATCGTGGCGACCTCGGCGATGCTGGTGCCGGCGACGCTGCTGCCGGTGTGGGCGCTGCCGGGGGTGCTGGGGGTTGGGTACGCGGTGGTGGCGGGTGTAACGGGTGTGGTGTATTTGGTGCTCTGCCTGCGTCTGCTGCGCGGGATGCACCGCCCGGCGGCTCGGCGTGTGTTTCTGGCGTCGATCATCCACCTGCCAGTGCTGCTGGTGGCGATGGTTGTTGAGGTGCTGGTGCGTGCGGTTTGGTGATGATGTTTGAGGCTTGACGGCCGGGAAGTGTGCATGGACCGTTTGATGAAGTATGTCTTTGTGCTGGCGCTGGTCGCCCTTCTCGGCGGCGTGGCGACGATGATGGTGCTGGCCTCGCGTGCGACTGCACCGGCGATCGACCCGGCCCAGAGCACTGCGCCGGAGAAGCCGGTGCTGAAGATCCCACCCTTTGCGCTCATCGACCAGACCGGGCAAGCGAGGACCGAGAGCGTGCTGGACGGGCAGGTAACGATCGTGGACTTCATGTTCACCAACTGCCCCTTGGCGTGCCCGGTGATGACCGGGCAGATGCAGAAGTTGCAGAAGCGATTGGCTGGGACGGGGGTCCGGTTTTTGTCGCTGAGCATCGACCCGGGCAACGACACGCCGGCGGTGCTGACAGATTACATCGAAAACCGGTTCAAGATCGACACAGCCAACTGGTTGTTCCTGACCGAGCCGCCGGAGCGTGAGCCGAGGTTTATCGCGCGGTCGATCTTTTCCAACGACCTGATGCAGTTTGTGCAGGAGCAGCCTGGGGACAAGATCAAGACGTCCGTCGGCGGTGAGATGAGCAACATCAACCACGCGGTGAACCTGTTTTTGATCGGCCCGGATCGGCGTGCGCTGGGGTGGTACAACTCGCAGCGGCCCGATGAGATGGAGCAGCTCTTTGACCACGCCCTCAACGCGACGGGGCAGTTTTTGCCCAAGGGGAAGTAAGAAGGAAGCAGCACCGGCTGCCGAGTGTAGTGGCCCGGCGGGGTCATATGCTCGGGGATGCCCGCGATCTATCCATTTGTGCCCGTCCAGTATGCTCAGGCCGTCTCTGCCAAGCCCGGCACGCCGGCGGATCTCTCAGCGTTGATCGCCCCGCCGTATGACGTTCTGGACCAGCCGGGCAAGGATGGGCTGCTGGCCAGGAGTGAAGAAAACATCGTGGCGATCGACCTGCCGCACCTGCCGGCCAAGGACCTTGGGCCCGACATCGAGTATGCCTCGGCGGGGCTGCGTCTGCGGGCCAAACTCCAGGAGGGGGTCTTTGTCAAGCGTGCCGAGCCGGTGATGTTTGTGTATCGGCAGACGTTTGAGTATGCCGGGGGGAGGCACCAGCGGACGGGGGTGGTTGCGACACTGGATATCGCGCCGTTCGGGCCGGGCAAGGATGGGCGTGGCGGGATTTTGCCGCACGAGCAGACGTTCTCAGGTCCCAAGCAGGACCGGCTGGCGCTGATGCAGGCGACAGGGATGCAGATCTCCCCGATCTTTGGGCTGGTGCCCGACGAGCACCACAACCTTGCCCGGCGTGTGGCGCACATCGCGGGCCTTCGCCCGGCGGAGGTGGTGGGGACGACGGACGATGGGTGCCTGCACGAGCTGTGGGCCGTGCACGATGAAGGGACGCTGGCGCACCTGACGCACGACCTAGCAGGGCAGGACGTGCTGATTGCCGACGGGCACCACCGGTATACCACGGCTATGACATACCTAGAGCACCTCCAGGCGGGTGGAAAGAAGTTGCCTGCCGACCACCCGGCACGCCGGTGTATGTTCGTGCTCGTGAGCCTGCACGACGCGGGGCTGGTCATCGGCCCGACGCACCGCGTGCTCGCAGGGATCAAGGGGTATTCGTGGCACGCCTTTGAGCGTGCCAGCAAGGGGCACCTGCACCTTGCGCCCGTGCACGGGGGCCTCGGCTCAATCGAGCACGCCATCAAGGTTGGGGCCAAGAAGGGTGGGAAGAACGTCCTGGGCCTCTACGACTTTGCCACGGGCACGGCACACCTGTGCACGCCGACTGATCCCGACCCGCTCAAGGGGGCCTTCCCGGACAAGCCGCACGCCTGGCGCACGCTCGATGTGGCGATCTGCCAGCACCTGATCGTCGAGCAGATCGCCCAGGCGAAGCTCAACGGGGGCCAGCCGGTGCAGTGGGCCTTCCCGCACTCGGTGGCGGATGTCGATGCACTCGGGCGTGGGGAGGGTGGCAAGAGCGGGGTGGGGGCTGACTTTGAGCCGCAGTTGGGCGTGATCTTGGACCCGACGCCCCTGACAGCCGTGCGTGCGGTGTGCGGGGCGAACGAACTGATGCCGCAGAAGAGCACGTACTTTTATCCAAAGTTGGCGACGGGGTTGTTCATGTTTGGGTTGTCATAGTCTTGTAGTCGTATGGGTTTGGCTGGGTTCATAAGGGTTTTGGGACAACAGTGGACGCGGTAATCTTGGTCGTCTGGGGTCGTATCGCAACCGGGTGATTGACCCGTGCGAATAGCGATTCTGTCGGTTGGAGTCTTGAAGGGTGAAAGAAGGGCCGATCTGGGGCGTTTGGCTTCATATACTGCGGGCTGCCGTTCTGGTTGGCCTGTGATTGGGGCGATGTTCGGCGGTACTCTGGGGTGGAAACATCGCCGCCTGCGTTGCCGTTAGTCAAGGATTTATGAGTGAACGTGTTCAAGAAGGGAGATATCGTCGAGGGGTTCCGGGTCGAGGCCGAGATCGGCCGCGGCGCCGAGTCGATCATTTATGTCGTGCAGGACCCCAAGGCTAAGGAGGTCTGGGCGCTCAAGCATGTGGTGAAGGAGACGGAGAAGGACGAGCGGTTTTTAGAGCAGATCGAGGCCGAGCACACCATCGGCAGCAAGCTGAGGCATTCGGGCGTGCGTGGGATGGGCCGGCTGATCAAAAAACGCCCCGGGCTGCTCTCGGCGTGCAATGAGATGATGCTGCTGATGGAGCTCGTTGACGGCGTGAGCCTGGAGCGCCAGCCGCCCAAGACCTTCGAGGCCGCGGCGTGGACGTTCGAGCAAGTTGCGAGGGCTCTTGCCTATATGCACGGCAAGGGGTTCGTGCACGCGGACATGAAGCCGAACAACATCGTCGTTGACGCGGCGGGGAACGCCAAGGTCATCGACCTGGGCCAGTCGTGCCCGATTAACACCGTCAAGAAGCGGATACAGGGGACGGCCGACTACATCGCCCCCGAGCAGGTACACCGCCGGCCTATTACGGGCAAGACGGACGTTTATAACCTGGGGGCCACGATGTACCAGTGCCTGACGAAGGCGTACGTTCCCACGGCCCTGGCCAAGCCCGACTCGCTGCTCGGCTCGCTAGACGACAGCCTGGTGCCCAAGCCCAAGCGGCCCATCGAGATCAACGAGCGGGTGCCGGAGTTGTTTGACAAACTCATTATGGAGTGCGTGGAGGTCGAGCCGGCCAAGCGTCCGGAGATGGACGAGGTGGCCGAGCGGCTGAACCTGATCCGGGGGAAGTTGCTGGCCGAGGGGGAGATGCGTAAGAGCGGGAGTTTCAGGCGGGTGTCGGCGGAGGCGGAGTAAAAATGGCCAAATAAAAAACTGGTCAAATGGGGGCTGGGGGGTTGGCTGGGGGTTTGGGTGTGGGTGGTGGGGCGTTGAACTGGTTCATGGCTTGGGGGAGGCCGTGTTTGATGAACGTGGCGATAGCGTCCTTGGCGCGGTCGAGTGCGGGGTCGAGGGCTTTCATCTCGGCGTCTGAGAAGCGTGCCAAGACCCAGTCGGCCGGGTCGGCGTACTGCGGTGGTGGGGGGTCGATGCCCAGGCGCAGGCGAGCGAAGCTCTGGTCCCCCAGTGCGCGTTCGATGTCGCGTAGGCCGTTGTGCCCCCCGCTGGAGCCGGCCTGGCGCAGACGGAGTTGGCCCAGGGGCAGCGCATAGTCATCAACGACGACGAGCAGGCGGGGGCGGTCGATCTTGTAGAACGCCAGCGCCTCGGCGACGGCCTGGCCCGAGCAGTTCATAAAGCGCATCGGCTTGACGAGCAAAGCCCGCTCGCCGAGGATGCTCGCTTCGAGCGCCTCGGCGCCAAAGCGTTGCCGCCAGGGGCCGCTTGGGGCGAAAGCGCGTGCGGCGCGGTCGATGGCCATGAACCCGGCGTTGTGTCGGGTGCGCTCGTACTGCGTGCCCGGGTTGCCGAGGCCGACGATCAGGTGCATGGGTGGTGCCGGGGTTGCGAAAACACCCCCGGGCCGGTGGGCCGGGGGGTGCGTGTGGTGGTTTACTTCTTGGCGGCGGGCTTGGCCGCGGCACCCGCTGCGGGCTTGGCGGCTGCACCAGCGGCGGGCTTGCCGGCAGCACCGGCGGCGGGCTTGGCGCCCGGGGCGGCGGCGGCGGCCTTCTCCGCGCGCTCCTTCTCGCCGATGACCTCTGGCGCAACACCCGCGGCACCCTCGACGGTCGCCGCCTCGGCCACGACGATCTCCTTCTGCTCGACGATCTGCGCGATGATTGCGTGCGGGTCGGTGATCAGTTTCATGTCCGCCGTGGGCAGCTCGACCTTGTCGGCTGTGATCGTCTCGTTGAGGTCAAGGTTGCTCACGTCGATCGTTACCGACTCGGGGATGTCCATAACCCGGCACTCGATGACGATCTCGTTGGTCGGGTGGATCAGGATCGCCCCGGCTGACTTGAGGCCCTTGGCATCACCCTTGAGTTCCACGTGCACCTTGGTCCGGACGCGCTCTTTGAGGTCCACGCGGGCGAAGTCCGCGTGCACGATGTTGTTGCCCAGGTAGTCAAACTGCAACGCCTTGAGCAGCACGGTCTGCCCCTCGTCGGTGTTGTCCCGGCCTGGGAAGTCCAGCGTGAAGACCTTCTCGCCGGCGATGAAGTGCTTGACGGCCTCGCGCGACTCGATGTCGATGGCGACGGGGTCGAGCTTGTGCCCATAGACAACGCTGGGCAGCAGGCCCTTCTCACGCGCACGCTTGGCGTAGCGCGAGCCGAGCTTGGGGCGGAGTGTGGCTTTGAGTGTTACGGGGCCTTTTTTCATAGTTGGTCCTTTCGAAGTGGGGGGTGGGGGGAAGCGGGGCAGGGCAATAGGGAATAGGCAATGGGCAATCGGCGCGGTGGGTTGGGCAGTTGGTGGGTTGGTTGGTGTTTGACTTTGACTTCGAGCAATCGCCGGCTCAGATCACAACCGGCCGCGCCGATTGCCCATTGCCTATTCCCTATTGCCTCTGCTTACCTTTTCGCTCCTGCTGTTTTCTTGAACAACGCAGAGATTGAGAGGTTCTTGTTGATCCTGTGGATCGCCTCGCCGAGCAGGTCGGCCACGTCGAGCTCGACGATCTTGTGCCGGAGCGGTGCGAGGCGGTCGGCGACGGGGTCAGCGCCCGGGTGCAGGGCGGTGTTGCTGGGGATGGTGTTGGTGATGACGATGCGGTCGATCTCGGGGCCGGCGAGTTTCTCGATCGCCGAGCCTGCCAGCACGCCGTGCGTGGCCGCGGCGATGACGTGCCTGGCCCCGTGCTGGCGTGCCAGCTGCGCGGCCTGGGCCACGGTGCCACCCGTGGCGATCATGTCGTCAAAGAGCAGCACCGTCTTGTTGCTCACGCTGCCGATGAGCCGATCGGTTACAACTTCCGAGCCTGAGATGCGGCGTTTGTTGACGATCGCCAGTTCCGCCCCGAGCATGTTGGCAAAGCTCTCGGCGACCTTGACGTTGCCGACATCGGGGCTGAGCATGACCAGGTCGCCAAGTTCACGCCGCATCGACATGAAGTAGTCGTAAAACACCGGCGTGGCGGAGAGGTGGTCCAGCGGGATATCGAAGAACCCCTGGATTTGGGCCGCGTGCAGGTCGACGGTGATGACGCGGTCGATGCGTGCCGCGGCCATGAGGTTGGCAACGAGCTTGGCGGTGATCGGCACGCGCCCCTCGTCCTTGCGGTCCTGGCGCGCGTACCCGAAGTAGGGCATCACCGCCGTGATGCGCTTTGCGCTGGCCCGGCGGAGGCAGTCTGTAAACACAAGCAGCTCGATGAGGTTGTCGTTGACGGGCTGGCTTGTGCCCAGGACGACAAAGCAGTCGCGCCCGCGGACGTCCTCTTCGATGCGCACCAGCAGCTCCCCGTCGGGGAACTGCTCGGTCCGTGCCACGCCCATCGGCACGCCGATGTGCGCGCAGACGCGGTTGGTCAGCTCCAGCGCACGCCGGCCAGCAAAGACCCGCAGCGAGTGCGACTCATCCCGGCTGGCACGCTGCGCGTCGATCACTTGGGCGCGGTAGATCGCGTCGACCTCGGCCAGTTGGGCAGGGGTGTTGATGCTCAGCACGTCCTGCGGGGGCACGGCATCGATGACCTCGACGCGCTTGCCCTGCCGCAGGAAGAGGCTCGGCACGTCGGTGATGTAATACTCACCCGATGAGCCGTTACGCTCTACCTGCGCCAAGCCCTTGTACAGTTCGTGCAGGTCAAAGCAGTAGTAACTCGGGTTGACCTCCTGCAACGCACGCTGCTCGGGCGTGCACTCTTTGTGCTCGACGATAGCCACGAACCGCCCGGCCTCATCGCGCACTATCCGCCCGTACCCAGTCGGGTCGGGGATGACGCTTGTGGCAAGCGTGGCCGAGGCCGAGGCCTCGTTGTGCCGGTCCAGCAGCGTGCGCAGCGTCTTGCTGCGGATCAGCGGCCCATCACCAGCGAGCACAAAGCACGGCTGCTGCCGGGTTTGCAGCAGATCGGCCAGGGCCTCCTTGGCTGCCAGCACCGCGTGACCGGTGCCCAGCTGCTCTTGTTGCACCGCAAACTCGATCCCATGCGCCCACGCCGGCCCCTGGCGGGCGACGGCCTCGCGCACCACCTCTTGCTTGTACCCGACGACCAGGATGATCCTCCGGGCGCCCGCAGCCCGGCAGGCATCGACGACGTTGCAGACCATCGGGCGGTCGCCCACCGCGTGCACGACCTTGGGCAGGTCGCTGTTCATGCGCGTCCCCTTGCCCGCGGCCAGGATGACCGCGACGGGGGGCTTGCCGAGCTGTTTGGGGGAGACAAGCATGCGGGTGGCTCAGACAGAAACAATCAGCAAACGCGAGCAGATAAACACGGCCAAGAGAAGGGGCACGAGACGGGGCAAAGGAAGCTGGCCGACCTGGATTCGAACCAGGACAAGCAGAACCAAAATCTGCTGTGCTACCGTTACACCATCGGCCAGTCGTTACAACGAAACGATTCGATCCCCGTGCCACCAGCCGTGCCCGGGGCCTCGGTGCTGGCAGCGTGGATTGATGGTGGTGAGTTTTAGGCACGCCGGGGCGTGGTGTGATGCAGTCGTGTCGCGCGGCGTGGGCATTGTGCCCGTTGCTCGGCGTGCCTGATGGTTTGGTGTGCCTCCTGTGCAATACAAGACCGAGCAAGGGCCACGCGTCGCGCGGGCCTGTGCGCCGGTCCACGTTGCAGTGGGGGGCAGAGGGGGCCGCGGCGACCGGTGCGGAACAACCGCACCGGGGTGAACTCAGATGGAACGACGCCGCGTCGCACCACCCCTGACCGTGCCTCGGTGTGCCGGCAATCCCGGCAAACGTCCGTCGCGGTCGGTTCGTGAGCGGTCATTATTCGACGCTCGACCCGCCAGGTCAACCGGGCGTAACGGCCCGTATTCGCCCCACCCCGCGCGCCCAGCCGATCAACAATCTCTAGCCCTCTCGCGCAAGCCCATGCAACTGACCGTCCTACCCAACCAGACCACTGGCACCGACCTCCCGCCCACATCGGCCAGGCTTGCCGAGGCCCTCGGCCGGGCGCTGGCCGGTCGCGTCCGGTTTGGCCTGCATGACCGGCAACTCTACAGCACCGACGCGAGCATCTATCAGGTGCAGCCCATCGGTGTGGTGATCCCGGCCAACGTCCCCGACATGGTGCGTGCCGTGGAGGTCTGTGCCCAGCACAATGCCGCGATCTTGCCGCGTGGCGGAGGGACGAGCCTAGCGGGCCAGTGCACCGCACATGCCGTGGTGCTCGATGCCAGCGCGGGGCTGCTGGGCATCACCGACGTTCAGGGCACCCCCGCCGGTGGCACCTGTTGGGCCGAGGCGGGCGTCGCGCTTGATGAACTGAATAACCATCTCACGCGCTCGGGCACGGGCCTGTTTTTCCCACCTGACCCATCGACGACGGCCCAGGCGACCATCGGCGGCTGCATCGGCAACAACGCCGCGGGTTCGCGCTCGGTCAAATACGGCCGGACGGTCGATTCGATCCTCGCCATCGACTGTGCCACCGCCACGGGCCACCGACTCACGCTCGGCCCCGGCGCGGGGCGGGCCGATGCGATCGCCCTCAAACTCGCCGACGGCGTAAAGCGCATCGTGCGTGCTTACGAGCCTCTCATCCGTCAGCGTTACCCAAAGACCCTCCGCCGAAATGCGGGCTATGCCCTGGACCTGATCCTCAAGCAACTCGACGCCGGGATTACGCCGCACGACCTTGACCTCTGCCCACTCCTGTGCGGCAGCGAGGGGACGCTGGCCGTTACGCTCCGCGCCAAGTGCCGGCTGCTTCCCGTGCCCGCAGCTAAGGGGCTGGCGCTGGTGAGTTTCTCGAGCGTCGACGACGCCATTGCCGCGGTCCCAGGCATCCTGACAACCGGCCCGAGCGCGGTGGAGTTGATCGACGACGTGGTGATCGAGGCGGCGCTCAACAACATCGAGTGCCGGGGGTATGTCGATGTCTTCCCGCGATTGCCCGGCTCAGCGCGTATCGAGGACCTCAAGGCGGTGCTCTACATCGAGTACCACGAGCCCTCGGCCCAGGCCCTGACACAGAAACTCGCCGGCGTGCGGGCCGCTCTCCCCGGCGAGCCCGTCCGCGACGTAACCGACGCGCCCGGCATGGCCAACGCCTGGAAACTGCGCAAGGCCGGCGAGCCACTCCTGCACGCCCTGCCCGGCGCGCGCAAGCCGTTGACGTTCGTCGAAGACAACGCCGTGCCCCCCGAACGCCTCGGCGAGTTTGTACGCCGCTTCCGCCAGATCGTCCAGCGCGAGGGCACACGTGCGGCGTTCTGGGCCCACGCATCCGTGGGCGTCCTGCATGTCCGCCCGATGCTCGACCCGCACAGCCGCAAGGACATGGAGGCCCTCAAACGCATCGCCGTCGAGGTCGCAGACCTCGCCAAAGAGTGCGGCGGGGTCATGTCCGGCGAGCACGGCGACGGCAAAGTGCGCGGCCCGCTCCTCGAACGCTTCTACGGCCCCGAACTCATCCAAGCCTTCGCGCAAGTCAAGGCCCTCTTTGACCCCAAGGGCCTCCTCAACCCGGGGAACATCGTCGCGCCGGGCAACATCGATTCGATCCTGCAGCGCACGCGCACCGAGCCGCAGCCCGGCCAGCATCCGCATGTTCCCAACGTCCAGACGTTTTATACCTACGACGATCAGGACGGCTTCGATCATGCCGTTCAGGCGTGCAACGGCGCGGGCGTCTGCCGAAAGCAGTCCGGCGGCACGATGTGCCCCAGTTACCGCGCCACCATGGACGAACGCCATAGCACACGCGGTCGCGGCAACGCACTCCGCCTGGCCATCACAGGCCAGTCGAGCGCCGACGGCAATGGCCCCGCATGGAGCGACCCCGAGACTATCCAGACCCTCGATCTCTGCCTCAGTTGCAAGGCGTGCAAGGGTGAGTGCCCAAGCAACGTCGATATCGCCCGCCTCAAAGCCGAGTTCACGGCACAGCGCTACCGCCAGGGCGCCCGGCCGACGATCAGCGCACTGGCAACCGGGCACGTCCGCATCCTCAACCGCCTCGGCTCGATCATGCCGGGCCTGGCCAACGCCATCGGCAAGACCCGCTCTGCCCGCGCGGTCATCAACGCGATCATGCGCCTGCACCCCCGGCGGACGCTCCCGCCCTTCTCCAAGAGCCTCTACGCCCTCTGGCCACGGACCACGCGCCACGCCCGCACGCCCACGCCGCGCGTGGCGATCTTTGCCGATTGTTTTACGACGTACAACGAGAGCCACATCGGCCTGGCCGCGCAGCGGGTCCTGGAAAAACTCGGCTACCACCCCGAGCTGCCCGGCTCCAACTGGGCCGGCGGGTGCTGTGGGCGCAGCATGATCAGCGTCGGCCTGCTGCCCGGCGCGGTCGCGATGGTCGATGCCACCATCGCGCAGCTGCGCCCGCTGATCGAGGATGACGCCGTCGGCGCGATCCTCTTCCTCGAACCATCTTGCCTGAGCGCAGTCAAGGACGATTGGCTCGAACTCAAGTGCCAAACGCCGCTGGCGCTCCGCCAGCGCCTGGCCGACAAGAGCTTTTTGATCGAAGACTTCCTCGACCGCCACTGGGACAAGCACCCCAACGCCTCGCTGCTGGCCAACGCAGCCGCACGCGCGCAGGCCAGAAACCCCCACCCCGTCGTCCTGCACGCCCACTGCCACCAGAAAGCACTCTGGGGCACGGGCACCAGTTCCAGGCTCCTCTCCCGCATCCTCGGCACCAAGCTGCGCACCCCCGACACCGGCTGCTGCGGCATGGCCGGCTCCTTCGGCTACGACCGCGAGAAGTTCGACCTCTCCATGGCCATCGGCAACCTGCCCAGCGGCGGCATCCTCCCTATCGCCCGCTCGGCGGGGGCACAAGAAACCATCTGCGCCACCGGCACCAGTTGCCGGCACCAGATCAAAGACGGCGCAGGCCGGGCCGCCCTGCACCCGATCCAACTCATCGATCAACTCCTCGCCGATTGAACCCCGGTGGCACGCACTCCTGGTGGCACGCACTCCTGGTAGCACGGGCTTCCAGCCTGTGCATTGCAGTTCAAACGCACCCTCTCAGTCCTCATCCTTCGCCGCACCCGTCTTCAGCCGGTACCACTCCGCTTGGATCGTCTCCAATATCTTCTCATTAACCGGGTGGTCTTGCTCTGCCGCGAACTCGGCCAGGGCCTCAACGAGCCCGCGCAGTTCCGTGAACCGCACGCGCAGCGGGTCTCGCCCCGGGTGTGCCGTGTGTAGAGCCTCGGCGATGTCGTCGGTGTCGAGCCAGTGCATAGGTCGTGATGAGTGATGAGCGATGAGGGGAGGCAAACGGGAATAGGCAATGGGCAATCGGCGCGATGGCGGGTTATGCAGTGCTTGTCGTGCTGGGCGTTTTGGCGGCGTTACGAAAGGTTCTATCTCGCGGACTTCTCTGGTCGCTCATCGCTCATCGCTCGTCGCTGCTCAATGATGCCCTTCCTTGACCGCGTTGCGGTTCCACGCTGGCACGCGTACATGGATCGGGCCCTTGGCTTGCAGGATGCACTGGCAACTCAGCCGGCTGTTGCGTTGCAGGCCCGGGGCCTCTTCGACGCGGTCCTCCTCGGCCTCTGTCGCCTGGCTGATGGCTCCCTCACCGTGCTCGATATAGACGTGGCAGGTGCTGCACGCGCACACGCCGCCGCAGGCGTGCTCGATGTCGATCCCGCTGGCCATGGCCGCCTCCAGGATGTTCATGCCGGGGTGGGCCTTGACGACCACGTCCTTGTCGGGCTTGCCCGTGAGGCTCTCGGGGTCTTCGAGGTGAAAGTGGATCTCGACTGTCGCGGTCTTTGGGTCGATCGGGCGGACGTGCATATGGGTTGCTCTCAAAGCGTGCGGGTTCAATGTTAGGAACCCACCACCACCGGCACCGGCACCCCGCGCGATCCCCACCCGCACTTCGTATACTCACCCCAATGCCCACCCACGAGCCACCCGTCGGCACCATCGACCTCTCGCTGATCGCCCCGGCACACAACGAACAAGAGAACATCGCCCCCCTCATCCTGCAGGCCGGTGCTGCCCTTGCCGCCACCGGGCTGGCCTATGAGATGGTCATCGTCGACGACGGCTCAACCGACGGCACCCGCGCCAAAATCGCCGAGATGCTCCCCGGCAGGTCCTGGCTCCGCTGCATCGCCATGACGCAGACCCCCCCGGGCAAGGGCAACGGGCAGTCCGCCGCGTTCTACGCCGGCATCCGCGCCGCACGCGGCCGGCTCATCGCAACCATCGACGCCGACCTCCAGAACGACCCGGCCGACCTCCCCTCGATGCTCACGCTGCTGCACGCCAGCGGCGCCGACATGGTCCAGGGAGACCGCTCGCACGCACGCAAGGACAACGCCATCCGCAAGATCACCAGCCGAATCGGCCGGCTCTTTCGCAGGCTCATCCTCCAGGACGCCGTGCGCGACACGGGATGCTCGCTGCGCGTGCTCAAACGCGAACATGCGCTATTGCTGCCGCTGCAGTTCCGTGGCATGCACCGGTTCATCCCCGTCTGCGTCGCGCATCTGGGTGGCAAGGTCGTCGAGATGAACGTCGCCCACCGCCCGCGCGTCGCGGGGACAACCAAGTACGGCTTTGGAATCTGGCAACGCGCCATCCCCGGCCTGGTCGACTGCTTCGCCGTGCGATACATGCGCAACCGCCGACGCCCGACGACCAGCATACCGGTGCTCGCCGAGCACACTGCTGCAAACGCCTGAAACAACAGGTCCGCGGAAGGAGTGGGGGTTGGCGGAGGGACGCGGAGTAAATCCAAGTTGTGGCTTACAGCGCTTTCAACCCCGAAGGGGTTGCGGCTTGTAGCCACCGGTGGAGCGCAGCGCAACCCGTGGAAGCCGTGATGAAACCGCGCCCCGCCCCGCGTGCCGACCCTCCACGGGTTGCGCCCGCGGAAGCGCGGGCTCCACCCGTGGCTACACCCCGCGGCCCCGCTGGGGCCAAAGCCACCCACAAACACAACCCCAAAAAAACCACTCTGAAAACCTCTGCACCTCCGTCCTCTGCGTGATCCCCCAACCACCCTGCCATAATCCCTTCATGAAGACCCTCAAGTGGGAACCACTCGCGGCGATGCTCGCGCTCATCCTGCTCGGCGCGTGGATCGCCTTCGCCCCCGACGTACCACAGAAAAAACCAGACGACGCCACACGCGTAACGCTGACCATCGGCGCCGTCAAGGGCGCACTGCAATGGCAGCCCACCCCCGACGGGCAGCGCACCTTCACCGTCCTGTTCCGCGACAACACCAGCATCGGCCCACTCACCCAGGCCCAGGCCGAGGCCTTCCTCGGCCGCAACGCCCTCGGCCGCATCACGACCGCTGGCAACAACGACCTGTTTCGCATCCTCAAAGTATCGGGGTGGATCGGCGTTGCGTGGGTCGTCTTCGGCATTGCCGGGCAGATCGTCTTTGGCGGCAGGTGGCTCTTGCAGTGGTTCGTCAGCGAAAAAACCAAGAGCAGCACCGTGCCTGTCGCCTTCTGGTGGCTCAGCCTCGTCGGCAGCATCATGCTCTTTGCCTACTTTGTCTGGAGGCAAGACATCGTCGGCACGCTGGGCCAGACCAGCGGCGTCGTCATCTTCGCACGCAACATCCGCCTCATCGCCAAGCAACGCCGGCGCCTCGCCCGGACCCAAAACGCAGCCGACGACCCCCAACCAGCACCCGACCCTCTCCCACCCGACGCCACAGGCACAGACGCAGTCCCCCCCTCACGCCCCGGGCTGTGATCCATCCGTATCATCTCCCCCGATCAGCGCACGACCATCGGGCGTAGAGTTTCCACAGGCCCTGCCGTGCTGGCCTGCTCAGGCCGAACCCCGGCATGCCGGGCCATAAGCCAGCGATTTTCTCCCGCTCACAGCCGAGACAAACCCATGCACAACCGCTTCGGGGCCAAAGACTTCATCCTCTACCTCCTCATCGGCGTCGCCCTGCTGCTGCTTTTCTTCAGCCTCGTGCAGGGGGACCGCGCCTGGATGCGCAACGAAGAGGCACTCGCCCGCACCAAGGCGATCGAAGAGCAGCTCGGCCGCATGGGCAACGCCGTCGGCACGCTCAAAGGCCAGGTCGATCAGGTCCAACGCACCGTCGAGCAAGGGATCAACACCGTAGCACCCACCACCCCGGTGGCCCCAACCCAGGTGTCCCCCACCCCGGTGGCGCGGGCGTCCCCGCCCGCGACGCCCACCGCAACCGACGACTCCTGGGCACGCCCAGGCTTCCCCATCGAGCACCAACCCCCGATGGCCTTCACCACCGACCCCCGCGCCTATCCCAACATGATCGAAGGTGGCGAGATCACCGAGATATGGGAGGCCCAAACCAAAACCCTCACCCCCAATATCTCCACCGACGTCTACTCACGCCGGGTGCAAGAGCTCGTCCTGCAGAGCCTGGCCGACTATGACCCCACAACCCTCAAGCGGACGGGCATCCTGGCCGAGGCCTGGCAAGTTGACCCCGCGGGCCTCTGGCTCCGCGCCCGCCTCCGCCCGGGCGTGCGCTTCTCCGACGGCGTCCCCCTCACGGCCGAGGACATCCGCTGGTCCTTTGCCGACTACATCATGAACGAGCAGATCGAGGCCGAACGCACACGCTCGATCATCCGAGACTCAATCGCCGGCGTAACGGTCATCGACCCGCAGACCGTCGAGTTCACCTTCAAGCAGCCACTCGCCTCCAACGTTGGCAACGCACTTGGCCTGTCCATCCTCCCCAAGCACGTCTATAGCAAACTCACCCCCGCCCAGATCAACAAGGCCACCGGCCTGCTCATGGGCAGCGGCCCCTTCCGCCTCCGCGGCTTCAACCCCGACAACCAGTGGGCGCCCCCCGCCGACATCGTCCTCGAACGCAACGAGCAATACTGGGGCCCCCGCCCCGCCCTGGACACCATCCGCTACCAGGCCATCAATGACGAGATCGGGCGCATCAACTCCTTCGCCAAGGGCGACGCCGATATCATCACACCCTCGGCACCACAGTTCGCCTCCAAGTCCGCCGACCCCGCATGGAAGGAGAGGGCCACGTTCCTCAAGTGGGTCAACATGCGCTCCCCATACAGCTTCATCGCCTGGAACGGCGGCGAACGCAACGGCAAACTCACCCCCTTCCACGACCCGCGCGTACGCCTGGCCATGACCCACGCGCTCGACCGCGAAAAAATCATCCGCGACATCTACTCCGGCATCGGCGTCGTTGCCAAGGGGAACCAGCCCCTGGCCAGCCCGGGCAGCAACCCCGACATCAAGCCCTGGCCCTACGACCCCGATCGCGCCAAGGCCCTCTTCAAGGAGGCCGGGTGGGAAGCTCGCGACAGCGATGGCATCCTCAAGGACAAGTTCGGCAACGAGTTCAAGTTCCAGTTCACCTACAGCGGCGGCAGCGAGATCTCCGACCGCATCGCCAAGTTCATCAAGGACGCCTACACCCAGGCCGGCATCCGCGTCGAGCTCCGCTCCGTCGAGTGGGCCGTTTATACCGACCTGCTCAAAACACGCGACTTCGACGCCATCACCATGGCCTGGAGCGCCAACGCCCCCGAGAACGACCCCAAGCAGATATTCCACTCCGAGAGCATCAAAAACCAGGGGGACAACTTCGTGCAGTTCAACAGCCCACGCGCCGATGCCCTCATCGACGCCGGCCGGCGCGAGATGGACACCGATAAACGCATGGCTATCTGGCGCGAACTCGAACTCGTCCTCCACCAGGAGCAGCCCTATACATTCATCCGCGTCGCGCCCTGGCTCCGCTTCGTTGGCCCACGCGCCGGCAACGTCGTGCCCTACCCCAAGGGCCTCGAGCCCGTCGAGCACGTCCGCACCGGTGAATCCACACCCAACCCAGGCATGTAAACCCCCGCGGACACCCGCACCACAACCACGGGACACTCCATGCTCAACTACATCATCCGCCGAATCCTGCTGATGATCCCCACGCTCATCGGCATCACCCTGCTCGTGTTCATGCTCATTGCCCTCTCCCCCGGCGGCATCGGTGCCGCGCTGATGGCCTCGGGCGGCGGCGCGATGCAGTCCAGCAGCTCCATCGCCATCACCCGCGCAAAGCTCGAAGACCGCTACGGGCTCAACGAACCCGCACTCATCCAGTACACCCGCTGGCTCGCACGCATCAGCCCCATCAAGTTCGGCCAGCGCGACCTGGTCACCCCCGCCGGCGACCTCATCAGCAAACCCCGCCCCATCCCCACACCCGCCGGCTGGCAGTGGTTCGACAGCACCCTGCCCGACGTTCCGACCCCCACCCCCGAGCAGATCAGCGCCCAGTTCCCCGCCGATGACGACACCAAGCGTGCCGAGGCCTTCCGCGCTGTCGAGCGCAACTACACCGACGCCCGCGCCACCTTCACCGCCGCCGACGCCAACCTGCGCGACGCCTTCAAGCGCTACGTCGAATCGGCCAACCCACCGGACGCCTGGTCCACCTTCCTGCGCAATCAGCAGCCGATCATCCGCCGCATCATCGCCCAGGAACCCGATAGGTCTGTCAAGGAGTTCGCCGAGCTTGAAAAACTCTCCGCCGAGGCCCGCGCCGCCTGGGCCAACGCCGCCACGCAACGCGCCCTGCTTGTCGCCGCGATGCGCACCAGGCCCTACCCCGAGGCGGGCTTTGGCATCTCCGGCGTCGTCAGCGTCGCCTGGCCCGACCTTGGCACCGCCTTTAGCGTCCAGCGCCCCGTCATCGACCTCATCGGCGAGCACCTGCCCGTAACGCTCCTGCTGAACATCATCGCTTTCCCCATCATCTACCTCATCGCCATCCCCTCGGGCATGCTCGCCGCGGTGCGCAAGGGCACCTGGGCCGACGTCGGCCTCGGCGGCGTCTACATCGGCTTCTACTCGGTCCCCGTCGTGCTCGCCGGTGCCCTCGCCCTCGGCTTCCTGGCCACGCCCGAATACCTCAACGCCTTCCCGACCAGCGCGATGACCAGCAAATCGGCTGAGTCGATGACCTTCCTGCCCTCCTTCGGGGCTGACGGTTTCAGCCGAGGGTACCTCCTGGACCTGCTCTGGCACCTGGTCCTTCCCGTCGTCTGCATCGTCTATGGCGGGTTCGCCGTGCTGAGCAAGCAGACCCGCGCCGCGATGCTCGAAAACTTCAACGCCGACTACGTCCGCACCGCCAAGGCCAAGGGCGTCTCCAACCGCGACGTCATCTTCGCGCACGTCTTCCGCAACAGCCTCCTGCCCCTGATCACCATGTTCGTTACGATCTTCCCGGCCATGCTCGCCGGGAGCGTTGTCATCGAGCGCATCTTCTCCATCCCCGGCATGGGGTACATGCTCATCGAGGCCATCAGCCAGCGCGACCGCGAGATCATCCTGGCCAACACCACCATCATCGCCCTCGTCAACCTCCTGGCGCTCCTGGCCGCCGACATCCTCTACGCCACGGCCGACCCTCGCATCGCGTACAAGTAAATCAACTGGGCCCAGTGCTCAGGGCCGAGGGCCGAGGTTCAAGACAGAGTACATCACGATAGCAACACCCACATGACCGCCGCAAAACAACCCAACCCAAACCAGCCGCCCGCGCCCGAGCCTTCGGTCGTCACCGGCGTGCAGCTCATGCAGGGCATCGGCGTCCGCCCGGCAATGGGGTTCTGGGCCGACGCGTGGTCCACGGTCATCAAAAAGCCCACGGCCATCTTCGCCCTCGCCTGGCTCGGGCTCATCGCCTTCTTTGCCGTCTACGCGCCCGTCCTGGCCAGCGGGCACCCGCTCTGGATCACCGACAACACCGGCAACACCTCCTCACCCCTCTGGCGCAACCTCGCCGTCCTCGACCTGGTCCTCCTGCTGGGCACCTCCGCCGCGATCCTCTACACCGCCCTGGGCGGCCCACGAAAGCACTGGGGCGTCCGCGCCGCACGCGCCGTCGGCACCATCATCATCGCCGTCTTCATCGTCGCCATCGCCGGCCTCGTGCAGACCTACTTCGTCGGCCTCGCCGACGAGGCCGGCCGCCGCGCCCAAACCGTCTTCGCACGAACGGGCATAGCCCCAGAGCTCCCCACACCATTTGTCCGCTCACCAAGCGCCCCATTGATCATCGGCCTGTCCGTTTCGCTCGTTGTCTCGCTCGTCGCCATCGCCCTGCCCATCGGCTCACGCCGGGCACGCATCACCGTCTGCATCCTTGCCACCATCCTCGCCACCTGGGCCGTCAACGCGCGATGGGTCCAACCCCTCGAACGCTGGGACTACCTCGGCGCCCAGCAACGCGGCACAATCACCGCCGCAACCTTCACCGCCGTCCCCTGGTCCCCCCTCCAACGCGAGAGTGCACTGCAACGCAGCAAACCGGGCACCCAGTTCGGCCCGGCCACCGAGAACCCCGACCCCGCCAGCCCCGGCTACCGCCACTCCTTCACCCTCGGCACCGATGCCTATGGCAGCGATGTCCTCAGCCAACTCCTCCACGCGTCGCGCCTCTCCATCTCCATCGGCGTTGTCAGCACCGGCATCGCCCTGCTCATCGGCGTAACCATCGGCGCGCTCATGGGCTACTTCGGCGGGTGGGTTGACCTCTTGCTCTTCCGCGTCGTCGAGGTCTTCATGGCCGTGCCGGTGCTCTTCCTGCTCATCGTCGCCGTCGCCGTCGTGCCCGACGAGCTCCGCACCACCTACTTCATCATGGTGATCATCGGGTGCTTCACCTGGACGGGCATGGCCCGCTTCACACGTGCCGAGTTTATGAAACTCCGCAACCAAGACTTCGTCCAGGCCGCACAGGCCACGGGCCTGCCGCTCCGCTCGATCCTCTTCCGCCACATGCTCCCCAACGGCGTCGCGCCCGTCCTGGTCGATACCAGCTTCGCCATCGGCGCGGCCATCAGCGTCGAGGCCACGCTGAGTTATCTCGGCCTCGGCCCCGCCGACAGCGCCAGCTGGGGCAAACTCCTCAGCTCGGCCATCAACAGCGAGGGTCAGTTCAAGTGGTGGCTGGCCGTCTTCCCAGGCCTGGCCATCTTCCTGACCGTCCTGGCCTACAACCTCCTGGGCGAAGCCCTGCGCGACGCCATCGACCCCAAACTCAAAAAAGCAAGGGTCTGACCCCGCGGTTTTCGGTGGTGCAGGCTTCCAGCCTGCACAGCATATTGATTCCACCACCGAGCCACAGAGGCACCGAGAAGACAGGGGTCTCTCTTGGGCCCCCATGCCATCAAGCCTCCACTCAAAACCACCCTGAAAACCTCCGCACCTCAGTCCTCTGAGTGATTCCCGCCCTCGTCCTCATCCGTGCCCTCAGTCAGGTGCAGCACCATACCAACCACCGGCAGCCGCGTCGTCCCCTCCACGCTGTCATAGTTCCGCACCAGCGCACCAAACCACGCGCCAACCAGAACTACAAACACCAACGCCACCACACGCCTCGGCGAACCGATCCCCTCCCCATCTCCGGCCTGTTTGTGCCCGTGCACCATGCTCGCGGTGATGTTCTCCCGATGCCGGATCGTGTGCCACGCCACACCCAGGATGTGCACGCCAACCACACCCACCAGCACGTACGACAACACCTCGTGCAACTCCTTGACACCCTCAAAGTCGCGCCCGAGCATCACACCCGTCACTGCAAGCGCAATCACCAGCCCCAGCATCGCAAAGATCGCCACCGCCGAGCCGGGGTTGTGCCCGATGTACCTCTTCCCCCCGCCAACGATCGTCCCCTTGACATACGCAAACACCGCCCCCGGCCCAAACGCAAACGAACCAAACCGCGCATACCGCGTCCCCACAAACCCCCATACCACACGCAGGCAAACCATCAACGCCAGCGCCAACCCCACCATCGCGTGGTACGCAAACACCCGGCTGTGCTCCCCCAGCACCAACGCCACAAACGCCGTGAACGCAAACCCGGCCACAAACAACCAGTGAAACAACCGCGTCGGCAAGTCCCAGATCAATCGACGCACGCCACACACTCCGTTCCCGGCACGCCACCACAAGCCAGAAGCAAAGGATAGGCGTATCCGCTTTGACATGCCGACTTCAACCCCTCCCCCAGAACTTCTGGCAGGGAGGGGCAGGGGTGGGGTTTGCTACTTCGTACGCACGTGATCCAGCCGAAACCCATCGTGCCATCACGCACACGGCAAGTCACGGCTTTGAAGGTGGGGCAGGCGCTGGGGTGGTGGAGGCCGGCGGCGGGCGCTCCACGGTGATGTCTGGCAGCAGCCCAGGGGGGAGGTAAAGCCCCGATTCGTTATTGTTAGCATCTCGTGCCCCAACACCAGCAGCACGAAGAGCGTCCATTTGTGCATAAGTCTCACGATCCCGAAGAGCGGGGCTGTAATCGAGCAGCCTCGGCCGCCATTCGGCCCAGCTCAAATCGAGGTCTGTTATCTGCCCGTCGATAAGTGTAATGATTGGAACTTTGCTTGGGTCTATTGGCTGCTGATCTCGAAGATATTTTTTATAGAATGCAATAGACTCGTCCATCGGCAGTCCACCAACAAGAACGGCATACTGACCGGGAGGGATCGCGATCCCAGCAGCATCTTTAGGCCGGCCCATGAGGTTGCCGCCGCGTTGGGTATTACTAGCGAGATAGCCAACCCCTGATGACAAGCTAATCAGTGTTGCCATCGATGCGGGCTCGCTCTCGGGAACACCGAGAATCTTCAAGCGAAGACGCGCACTGCCCTGTGGTTTCGGCAGCTCGATCGTTCCCCAGTCTGCGCTGCCGGTACTGAGATCCAGGGTGACTATTCTTTCGCTGGAGAATGAGTTAATCAATAGGGTCAGTTGAGGCACCCTTGGGAGTCCGGTTACGGTCCACTTCCCGTTCTTATGCGCAGGCACATTTATCCACATACTGTCTAGGGTGCGATCTTCACACGAGATCCAGAAGCGAGGCCGATCCTCGTCTTGAACAACGCCGCCGGATGCCGTTGCGGATGGCGCAAGGGCGATAGTGGCTGATGTGGGTGTGTCGGGACGGAAGGGTCCAGTGATCCGCCCAATATTCGTTCTCGCGACGATCGTCTCGGTAACTTGGCGCCCGCCACGTCTGCCAAAGTCCTTGCGCATGAGGTACACACCGAGCGATGGCGGATTCGCCGCTGGAGGAAACCATGCCAAGGGAACCCGGAAACTGACCACACCCGCCTCAGTGCTAATCGACCGCACAGCAGCATCGGGCACCGTGCCCTCCGGAATGACCGTGATCGGGATCCCGTCCGCAGCTACGCCAGGCGGGAGCTGTAACTGAACTTGAACCGTAACGGTCGGCCCTCGGTCTTCTTCCTGCGCCTGCGCGTGTGCTCCAGGCTGTACGAATAACACCAACACCGCGACGAACGCTTTGCAGACAAGAGAAGACAGGTCAAGCATTTGTTCCTCCTCACACCGCCAACGCCACATCCCCGGCTGTCTGGTCGCGCCCACGACCCACACACCCGCCATACCCCTGCCCGCAGCGCCGCCGCGAGCGCAAGCAGAAAAACAATAGCAGCACCCCCGCCCCCCACACCCCCGCCCACCGACCCCGGCGATCTACCCTCCCCCATGAAGACCATCATCGAGCCGTTCCGCATCAAGGTTGTCGAGCCGATCCGCATGACGACCGAGGCCGAGCGCGACGGGCTGTTGCGTGCCGCGCACTTCAACACGTTCCTGCTCCGCGCCGACGACGTGCTCATCGACCTGCTCACCGACAGCGGCACCGGCGCAATGAGCGCCGAGCAGTGGGCCGGCGTCATGCGGGGCGACGAGAGTTACGCCGGGGCGTCGAGTTTCTTCCGCTTCCAGGCCTCGCTCCGCGACATCAC
Source organism: bacterium (assembly GCA_046339895.1). GTDB lineage: Bacteria > Planctomycetota > Phycisphaerae > Phycisphaerales > UBA1924 > JAJTGZ01. The sequence goes on along the minus strand of JBKDDT010000021.1, from coordinate 2,492 downwards.
GGGCTTTGAGCACATCCTGCCGACGCACCAGGGGCGGGCCAGCGAGCGGATTCTGTTCCAGATCATGGCCGGGCCTGGCAAGGTCGTGCCTGCCAACGCGCACTTTGACACCACGCGCGCCAACTGCGAGGCGACGGGCGCGCGTGCCGTCAACGTCCCGATCGCCGAGGCGGCCGACCCGCGCAGCCGGCATCCGTTCAAGGGGAATATCGACATCTCCCGCCTCGAAGCGGTCATCCAAGAAGCAGGCCCGGCGAACGTGCCGATGGTCATCGTTACCATCACCAACAACACCGGCGGCGGCCAGCCCGTGAGCCTCGAAAACATCCGTGCCGTGCGTGCCCTCTGCGATCGCTACAAAATACCGCTGGTCCTCGACGCTTGCCGATTCGCCGAGAACGCCTGGTTCATCAAGCAGCGCGAGCCGGGGATGAGCGGGCACAGCGTGCGCAGGATCGTGCGCGAGATGTTCGACCTGGCCGACGGCGCGACGATCTCGGCCAAGAAAGACGGGATGGTCAACATCGGCGGGGTGCTGCTGCTCCGCGATGCCGCGCTTGTGCAGCGCGCCGGCGAACTGCTGATCCTGACGGAGGGTTACATCACCTACGGCGGCCTGGCCGGGCGCGACCTCGAAGCCATGGCCCAGGGCTTCCAGGAGGTGGTGCAGGAGGACTACCTCGCCTACCGCGTGCGCACGGCTGAGTACATGGCCGAGCGCCTGCTCAAGGCCGGCGTGCAAATCATCGAGCCGGCCGGCGGGCACGCGATCTACATCGACGCGGCCCACTTCTGCCCGCACATCCCCCCGGCACACTTCCCGGGCCAGGCCGTCGTCGTTGGGCTTTACCGCACCGGCGGCATCCGCGCCTGCGAGATCGGCTCGGTCATGTTCGGCGGCACACTACCCGACGGCACCCCACGCCCAGCGCCAGCAATGGAACTCGTCCGCCTCGCCTTCCCGAGGCGCGTCTACACGCAGAGCCACTTTGATTATGTCGCCGAGTCGATCGCCGAACTCTTTGCCAAGCGGGCCACCCTCCGCGGGATCAAGATCACCGAGGCCCCACAGGCGCTCCGCCACTTCACGGCAAAGTTCGCGGAGATGTGAGTTGTAGTTTCAGTATCCGGTGGCGCGGGCTTCCAGCCCGCGCGGCAAAGGCAGTTCACCACAGAGCTACAGAGCCACAGAGAAGAGAGATACTGCGGTTGTATAGAAAGACAAAGCCCAAGCATCTGTCTTTCTCAATGCCTCTGTGCCTCTGTGGTGAAAATTGTTTGCTGTCTAGGCTGGAAGCCTGCACCACCAAACCCCACCCCTGCCCCTCCCCTCGGGCGAGGGGTTGAAAAATGCGCGAGCCCGGCAATGGCACTTTAAAGCCCGGCTGCCGCGTTGAGGGCCTGACCCTACCCAGGGTATAGGCAAGGCCCGCCAAACGGCTCTGGGAGGGTTTGGGTGCAACTCCGGTTTTGCGCGCACAGAGATGGCGATCGACGGGGGGTGGGGTGGGTGCTGTCTGTTCGGCGCGATCAGCGCCGTTTGGAGGCAACCCCACGCTTGGCCGAGGGTTTACGCGGCTTGACCTTCGGCTTGGCGCGGGCCTTGACGCGCAGACCGGTGCGGGCTTTGGTTGCCACCTTCTTCTTGGCCGGCTTTGCGACGGGCTTTGCTTTCGCCACTTTCTTGCGTGGCTTGGCGGGGGCCTTCTTGGTGGACTTCTTCTTGACCGGCGTGCTTGCGGGGGCCTTCTTGGTGGGTGCTTTCTTGGGCTTGGGCTTGGGCGCGGGCGACTGCTCAGCTTGGGTCGGTTGTGGTTCTGATGGAGTTGTAACCAGCCCTGGGCGAGGGGCGTTGGTTGATCGTTGCCAGGGCAGTTGCGGCGCATCGGCCCACATGGCTTCGAGGTCGTAGTAGCCGCGTGCGTTCGGCTCAAAGAGGTGTACGACCAAGTCGACACAGTCGATGACGACCCAGGTCGCTTGGTCGTCGGAGCTGGTGCGGTAGACGCTCTGGGCGCGTTGCTCGACAAGGTGCTTGACCTGGTGCGCGACGGCGCGGATCTGCCGTTCGCTGGTGCCGGTGGCTAGGACGAGGAAGTCTTGGACTTCGCTGAGTTTGCGGACGTCAAGGATGACGATATCGGTGCACTTGAGGTCGCCGAGCAGGCGTGCGATCTCGATGGGGAGAACCTCGGCGTCTGGTGTGTCGCGGGTGGCTGGTGCCGGGCGCGGGGCGGGGTAGGTGGTCGGATCGGTTTGCTCGCTCAACGTGTGGCTCCTCTTCGAGAAAGATAGTAGGTGCGGGGGCATCTGTGTGGGTGCACCGGCGGTCGGGGGCGTGTAAAGTTGGGCGTAGGTTGTGCGGCGTTGAAGATTTGGAGCACCGGGGGCCGAAGGATGGGTTTGTGGGCAACGCCGAAAGATTCCGCAACCGTGGCAAAGCGCGTGTGGCTGGTGCGCGCGGGGGGCGTGGGGGTGGCGGTGGCGGTGGG
>JBKDDT010000020.1:0-9298 GCA_046339895.1 bacterium | reverse complement strand
TGAACCGTCTGGGTTTGAGGGCTTAGGAGCATACCAATGATCAGCACGCGTTTGCAGTTGTTCTCCTTGGTGCTTTGTTCGGCTTTGGCCTGTTTGGCCCCTGCGGTGCGGGGTCAGCCAGCGGTCTTCTTTGATGTTGGGGCCATCGACCCCCCGGCCACACCCCCCTCGGCACAAAATTACGTGGATCTACCGAGGGGTATCTTTGACTTTGGTACGGGAGATAATCCTGGGGAGGTGCTGACGGTCAAGTGGTTGAAGTTCAGCGTGGCCACGCCGGTTGAGGGGGAGTTGTACCTGGATATCGACAGCCGTATTAGCACGACCGACACAGTCCCGGGGGATTTGTTCATGGCATTGTACGATGGGGCGGGGAACCTGGTCGCCAGGGACGATGCGGACGGGAGTCACCCGGGGGGTTTGGCGGCGGGTCTATCCTTCGGCTCCACGGTCATCCGCCCGATACCGACTACGCCAGCGTTGGCTGGGCAGGATGGGAACCTGGGGGTTGGTGAGTATTGGTTGGCGTTGCTGGCAGGCTCGGCGTCGGAGGCGACGGCGGGTGCGTCGGGGTGGAGCGCGTCGACGACGGGGGGGTATCGGCTCGGCTATTTAACGGAGGGGACGTACTACACCGAGTTCGGTATTTGGATCGGGAACACCACGCCGGTGCCACCGCCGAGCAACGATGATTGTTCCAATGCGTTGACGATCGGTGAGAACTCGCAGAGCGGAGAGCCGGCGTGGTCGGGGACGAACGCTGGGGCGACAAACGACGGCATCTTGACGTGCTCTCCATCGGACGTGCCGGCTGCGAATCTGCCCAAGACGATCTGGTTCAACTACATCCCGACGCAAACGGGGTTTGCGGAGGTGATTGCGCGGCTTACTGAGAACGGGCCCAGCACGATATTGGCTCGCTATCCCGATGGCTGCGACACTATCCCGTCGGAATGTGTCGGGGATGGTTCCATTATTGGCTTCGCGGACCGAGAAACCCGGCTTTTTTTCCCTGTGGTGGCCGGGGAGCCAGTGCTGCTGTCGCTGGGGGTTAGGGCCGGTTATTTCGGGCCGATGACGCTGGACGTGAACCTGCTGCCGCCGCCGTGCGAGCTGACGATTCCTGCTGGGGCGGTAGCCGAGAGCGAGGGGGCGTGCGGGGACTTATCGAACGACGGGTGCAATTATTCTCCGCAGTTGTTCGACACGATCGAGTTGGGGCAGGACGTGCATGGGAAGTTGTTCAACAACCTTCAGGTGCGCGACACGGACTGGTTTGAGTTTACGGTGCCGGAACGATCGAATGTAACGGTGAGCTTTGCGGCGCAGTACCCGTCGGAGGTGGTGATCCTGACCGCTGCATACGGGGACGACTGCTTCTATGGCGAGGCGGTCCTTGCGCCACTCAAGACGTCCCTCTTGGAGATGTGCAAGACTACCACCGGCTCGGCGGAGCTTGAAGCGGGGACCTATCGGGTGTTGATTTACAACAGGTACTATGACGGGTTCGGGTGCGGTGCGGGGTATGAGCAGTATTGGTTGAGCTTGTCTGGGCAGGCGGTGCTCGTTGCGTGCGGGGAGTCTGACATTGCGGGGCCTGGGCAATCCGCCGGCTTCGACGGGGAGCTCACGGCTGACGACATCATCGTGTACCTGAACGGGTTCTTTGCTGGGGACCCCATCGCGGACGTTGCTGGCCCTGGGCAGAGCACGGAACTGGATGGGGATCTGACGGCCGATGACATCATTGTGTTCTTGAACAGATTCTTTGCCGGGTGTTAGGTTTAGATGGAAGATATTGAAGAGCGCGGGCTAGAAGCCCGCGCCACCGCTAGAAGCCCACGCCACTGCTAGAAGCCCGCGCCACCGCTAGAAGCCCGCGGCAGCAGGTTCTGGAATAGTTGCTTAGTGCTTGAAGCGGCGTGTGCCCGTAAGCATGCAGGTAACGTTGTGTTTGTTGCACAGGTCGAAGGTCTCGCCGTCGCGTTTGCTGCCCCCTGGGTGGACGATGACCTTGACGCCGGCGTCGATGAGGAGTGCCGGGCCGTCGGGGAAGGGGAAGAAGGCATCGGACGTGGCGATGGCGTTGGCTGATGCGAGGAGGTCGGGGGAGAACTGTTTTGCTTTTTCGATGGCCAGTCGGCAGGCGGTTACGCGGTCGACCTGCCCGAGGCCTGCGCCGAGGAGGCGGGTGGAGGGGGCGTTGGTGCTGTTGGTGCCATCGATGCAGCCGAGGGCGACGGCGTTGCTGGCCATGGAGGCAACGGCGGATTCGAGGATCGCGGCGGCGTGGAGGGTGTCAGCGTTTGGTGCGGGTCCGGCGGCGTGCTTCCAGGTGGAGGGTTGTGGTGGGAGCACGTCGCGTTCTTGCAGGAGCAGGCCCCCTGGGATGGTGCGTAGGGTGAGCAGGTCAGTGGTGGTAGGTAAGGGGTGTGCGAGGGGGGGGACGGCAAGTATGCGGACGTTAGCGCTCTTAGCCTTGAGGATGGCCAGGGCCTCGGCGGTATAGGCGGGGGCGATGATGACTTCGAGGAACGTGCCTGGGGTGGCGAGTCGTTCGGCGGCGTGTGCGTCGATGGAGCTAGTGCAGGCGAGGATGCCGCCGAAGGAGGCGATGGGGTCGCCGGCGATGGCGCGGTCGATGGCGAGTGCTGCGGAGGTGGCGACAGCGATGCCACAGGGGTTGGCGTGCTTGATGATCGCGGCGGCAGAGCGACGCTCGGGGAGTAGCCCGGGGTTTTGGAGGCGTTGGACGCAGTCGAGTGCGGCGGCGGCGTCTGCGAGGTTGTTGTAGCTCAGTTCCTTGCCGTGGAGTTGCTCGGTGCCGGCTGTGTTGGGGATGACGGTCGCGCCGGCATATGCGTGGGAGCGGTAGACGGCGGCGGCCTGGTGTGGGTTTTCGCCGTAGCGGAGCGTTTGGGCGAGTTCGTAGGTGCGTGTGAGGGTTTGGGGGAAGGAGTTGTCTGTTGTTTCGCGTGTAGCGTGCGCGGCTGGGGGGGTGCTGGTGGGGTCAGAGAGATAGTCAGCGATTGCGGCGTCGTAGCGTGCGGTGGTGGCGAAGGCTTGTTGGGCGAGTTGTGCGCGGAGCTTGGGGGTGGTGCACCCGGCGTTGGTATGTAACTCGGCGATGAGTGTGGCGTACTGCTCGGGCGCGGTGACGACGGCGACATACGCGTGGTTCTTGGCGCCCGAGCGGAGCATGCTCGGGCCGCCGATGTCGATCTGCTCGATGGCTTCGTCGCGCGTGGTGCCTGGCTTGGCGATGGTCTGCGCGAAGGGGTAGAGGTTGATACAGACAAGGTCGATCGGCTCGATGTTGTGCGCTCGCAGCGCGGCGGCGTGGGCGGGGTTGTCGCGCACGGCCAGCAGGCCGGCGTGCACGGCGGGGTGGAGGGTTTTGACGCGCCCGTCCATCATCTCGGGCAGGCCGGTGATGCTCTCGATGGAGGTGTTGGGGATGCCTGCGGCGTCGAGGGCGCGGGCGGTGCCGCCGGTGCTGATGAGCATCACGCCCAGGGCGTGCAAGGCGCGTGCGAGGTCGACGACGCCGGCTTTGTCGCTGACGCTCAGGAGTGCACGGCGGATGCGGACAAGCCCTGGAGTAACGGGGGAGGATTGGCCGAGCATGGGGCGATCTGGGGAGGGGTTGTCTGCGGGCGGCGTTGTTTGAGGTTTAGCGAGCGATGAACTTGCTGATCTCGCCACGGTTGCTGACGGCGAAGATGTCGCCGTTGACTTTGGCGGAGGCTTTGAGTTGCGCGACGTTGGTGAGCGTTACGTTCTGGTCGATGTAGCCATCTTTGAGCTGGACGTTGGCGGCTTGCCCGGTGGCGGGGTCGAAGGTGAGGACGCGTCCATCGCGGATGCCGACGGCGTCGCCGGTGATCTCGGGGGTGAGCCAGAGGCGTTTGCCGGTGGCGGCATCGACGCCCAGGAGGCCGCGGCCGGGGGCCTGGATGATGATGATGGAGGGCGTGCCAGTGGCACCTGGTGCGAAGAAGGCGGGGCGTGTGAGTTTGACATCGGTGGCGAGGCGCCAGCGTTGTTTGGCGGTTTGGTTGTCGATGGCGTAGAGGGACTGGTCGAGGGAGGGGATGTAGTACGCGCCGTCGCCGGCGTCGCCTGTGCTGCCCGGGCCGGCGAACATGCGTGTGCTGCCGCGCAGGGAGCCGATGCCGGGGTCGATGATGGTGACGTTGCCATCGTCGGTGGGAAAGGCGACGGAGTCGGCTGAGCCGAGGATGGGGTCGATGGTGCTCGGGCCGGTCATGGTGAAGGCCCAGCCGGGCTGGCCGTTGCGGAGGAGGTGCCCGAAGGCGACGCGAGAGACGGTGCCCATGACGAGCACGTCGGCGAGTTTGGCCGGGCCGCTGGCGGCGATGCGGGCGAAGTTTTGGCGGTTGAGCAGTGTGCCGTTCTCGGCGTCGTAACTGGTGGCGGCAGCGGCGGTGATGGCGAGCAGGCGTGGGCCTTGGCGCAGGACGCCGAGGTAGGTGTCGGTGGGGTCGCCGAGGGAGGCGGCCCAGCGGAGTTCGCCGGAGGATGTGCGCAGAACGGTGAGGGAGCCGAGGGTGTCTTGAACGGCGACGATATCGCCGAGGGGGTAGACGGCTTTGAGTTTGCCGCCGTGGATTCGGTCGAAGGATGCGAAGCCGGACCATGCGAGGCGGTAGCCGAGTTTGCTGTAGACCTCGCGGTCGATGGCCTCGGAACCGAGCAGGGGGGTGTTGGCCTCGGCAGCGAGGGCCTTTTCGGTCTTGGAGGGGCCGCAGCCTGGGAGCGTCAGCGAGAGGATCGAGAGGCCGGCGGCCAGTGCGAGCAGGGTGCGGGCAGTCGCGCGGGTATACATGCAAAGCTCCAAGAACCGTTGGGATCGGACCGTTGCTCGCGGGGGTGGCCGGCGAGGGGGTGGGAGTTTAGCAGAGCGGAGTGGGGTGGGTTTGTGCGGGTTCACAAGAGGTTCGCCGGGGTATGGAAGAGGTTCGCGGAGGGGGCGGAGGGAAGCGGAGAAGAGAGGGGTGTTGCAGATAGAAAAAAACCCCGCGCACATGCGCGGGGTTGGTTCGATGCTTGTCTTTGTATTCCTATTGCCTATTGCCCATTCCCTATTGCCCCTGCCTCTCAGTGCTGCATCAGCAGCTCTTCCAGCGTCGGAGCTTTTCCTTCGACGCTGGCGGCGAGTGCGGCCTCGGCGGCTTCTTTGAGCTTTTTGTTGCCCAGGAAGTTGGCCTCGAGCTCGACGCGGATTTTTTCCATCGCCTTGTTCTGAATCTGGCGGACGCGCTCTTTGGTTACGCCGATGATCTGGCCGACTTGTTCGAGGGTCATTGGCTTGTCGAGCTCGCCGGTCTCGAGGCCGAAGCGGTGCTCGATGACGGTGCGCTCGACGTCCGTCAGGTCGGCGCGGTTGTCGATGACGATGCGCTTGACCTCGTCGGCGGCGTCTTTCTCGAAGGTGGCCCGCTTGGTCTCTAGGAAGTTGCTCTTCTCGAGCTTGGGGTCAAAGTCCGTGGGGAAGCGCTGGCGGTACTTGCTGAGCTTCATCCCCTGCCGGCTGAAGGCCTTGAGGATCGCCCGGCAGGCGTAGGTGCTGAACTTGTACCCGCGCCCGGCGTCGAACTTGTCGACGGCGCGGAGCAGGGCCATGTTCCCCTCGCTGACGAGGTCGGCAAAGTCCACCTCGCTCATGCGCGTGCGCTTGGCCATCGCCAGCACAAGGGCCAGGTTGGTGTTGGCGATCTGCTCGCGGATGAGGTCTCCCTTGCGGTACCAGTGCAGCACGTCGTCGGCCTGCTCGGGTGTGGGCAGGCGCGAGGGGGTGGACCAGACTTCCTGCTGGATTTTCCAGATGCGGTAACGCGAGTAGTTGAACTGGTGGAAGAGGACCTTTTCCTGCGCGCCGGTGAGGATGACTTGCTGCGCGGTTTTAACCGTGCGCGTGCGGCCGGAGAGGTCGTCCATCACTGGGTGGTACCAGGTGGTGTCGGGCTTGGGGATGTCGGGCGCGTCCTGATAGATTTTGCGATCGGCGTCGTCCTCGTAAAACGCCGGGCTGTCGATGAAGTCCTGCTCGCTGGCCATGACGGCGGCGAGGAGTTCCTCGTCGGCCTTGGAGAGCTTACGGCGGACCTTCTTGAGGGTCGTCGCTTCGGGCGCGGCAGGCTCGACCTTCTTGAGGTTCTTGCCCGCGCCCTTGCGCTTGCCCGCTCCCTTGCCGATCGGCGCAGGGGCGGGCGTGGTACAGCGAGCGTCGGTCAGGTCGACGCGGTTGCGGCGGCGCTCTTGCTCAAGCGGGCTGGGGGTTGAAGAAGTCATTGTCGGACGCACCATCATCATGCTCGAAACCATTGCGAATCCTCCACGCGGGCCCAGCGGCCGGCGAAAAGGCGAGATCAATCACTCGCGGATACAAACACATGCTCTAACACATCGACACACACAAAATCAATCGCTCACAACGCTCTAGACTGCTCGAAAGACTCGAAACTGACTCGGGCGGGGGCGGATTCGTTGCTCCATAAACACTCTGTTCTACGCCCGGCACGGGGCGATGTTCCTCATTGACTCTGCTACCAAGACGCCCAAACTCCGCTGCAAACCTTCACAAATATACCTACTAATACGCTCGTTTCTGCGCCGTTGTGCGGGAACAGGCCCTGGCAAACCTCCTCGATCTTGCGCCCGACTGGCCCCGACTGTCCAAGGGGCCATAGGGGAGTGTCGCAGAAACAAACCAAAGGTTAAAGGCCGGATCGCTTTGCACAGGCACTCCACAGTGCGCCCACAATGCCCTCGCCAGCCGATGCCGACTTTTTACCTAACAAAACGAAGCCTAAAAGATAGCTGAATACATTTTGAACTGACACCAAGCAAGAGATCAACTCTAAATACCTATCAAATTACTAACAAGATCATAGATTCGCAGGCGATTTACTCTACCGACATTGATTCATGGCCTATTCCCGCTCTGAGTGGGCAAGGCTGACATACGCAATCTACAGTGTAAAGATGCGTTTGGCCAGTTCTTCGGGCAATGTGCGTGCAGATTGGGGGCAATGCCTCCCTCTTTAGGGCGTGCTATCGGCCGAGTATGCGCGGCCGGCTTTTTCTGCGCCGCGGTCGTGCGGGGTGTTGTGTGGGGGTTGTGTTGACATATGGTTCCCGGACCTCACACACAGGAGCGACCATGCCTTTTACTTTGCCGACTTTGCCATATGCCTTTGGCGCGCTGGAGCCGACGATCGACGCGCAGACGATGGAGATCCACAGCCAGAAGCACCACGGCGCGTACGTGGCCAACGCGAACAAGGCGCTGGAGGGGACGAGGTGGGCGGACCAATCTCCCGAGGCGGTGATCAAGGCGCTGGGGGAGATTCCCGACGACAAGAGGACGGCGGTGCGGAACAACGCGGGTGGGCATGTGAACCACTCGTTGTTCTGGACGGTGATGGCGCCTTGTGATGGTGGGGGGGGCGTTGAGCCGAGCGGGGCGTTGAGCGATGCGATCAAAGATTCGTTCTCGACGGTGCAGCAGTTCAAGGAGCAGTTCACGGCCGCGGCGATGGGGAGGTTCGGGTCGGGGTGGGCGTGGTTGATTTATCACCCGGGGGAGAAGAAGTTGATCATCGCGAGCACGGCGAACCAGGACAACCCGCTGATGGGCAAGGCCGTGGCCGGGTGCGAAGGTGTGCCGATACTCGGGCTCGACGTGTGGGAGCACGCGTACTACCTCAAGTATCAGAACCGTCGTGCGGAGTATGTCGCGGCGTGGTGGGGCGTGGTGAACTGGAAGGTGGTTGGGCAGTTGTACGCCAAGGCGCGGTGAGGGGGCGGCGGAGACACGAAGTGGCGAAGTGGCAGAGTTGCAAAGCCATCTCATCCGGTGCGTCTATCACTTTGTACCTTTGTCACTATGTCGCTGTGCCGCTTTGTATCAGCGCCACTTGATCACCCCGCCCCAGCGTCCCCTTGCTGCCAGAGCAGCCGTGGCAACGGTGCGTCTTTGAGCGCGAAGTGGAGCATGGCCAGTGCGCTGAGTGTGCTGCGTGTGCGGACGTCGTGGCGTGTGCCTGGGAAGTGGAAGTGGCGGGTTTGCAGGTAGGCGTTGGGGCCAGCGAGGGCGATCCAGACGGTGCCAAGGGGTTTGGTTGCTGTTGCGCCGTCGGGGCCGGCGATGCCAGTGATGGCGATGGACCAGTCGGCGGGGATCACCCGGCGTGCGCCGAGGGCCATGGCGGATGCGACAGGCTCGCTGACGGCGCCGTTGTTTGCGAGCGTTTCTGCGCTGACGCCCAGCAGTGTGGTCTTGACGGCGTTGGTGTAGCAGACGACGCCCCCGGCGAGCGCGGCGGAGGAGCCCGGGGTGCGCGTTAAGACTTCCGCGACCATGCCCCCGGTGCAACTCTCGGCGAGGGCGAGCATCTCGCCGCGGTGGGTGAGTTGGTTGAGGACAACGCTGGCGAGGGCTTGGTCGCTGTGTGTTTGGCCGGCTGTGGCGGTGGCGCAGATGTTGGTGCCCAGGCGTGCGCGGATGTCGGCCTCATCGCGGTCGAGCAAGGCTTTGCCCTCAGCGGCGTCGGCACCCTCGTAGCGCATGCGGATGGTGATGATGCCCCCGCTGGCCGTCATTCCGATGAGAGGTGTGCGTGCGCGTGCGGTGAGGTCTTTGAGGCGTTCAGCGCAGGTGGCTTCGGGGATGCCGAGGGCGTAGAGGAGGCGTGTGAGGACCTTGCGATCGGGGTGGAGTGTGGGGATGACGCTGTCGAGCCACATGGGTTGGAGTTCGCCGGGGGGGCCTGGGAGGCTGAAGGTGTCGCAGTTGCGGATGCGGAGGCAGAGGCCCGGCGCGGTGCCGTGGGCGTTGGGCAGTGGGGTTGCGCGTGTGGGGCGTTGAGCTTGGCGGAGTTGTTGGTCGTTGACGTTGCGTCCGCGGTTGCGGAGTTTGGTTGAGAGGATGTTGACCTGCTCTTGGTCGACGATGAGGTGGTCTGAGGATGCCTGGGCGAGGGCCTCTCGTGTGAGGTCGCCGGCGGTGGGGCCGAGGCCGCCTGTGGTGATGAGCAGGTCGTGCGTGTTGGCCAGGCGTGCGATGGCGGCGGTGAGGTCATTGAGGTCATCGCCGACGACGGCGACCTGGACGACGCGGATGCCCAGGGTGGTGAGTTGCTCGGCGATCCAGCGTGCGTTGGTGTCCACGAGTTGGCCAAGGACGAGTTCATCGCCGGTGGAGAGGATGGCGGCGGTGGTGGGCATGGGGGCGGGGGGGAGGGGGGAGGGCCGAGGGAGGAGTGGGGGGGGT
>JBKDDT010000019.1:0-91837 GCA_046339895.1 bacterium | reverse complement strand
CACCGCCACTTCTATTTCACCGAGTCGGTCGTGGAGACAGTGCTCCAGTGATTACGCTATTCATGCGCGTCGGAACTTACCCGACAAGGAACTTCGCTACCTTAGGACCGTCATAGTTACGGCCGCCATTCACCGGTGCTTGGGTCGGGAGCTTCGTTTCCTGACCCCCTTCCGTGACATTCCGGTATCGGGCAAGCGTCACACTGTATACATCCTCTTCCGAGTTAGCACAGTGCTGTGTTTTTGATAAACAGTTCCCAGAGCCTTTTCTCTGCGCCCTCCCACTAGGGGTAGGGCCCCCTTATCCCGAAGTTACGGGGTTAACTTGCCTAGTTCCTTCACGACCGTTCTCTCGAGCGCCTGAGGCTATTCGCCTCACCTACCTGTGTCAGTTTTAGTACGGGCACGCCCTGCTTTTCTAGAAATCAGCTTTCCCCACACCGGCCAAAGGCCTGGACATCTGACAGTCCCGTGGAGTCCACCGATCCGCACATAATTGGGCATTGGCTCAGGAATATTGACCTGATTTCCATCGACTACGCCTGTCGGCCTCGTCTTAGGTCCCGGCTAACCCTGGGCGGATTTACCTTCCCCAGGAAACCTTAGGTTTACGGCGAGCCGGATTTTCACCGGCTTTATCGTTACTCAAACCCGCATGCTCACTTGCTGGCGCTCCACGACCCGTTCCCGGACCGCTTCGCCGCACCAGCAACGCTTTCCTACCGCTCTTACGAGCCCACAGCTTCGGCACAACGCTTATTCCCGATAATTATCGGCGCCAGGATCCTCGTCCGGTGAGCTGTTACGCACTCTTTAAATGATGGCTGCTTCTAAGCCAACATCCCGGATGTCTTAGCACCCTGACTTCCTTTCGAACTGAGCGTTGTTTAGGGGCCTTAGCTGGTGGTCAGGATTTTTCTCCTCTTGTCCCCGGATATTGTCACTCGGGGACTTTCTCCCGTGCTAAACCCATCGGCATTCGGAGTTTGGTTGGACCAGGTGACCGGGTAGGCCCCTCAATCCATCCAGTAGCTCTACCTCCGATAGGCATACACGAGGCTACCCCTAAAGGTATTTCGGAAAGAACGAGCTATCTCCCAGTTTGATTATACTTTTAATCCTCCCGACAGCTCATCGCAGAACTTTTCAACGTTCACGCGTTCGAGCCTCCAGACGGTGTTACCCGCCCTTCACTCTGGCCATCGGTTGATCACTTAGGTTTCGCGTCTAGCCCGTACGACTTAGCGCCCTGTTCAGACTCGCTTTCGCTCCGCCTCCGCGCCGTTAGCGCTTAGGCTCGCCGTACAGACCAACTCGCGGGTCCATTATGCAAAAGGTACGCCGCAACCCCGAAGGGCCGCGACCGCTTGTAAGCACACGGTTTCAGCTCTCTTTCACACCCTTGATCAGGGTAGTTTTCATCGTTCAGTCGCCTTACTGGTTCGCTATCGGTCGTCAAGGAGTGCTTAGCCTTGGAGAGTGGTCTCCCCATGTTCAGTCCGGGTTCCACGAGCCCGAACTTACTCGAGGGCATCCCTCACTAGCGGGTACAGGGCTTTCACCTTCTTTGGCTGCTCATTCCAGAGCATTCTCTCGCATGATGAGTTTATCCGCTTTCGCTCGCCGCTACTTACGGAGTCGCTATTGCTTTCCTTTCCTGAGAGTACTGAGATGTTTCAGTTCCCCTCGTTCGCTCTACAGCGTCTATACATTCAACGCTGAGTACCCTTGCGGGTGGGTTTCCCCATTCGGAGATTCGGGGGTCAATGCCTGGTTACCGGCTCGCCCCGACTTATCGCAGGTTCCTACGTCCTTCATCGCCTCTTGACGCCAAGACATCCACCGTGTGCCCTTGTAGATCACGCCAACCCATCGCCGCAGACTCTGCTTTCGCTTCGTCTACCTTGAACAGGCCGCGCTCCACAATCTATTGAGCACGATATTGCTTTCGCTCGATTCATTTACCTCGGCAATCATTCACACACACGCTTATCGATGCCGCTGGGCCCATCGCCTGCGCACATCAAGCGTGTGTCATCTGTCGTTCTCTGGTTGTCAAACAATCCGTTTCAAGCAAGGCCGGCAATGCCCGGCTCCGCCGTTCCCCACCAATCAACCGGTCAAGACCGGTCCGAGGTGGGTGGAGATCATACCCCCCTCCCAACCGCCGTCAAGCCCCAGGCAGATTTCTTTTTGCTCTCTCGGGCTTTCACCCACCCAACTCGCGCACAAATGCACCGCAGATACCGACCATCACCCTTCCAGCGTTCGATTTTTACTCCAAAAAAAAGGCCCGTGCAAACGGGCCATCAAAAAACTCATCTTTTCACCGACCGACGCTCATCCCGCCCCACCACCGCCACCACCCTTACCAGGTGGGGATGCCGGGGGTGCAGGTGCGGGCTTGGGTGTTCCGGGCCCGGCGGGCTTGGCTGGCGTTCCGCCCTGCGCTCCACCTTGCAGCTGCTGCAACCCTTTGCTCGCCGAGAGGGAGAGTCGGCGGTAGGCCTCGCAGGCCAGCTCCCCGGTGGGGTCGCGTAGCACGATCGTTCCCCCGGCCTCGCGCAGCACCGCCGCGTACTCGGCCTTGTTGCTCCGCGAGGACAACTTCACCGGTACGTCCAGTAAGAAGGCGTCCGGGTCCAGGTCCACTTCCTTGGTCGCCAGCGGCCCCTCGGCTGCCGGGGCCGGTGCCCCGCCGCCCGCGGCTGGACGCTCAGGTTCACCACCGCCCGCGCCGCCAGGGCCAAACCCGCCGCCACCCGAACCACCTGGGGGCATCGGCGGCACCCTCGGCCCGCCCGGCCCGGGCATTGCCGGCGCCTTGGGGGCGACCTCGACGATCTTGCTCGCGTCCGGCACCCTCACACGCGCCAGCACCGGGTCCCCCGGCTCCATCACCACGTCGCCTTTACGCCAGTACCCCCACGTGAAGGTATAGACCTCCGCCTTGGCGATCGAGGTGCTCCGTGTGTTGTCCGGCGGCTGGGCGTTGGTCACAAAGTAGTACACCTTGTCATCCACACGCACCGGGTCGCTCCACTGATCCGTCCCGAGCACCGCCGTAACGCCCTGGGCACTCTTGACGTTCTCGGCAGGCAAATCCCGATCCCGGCGGAAGAGCGGGTTGTTCAGCAAGGCGCGGACCTGGTACCGATAGACCTTCCCAGGCTCAGCCGTGATGTCGTGCGCCCACAGGCGGACTTCCTTCTGCGAGAGGATGCTCGATACCGACGCCGCATCACTCTTGGCAACGCTGGCCAGCGCTTTGCCACCTTTGGCGTCGATCGCGGCCTTGAGGTCGTCCATCTCTTTACGCACCTGCGAGCGTTTGACTTCCAGTTCGTCGATCCGCTGCTGGTTTGGATCGAGAGGGGGTGCGCCTGCGCCCCCACCGCCGCCTCCACCTCTACCCCCCCCACCACCTCCACCCCCACCGCCGGGGCCGGGGCCACCGCCCGGTCGTCCTCCACCTTTACCACCCCCGCCCAACTGCTGGCGTAACTCCTCGATCGCCTTGCCCAACTGCACGTCGCGGCGCTGCAGGTCTGCGTACTTGCGCTGCATCTTGCGCAGTTCAGGGTCGTCGCCGCTGCCGGTCAATTCGACAACGTCCCCCGGCGCGACCCATTCCTCCCCGGCCAGTTGGCTGCCCAGGCGAGCGCGTTCGTAGAACTCTGGGCGGAGGATTTCTTCCTCCGCGCGAGCGGCCTCGGCGACGAGTGCGTTGAGGCCCATGACGTCGTTGATCGGCCCGCCGAGTTTGTCCAGAAGGCTGATTCGCCCGGGCATCGGGGGAAGGACTTGCTCGGGCCCCCAGGTCCCGTCGGGGTTCTGTCTTTGGCGGAGCAGTTCGACGGCCAGGACCGTGGCGTTCTCCCACCAGTTTTTCTGCATTGCCACGGCCGGGCCTGTGCCGTCGGGGTCGGCCTCCAGGGCCGCACGCAGCGCGGTGCCGTCAAAGCGCGTCTCGACCGAGACGGCGGCCTTGTCAAACGGGGCCGACGCCGGGACAAGGGGCTGCAACCCGGGGATCGCCGAGACCTCCGACGATGCAATCGTCTGCATGAAGGGGTGCGAGATCGGCTTAGCCAGCACGGGCAGCGCGGGCATGAGCGTGAAGGTCGCACCCGGTGCCGCACCACTGGCAAGGCCCTGGGCCGCGTGTGCGTTGGGCAGTTTTGGCCCCGGCGGCACGTACGCCCACCGCGCCTGCGGGCTGACGGCCCCGGTCAGCCTGCCGCGGAACTTCTCGGCCAGATCGGAGGTGGGCAACTCGGGCAACTTTGGCGCGCCGTCTTGCATCCGCGAGAGGAGTTTCCGCGCTTCCTCACCCATCACCGGGAAGGCCCGGTCCAACTCCACACCCTTGCGGCTGCCGACATCGACCTTCGCCGGGGGGGCGACGATCTGCCAGGCGACCACGCCCAGCAGCCCAGCCCCGGCCAGGCCCAAAAACAACTTCTCGGCATGCATTTCAAAGAACGAAATCTTCCGTGCCGACATGGTTCAATTCCTTGCTCAACCCCGCACACCCCGGGGTGCCAGACCCCGGCATCAACACACAAACGATCCACAGGCCTGATCCACAAACCACTATCAACAAACCGGGGTGAACACCCCGTCGCTGTTACGACCCGCCGCGCATCGGCCCACCGCTGCCGCCGGGGGAGGGCATCCCCGGGTCCCCGGAGCCCCCGCTGTCAGCCGGCTTGGGCATCAGGGCACCGGTCCACTCGCGCAGCCAGATCGTCTCGATCGTCAGCGTGGCGCGGATAACCGAGTCTGGCCCGTAGTAGTAACCAAGGGCCAGGTCCGCCGCGATGTCTACGTTAGAGAGTTTCAACCCTGTTACGGTCATTAGGTTGGTCTTAGCCAGCGCGTCGATAAACTTGGGCACATCGGCACTGGCGAGCACAAGCGTCAACTCCGCCTTGCGCACGTCCATCTCTGCGCTGGACTGCCGGCCCGTGAAACTGCTGGCCCAGTCCGGCCCTTGGCCGACGCCCCCACCCCCACGGCCCGCATCGCCCGCAGTGGCCGCAGGCGGGAGCACGGCGATGCGCTCGATGCGTTTGACCGCCGACGCCGCGACGCCCAGGTTCTTGGCGTCAACGTTGGCCAGCCCGATCGCGCTGATGAGGTCCTGCTGCACCCAGAACTGCACCTGCCAATCCCAGCACTCAGCCAAGGTTGGCACCGAGGTCTCGTTACCAAAGGTTGGCAGCACAAAGACGCTGACATCGCCATAGGTCAGCAGCCTGGCCCCGTGGCTGCGATAAGCGTCCATGCGCACGCCCAGCAGATCAGCCTGTAATTCTGCGGCCTGATCAGCCGTCAGGGGCACTTCACCCCCGCCGCCACCCTGCCCGGCACCGAGCGAGGCCCGGAGGCGCTCCAAGAACTCGTTGCGCCTGTCGTTCAGGCGAGATGCGACCTCGGCCTGTGAGACCGGCCCTTGGGCGTTGATGCTCTTGAGCAGTTCACGCTGGGCCTCCTGGTTGAACCGGCGTGCCATCTCACGCTGGAGCGTCTGGTTGCCCGGCGGCGGCTCGGGGAACAGCCCATCGACCAACGGCTTGCGGTCCCCCCTGTTGAAAGCCACAAGCCGGGCGACGATGTCGTTGGCCTCGCCCATCTGCCGGGCGCGGGCCTCCTTGAACGCCTTGATCGCCACCTTGTTGGGTGCGCCGGTCCACTCTACCGCGGGGTCCTCGGGCCTGATGCCCGGGAGTTTGTACGACAAGTTGGGGTTGCGGATCTCCTTGACCTCACCCTCGATCCGCTCCTGCGCCTGCTTGACGACCTTGGCGTTCCAGGTAGTTGCGCCAAAGACCAGCGCGGGCACAGCCAGCACCGGCAGCGCCACGCAGGCGACGACGATCCAGTTCTTCTTCGACCAGTTCAGCACGGCCTGTATCTTCGGGTTCAAGGCTTCCCCTCCTGTCCAGCCGGGGCGGCCGGCGGTGTAAAAGACACTTCCCAGCTCACCTGATACGTCGAGACCGTCGAGCCTGGCTCAAACGGGCTGATCCTGGGCAACGGGGCGAGTTTGTCGGCATCGCCGTCGTTCTGGTTACCACCCCCACCTGGGGGTGGTAAAAAGCCCGGAGCGTCGCCCATACCACCACCCAACCCCCCGCCTGGGTTGCGCGGGCCACCGATGCCACCACCCGGCTTGCCACCTGGGGACCTTGGCCCGCCGGAGGGTGGGAACATCCCCGGCGGACGCAGGGGCCCGCCACCAGCGCCAGAAGGGGGTGTGCCGCCGACGGGCTGGCCGAGCGTGCCGTCGTTGGCAACCTCCGTCTTGCCCAGGTAGCGCCACTGCAACTTGCCCGGGCCGGTCTGGACGTGGTACACACCCGAGCGGTTGGCGTTGTTCTTGAGCCACCCGAGCAGCTCGGCCTCGATGAACTTGTCGGCCTGGCGCGGGTCGCGTGAGACACGCACGGTCATCTGCGAGCGGATGACCCCCGGCCCGGTGCCCCCCGCTGGCTGCCCGCTGGCTGGGTCAAGGCCCCCGGCCTCGCCCGAGCCATACGCCGAGGAGTAGTCGACAAACTCGATGACCCCGGGCTTCTCACCCGGGATCGCGCTGGCCTTGGCGCTGGCGCTGGCGAGCATCGCCCCGACGTCGTCGAGGAGTTTGGGCATCACGTCGCGACGGTCCAGCAGCTCCAGCGCCAGCGGGGCCTTGACGTGCGGCTGGTACTCACCCTCGGCACTGGTCCACTCAGATTTCAGCCCCTGGTGCGTGCGGCGGACCTCGTCGATCACGCTCGGGCGGGCCGTGGGAGAGGCCGCAGCGCTGTTGCGGAGCGGGGCTACGAACGCCACGGCCCCGGCCAGCAGCGCGATGCCCGCGGCGGCGGCGAACCAGCGCACCTTCCCCTTCCACATTGCCTCCTTGACAAGCTCCATGGGGACCAGGTTCGCGTTGATCGTCTGCATGTCCAGGCCCTGCAACGCAAGCCCGATGGCCGGGGCCAGCTCGTGGACGTGGGCCTTGAACTGCTCCTCAACCTTGGGCCCGGCGAACTTGCCGAGGCGCGAATAACCCTCGAGCATCGAGACTTCCATCTGCAGCTGCTGGCTTAGGAACTTCTTCAGCCCCGGCAGCTGGAAGGTATTGCCCAAGCAGAGCACGCGTGTGAGCTTGGCCTCGCGGTTGAGAGGCTGGCTCATGTAGTAGCCGATGGAGCGTTGCACGTCCTGGGCCAGGTCGCCGAAGACGGGGCGGAGGGCTTGGAGGATCTGCCTGGCGTTCTGGCTGCTCTCGGCCTCGGCCTTGAGGCGCTCGGCCTTGAGGTAGCTGATGTTGTACGCCGTGACGAGGGCCTCGGTGAACTGGTGCCCACCGATGGGGAAGGTGCGGATCCAGAGTTTGGCCCCGTCGGCGATGATCAGGTCGGTGCTGGTGGTGCCGATGTCAACGATCACGGTCCCGGCACTGGCCTCGTTGAACTGCTGGTCGTAGGCGATGGCGTTGTACGCCGCCAGGGGGTTGAGGGTAACGATGTCGGGCACGCGCCCGACCTCTTGCCACTTGGCCAGTTGCTCCATGACCGTCTCGGTCCGGATCGCGAAGATGCCGACGGAGATCAGGGGTGAATCAGTGTCGGCGAAGGTCTGAAAGTCCCACTGCACTTCCTCGAGGGGGAAGGGGATCTGCTGCTTGGCCTCGTACTCGACGAGCGCGGGAATCTGTTTAGGTTCGGTGGCAGGAATGCTGCCCGGGAAGCGGGCGAAGCTCTGGCTGCCTGGCACGCTGACGGCGATGCTGGACTTGGTCAGGTCGTGGTGGCTGATCAGCGCGCCCAGGGCGAGCCGGCGGGCCTCTTTTTCGTCTACTTCCGGGGCGGAAAGTGGGCGTTTGTGCGGGATCACCGCGACATCGGCGACGATGACATTCTCGCCGTCGCGGATGAGTTTGACGGCCTTGAGGGCACCGGAGCCGACCTCGATACCCCAACTTGTATTGCTCGCCATGACCACTCCCAAAGACCACTTACAAACAAAGACCAACACGCCCGCCCGGGGCCACCTGCGCGGCGTAGGCCCCCGAGTGCCAGTACTTTACGCCCGGCACCCCCCCAAGTTCCCCCCCGCCGACGGGTTTGCATCAGCAATTGCCCGATTGGGTAGTTGCATGCTGCTGCGGGCAGGGTGGATTCTAGGTGAGGGTACGCTAACATGCGCTCAATCGTTCTTGTTGACTCATCGATTAACCATTTTTTGGACGCCTTGTTGAGACGCACCAATGACCCGAGACGATATCTTTGCGAAAGTTCAGACTGTGCTTGTGGACGCCCTGGGCGTTGATGACGACGAGGTCAAGCCGGGGGCATCTCTGGTAAAAGACCTCGGGGCTGAGTCGATTGATTTTCTGGACATTGTCTTTCAGTTGGAGAAGACCTTCGGGTTTAAGGTTGCCCCTGGGGAGTTGTTCCCGGAGAACGTGGCGCAAAATACGACATACGTCAAGGAGGGGCTGGTTACACCCGAGGGTTTGGCGGCGCTCAAGAGCAGGCTGCCGCACGTGGATTTCAGCAAGTTCGAGGCCGACCCGAAGATCGGCAAGGTCGGCGAGCTGTTTACCGTCGATACGCTGGTCCGGTTCGTCGAGAACAAACTGGGGGCGAAGTAGTGGTGAGTGATGAGCGACGAGGGGATACATGCCGCTCATCGCTCGTAACTCGTCGCTCTTGCTCATCGCTCCTCGCTCATCACTGGTCGCTTCTCTACCCCTATGCGCTGGATGTGGATTGACAGAGTGATTGACCTTGTCCCCCGGCAACGGCTGGTGGCGGTCAAGGGCGTTTCGCTCTCGGAGGAGCACCTGCACCAGCACTTTGCCGCCGATAGCGGGCGGGGGCTGTCGGCGTTGCCGGTGATGCCTGCGTGCTTTGTTTTGGAGGGGATGGCCCAGAGCGGTGGGGTTCTTGTCGGGCACGCCGAGGGTTTTAGGTTCAACGTAGTGCTGGCGAAGATCAACCGCGCCGAGCTGGTCCGCGACGCGACGCCTGGGACGACGATCAGGCACACGGCGATCATCGAGCGCTTTGACGAACTGGGCGCATCGGTCGCCGGGACGATCGAGATTTTCGACCACGCCAGGCCCGCCCAGGGCTGGCAGCCGATGGGGAGCGTTGACCTGATGTTCAGCCACCTTGACAACAACCAGGGCGGTGGTGGGCAGGCGGGCACGGACTTCCCGGCGTACAACTTTGTCTTTGGTGAGGCCTTCCGGACGCTGCTGCGCTGCAGCGGGTATTGAGCCGGCCGGGCGTCGCTACGCTCAGGGTGATGCACGAGCGGGTGTCATGGGTGTTGGACGGGTTGCTCTCGGCGGGGGAGGGCAGGCCCGTTGCTGCGCTGTGCACGGGCCATCCCGGGGGTTTGAACGGACTGTTGACAATCGAACAGACCCACGCCGGGGTGATGCCCGAGGGGCTTTTCCGTTGGCTCCCCGCCCCGGCCGGTGGGCCGGCAAACGACCTGGCCTCGGGTTGGCTCTTTGCCATCGACTACGAGCACGCGCACCATTATGAACCAAGGGGAGGCTCTCGGCACAGACCCGTGCACCCAACGGCGACGTGGATGCGCTTCAGGCGCGCAGAGCAGGCCGCGGCCACCACTACCCCAACCAAAGAGCGGGGTTACACATTGGGCCAGTTGGCCTCGCGGACTGGGCGGGATGGTTTTGTGCAGGGCGTTGGTGCCGCGCTGGGGCATATCGGCGCGGGGGATGTTTATCAGATCAACCTCACGCACCAGTTGCAGGGGGCGTTTTCTGGCTGCAAGCGGGCGTTGTTTGCTGACCTGGTACGTGCAGCGGACCCGTGGTTTGGTGCGTACCTGGAGCTGCCGGCGGCGGGGGGCTTGCCGGCCCGCGTGATCGCCAGTGCCAGCCCGGAGATGTTCCTGACGATCGCCCCCGGCGGAGTCATCACGACGCGCCCGATGAAGGGGACGCGTGCGGGGAGCAACTTGGCGCACGAACTCGACAGCAGCGAGAAGGAGCGTGCAGAGCTGACGATGATCGTTGACCTGATGCGCAACGACCTGGGGCGGGTCTGCGTGCCGGGGAGCATCCACGTCCCGGCCGGTCGCACGATCGAGGCCCACGCAGGGGGGACGATTTTGCAAGCGACCGCGACCGTCCGCGGCCTGCTGCGCGAGGGCGCAACGCTCGGGGAGGTGCTGGCGGCAACATTCCCGCCCGGGTCGGTTACGGGCGCGCCCAAACTGCGGGCGATGCAGCTCATCGAGGCGCTTGAGCCTGGGCCACGCGGGCCGTACTGCGGGATCATCGGCTACGCCACCGACAGCGGGCACGCGGGGATGAGCGTTGCCATCCGCACGGCGGTGATCGAGGGGGAAAGGCTGACCTACGGCGTCGGGGCGGGGATCGTTGCCGACAGCGACCCGCAGAGTGAGTGGGAAGAGACATTGGCCAAGGCAGGGGTAATCATGGGATTGGCAAGGAAGCGCGGGGCGCAGGCGTGACAGGGTCTGGCGGGTTTCCAACCCACCAAGGGGTGAACGTGCACTCTGGGCATGGCAACATTCGAGACCATCGCAGAGCGGTCATGCCTGTGCGTGAGGAACTTTGCACGAGGTTCGGCGTGCGGGTGATCTCGGTCTTTGGTTCTGTCGCTCGGGGGGATGACACTAGGGCCAGTGATGTCGACCTGCTCGTCGAGTTCCAGTTGACACCAACGCTCTTCTTGCTGGCGGACCTGCAGGAGTTCCTCGCCGGCGTCCTGGGGCGGCCTGTCGATGTAGCCACGGCGGGGTCGCTGAAGCCGCGGGTGCGGGAACGGGCGTTGCAGGAGGCTCGGCGTGTCGCCTAAGAGACCGCTTCAAATGGTGGCACAGGCGTCCCACCTGTGCGGATCACGCGGGCCTTTGCGCACAGGCCAGAGGCCTGTGCCACCAGAGCCAGACTTCTGAAACAGACTCCAATCGCAGGTGGCAAGACCTGCCGGGCTTGGCAAGCAAACTTCGTGTGGTCAACACACAGCCTTGATCGCGGCGTCTGAGCGGCAGCAACCCCACCCCTGCCCCTGCCCCTGCCCTGTACAGAGCGTGCCGGGGGTGGTGTGATTACGGGAGTGGGATTAGGCCCGGAGGAGTTTTAGATGCCCGGGGTGCGTTTGCCCGTGGCGAGGGAGTAGACCAGCCCGACCAAGAAGAGGACCAGGAAGATGACGAAGAGGATCTTTGCAAACCCCATGGACGCCCCGGCGATGCCGGTGAACCCGAGTAGGCCGGCGACGAGTGCGAGGACTAAAAAGACGAGTGCCCAGCGTAGCATGGTAAGCTCCTTGTAAGTGGCGTGGGATCTGGACTCTCCGGTGCCAGCTGGTCTGCTGCCGGGTTGAGGGCGTTACATAGGTTCGAAGCTGAAACGCTGGCCGCCGATGGCGGCCTCGAGCATCATCCCGCCCTCACCCATGGTGAAGACGGCGACGCCATCGGAAAACCTGGCGTTCGCCCCGGCGCCCGAGTGCAGCGCGACGGCGGAGGTCTGGGCGTTGAACGTGAAGTTGCCGGACCTGAAGTGTTGGAGCGCTTCGGGGGTGCTAAAGACGATGATCTGTGTGTACGACTGCCCGCCGACGGTTGCGCCGGCGGAGATCTGGGTGATGGTGGTGAACCCGATGGCCACCCCGTTCTGGAAGACAACCCCGCGCCCGAAAGCGCCGCCGACGAGGAAGGCACCCTTGCCGACGGTCGGGAAGACGGCGTATCCGGCGGCGTTGCCCATCGCCTGCGCGAGCGTCGGGTCTGTGCGGTAGGCTAGGTTGATGGCGGCCTCGGCGTTGCTGCGGAGGGCCGCCCTGTCGTCCTCGTTGCGCGGAGTGGTGCGGCATGCGGCCAGGGAGATCGTCAGCAGGAGTGTTGTCAGCAGCAGGATGGACTTCATAAATAGACTCTTTCTTGTGTGAGGCCTCTGTTGGATGCGTATTGATGCTATACACCTGGGTCTGCCCAGGATTAGAATAGAAACTTCTCCTGTTGGCATGGGGTGCTATGCCGGCGTGAGGCGTGGTGCGTGTGGGGGTGAGTTTGTAGTGGGTTTGGACCTTTGCTGGCCCTGCCATCTATCCTCAGCCCATGCCTATTGCAGAACCAATGGCGAGTTTCATGGGGGACATGCAGGCCCGGTCGCTGGTGCATCACTGCACCGATGCCGCAGGGTTGGAGGCGCACCTGGGTGCGGGTGGTGCGGGGTGCCGGGCGTATGTGGGATTTGACCCGACGGCGGACTCGCTGACGATCGGGAACCTTGTCGGGATCATGGCTCTTGCGCGGTTCCAGCGTGCCGGGCACACGCCGGTGGCGGTGATGGGCGGGGCGACGGGGCTGATCGGCGACCCCTCGGGCAAGACGGCCGAGCGGACGCTGAGCACGCGGGAGGAGGTCGCCGGTCGCGTCGAGCGGATCGGGCGGATATTTGCAGGGGGGGAGTTGTTTGATACCACCGGGGCGTTGCCCCGGCTGGAGATGGTCAACAACATCGACTGGCTTGGGGAGCTGGGGTTTTTGGATGCGCTACGCGAGGTGGGCAAGCACTTCTCGGTCAACATGATGGTCCAGAAGGACTCGGTCAAAGAGCGTCTGCACAACCGCGAGCACGGCATCAGTTATACCGAGTTTTCGTACATGCTCTTGCAGGCGTATGACTACTTCTGGCTGCACAAGCACAAGGGCGTTACGTTGCAGATGGGTGGGAGCGACCAGTTTGGGAACATCGTCGTTGGGATGGACCTGATCGGCAAGAAGCATATTGAGCAGGTGGGCGTTGATGCCGGGCGCGCGCGGGCCTTTGGGCTGACGTGGCCGTTGGTTACCAAGGCCGACGGGGGGAAGTTTGGCAAGACCGAGTCGGGCGCGGTGTGGTTGAGCGCCGACCGGACCAGCCCGTACGCCTATTACCAGTTCTGGCTCAACGCGGCGGACGCGGACGTGGAGCGGTTCTTGAAGATTTACACGTTCCTGGGGCCGCAAGAGATCGCCGGCGTGATGGCCGAGCAGGTGGCCAGCCCCGGCGCGCGTGCGGCACAGCGCACCCTTGCCCGCCAGGCGACGCGCGCCCTGCACGGGGCCAGCGAGCTGGCCAAGGCAGAGGCCGCGGCGGCGGCGCTCTTTAGTGGGGACCTGTCGGCCCTGGACGGGGCGACGCTGGCGGAGGTCTTTGCCTCGGCACCGAGCAGCACGCACGACAAGGGCGCACTGGGCGGGCAGGGGGCGGCGCTGGTTGATGTGCTGGCGCAGACAACGCTGGCCAAGAGCAAGACGGAGGCGAGGCAGTTTTTAGCCGACGGTTCGGTGAGCATCAATGGGGCCAAGGCCGGGCCGACGGCCCGGCTGACCTCGGCGGACCTGCTGCCCGGGGGGGTGATCGCGCTTCGGCGGGGGAAAAAGAGTTGGCACGTTACCAAGTGGGGGTAAGGTAATGGTGTGAGGGTGATGGGGACGGTGGCATTGACTCTGGCCTGGCCGGCTGGGCAACACTTCACCGATCCATGGAGGGCAGGATGGCAAAGGCACTTTCAACGGACCCGTACGCTATTTTGCTGGGGCACAACCGGTGGGGGATTGCGCAGATCATCGAGCGTTGCATCGGGTTGTCGCACGCTCAGTTTCACAAGAAGTTTGAGATCGGCCCCGGCACGCTGCACGACACGATCGGCCACATGATCGTGGTGATGCACCGCTGGGCGGACGAGATCGCCGAGCGACCGATGAGGCCGCGTTTGGACGGCCGGGCGTCGTACACCGACCCCGCGCCTGCCAAGCAACTGACGCCGGTGGAGTTCATGGCGCAGTTGGATGAGGTCGCAGCGGACTTTGCGGCCGTCGTGGCGGTGGTGCGGGCGGATGGGCGGATCAACAGCGTGCGCGAGTTGCGTATTGGCGATGACCCGCCGCAGGTATTTACGGTCGCCGCCGCGATCATCCACGTAACCAACCACGGCATGCACCACCGGGCGCAGTGCATGAACATGCTGCGGCACCTGGGCCGCCCGGTGAAGGCTGACCTGGATGAGTTGGAGTGGCAGTTCGCCGGGGAGCCGTGAGGGCGGTGGACCTGCGGCGACGCTAGAATCAATACTGCTTCGGGGCGCGGCGGCGGACTTCCCGCCGCCGCTGAGATGCACCCGTGGAACCTGATCCGGTTTGTACCGGCGGAGGGAAAGCGATGGCCGGCAGGGTACCAAGAATTCGGGCGCAGGCAAGGGCGATCGCACGCGAGCACAAGCACTCGCCCGCCACGCTCATTGACAAGGGGATCGAACTGGCCCTGGCTGGTAATGACCCGCTCGGCTTGGAGTGTTTCCGTGCCGCGCCCAAGGCCGTGGCGTTGATGAGCCCAGTACAGATACAGCGGCTGTTGCCGGTGCTCACCGGGTGGTGCTCGACGGACTGCTTTGGCAGTTTCATCTCCGGCGTGGCGTGGGGGCAAGGCGTGCTGGCCGACCAGCACATCCTCGCTTGGACGCGGTCGGAGCACCTGTGGACGCGGCGTGCGGCGCTGGTGAGTACCGTGCCGTTGAATCAGCCGGCGCGGGGGGCGACGGCACCGCGTGGGGAGGCTTGGCGCACGCTGGTGGTCAAGGACCCCGAGGCCGTGGTGGCGTTTGTTGACAAGCACCGCGAGCACCTTGCCGCACACGTCATCTGCGAGACGAACAACAAACTCAGAACCGGGCTGAAGAACCCAAAGAAGGCCAAGGCTGCAAAGCCTCTCAAGCGCCCACCAACACGGGCAAAGTCAGCGAGAAAACCATGACGATCAAGCACAACCCACAGACCACGACCGCACGCCCCAGCCTGCCGACGCACGGTGCGGCCAACCCCGGTAACGACCCGAGTGTAACGACGCCCGGCTCGTTTGCCCTTGCCCCGGATGTCGGCGGGCCGTTGATGTTTGCTAGCCCTAATACGCCGGGAATGCCCGCAGCGAGTGAGAAGTCGGCGTGGGACTTTTTGCCCGATGGGTGGAGTGTTGAGGATGTTGGGCCTGCTTTGGGTACCCCCACGCGGAGCGTGGGGGAGCACCACGCCGAGCGTGGTGGTACCCAAACCCAAAACCAAGACCCCGCCTTCGCACCCGCACCCAGGCACACCAACGAGCACCGCTGGACGCCCGCGTTTGGTGTTGGCGGCGGCGTGGCCGGTGAGGGTTCGTGCTTCCTTGATCCGAAGGACTTTGCCCCCTTCGTGCCCGGGTGTGTCTCGCGCGATTGGCAAGGCAATGTGCACTCGGCACACCCACTGGTCGCGCCAGCGATGGCGTTGGGTGCTGCCTTGGGTACCCCCACGCTCGGCGTGGGGGAGCGCCACGCCGAGCGTGGGGGTACCCGAGAGCACACTCTCGTCGAGTTTGATACCGCCAAGCCCAGCCGGGGTGAGGCCCGTCGGCTGCGCGTGCGATACCCGGCGGGTTTCATGCCGTTGACGCAGCTCGAGCACGCACGCCTGGGGATCATCACGCCACAGATGCAGCGTGTGGCCCAGCGCGAGCCGCACTTGTCGCCTGCGCAGGTGCGTGATGAGATTGCCGCGGGTCGGATGGTGATCCCCGCGAGCGTCTCGCACCTGGGGCACAGGCTCGACCCGATGTGCATCGGGCGTGCGAGCAAGACCAAGGTGAATGCCAACATGGGCGCCAGCCCCATCTCCAGCGGCACCCACGAGGAGGTCGAGAAGCTCAAGTGGGCCGAGAAGTGGGGGGCCGACACCGTGATGGACTTGTCCACAGGGGGGGACCTGGACGCGTGCCGATCGGCAATCATCCAGAACGCCTGCGTGCCCATCGGCACGGTGCCGATCTATTCGATGATCATCGGCAAGAGGATCGAGGACCTCGACTGGCCGACGATCGAGGCCTCGCTGCGGCATCAGGCGGCGCAGGGCGTGGACTACTTCACGATCCACGCCGGCGTTCGGCGGGGGCACCTCAAGCACGTCAAAAACCGCCTCATCGGCATCGTCAGCCGGGGTGGCAGCCTGCTGGCCAAGTGGATGCTCGTGCACAACCAAGAGAACATCATGTACACCCGCTGGGATGACATCTGCGCCATCCTCCGCCAGCACGATGTAACATTTTCCATAGGCGACGGTCTCCGTCCCGGCGGCCTGGCCGACGCGACCGATGAGGCGCAACTGGCCGAGCTTGAGACCCTCGGCGAGCTCACCGAACGCGCCTGGCGCCACGGCGTGCAGGTGATGATCGAAGGCCCAGGGCACGTCCCCTTTGACCAGATCGAGTACAACGCCAAGGTGCAGCGGGCGCTCTGCCACGGGGCACCGTTTTATGTCCTTGGCCCCCTTGTTACCGACGTCTTCCCCGGCTATGACCACATCACCAGTTGCATCGGCGCCACCGCGATGGCCTACCACGGCGCGGCGATGCTCTGTTATGTCACCCCCAAGGAGCACCTGGGCCTGCCCAAGAAGGACGACGTCAAGCAGGGGTGCATCGCTTATAAGATCGCCGCGCACGCGGCGGACGTGGCCCTGGGCATCCCCGGCACGCGCGACCGCGACGACGAGCTGACCAAGGCCCGTGCCGCGTTGAACTGGGAGAAGCACTTTGAGCTCTCCTTCGACCCCGACACGGCACGCGCCTATCACGACGAAGACCTGGACGTAGACACCGACTTCTGCGCCATGTGCGGGCACGATTGGTGCAGCGTCCGCATCAGCAAAGAGATTCAAGAGTTCGCCAGCGGCAAGGCCGAGGGCTTTGAGCGGATGGGGGGCAAGGACGGGGCCGTGCCCGGTGCCCCCAAGCTCACCGCCGCGTTGACGGATGAACAGCGTGAAATCCTGAACAAACGCGGGGTGCTCAGCCCGGAGGAGATCCACAAACTCGCCAGCAAGACCAAGAAGGCCGTCGCGGCCACGGCCGACGCCAAGGCCGGCTGCCACAGCGACTATGTGGACCCCGACGCCGCCAAGCAGTTGCAGGCGAGCAAGCTCGGCGGTGTGATGGTGCAGATCGATGTGCGGCCTGCGCTGGGGATTGGGAAGGAAGACCGTCTTGTCTGAACGGCAACGTCGCCGAGCATCGACCCTTGCTCTTATCGGCATGTGGGCCGGTGCGGTGGTGGCGGTGGCATCCACACTCGCGTGGGTTGCCAGTGCTATTTGGACCAGTTTCTTTATGGCGCAGTTTGGTGATACAGTCGCATTGCGTGCTGGCACTGTTTCCTACCTTTGGACCACGCACGAAAAACGTCTGGAGATCATCAGCAAGACTGGCTACCCCTTGCAACGGCAGTGGAACTGGTACTGCTCGCCGCGTCAAGTACCAATGGAGTGGTGGGGTGGTATCGCGGGTAACACCGGCCGGACCATGATCTGGGTTCCCCTGTGGCCATTCGTCGTGGCGGGTGGGACTGTCTCAGTTTTGTGCTGGAGGCGGCGACGCCGGCTGGCGCGGATCGGCTGCTGCAACGCCTGCGGCTACTCGCTTTCCGGGCTGCCGGCGGGTGCCCCGTGCCCGGAGTGTGGGCGAGGCGTCGGCACAGCTGCCGCGCCAACCCCTCCAGCCAACACCGGCAGCTAAGCCCCTGACCGCCCCGGCCCGCTATCCTCTACACCCTTTACGGAGCCACCCGCATGTTCCATGCCGTTTCCACAGGCCCCATCACGAACCCGGCTGTTGTCGTCCTCGCCCACTTCAAGGGTGAGGATGTGTCGGCGATCATCCCCAAGCGGGCCACTTGGGCCGGGCTGGTTGTCGCCGCGTCCAAGCGTGCCGAGGGGAGTGGGGACCTGGGCAAGATCGCCGAGGCTTTCCCGACTGGTGCGGGCGAGCCTGGGCGTGTGATCCTGGTGGGGCTGGGCAAGCGTGAGCAGTTCAAGCCTGAGGCCGTGCGCTCGGCGATGGCTGCGGTGGCGCGCCGGCTCTCGGCGGTCAAGGAGCCGACGGCCCTGCTGGCGATCACCCCTGCGTTGCAGGCCGTGGGCGCGAGCATCGAGTATGCCGGTCGCTGTGCCGGGGAGGCCTTCGGGCTGCTCTCGTGGAGCAACAACGCCTCGAAGGGCGCGCTGGCCGCCGCCGACAAGGGGGACAAGGACGACAAGAAGGCCAAGAACAATAAAAAACCCGGCAAGCCCCACGACGACCGCCCGAGCATCATTCTCGACGCGGACAAAAAAGCCTTCGCCAAGGGGCTGGAGTTCGGCCTGGCCCTCTCCAAGTCTGTGAACTTTGCCAGGTCCCTTAGCGAGACGCCCCCGAACATCGCCACGCCGGACTACATCGCCGAGACTGCCCGCGTGCTCGCTAAGGAGATCGGCCTCAAGTTCAGCGTCCTGCGTGGCAAGGACCTGGAGAAGGAGCACCTCGTCGGGCACGTCAACGTCGGCAAGGCGAGCGAGAACAAGCCGTGCTTCATCAGGCTCGAATACACCCCTGACAAGCCCGCCAAGGGCAAGAACAACCCCGCCGTGCTCATCGGCAAGACGATCACCTACGACACCGGCGGGCTTTCGCTCAAGGTCAACAACGGCATGGTCGGGATGAAGCGCGACAAAGACGGGGGGTGCGCCGTCCTCGGGGCCATGCACGCCATCGCCACGATCGTCAAGCCGGGCCGGCCCGTCGTCGCCCTGCTCTGCTGTGCCGAGAACTCCATCAGCGACGAGGCCTATCGCCCTGACGATGTGCTGACGTACCGCAACGGCATCACCGTCGAGATCACCAACACCGACGCCGAGGGAAGGCTGGTGCTCGCCGACGGGTTCTGCTGGGCGTGCGACAAGGAAGACCCTGCGTTCATCGTCGAACTGAGCACGCTCACCGGCGGCGTGGTCACGGCCCTGGGCAGCACCTTCTGCGGGATGTTCTGCGAGGATGAAAAACTCCGCGGTCGCATCGAGGCCGCCTCGGCCGTCAGCGGCGAGCGCGTCTGGCTGCTGCCCCAGCACCAGGAATACCGCGACATGATGAAAAGCCCCGTCGCCGACATCCTCAACAGCAACCCCAACCGCAAGGCGCACTCGGGCCAAGGCGCGGCGTTCTTGTCCTATTTCGTCGCCGAGGGCACACCCTGGTGCCACCTGGATATCGCCGGCGTCCACGTTGCCGAGAGCGATGCGGGCATGTTTGTCAAGGGGAGCAACGGGTGGGGCGTGCGCATCCTGACCGACCTGCTCGGGCAGGAGTGATCAACAGGCACGAGTGCTAGATCGATAGTGCCGCACCCCCGACAAGTTGGCCCCTAAACTACCACCATGGCAACACCCAACGGCCCGGCCCAGGCGAAATCAAACGGAACCCACAGCACAGCGGGGGCAGCGACTGATGCAGGGGGTCCGGGCACCAAGCGACTGCGTGCCGGCGTTGTCGGCGTCGGGCGCATGGGCCGGCACCACGCCCGCGTCTATGCCAACTTGCCCGAGACGGTGCTGGTGGGCGTCGTCGACAACGACCCCGAGCGTGCCGAGTCGCTGGCCGAGCAGTTTGGGTGCAAGGTTTTTTTCAGCGTTGAGCAGTTGATCCAGGCGGGTGTGGACATCGCGTCGATCGCGGTGCCCACGACGCACCACCGCGCCGCCGCCGAGCCGCTGTTGCGCGCGGGCGTCGCCTGCCTCGTCGAGAAGCCCCTGGCCGGGGACGTCTCTGAGAGCAAGCTGATCAAGAAGGCCGCCGACGAGGCCAAGAGCGTGCTGATGGTCGGGCACATCGAGCGATTCAACCCGATCATGCGCGCCCTGCGCCGACAGACCGGCGGTGTCGAGGAGATCGTCCCCAGGTTCATCGAGGTCATCCGCGTCAGCCCGATGACCTTCCGCAGCGTCGATATCTCCGTCGTCATGGACATGATGATCCACGACCTGGACGTTGTCATCATGCTCATGGGCGGCCGGGAGCCTGACGAGGTCCAGGCCTCGGGCGTTGCGGTCATCACCGAGCACGAGGACATCTGCAACGCCCGCCTGACGTGGCGCCTGCCCACGGGCACATGCGTGGCCAACATCACCTGCTCGCGCCTGGCCCTCAAAACCGAGCGCGTTACTCGCATCACCGGCGAGAACGCCTACGTCAAAATCGACTACGGCGCAAAGGCCGGCGTCATGATCCGGCGCACCGCCAACCAGGGCCAGATGGCCGAGCTTCGGAACATGCTCCGCCAGGGCGCCGACCTGTCGAACATGAAGTGGTCAGAGCTGGTGCAGATGGAGGACCTGCAGGTCGACGAGGGCGAGCCGATCGTCGAGGAGATCAAGGCCTTTTTGCAGGCCGTGCGCACAGGCCAACGCCCGGAGGTCGACGCCGCGGCGGGCTTGGCAAACGTCCGCACGGCCCAGCGCATCATCGACGCCTGCGCCAAAGAACGCGGCACCGACCGCGCCGGCATGAACGTCCTCGCAGGCATGGCCTGAACCCCGGTGGGGCGGGCTTCCCAGCTGGTGGGGCGGGCTTCCCAGCCCGCCTATTCACAGGCCCACTCTCACCCCTCAAACCCAATCTCATCCCCCTGCTCATCCTTCCGCTTTTCCTTCCCCAAACCCCTCACCGTCCGAGGCCCTTGCGCCCACTCCACGGCATCGCGCTCACTCCTTGCGATGATCTTGCCCAGTTCCCCATCGGTCATCCACGGCAACTCTGATAGTTTCTGCACCAAGGCCTTCGGGAACGGCTTCCCCTCACGCTCATGCCGGGGCCGGCTCTTCCAGAACCGGTGCATCCACAGCGTCTGCTCCGGCGCCTCGCGGATCGCATCCTCCAGCGCACGCCTGTACCGAGCCGCGATATAAAACACCGGGTCCGGCTGGTTCTCCCAGTCCTCCGGTCCAAAGGCATCGGCAACGTGCAGGTCAAACCGCAACGCCCGTGGCCGGACCTTGGCCCCCTCACCCGCCGGCCCGACAACCTCCCCACCCACACGCTTGCACCACCCGACGACCACCGGTATCCCGTACCGCGCTGCCGTCAGGCCGATCGCCTTGTACGTGCTCGCCAGCCGACCAAAGAACGGCACAAACAGCCCGCGGTCCCCCGCGTTCTGATCGGCGACAAACGCCGGGCACTCACCCCGGTCGATAATCCCCGGCAGCCGCTTGGCCGCGCCAAACTTATCAATCAGGTAGAGCCCCCGCCTCGACCGGCTCTGCTGCAGCCACGCGTCCATCGGCCGTAGGTCCAGCGGCCGATAGAGCGCGTGCACCTTGAACTGCAGCATCGCGATGAGCTGTCCTGTCAGCTCCCAGTTGCCCACATGCCCAGTAACCAGGATCACCGACTTGCCCGTGAGCAGTTTGTCCAGGGCCTTGGATATATCGTGCAGCCGGGCACGCTCGGGCCACCCGTCCTGGTTCATGATCCGGTTGGTGCCGGCGATCTCCACCGCGAGCATCGCCAGGTGCTCATACCCGTGCACGGCGTACGCACGCCGGCGCTGCTCTGTCCAGTCCGGGAAGGCCTCCTTGAGGTTGTCCGCCGCCCGATCGAGGCGCTTGCGGTTGAACGGCGACCGCGCAAACGCCCGCCCCATCTGTGCTGCCGCGGCGATCGTCGCGTCCGGGTCGCCGACCGTCGCCGCCGCCAGCACGGCACGCATGGTGCCGTAGGTGGCGTAGCCAAGGGCCGATCTGGCAAGGCTCGATGCGTTCACGGAGCAAGAGCGTATAACGACAACCGGGGTGCCGTCGGCGGGAGATCGTTTTGCGACTGCGTATGTACTACAGCGTTTTAATCACAGAGCAGGCTAAAAGCCTGCACCACGGGCACCGCGCTCATACCCGCAGCGTCGCGCCCAGTTGCGACTGCATCGCACCGACGACGGCCTGCACCTGCGGAGTTACTTCTTCGTCGCGCAGCGTCCGCGTCGGGTCGCGGAAGGTCATCCGCAGCGTAACGCTCTTGTGCCCGGCGTTCAACGGCTTGCCCCGATAGGTGCCCAGGAACCGCCACGATTCGATCAGCGCGGGCCTCGTCGCTGAGAGCACGCCCTCGATCTGCGACCAGAGGACACCCTCGCCGACGATCAGGCTCAGGTCGCGCTCGACGGCCGGGGTCGTCGGCAGTTCACGCACCGCCGAGCGTGGGGGGAAGGCCTCCAGCAGCGGCTGGACCTCCACCTCCGCCAGCGCGACCGGCCCTTGCAGGTCGTAGAGCGCGATCGCCTGCGCACTGGCCAACCCGAGCACGCCGATCGGCTTGCCAGCGAGCATGATCGTCGCCGCCGGGTCCAACCCGGGTAGACCGCCGGCGCTTTGGGGCACAAACGCAAGCCCCGCACCACCCCCGGCCAGTGCAGACACCGCACGCTCGACGCTGCCGCGGATCGTGCCGATCGCCCCCTGCTTGCGCTCCATGGCCGAGCCCGCGGCTGGCGCGTCGGCCAGCAGCGCCAGCACCCGGCGTTCGGCGCTCGCGCCCGTGCTGGCGTCCTGGGCAAAGACCGCCGCGATCTCAAAGAGCCGAACACCACCCTCGGCATGCACGCGCGCATCCTGGTTTGCCCGCCTGCACGCCAGCAGCCCGGGCAGCACGCTGGGCCGGCAGACGCCCTCCTCGCCGCGCCGGCCGTCGCTGACCCGCACCAACTGCACACCCGCCGGGAGGAACATCTCCGCCTGTTTGCCGCTGGTGAAACTGAACGTCACGGCCTCAAAGTACCCCAAACCCGTTAACACACGCGTCAGTTCCCGCCTCCCCTGCTCGGTGCCCTGCAGCGGCGCAACGCGCACGCCCAGCACCTCGGGGATCGTCAACTTGTCGTACCCGTGCGTGCGGATGACCTCCTCGATCAGGTCCACCTCGATCCTGACGTCATGCCGATGCGCCGGCACAACAACCCGCCACTGCGCCCCGTCCGGCCCTCCCTCAGCCTGCACGTCAAACCCATGCGCACGCAGGATGCGCTCAACGACCTCGGCATCGATCGTCAACCCCAACACAGATTCGAGCCTCCGGACCCGAAGGACGACCTGCGTCGCCGGCGCATCAGGGCTGTTGCCGCTGGCAAAGGTGGGTTCGACTTTCCCCCCGGCCACTTCCAGCAGCAGCTCGATGAGCCGCGCCGCCGCGGCGGGCATCGTCCGCTGGTCGACAAATCGCTCGTAGCGGTGCCCGGCGTCGGTGCGAAGATTGTGCCTGCGTGCGGCCAGACGCACCAGCACAGGGTCCCACGTGGCGACCTCCAGCAGCACATCGCTGGTGCGCTCAGACACGGCCGTCGCCGAGCCACCCATGACCCCCGCCAAACTGATCGGGCGAGCCCCCTCGGGACCGTCGCAGATCACCAGTTCACCACCACCCAGCGTGATCGTCTGCCCGTCGAGCAGAGGAAGTTTTTCACCCTTTGCCGCGGGGCGAACCACCAGCGAGCTACCAGCAACGGCGTTGCGGTCAAAGACGTGCGAGGGCTGGCCCAGTTCGTGCAGGACAAAGTTGGTTACGTCGACAACGTTGTTGATCGAACGCTGGCCGATGGCCTCCAGGCGTGTGCGCAGCCACTGCGGCGATGGCCCAACCTTCACGCCCCGGATACAGTACAGCACAAACGCAGGGCACCCGGCGGCCTTGCACCGGTTCTCAACACCCACGCCCCCGGCCCACGCCCCCGCCGAGGCGCTGACAGCAGCCCAGGCCGGTGGCGTGAACCCCCGCCCACTCAGGGCTGCAACTTCGCGCGCCAGCCCCACGTGCGAGAGGCAATCCCCCCGGTTGCTCGTCAGTTCGACTTCCAACTGCACGTCCCCGCCCGGCAGGGGTGTGGTGCTGTCGATCGGCAGCCCGGCAAAGGTGAGCAGGTCCTGGGCCTGCTCGCCGGTGAGGTCTCCGGGCGACAGATAGGCGTTGATCCACGCGACGCTGGCTTTCATAGGCCCGCAGGATAGGTGCCAGCACGGCGTGCCCGAACCGGCGGCGGACCGCTCCAGTATGATCCGCCGTGGACCAACCCCGACAAGCCCGCCTCGCCCGGCTGCTCAAACAGGCACGCGATCTGCCCGCCGGGCCCGGCGTCTATCTCATGAAAGACGCCCAGGGCACCGTCGTCTACGTCGGCAAAGCCCTCAACCTCCCCGACCGCGCCAGCAGCTACTTCGTTCCCTCGGCCGACCTGGGCCCACAAAAACAGCCGATGCTCGAGGTCATCGAAGACATCGAAGCGATCCCCTGCCAGAGTGAGTGGGAGGCCCTGCTGACAGAAGCCAGACTGGTCAAAGACCTCCGCCCCACGCCCAGGTTCAACACCCGGCTCAAAGACGGCAAGACCTTCCCCTACCTCATCGTCACCCAGCGCGAAGACTACCCGCGCGTGCTCGTTACACGCGACCCGCGCCAGCACGCAGACCTGGGTTCCAAGGTCTTTGGGCCCTTCACCAACAGCAACGCCCTTCGCGAGGGCGTGCAGATGCTCCAACGGGTGTTCAAGTTCCGCACCTGCGGGCTGGACATCGTCGCCGGGGACAAACGCAACCGCTTCTTCCGCCCCTGCCTGCTGCACGCGATCGACCGCTGCACGGCCCCGTGCGCCGAGCGCATCTCGCCGGGGGCATACCGGGTGGATGTTGACCGGTTTGTGCGGTTCCTCAACTCCAAGCAGAGCGTGATGCTGCGCGAGCTGCAGGCGGAGATGAACGAGGCGAGCCGCGCGCAGCGGTTCGAGCACGCCGCGGTGCTGCGCGATCAGATCAAGACACTCGAAAAACTCGGCGAGCGTGGTCGCGTCTCCGATGGGTTCCAGCCCGAAACCGAGGCCCTCTTGGCTGACCCGGGGGGGGGGTGCCGGAGTTTGCAGAGGCTGCTGAAGGTCGAGAACCCGGTCCGCTGCGTCGAGGGCATTGACATCGCGCACCTGATGGGCAACCAGACCGTTGCCAGCAAGGTCTGCTTCATGGACGGCCGGCCGTTCAAGGAGCAGTACCGCCGGTTCAAGATCAACAGCGCGGGCAACGACGACTACACCGCCATGCGCGAGGTCATCAGCCGACGCTTCCGCGAGGCCGGTGCCGGGCAGGAGCTGTATCCCGACGTCATCCTCATCGACGGCGGCCCCGGCCAGCTCGCCGCTGCGATGGAGGCCTTTGCAACCCTCCAGGCCATGCCCCCGATGGTTGTGAGCCTGGCAAAGAAAGAAGAGCTCGTCTACGTCCAAGGTGAAGCAGAGCCACGCAAACTCTCACGCGGGAACCTGGGCCTCAGGCTGCTGCAAGCCGTGCGCGACGAGGCGCACAGGTTCGCCCAGGCCTACCACCACGTCCTACGCGGCAAGGCGGTGCTGGGGGAGCAGTAAAGCGGATCGCAAGATTCCAAGCATCTCAACCCCTCCCCGGCGGGGTGTTTTCGATTGCAGCGTTAACAATCCACCACCACCGACCCCACAACAACCCCCCGAGCCGCTACCCTCACCTGATCCCGCAAGCCACCACCCAAAGCACACTTGCCCCCTGCCCACCCCATCCTGCTCACCGGCATCGCCGGGTTCATCGGCGGGCACCTCGCCTCTGCCCTCCTCGCGCGAGGCTACAACGTCGTCGGCATCGACAACTTCGACCCCTTCTACCCACGCGCACGAAAACAACTCAACCTCGCACACGCCCAATCCATCTCGGGCACACCCTCCCACGGCAACCTCACCTTCACCGAGATGGACCTGACAGACCAGCAGGCCGCCGCCGACCTCTTCGCCCGCCACACCTTCGACGGCGTCATCCACCTCGCCGCCAAGGCCAACCCACGCCTCAGCGTCGCCGACCCCGTCGGGTACACGCACGCCAACGTAACGGCCACGGCCGTCGTCCTCAACGAGGCACGCAAGCAGTTCCACGCCGGCGCCTGCCGACGCGTTGTCTGCGCCTCCTCCAGCAGTGTCTACGGCAACTGCACCACGCCCCCCTTTCACGAAGACCTTAACGTCGACTACCCCATCTCC
Source organism: bacterium (assembly GCA_046339895.1). Lineage (GTDB taxonomy): Bacteria > Planctomycetota > Phycisphaerae > Phycisphaerales > UBA1924 > JAJTGZ01. The sequence goes on along the minus strand of JBKDDT010000019.1, from coordinate 65,921 downwards.
CCCTACGCCGCCAGCAAACGCGCCTGCGAAATCATCGCCTGGACGCACTTCAACTTGCACAAACAACCCGTGGCCATGCTCCGCTTCTTCACCGTCTACGGCCCACGCCAACGCCCCGACCTCGGCGTCAGCACCTTCATCGAGAAAATCTCCCGTGATCAGCCCATCACCCTCTTCGGCGACGGGACCATGGCACGCGACTGCACCTATATCGACGACGCCGTCGCTGGGATCATCGCCGCCTATCAACGTATCGACGCCCACGGGTACCGCGTCTGGAACCTCGGGCACAGCACACCCATCACCGTCAACGAGATGATCGCAACCGTCTCAACAACCCTCGGCAAGGCCCCCATCCTCATCCCAGGCCAGGCCCAGCCCGGCGACGTCCAACTCACCTACGCCGACCTCACACGCGCACGCGCCGAACTGGGCTACAACCCCGCGACCCCCTTCGCCCAGGGCGTCGCCAAGCAGGTCGCCTGGTACCGCTCCCTGCACTAGCAACCAACACCCGCAAAGATGTACAAGCACACCACCACCCTCACCTGGCACGCCGCACCGGGGAAGGTTTTCGACCTGCCCACCCCCAAAATCCTCGGCATCATCAACACCACCCCCGACAGCTTCTACGACGGCGGCACCCTCCCAACGCCCCGATCCGCCGCCGAACGCGCCGCCACCATGCTCGCCGCCGGCGCCATCGGCGTCGACCTCGGCGGCGAAAGCACGCGCCCCGGTGCCGAGCCCGTCCCCGACCATGAGCAACTCGCTCGCGTCATACCTGCCATCACCGCCATCCGCCAAACCCTTGGCCACGCCCCGCTGATCACCATCGACACCACACGCGCCGCCGTCGCCGATGCCGCCTTCGATGCCGGGGCAGACGCCGTTAACGACGTCTCGGCGGGCACCGAATCCCCCGAGATGTTCGCCCTCTGCGCCCGGCGCAACCGCGGCATCATCCTCATGCACCGCCTCCGCCCGCCGGGCGCGGACCAATACTCCACCAACTACACCGCCGATGCCACGCCTCGCTACGACGATGTTCTCCACGACGTCGGGCACTACCTCACCCAGCGCGCCCTCGCCGCCGTCCAAGCCGGCATCCCCGCTAACGCCATCATCCTCGACCCAGGCCTCGGCTTCGGCAAGACCGTCGCGCAGAACCTTGAACTCATCGAACGCACCGACGAACTTGCCGAGCTCGGCTACCCGATCCTTAGCGGCATCAGCCGAAAGAGCTTCGTTGGCGCGTACATGAAACTCCCGCCGGGGCACACACCCGCCGACCGCCTCCCCGCCAGCATCTCGCTCTCACTGCTCCACGCCTGCCAAGGCGCACGCCTGCTGCGCGTCCACGACGTCGCCGAGCACGCCAATATGCTCGACTTGCTCACCTTCAAGTAACCTTCACCCCCACGCCCACGCCCACACCTGCCCAAACCCCCGCGATCGGTGCCACACCCACCCCCGTCGCCCCCGGCAGCGTGATCGGCACCCCATCAGCGCACAACGCCCCGAGCACCGCAAAGCACACGGCCTCACGAAACTCCACAGGCACACCCACGCTCCCCGTTGTCTCAACTGCCGCCGAGGCGCAACTGGCAATCGCCCGCACCAGCGCCCGATTGCGCACGCCCCCCCCCGCCAGCAGCACCCGATCCACCCCGCGCGTCGCCTCGGCGATCGTCTGCCCGATCCCCTCGCACGCGCTGGCCGCCAGCGTCGCACCGCTCAGCCCCGCACCGCCACGCCAATGCCGGCCGATCCAGCTGGCCACCTCATCGCCCGTTCCCAGCGACCTCCTACCCGCCTTGGCACGCTGGGCCGTCAGAATCCCCAGCAAATCATCGGTCGCATCCGCATCAGGCTCGGCACCCGCCGCCGAGGCGCCGTCCTGGTCAAACCGCACCCCCATCACACGCCGGGCCACCGCGTCGAGCAGGTTGTTGCACACGCAGATATCCCCACCGCTGATCGACCCCGGCACCGCATCTCCCCCAGGCCCCAGCACCGTCGCGTTGCAAAACCCACCCAGGTTCACCACCCCCCGCCGCTCCGTCGCGCTGCGAAAAAGCACCCAGTCCGCCAACGGCGTGATCGGCGCACCCTGCCCACCCGCCGCCAGGTCCCCCTGCCGAAGATCGCACACCACCGGCACGCCCACACGCTGCGCCAGCAACCCCGGATTAAACATCTGCCAACTCACCGGCGGCTGATGAAACACCGTCTGCCCGTGCACGCATACCAGCACCACCGCACCACCGGCACCACCCATCAACTCCGAAACCACCTCCGCGTGCAGCAACGTCAACGCCTGATTCGCCCTTGCCACCGCCTCGGCCGTCGCGGGCCGCTGCTCGGCCAGATCACGCAGCGCCCCACCCAACTCAGGTAAAAACTCACGCGACAACCCGCGCACAAACGCCGCACGCATCCCCAGACCCGATCCCTCCACGCGCACCAGCGCCGCGTCCAGCCCATCGATGCTCGTGCCCGTCATACACCCGATCACCAAACGCCCGCTCATCGCCCGCCCTCCATCATCCCCCGCAGCACGCCCTCATACTTGCCCACGCTCTCGTCAAGCCCCCCTGGACGCGAGTCGATCAACCACAACCTCTTAAACTGTTCGGTGCACGCGGCCAGCCGCTCGCAGAGCACACGCCGGCCCTCGGCTGACACCCCACCCTTGTACCGCCGGGCCACCGCTCGCGCCGCCGACAAACGCGAAACCTCCAGCGCATGCCCCAACTGCTCGCCGAGCAACCCCCCCAAACCCGCTGGCACCCGCTCCCCAGCCAAAGCCTCGGCCACCGCTCGCCACTGCCCGATCGTCCCCACCCCAAGCGCCGACTCCAACCCGTGATGCAAATCGCAGAACAAAGCGCTGGCATTGCGCAGACGTCCCGTCGCACCCGGCACGCTAAACGCCGCACCAATCTCACGCAAAGGCTTGTCCACCTCGCTCACCCGCTCAATAAAACCCGCCGACGCCAGCGTCGCATCACCCAAGGCATGCAGGCTCACGGCCCGCAAGGGGAGCTCCCCCGCGTGCGCCGGGTTCCAACCCGCCGCGGACCCGTGCGCAAGCCCCACCGCGCTCATCGGCCACTGTTGCCGATGCCCCTCATCCCCCCAGTCGCACGTCAGCACACCCCCCGCACCGCGCGCCACCCCCGCACCGACCGCCGCCATGATGTTCCCCGTCCGCTCGCTGCTGCGCCCAAAGAACGCCCGCCACGAACTCGTTCCCGGGCAGACCCACGCCGGGCGACCGGCCTGTGCAAACGCGCCGAGCCACTGGGCAAACGCCGAGTCCGGCTCATACCCCCAGCACAACCCCAGCAACCCCTCGGGCAAATCTGCCACCACACCAGGCTCGTGCAGAACAATGTCCGCCCAGAACATCGGCCTCTTCCCCCGCGCCCGGCACAGCGCCGCAACCTTGCCAACAAACTCCAGATACACCCGCGCCCGACCCCGCGACCGCACCGCTTCCTTGCTCCGCCCAAAGGAAATGTCGTATGTCTCATCGCACCCGATGTTGATAAGGGGCGATCGAAAGACAGGCGCGATCTGGTCCAGAAGCCCGGCTACAAAAACCTCACTCGCCGGGTCCGTCGGGCACAGACTAAACGGCCCGGACCTCGGCCACACATCAAACATCCAATCCCCGTGCGTCTCGGCCAGGTGCGCATACGCCCGGTGCTTCAGCCACCTGTGCATATGCCCGAACAAGTTCTGGTTCGCCGCCAGCTCCACCCCAAACGACCGGCAGTGCTCGTCGAGCCTCTCAATCTCCCCAGGCGTCATCGCCGAGGAACCCGCCCACACCTGCTCATGCCCCCGATACGCAAACGTGTGCTCGGTGTACAACTGCAAGTGGTTGACCTTCAACCCCGCCAGCAGCTCAACAATCTCAAACAGCCGCACCATCGTCGGCACCCTGCACCGGCTGATGTCCAGCATCACCCCACGCACCGCAAACGCCGGTGCATCCTCAATAAACAACCCCGGCAAGCGCCCACCAAACCTCCGCCGCAACTGCCTAAGCGTGCTCAGCGCGTGCCTTGCCCCAGACACCGAAGGCGCCGCAATCCGCACCACCGCACCACCAGGAACCTCCGCCCCCGCCACACGCATCGCATACCGCTGCTCCCCCACACCCGCCCCGGGCACATCTGCCAGCGTCTGCACAACCGCCGAAATCACCCCTACACCACCCGCCGCAGGCTCCACCACCTCCCCAAGCATTCGGCTGGCAACCCCCGCATCCAGCCCCGAGATCGTCAACCGCTCAGGCAACCGCACCACACCCCCCAGCCGGGTTACACGCACCGGCTCGGGCAGCAACAACAGCTCCCCTTGCCCATCCTCAGTTGGCATCTCGATCTGGACCATTTCACCTTCCTCCTACGCGGGTATGGGAGGGACTATTGGCAACATAGCACACCTCCGCACCCCGGCGTCCGGGTCGCGTTCGGGAACTCGACCAATCATCTCCCAGCCTGCAACCTCACCCTACCCAGCCGATATACACCCCTACCCGAGCCAGAACCTTGGGAGTTGTTCTTTTGAGGACCCCGACCGTGCAGACCACTCTCACCACCTCGTCCACTGCCCCAACCTCACCCAAGGCCAGCAAGGCCGGCTTCACACTCATCGAGCTCCTCGTCGTCCTCACCATCATCTCCCTGCTCGTCGGCATCCTCCTGCCCTCGCTGGCCAAGGCACGCCAGAGCGCCCAGCGCACCAAGTGCCTCGTCAACCTCCGCTCCTTCGGCATCGCCATGGAAGGCTACCGCAGAGAGCACAAAGACCTCATCCCCGATGCCCGCGTCTTCGGCGGCCCCGCCCTCGCCGGCAACCAACGCAAGGCCCTCTGGGAGATTCTCCAGCCCTACCTCGACTCTGCCGCCCCTATCCGCACCGACCCCAACGACCCCGCCAGCAAATACCTCCCCAAAGACCCCTACTTCTGCCCTTCCGACAAGGACCCCGAAGCCGGCGTCGCCTCCGGCAGCAGTTACGAGTACTGGGGCGGCGTCGTCATCCGCGCCGTCGAGGTTGGCCGCAACTTCAACCCCACAGGCGGCGGCGCACCCTCCATCCAAGAGATCGAACGCTCTGTCCAGTTCTCCACCACCAAGTTCTTCGAAGCCAACAACGACTTCCCCATCCTCGGCGACGCGCAGGGCTGGCACAAAAACGTCGGCGGCGCACAGACCGGCAAAAACGCCCTCTACTTCGGCGACTGGCGCGTCGACTGGATGAACTTCCCCGAAGAAAACCGCATCCAAGAAATCCAAGACTCCCTCAGCGGCGCAGGCGCAGCCGTGTCGCCCCCGCCCTGATGAACCGACCCCCAGGAACCACCCAATGGACCCACTCCTGACACCCAAGGACTTCAAGCCACCCCAGAGCGTCAAGGGCCTCCGCTCCATCACCGCCGGCGGCGGATACCGCGAGTCGGCCGGCGCGACCATTGCACGCCTGTATCGCACAGCCGCCGAGCAACTCCGCGCCCGCCCCGCACTCCGCAGGGGGCTTGTCAGCACACTCGTCGTGCTCCTGTGCGTCGGCAGCGCGATGGCCTTCGTCGCCCTGCGCCCGCGCTCGACGCCCGACATCTTCGCCGCCGATCTCGAGGACGTCCTCGACTACACGCTCGTCTCCGACGACTTCAACAAACTCCCCGTCGACGAGCGCCTCCGCCTGCTCCAAGAGATGCTCAAACGCCTCCGCGGGATGGACTCGGGGGACTCGGCCCTCATGGCCGCCTTCGCCGAGGGGATCACAGGCAAGGCCCGCGCCCAACTGCAAAAGAACGCCGAGCGCCTCATGGTCGACGTCTGGGACAAGTTCGCACAGGACTACGCCAAGACCGATCCGAGCGACCGCCGGGCCTACCTCGACCAGGCCGCCATCGACTTTGCCAAACTCGGCGAGGACCTCACCGGCTTGCCCGGCGACGCCGACGACGACGCACGCCTCAAACGCATGAAAAAACAAGCAAAAAGCGACGAGCAGCAGATGCCCGGCCCAGGCACACCCGTCAACGCCGCCGGCGTCGCAGGCTTCGCACAACTCGTCAACCGCGTCGGCCAAGGGAACACCACACCCGCCCAGCGCGACCGCATGGCCGAGTTCGGCCGCGACATGACCCGCCACCTCCGCGGCTACGAACCCGCCCCCGAAAACAACCCCGCAAACAAGAAAAAAAAACCACCCACCCCACCCGCTCAAAAACCCCTAGAAAACAAAGACAACGACAAGAAACCCGACGACGACAAGGGCAAGGATCCAGACAAAGACAAGGATAACGACCCCGCCAAACGCCCCGCGCCCCAAACCACACCACCCCCAAAAGATCCTTGATCATCCGCCGAGCCAGGCACGCGGGTTCACCGCGCCCTTCCGCAGGCCCCACCCCCGGCGCGCGGTTCTGGGTCACTCGCCCGCGCGTCCCAGCTCAGCAACACGGCCGATCCATCGCTGACGCCACTCGGGCGTCGAGCGTCGGACCGGGCCGATGGCCGTTACGCCGACGGGCTTGACGCCGCAAAACTCGAGCACGGCCTTCTTCATCCCCCGGCGGCTCGAACCGCGGTACACCAGCAGGTCGTACCACGGCGGGGCACCCATCGTCACGATCAGCCGCGCCGAACGACCGGCCAACAGCCTGTCCCACCATGCCGAGTTCTCGCGGTACTTGAACGCCCACCCCGGCAAAAACGTCCGATCCACAAACCCGCGCAGCAACGCCGGCTGCTGCCCCCACCAGGTCGGATACACAAACACCAGGTGCTCCGCCCACACCATCGCCTCCTGGGCAAGAACCAGGTCGGGCTCCAGGGGCATCGGCCGGCGGTACGCCTCACGCAGGATTGGGTCGAACCCCAGCCGCGGCAGCACGATCTGACGGACCTCGTGCCCGGCCGCGACGGCCCCCCCGGCGTAGGCGCGGTGCAACTCGCCGCAGTAGCTCTCTTCGCTGATGTGACCGAGGATCGTGGTGATCCGGCGTGGCATACGCCAAACGTATCCCGCGCCGGCGTGGCTCGACCGAGCCACCATCAACCGGGCCGCGCCCAGGCTTGACCCGCCCGACGCCGAGCCTTACTATGTGTGCATGAACCATTTGCATACACATAGTACCAACAAGCACGAACCGGCTCCCACGCTCTCGCCGGCGGCCCTCCCCCCGCAGGCCGGGTGCACCCCCGGCGGGCGGACGCTCGAGCTCCTCCGCTTCCGCGCCACCCCGCCGGCGACGACCGCCGAGATCGACGACGCCTCGGCCCGCGTCGGTGCCTACCTGCCGACGCTCCCGGGGTTCGAGCAGCGTCAGATCGCCCGCAGCGCCGACGGGCTGCTCATCGACGCCGTCGTCTGGGAATCGCTCGAACAGGCCGAGGACGCATCGCTCGTGTTCATGTCCTCGCCCGAGGCGCTGTCGCTGCTCTCGCGCGTCGACTTCTCGACCGTCAGCATCATCCACCCGCGCGTGCTCCGCTCGCTGCGCTACGCCACCACACCGCCAGCACACCTCGAAGCCGTCGTCTTCCGCGCCAAACCCGGCACCACACGCCGGGCATTCCTCGACGCCTTCGACAACGCCGAGCCCCACTTCCGCGCCACCCCCGGCCTGCTCTCGCACGAACTCGCCCTGGCGCCCGACGGGCAGTGGGTGCACCTGGTACGCTGGACCGACGCCCTCTCGCACGACGCCGCGGCCAAGTCCCTCCCAAGCAAACCTGACGTCGGCGTATGGTTCAGCATGATCAACGGCCCCCAGATGACCCTCACCCGCGGCGACATCGTGCCCGGACGCACCCCATGAGTGCCGTCGTCAAATACTTTGAGATCGCGGTCCACGACATGGGCCGGGCCGTGGCGTTCTACGAATCCGTCTTCCGGTTCACGCTTGAACGCGGCGAGATTGACGGCAATCTGATGGCCTTCTTCCCGACCGACCCCGCCGGTACAGGTGCCGGCGGTGCCCTCGCCATGGGAGACAGCTACGTGCCAGGCAAGCAGGGCTGCCGGTTGTACTTCACGGTCGACAACATTGACATGACACTCGCACGGGCGGTCACGGCGGGCGGGGCTGTGCTGTATCCCAAGACTCCCATCGGGGAGCTTGGGTTTGTGGCAGAGTTCGAGGACAGTGAAGGCAACTGCATCGCGCTGCACAGCACTGAGGGCTAACACTCGGCAGCCAGATCGACCCGGAAATCGCCGCTATGCGCCATTCACGACAAACAACGGCAAGCCGCACCCCGCTGGGCCACCCGACGCGAGGCGACATCCTGCCGGGACGCACCCCATGACCCCCGCCATCGACTGGCCAACCCTCGACGACCTCCCCCCGCTACCGCCCGCGCCCGGCCCGCGACGCAAGGGCGCAACGCGCATCACCAACATCCCGCCCCCCGTGCTCGACACGCTCAACGCCGGGCGCAACGAAACATTCACCCTCGTCGAATGGCTCGCCATCGACATGCCCACGCTCATCGCCGTCGCCTGCCGCGACGCAGGCCTGGACGCACACGCACGCCAACTCTCCAAGGCCGCCGCCGATCGGCGCCCGTTGCCGTTCATGCAACGCCTCAAGGGCACCGCGGCGGACCTTCACTCGGCCCTCGCCCACTCGCACGCCCATGCCTCAACGCTCCGCCAACTGGCCCACCACCCCTCAGACATGGTCCGTGCCTGGCTCGGCCTGGCCCACGGCCTCGACCAGGGCCGCGACCTGCACGCACGCCTGCGCACGGCCAGGCTCTTTGCCGCCGACCGCTCCCAAGCCGGCCGCGAGTGCGCCTGGGATGCGCTGCGCCCGCACCTGGCCGCCGACCTGCCGCGGGCAATCACGCTGCTCGCGCCGTGGGTGCTCGACCCCGACGCCAACATCCGTCGATGCGCCATCGAGGCCACACGCCCGCGCGGCGTCTGGTGCACCCACATCGAGGCCCTCAAGGACGACCCATCCCCGGCCGAGCCGCTCCTGAACGCCGTCCGCAGCGACCCCAGCCGATACGTCCTCGCCTCGGCCGCCAACTGGATCAACGACGCCAGCAAAAGCCAACCCGAGTGGGCCAAACGCCTGTGCGCACAGTGGTCCAAAGAATCCAAAACCACCCACACCACCTGGCTCGTCGCCCGCGCGCTGCGGACAATCGCTAAAGAACAAGCCAAGCCCACCCGTCCCACCAAACCCGCACCACGCGCCGGTGCGCAGGCCAAGGCACCCCGCAAGAAGACCCGCCCACCAAAGGCCGGCCCATGATGACCCGCGAGCAACTCAGTGAACTGGTCTGCTTCAACTACTACGTCGGCTGGCGAGCGATCCAGGTGTATTACAAGCGCCACTTCCCCCCCGGCATGAACCCGCCCCGGATGTATGTCCTGGCGGTCTGCGATCGCCACAAGCCGAGCACGCTCACGCACATCGCCCAAACGCTGGCCATGGACCTCCCCGGCACCTCGCAGATCGTCGAACGCATGGAGGCCGACGGGCTGCTGACGCGCCGACGCTCACCCTCCAGCGGCCGCGAGGTCGAGGTCCGCCTCACGCCCAAGGGCGAGCGCATCCGCGAGCGCACCAGCCGGGCGCTCTCGGCCGCCGACACCGGCTACGTCGACCGCCTCACCAAGGCCGACGCCCGCGCCCTCCGACGCGCCACAGCCCTGCTGCTCGACCCGCCGCCCGCCCAACCCACCGCAGCGCGTTGAACACCTCGCGCACGTCATGCCCCCGCTGAGGCGCGGCCTCACCCATCAGGGCCAGGTACGCGGCCACAAACACCCGCTGGTCATCCGTAGCACCGCCGAGATACGGCTTCCTTGCCGTGCCCGATCATCGGGCACTCTCGCTCAAGTGCATAACACGCTCTACCCCCAAAACCCACACCCCCCACGCACCGTTCCGGCTACGCACGGCACACAAACCCCTCCCCCATCTACCCCACCATCATCACAGCGACATGAGCCTCTCCGCCCCTGCACGCACCACCGCCGACCCGCGCGTGCCCATCTGCTCGCGGATCTGCCCCAGCCGTGTGGCAATGCTCGTGTCAATCAACTCGTCGCCGATCTGTATCTGAATCCCACCGATCAACGCCGGGTTCACCTTGCAGTGCAGCACCGGCGTCTTGCCGAGCTTCTTGGCAAGGCTCGCCGACAGCGCACCGCGCTCCTGCTCATCCATCGGCGTGGCCGTTGTTACTTCCACCTCCACTCGCCCGAAACTCTGCTGCGCCACCGAGTCAAACGCCTGCACCACACCCGGGAGCATGTACAGCCGGCCCTTGTCGTTGAGCACCTTCAGAAAGTTCACAACCATCGGCGAGAACCGCCCCCCGAAGATCGCCTCGATCGACACGCTCCGCCGGTCGCTGTCAACGATCCGCGAAGACAAAAACTCCCCAAAACGCTCGTCCTGCCGTGCCTCCTCTAGCACCTGCTGCAGTTCCGCAAGCGCACCCTCGGCCGCCCGCTGCACACCACCCGCCCCGGCGCCCGTACGCACCACATCAAACAGCGCTCGGGCATAAATCAAGGCAACGGCATCGGGCTTGGAATCAATCAATGGCATGCTTGGCCTCACCTGCACCCGGCACCCCACGCTCGCGGGGGCCTCTGGTTCTATCTTCACTGCGATACTGCACGTCCACAACAACCTCACACCACACCAACTGCATCAACAACACCTCACCGCTGCCCCAGCCCGGCTAACGCCTCGTCCATCAGCCGCACGTTGTCTGCAACGCCAACCTCACGCCGGAGAATCTTCCCCGCCACCTGCGTTGCCAGCGTCGATGAGTAGCCGTAAATGTCCGAGATCGCCTGCTTCTTGGCCGCCTCGATCTCCGCCATCGTCTTGGCCTTCAACGCCGCCGCCTCGGCCTCGCCCCTGAGCTTCATCTCCGTCAGCTGCACGCCCATCTGCGCCTTGGCTGCATCGATCATCTTCTGTGCCTCCGCACGCGCCTCGGCCAAACTCCGCTGGTACTGCTCCAACGCCACGCTCGCCTGCGCTCGCGCCTGCTCAGCCGCCTCGATCTCGCTCTTGATCTTCTCCTCACGCTCGACAAGCGCCTGAGAAATCTTCGGCCAAACAAACACCCCCAGCACGACCGCGCAGACCAAAAACACCACCACCGCCGCCACCGCCGTGCCAATCCCCTCGTTCAACGCAGGGATCGGACCAGACTCCCCCGCCAACGCCGCCGACGGCACCACCGCAACAACGACAACCCCAGCAACCAACCCCGCAAACATGGCTTTCATACGCGACATGTCAACTCCGCAGAAAAAACACCCATTTAGGAAAAACTCTCACCAAACCCCTCCGCCACGCTCCCGCAGCGCAGGGGATCTTTCTTCGATTCATCAACGCCCAGGCTCAATCACTAGGCCAAGAACGCCGCAAGCACGGCAAACAGCGTCGCACCCTCAACAAACGCCGCCGTCAGGATCATGTTGGGACCAATCTTCCCGGCAGCCTCCGGCTGACGCGCAATCGACTCAACGGCACCCTTGCCGATCAGCCCGATACCCACCGCCCCGCCAATAACGGCTAGGCCCCCACCAATCACCGCAAGCCCCTTGCCCATCGTCGCACCCTCGGCCGCCATTGCCGGGGCCGCCGTCGCTGCCAGGGCCAACACTGCGTACACAACCTTGTTCATACTCATCACCTTTCAATAAAAACGACACCCACGAGGGATGCTCCCACGCTCGCGAAAAGCGATGCGGGGGATAACTGGCCTGTTTTCACGCGTGCGCGTGCTCGTGGCCGGGGTGCTCACCATGCTCGTGGTCATGGTGGGCAAGCTGGGAGATAAACACCGTTGTCAGGAACATAAACACAAACGCCTGCAAGGTCGCTACAAAGACCTCCAGGAAGAAGATCGCTACCGCACCCACACCAGAGGCCAAAATAATCACCGGCCCCAACAAAAACCCAGACCCACCCGCGCCAATCGTCGCAGCACCCGTCGCCAGAAACCCCAGCAGCGTCGCCAGCAAAATGTGCCCCGCCGTCATGTTCGCAAACAAACGGATCGCCAACGCGAACGGCTTGACCACCGTCCCCACCAGTTCCACAGGCACAATGATCGGCCAGATATACCACGGCGCGCCCCCCGTCAGGTGCCCAAGGTAACCCACGATCCCAAGCGATCGAATCCCCGCGATGTTGATCATCAAAAAACTAATCAACGCCAGCACCGCCGTCGTAAACAGCGACTGCGTTGCCGTGCCACCAAACATCGCCAGCCCATTCTCTCGCATGTGAGCACTGGCAATGTGCTGGATGTCCAAAAGCGGGATCATCCCCAGCAGGTTGTTGACCCAGATGAAGAAAAACAGCGTCCACAAGAAAGGCAAAAACCGGTCCGTCCGCGACCCCAGCAACGGCCGAGCCACCTCGTCGCGCAGATAGCTGCAGAGCACCTCGAGCATGTGCGCAAACTTGTTCTTGGTTACGTACCGGTCGTTCCCCTCGCTCGCCGGCCCCGTCGCGATCTGCCGGGCCACCCACGGCCCCAACAGGCACAAAATCAAACCCGTCAGCAGCAGGTTCCCGATGTGCCCCGACCAGACCCACACGTCCTTGATCCCAAGCACGTCCATCACCGCAAACTTGTGGTTCGCAACGTGCGAGACCGGGTCGCCGGCCGCCAGGGTGAAGATCAGTTCGTTCATATACACCAGACTCCCGGCAAATCAGCCCAAACAACCCCTACAACGCCGCCCATCGACGCAGCACAATAGTCTCCAGCACCAACGCACCAATCGCGGCAAACAAAAACGTATACACAAACGCGCTCCGCTCCGGGCTCAACGACACCAGCACCACCAAGCCAAGGGCCAGCGACCCAAACAGCCGAACGCCCGAAAACGCCAGGCTCGCCACACCCACGTTCACCTCCGGGCTCTTGGCCACACTCCACAGCACCACCAACGCCACGATCCCAGAGGACAGCACGCACCCCGCCCCCAGCAAACTCGACGGCACATCCGCCACCCCGGCCACCCTCGTCAAAAGCACCACCCCGACCGCACCCAGGCACGAGGCCACCAAAGCCGCTCCCAACCGAACGACCGGGGGGTGGACGCTCCCCGCAGGCTGAGCCTGCGCGGGCGCAGAGGGGTTCTCCCGCGGGATACTGGGCGTCTGCTCGGCCATAAGGGGCCAATGGTAGACCAGGCCCAACCCGTTGAACAGACCCAAACACACCCCATCTAACACCAGGCCAAAAAAACCACCCCATCAACCTCCCCGCTATCCGCGCCAACACCCCCTGCCAGCACGCACAACGTCGCCTCTGAGCAGCCTCGGCCGAGGCCATCTTCACCCAGCCGCACCAACCAACTCGTCGGCAAGGTCCGATATCCACCCCTCCTGCCCAGCACACCTCCCCGGCAGGGGGGTAGCGCACACTCTGGTTACTTTGTGCCCAAGGTCAGGTTCGGCCGTCATCCCGCCCAGCCGATACACCCCACGCACGCGTGGCCTCGCCGCGGCTGTGAGAACGCCTGATGACGTCCCCATACCATTCCTTCCGGCAACCAGGAAAACCCGGCAATACCCTGCGCATACAAGAGGCCGAGCTCGCCTCCCTCAGCAACGAACTCGATTCAGAAAGCTCCGGGGATATCAAACGACGCACCGTCCGCTGGAAGTTCCTCCGCAACTGCGTCCGCATCGATATGCGACAGCCCGGCGGCGTCACCACCAACCTGCACTACGCCGTGCGAAACCTCTCCCCAGACGGCCTGGGCATCCTCCACTCGTCGTACGTCCATCCCGGCACCCTGTGCACCATCTACCTTACCAGCCCCAGCGGTGAAGAAAAAACCATCGAAGGCTCGGTCATGCGCTGCCAGCACGTCAGGGGACGCGTCCACGAGATCGGCGTCAAGTTCAAAGCACCCGTCAACGTCCGCGACTTCGTCGAGGTCAACCCCCTCGAGGGGCGCTTCACACTCGAGTACGTCCACCCCCTGCACCTCAGCGGCACCGTCATGCACGTCGGCGACTCGGCCCTGGACCGCCGCCTCGTCCGACACTTCCTCAGCGAAACCTCCCTGAACGTTACCTCCATCGACAACGCCCACGAGGCACTCGCTCGCTGCGCCGAAGGCTTCGACGCACTGCTCATCGACAACGACCTGCCCGACATGCCCGGCACAGAACTCGTCGATAAAATCCGCAACACCGGCACACAGGTACCCATCATCCTCATCGCCGCAGATACACACGTCAGCACCACCAGGGCCGCAACCAACGCCCGCGCCAGCGCCGTCGTCAGCAAGCCCCTGACCAGCGAAAAAATCCTCCAGGCCATCGCCGAGTTCCTCCTCCTGGACGCATCCGGCAACGGGGGCTCGGCCCTCCTCTACTCCTCCCTCAAAAAAGACAACCCCGCACGCGCGCACCTCGCCAAGTTCATCAACGACCTACGCCTCCTCGCCGTCCAGATCTCCAAGGCCATCTCCACAGAGAACACCGCCGACCTCCGTAGGCTCTGCATCCAAATCCGAGGCAGCGCACCCTCCCTCGGCTTCAAGCCCATCGGCGACAGTGCCAACACCGCCATCGTCGCCCTCGACGCCACCGGCAGCATCAACGAGTCCATCAGGCCCCTCCGACAACTCATCGCCATGTGCCTCCACGCCAGCATCCGGGCAGACGAAAAAACCGTCGCCTGATGCGCCGACCTCGACGCGCACCATCCCAACGCCTATACTCCACCTTCGCCAGGGGCCCTTGGACTATCGTTCTGGGAAACTGCTGGCAGCGGCCGCAACTCGCGGACGCGCCGACCACCTGCGTTCATACATACGCAGGAACCCAGTACGGCAGCACGTGAGCCCCAACGTTTGGCGCACACGCCTCGCCCGAATTCAATCAAGCCCTCGGGCTTGCACTCCCCCCATCGGCACCTTCGCCGAACGGTGGCCGTCGCAAGACCGCGGGCGGAAACGGTATTGTTTAGATGTCCTCCGAACCACTCTCGTCCACCTCACACGCACACCACACCCCTCCTACACCCCAACAGCACACGCCCCCAACAACCACCCACGCCAACGGCCACACAACCGCAGCACACCCAGCCACACCCCCCGCTGGCGCCACCTTCGCCTCCCTCCACCTGGCTAAGCCCGTCCTCGCCGCACTCACCGACCAGGGCTATCACACCCCCACGCCGATCCAGGCCAAGGCCATCGGCCCCGCACTCGCCGGCCGCGACGTCCTCGGCTGCGCCCAAACAGGCACCGGTAAAACCGCCGCCTTCGCCCTCCCGATCCTCTCACGATTGCTCACCACCCCCAGCGACGCCCTCATCAATGGCCGGCACCTCCCACGCGTCCTCGTCCTCAGCCCCACACGCGAACTCGCCAGCCAGATCGGCGACAGCTTCGCAACCTACGGCAGGCACACAACCCTCCGCCACACCGTCGTCTTCGGCGGCGTGGGCCAAGCCCAACAAGTCCGCGCCTTGCGCGCAGGCGTAGACATCCTCGTCGCCACCCCAGGCCGGCTCGAAGACCTTAAGCAGCAGGGCCACATCAACCTCACCAACGTGCAAATCTTCGTCCTCGACGAGGCCGACCGCATGCTCGACATGGGCTTCATCGTCCCCATCAAACGCATCAGCGCCGCACTCGCCCCCACACGACAGACCATGCTCTTTAGCGCCACCATGCCACGCGAGATCCAGCACCTAGCCGACGCCCTGCTCAAGCAGCCCGTCAAGGTCGCTGTAACACCCGTCGCCTCCGCCGCCCCCAAGATCGAACAACGCCTCTACTTCCTGCCCAAAAAGAGCAAGCCCGCCCTGCTCATGCACCTGCTGGCCGACCCCGCCGCCAAGCGCTGCGTCGTCT
This sequence comes from bacterium, assembly GCA_046339895.1. Lineage (GTDB taxonomy): Bacteria > Planctomycetota > Phycisphaerae > Phycisphaerales > UBA1924 > JAJTGZ01. The sequence goes on along the minus strand of JBKDDT010000019.1, from coordinate 50,015 downwards.
TCACCAAAACCAAGCACGGCGCCGACCGCGTTACCGAAAAACTCGTCCGCAACGGCGTCCCCGCCGTCGCAATCCACGGCAACAAAGCCCAGAACCAACGCGCCCGCGCACTCGACGCCTTCGCCACAGGACGCTTCCGCGTCCTCGTCGCCACCGACGTCGCCGCACGAGGCCTGGATATCGACGCCGTTACACACGTCTTCAACTTTGACCTGCCCATGGAAGCAGAAGCCTACATCCACCGCATCGGCCGCACAGGCCGAGCCGGAAACACCGGCATCGCCATCGCCTTCTGCGATGCCGACGAACGCGACCTCCTCCGCAGCATCGAACGCCTCACCGGCAAACGCCTCACCCCGACCCCACTGCCAGACAACCTCCCCAAACTCGAACCCACCGAACGCGAAGCCGAGGACCGCCAGCAATACGCCGGCTATCAAGGCAAAGCCCCCCATCACTCATCTGGCCACTCCCACGACCGCCCCAACAACCGCTACGCCGGCGGCTCCTACGGCTCGCCCTCACGCGACGGACCACGACAAGGCCACGGCGCACGCCCAAACACCACCCCACCCGCAACTCCACCCCACCCCGAACGCCAAACCCGACAGAGCATCGGCCTGCCACCCTCCGAGCACCCACGCGCACGCCCACCACAACGCGACTTCAACGCCCAACGCACGCCCAACAACGATGGATACCGCGGCGGCAACCGCACACGCGGCGGCCGGCCCAGCGGTGGACCAGGCGGAGGTTCTGGTGGTGGCAGGCCCGGTGGCCGGCCCGGCGGCAAACGACGCTATTAAACCCGCTCGCGCGAATCCCTACGCCCTATCACCGCACCCCGCCACCATCACGAATCGCTAGCTCCACCAACCGGTCGCACACCGCCGACATGCTCAGCCCAAGACTCTTAGCAGCCTTCGGCACCAGCGAGTGGTCCGTAAACCCAGGCGTCGTGTTGATCTCCAAAAAATACACCTGCCCACCCCCACCCGCACCCGCGCCCGGCTGCTCGAGCATGAAGTCCACCCGCGCCACATGCCGGCAACGCATCGCCGACGCTATCTTCACCGACCAACCCTGCACCCGCTCAGCCACCCCCGCTGGCAGCACAGGGTCAAGCACATACCGCGTGTCGTTACGCACATACTTCGCCTCGTAGTCATACAACCCGTCCTTGGGCACAATCTCAATAATCGGCAACGGCTGGTTGTCCAGCAGCCCCACCGTCAACTCCCGCGCCCAACCCTGCCCACCGATCTTCGGCTCAACCATGTAACTACGCACCAACCCCTTGGCCCGCTCCCCGGCGATCACACCCATCGCACGCTCCCACGCCTGTGCATCGCCGCAGATGTGCAGCCCCACCGTGCTCCCATCATGGATCGGCTTGACCACCACCGGGAAGCCAAACGGGCAGCGGTCCTGCGTGCTAGAGAGCACAAACATCGGCGGCGTCGGCACGCTCATCATCCCCGCGATCTGCTTGCTCGCCACCTTGTCCATCGCCAAACGCGACCCCACCGCCCCACTGCCCACAAACGCCCTCCCATCGGCCTCCAAAATATCCTGCAACGGACCACCCTCACCCCACGGCCCGTGCAAATACGGAAAAATCACGTCCCCAGGCAACGCCTTCAGCTCCGCACCCGTCAATCGCTCGATGATCTCCAACCTCACCTCATGCCGCCCCGACGCTCGCAGACCCTCGGCAATCGCCGTCGCCGACTTGATCGAAACCTCACGCTCGGCGTCCGGCCCGCCTCCAAGAACAAGCACCCTCGGCATCATCCACCCTTCCCAAAGCACCACCCACACACATCAATCATAAACCCCCCACACCGCAACCTCCGCCGCAAGCTCCACCCCAAACTCCTCACGCACGCGACGGGCCACCAACCCCATCAACCCCAGAATATCCCCCGCCGTGCACCCAGGGTGCGTTACAAAGAAGTTCCCGTGCTGCACGCTCACCTCCGCGCCCCCCACACGCACACCCTTGCACCCAGCCTTGTCAATCAACATCCCCGCGCTCACCCGCGAACCCGCCACACCCACACCAGCCACGTCCGCACCCAGCACCGGGTTCTTGAACGTACACCCAGCCGAGTACGCCGCCATCGGCTGCGTCCTCTTCTTGTACGCCATCACCTCCAGCAACTTCGCCCGCGCCGCCGCCGAGTCCCCCTTGACAAGCCCAAGATCCACACGCGTAACGATCAACCCCGCGTGCCCGCCAAAGTCCGCATGCCGATAGTCAAACCGAATCTCCTCCCTCGGCACCACAACGCACTCCCCCCGACGAGTTACGCCCTCCACCGCCAGCACGTAATCCCCGATCTGACCAAACGCACCACCCGCGTTCATCACCACCGCACCACCGATCGACGCCGGAATCCCACCCAGGTTCTCCAACCCACAAAGCCCGGCCTTGATCCCCTCATGGATCAACCCCGGCAACTTCACCCCCGCACCCGCCGAGACCACCCCACGCTCACGATCAATCTCCACACGCCCAAACTCACCCCCCTCTAGCACCACCACCAACTCCCGCACACCACCATCAGCCACCAATAAGTTCGCACCGTCCCCCAACACACGCAACTGCGCATCCACCTCCACACACCGCACCACCTCCTGCACATTGACAGGCCGAGCCAAGCGATGCGCCACACCCCCACAGTTAAACCACGTACGGATCGGCTGGTCGTGCAAGATGGTGATGTCAGGAATCGTCATAGGTTCCGATGAGTGATGAGCGATCAGCAGAGGCAATCGGCAATAGCAAATGGGCAATCGGCGCCAATGGGTGTGTGCTTGTTGCTCGTGCTCTGCGTGCAAAGCCACGAAACTCCCTCATCACTCCTCGCTCCTGCATCGGCCCTCAGACCTCACCCCTCGGCCCTCTTCCCAAGCAACGCATACGCCACCTCATTGACCGGACCCGCACCCATCACCACCAGCAGGTCCTCCGGCCGCAGCATCGCCTGCAAGTGCTCGACAATCGCCTCAAACGGATACAGGTGCATCGCCTGCACACCCGATTGCCTCAGCCGATCCACCAAATCCCCGGCCGTCACCTTCTGCTTCTCCTCTTGCGTGTCGCGCACAAAGTAAATATGCGGCACAATCACCACGTCCGCCTCCCCAAAGCTCGCCGCAAACTCCTCCATCAAGTGCCGAGTCCTCGAATGCTGGTGCGGCTGGAAAACACACACCAACCTCCCACGCCCACCAGCCCCCACCCGTGCCTCCGGCCTATCAAACTGCCGCATCGCCCGCAGCGTCGCCTCGACCTCCGTCGGGTGGTGCCCATAGTCGTCATAGACGCGAACCCCCGAACCCGCTGGCCAACCCGCCGCTCGCCACGTCCCCAGCAACTGCGACCGCCGGTCCAGGCCCCTGAAGGCCGACAGCGACCGCGCGATCCCCACGCCCGGCACCCCCAGGTTGATCGCCAACGCCGCCGCCGTCGCCGCGTTCATCGCGTTGTGCGCGCCGGGCATCAGCATCGTCCACTCGCACGCCACACGCTTGTCCGGCCCTACCAACTTCACTGCCCGCGTCCCCGCGTCGTACGTCGCGTACCAGTCCGCGTCCGGGTGGAACCCGATCGTCTGCACCGCGCACGAAAGCCCCGCCGTCACCTCGCGCCGGTGCGCGCCGCTGTGGGCAATCAGCAGCAGCCCACCCCGCTCCGCCGGCGCAATCAACCCCGCAAACTCACGGAACGACTGCACCACCGCGTCCAGCGACCCGTAGATATCCAGGTGGTCCGCCTCAACGCTCGTAATCGCCCCGATCGTCGGGTGATAGTTGTGAAAACTCCGGTTAAACTCGCAGCTCTCTGCCAAGATCAACCCCGGCTTGCCAGCCCGCGCACCCGCGGGGATCGTCCCCCCACCAAGCCTGAACCCCTGCGCCGCGCTCCCCCCACTGCCCGAAAGCTGCGCACACGTCGCCCCAAGGATCGCCGTCGGGTCCAGCCCCGCGTCGCACAGCACGCAGCTGAGCATCGCCGTCGTCGTGCTCTTGCCGTGCGTGCCCGCGATGCACACCGCCGTGCGCCCAAGCATGCACCGCCCCAACGCCTCCGCATACGTTACATGCGGCACCCCACGCCGATCCGCCTCCAGCATCTGAGGATGGTCAGGCTTGATCGCCGCAGACGCCACCACCAGATCACACCCATCCGGCAGCCAGGCCCGGCTCTGGTCATGGTCCACCCCAATCCCGTCCCGCGCCAGCCCCGCCGTCAATACCGACGCCGTCGCCTCACTCCCGCGCACACTCGCGCCCCGAGCCACCAGCATCCGCGCCATCCCCGACATCCCCGACCCACCAATCCCCAACATATACACACTCTTGCCACGCAGGTCCCACGCCCGCGCTTCACCCCCCACCCCACCCTCGGCGTCAACCAGCGCGCTCAAAATGCCCCCGGGCTTGGACACGTCGCTCTTCCCTTCAAGTGTGCTCACAACGCCGATATCGGCTTGGCCCCAAGGCCGGCATGAGCCGGATCATTGCACCATTTGCTCATCCCCGCAGGCCGCAACCCAGCCACCGGGCAACAATCCCCCATGGACAACGCCGCCCGCATCGCACAGTTCGAGAACATGACCCAGGCCGACCCGACCAACGAGATGGCCTACTTCTCCCTCGGCAAGGCCTACGCACAGGCCGAGCGCTTCGCCGACGCCGCCAAGAGCTACCTCCGCTGCATCGAACTCGTCCCCGACATGAGCAAGGCCTACCAACTCGCAGGCGAGATGCTCGCACAAGCCGGCGACGCCCCACGCGCCATCACCGTCCTGACCCAAGGCCACACCATCGCCGCCGGCAAGGGCGACCTCATGCCCAAAACCGCCATCGCCAAACTCCTCAAAGACCTCGGCAGCCCAGTCCCCGACGAACCCCATAACCCCACCACTGCCACAGCAAAAACAAACAATCTCGACAGCACCGGCCCCATCCCCCCCGGCATGATCCGCTGCCACCAAAGCGGCAAACTCGGCACCCCCCTACCCAAACCCCCCTTCCGCGGCCACCTCGGCCAGTGGATCGCACAGCACATCACCGCCGAGACCTGGAACACCTGGATCGGCCAAGGCACCAAGGTCATCAACGAACTCCGCCTGGACCTCTCCCGCGACAAAGACCAAGAAACCTACGACCAACACATGCGCGAGTTCCTCAACATCGACGACAACGCCCTCGCACAAAACAACAACAACCCGTGAGCGTGCATCAGAACCCCTCACCCCCGCGGGTCAAGACTCCCCAAAACCTCCGCCGTCTGCTCCTGCCTGAACCGCTCCACCGCCCCGCGCACCTGCGCATCAACCTGCCCCACAACCGCACCGGCAAACAACGCCGCGTTGATCGCCCCCGCCTTGCCGATCGCAAACGTCGCCACCGGAACGCCCCCGGGCATCTGCACCATCGACAGCAAGCTGTCCATGCCGCGCAACGCCGCACTCTCCACAGGCACACCCAACACCGGCACGCTCGTCTTGCTCGCCAGCATCCCCGGCAGGTGCGCCGCCCCACCCGCCCCCGCGATAATCACACGCAACCCACGCCCCGCCGCACCCTCGGCATACGCAAACAACAAATCCGGCGTCCGGTGCGCCGACACCACCTGACACTCATGCCCCACCCCCAAACGCTCCAGCACCAACGACGCATGACGCATCGTCTCCCAGTCGCTATGCGAACCCATCACCACGCCAACAACCGTTCCCATAAACGATCATACCGGCACCGAACGGCCGAGCGACGAGCGATGAGCGACGAGCGACAAGGTGGGACGCTCGTCCCCGAGCGCCACCTCCCCCCAGAACCCCTCCCATCCCCCAACGCGCCAATTGCCCATTGCCCATTCCCTATTCCCTCTCTTCCCCCCCCTGCTCCACCTGCCACTGCATCCCCCCACCCGAACAATCAATATGCACTGAGAAAAACCCCAGCCCACCATCACCCCTGTCATGCTTCTTGACCAACGGCCAGATGATCCGCCGATCCGTCTCCGGCAACGGCAGCCCCTCCACCTCCTCCCAATCAAACCACTCCAGCCGGCCATCCGGCGTGTCGTGCGCCGCCACCTCCACCGCACCCGTTACACGATAATAAAAAATCAACCAGTGCCCACGCCCCTCATACGCCCTCTCACTAATCACCCCCAACAACGCAAAACGCTCAATCGGCAACAGCAACCCCACCTCCTCGTGCGTCTCCCGCTGCGCACACTGCGCAGGGCTCTCCCCCGTCCCCATCTCCAGCTTCCCACCCACAGGCGAGCACAACCCCATATTCGGCGACTTCAACCGACGCAACAACAACACCCGACCACGCGCATCACGCAAGTCCACCAACGTCGCAATCTTATACGGCAACAAAGCACCCTTCATATCAACCCACAATAGCAACCCCACACACCAACAACCCCATTTGACCATTTGACCATTTCCCTCCCCGTACCCTCCACCAATGCACCACCTGCACACCAACCTCGCCGGCATCGACCTCCGATCCCCCGTCATCCTCGCCGCCGGAACCTGCGGCATCCTCGACGAGATGCGCGATGTCATCGACCTCAGCCGCGTCGGCGCTCTCATCACCAAGTCCATCACCCCCGAGCCACGCGAAGGAAACCAGACCTGGCGCATCCTCCCCGCAGGCAACGCCGGCATGCTCAACGCCATCGGCCTGGCCAACCCAGGCCTCGATGCCTTCCTCAACGCCCACGCCCCACGCTGCAAGGCCGTCCCCTGCCCCGTCTTCGCCTCCATCGCCGGCTTCACCACCGACGACTACGCCCAGTGCGCCGCCAACATCGACGCCTACGTCCGCGACAACCACGGCCCCACCTCGGCCAACATCCACGCCCTCGAACTGAACGTCTCATGCCCCAACGTCCGCACCGGCGTCGAGTTCGGCCACTCCGCCGCGCTCATCACCGACCTCCTCTCGGCCGTCCGCCCACTCGTCCAAACCTGCAAACTCTTCGTCAAACTCTCACCCGCCGCGCCCCACCTGCAAGACATCTGCCGCGCCGCCATCAACGCCGGCGCCGACGCGCTCACCCTCGGCAACACCTACCCCGCCATGGCCATCGACGTGCACACACGCACACCCAAACTCGCCAACATCACCGGCGGCCTCTCCGGCCCCGCCATCCACCCCATCGCCCTCAAGCACGTCTACGACGCCCACCGCCTCCACAACGCCCCCGCCCGCGCCGCCGGTAAACCAACCACCCCCCTCATCGCCCTCGGCGGCATCATGACCTGGCAAGACGCCGCCGAGTTCATCCTCGCCGGCGCCACCGCCGTCCAACTCGGCACCACCCTCCTCGCCGACCCCCGCAGCCCCTACCACATCACCAAAGGCCTCGAAAAATGGGTCCGCAAACAATCCCGCACCAACATCGCCGAACTCATCGGCGACCTGCGGCTGCCGGGGCAGTAGGCAGCCGTTGCCACCCCACCCCTCGCCCCAACGGGGCGCAGGGATGTAGCCACGGGTAAAGCGGAGTCCGCCAAAGGCGGGCGAAGCGCAACCCGTGGAAAGCCGTCTCTTTTCTCGATCCTGCCCCGGAGGGGCAGAGGAAACCCACCTCACCAACTCCGTCTTGAAATCTCCCGTGCCCGATCCGGGCTCTGCCTCTTCAACGCGCGATCTCTCTGCCCCGCCGGGGCAGGATCAAAAAATCAACTCACCTCCACGGGTTCCGCGAGGCCAAAGGCGGCCTCGCTCCACCCGTGGCTACACCCCGACGCCCCGCTGGGGCGTTCCGATTCCAAACCCATTCTCCACCCCCCCCCAACTCAATGCCCCGGATTGGATTCGAACCAACGACCTGCGGTTTAGGAAACCGCCGCTCTATCCAACTGAGCTACCGGGACGGCACCCCAACTCTATCCGCCGCCACGTCCCCAACTCGGTTATCCCACACCCACCCTCAACCACCCCCGACCACAGACCGATATCCCTCCAAGCCGCCCCGCAGGCACCCGCACCCCCGGCTGCCTTCTCGGTCATTTGCCATTTGCGATCTGCGATTTGGCCCTTTCACAAATGCACACCACAACCCTCCATCCCCGCACCCGCCGCGCCTTCACCTTCATCGAGCTCCTCGCCGTGCTCGTCATCCTGGCCCTCCTCTCCGCCTCCATCGCCCCCCTGATGCGCTCGGCCACCGGCGCCAGCACGCCCTCGGCCGCACGCCAGACCGCCGAGGCCATCCTCTTCGCACGCGAGCTCGCCACCCAATCCGGCGTGCGCACCTGGGTCGTCTTCAACACCTCCACCAAACGCATGACCATCCTGCGTGAGAGCCTCACCACCCCCGGCCGCGCACTCGCCACGCCCATCCCCGACACCGCCGGCACCGGCATTTCCGAGCGCCGCTACTCCGCCGACGCCACACTCACCAGCGCGGTCTTCACCGACGCGGGCATCGACTACGCCGAAATCGGCTTTGACAGCCGTGGCCGCCCCATCCTCCCCACTGGCAACGTCCTGACCGATGCCGACGGCATCATCACCATCACCGGCCCGACCAGCGCCTGGCGCGTCCGCGTCGCGCCACGCACGGGCCTGGCCTGGGCGGAGGTCGTCCCATGAGCGCGCACCAACGACCGCGCCGCCGCGCCTTCAGCCTCATCGACACCCTCGCGGCGATCGTGCTCATCAGCGTCGCCGCGCCGCTCATGCTCATGGCCATCGGGCAATCAACCCTCCGCCGCGCGACGGCTACGCAAGCCGTCACCGCACGCTGGCTGCTGAGCGAAAAACTCGAATCCATCACCGCCGACCGCCACAGCACCACCCGTGGGTACAGCTACCTGACGACCGCCAACTACCCCGCCGAGGCCCCCGTTGCCGGCTACCCCAACTTCACCCGCAACACCACCATCACCGAAACCACCGCCGACCTGACGACCCCGGGCACAGGTTACAAAACCGTTACCGTAACCGTCACCTGGAATGACCCCACCGCCGGCACCCGCACCAGCACACTCAGCACCGTCGTAACCGACTACTAAATCTCTACTGACCACCCATCGCTCACCACTGACCACTTCCCCCATGCCCCCCCGCCGCCACAACCCGCGCCCCCTCGCCCGCCCCGGCTTCACGCTCATCGAGCTGCTCTGCACCGTGGCGATCGTCGGCATCCTCGGCTCGGGCGTGGCCTCGATCATCCAGCGGGCCGCACGCACCAGCAACCAGGCCAACACCCGCGCCCAACTCGCCGCCGAGGGCAGCGGCGCGATGGACCGCATCATCAACCGCCTCGCCCAGATCTCCACACGACCGAGCACCACACCACCCCAGGCCGACCTCGACGCCATGACCGCAACCAGCCTCAGCTTCGACAACGGGAGCCTCCTGCAACTGACCGGCACCAACCTCATCCTCCGCGATGTCGAAGCCGGCGACGCGCCAGCTTCCACACCCATCCTTCTCCGCAACGTCTCGGCCCTGACGCTCGAAGCCCGCGATGCCAGCAACGCACTCCTGGCCGCGCCTGTCAACCTCACGCTCCCGAGGCAACTGGTTGTTACCATCACCCTCACCCGCGCCGGCACGAGCACCACACTCCGCGGGCGGGCCTTCCTTCGCGGCTGCTCGGAGTACGCCGCACCCTAACGAGGGGCGATCGGTCTGCCCGAGAACACCCCACGCCCCGTCATAAACTGACCTTGCACGCCCCGTTGCAACGATTCTCCTTGTGCGTCGCACAAGTGGTGGCATACTCCTGGTAGGGAGTCAGAGATGCCAGCCAAGAACAACACACATACCAACAGGCCTTGCCAAGCACTCGCCCTGCTCGCCATGGGCATCGCCGCCGTGATGTGTGGCTGCACCACGTCTTCCATCTCCTCCGTCCCCGTCCCCCCGATGGGCGGGCAGGGTGGCCCACGCACGGGCATGCTCTTTGACAGGCCCGAGGTCGAGCGTTTCAACTCCTCCCTTGGTGGCGCGGAGTACCTCCGGGAGTTTGCCCGACGAGACGCCGCGCTCAACGTCGCTGGCGCACCGGAACCACTGCTGGCCACCACCCAGTGGCCTCAGAGCCAGCAACCATCCCTCGACCAGTTCCGCACCATCTCGATTCCCGTGCAGACCTCCTTGGGCTCACAGCCTGTTACCTTCTCCTCCTCCAGGTTCGGCTGGAACCCCGGTTCATACTCCCGCGGCAACGCCTGGCCCGGCGGCTGGCGCGACGGCGTCTGGACCGGGCGCGGGCGCTAAAGAGGCCATCCGGGCGGATGCAAGAATCTTGCCCAGGGCCGCACAGTTGCGCGCCGATCCCCCAAAAATTGCGACCAAAACCGGCATTTGCCCCAGGAGGCTACGGCACGTCGCCGACGACCCATAGGTCCACCCGAGGCTCAAACGCCCCAGCCGGGCTGTAAACCTCGCCGTGTGGGTCGTACGAAAAAACCCTCGCGCAGAGCGCGGGGGTTGGTGCTCTCTATTTAGAACTCAGAGTCACTTAGTCAAACAGCGCGTTGGCCTGTGGCAACTCGGCCCGTTTGAGCACCATGGTCGTCTCGATGCGGAAGTTGCTCTCGTTGGTGTGCCGCTCGGCGTGGAAGACCTTCAGGCAGTATTCGACCCCGTCATGCAGGAACCCGCCGGTGATCGAGGCATCGAGCCTGTCGATCTCGACGGTCTGCTGCTGGCGCAGGTGCTGGCCGCCCAGGTCCAGCACCAAGCGACCGCCGATAAAGACCCACACGTCGTCGTCGCCCGAGAAGGTAAAGACCTGGCCTTTGCCCCTTTCGTAGGTAAAGACGGTCTCGATCTGTGTGGTAAAGCCAAAGTTACGGCTGCCCGAGGAGTTGCCAAAAAGGTCATCGTTGATCGGGAAGAACCCGCCGGCGGACTTCCAAGGCTCCTGCGTCGCCGAGTCAAAGACGTAGCGGTTGGTGTTGGGCGTACGCTGGAAGACCAGGGGGATGATCTTGGAAAGGTTCACGCCCGGCACGTCGGTGTACCACTGCGCAAAGCGTGCGGCACTGGTCAGCTGGTTGCCCGTTGTCGTCAGCACGCCGGCGGTGTCGCTGGGCGCGACGGTGCGGTAGGTGGGCGGCGTGTTGGGGGGGCTGCCGACGGGAGGCTCGACCCGGACGACCTTGGCCAGGCCCATGTGCTTGGGGTTAATCGCGCGGCCTGCGCTGTCGGTGAAGTTACGGGAGATGAGCTTGCCCGTACGGCCGCGGAACGCGGGCAGGCCGTCGGCACCGAGGGTCTCTTGGACCAGTTCGGTGGTGATGTTGCTGTTGCCATAGGACCCAAAGTCGGGGTGCCCACCTGGCTCAGTGGCGGATTGAAAGTCGCGGATGGTGGCGTTGAGCGTGATGGTGCTGCTGAGGTAGGCGAAGGGGTCGGCAGTGGGTGTGGCGGGGCCTGTGCCCATGCCCGTGCAGGCGAGGCCAGCCAGGAGGGTGGCGGTGAGGGTTGCAGAGAGTCGGTTGGCCATACACATCGGGTTCTTCTTGGTCGCGTGCAGGAGGGCCGAGGTGGCCCGTCTGCACGCGTACGTGCGGGCAGAGTAACAATCAGATATGTTCCTTGGCGTTGCAAGGCCGAAACCCGAGAGTGGTCCGAAAGAGGCCCGAGAAGATGGTGGTGTGTGCGACCTGTGGGGGTGGGGGTGGGTGTGCGCTGGCGGTGGTGCAGATTGCCGGGCTGGTTTTGCGGACCAAGGGGTTCGCCAGCCGAGATAGGGTGTGCCGGTGGCCGGTGGCTGTCGGTGGTGGCCGATCATCTTCCGCAGCGTGCGGGTGGTTTGCCCCGGCGGTGTGAACCTATTAGAGAGGTGTGCGATGGATCGCTTTGATATTCGCGGCGGGATCCGCCTGGCAGGTCGTCTGACGGTCAAGGGGTCCAAGAACGCGGCGTTACCCCTGCTGGCGGCAGCCCTGCTGACGGATGGGCCGGTGGTGCTGCGCGACGTGCCTGACCTTGCGGATATCCGGGGGATGTTCAAGCTGCTGACGGAACTGGGCTGCAAGGTGGACTACACCGCGGCCGAGAGCGCCGACGCGGCCGGGGGCGTGGTGCGGATACAGGTTACCGACCCGACCATCAGCCACGCAAGGTACGAGATCGTGCGGACGATGCGCGCGAGCATCTGCACGCTGGGGCCGATGCTGGCCAAGCGTGGGAGCGCGCGGATCAGCCTGCCGGGCGGGTGCGCCATCGGGGAGCGCCCGGTGGACCTGCACCTGCGCGGGCTGTCGGCACTCGGTGCGGATATCACGCTGGACTCCGGGGACATCATCGCCCGCACGCCGAAGGCCAACGGGAAGCCCGGTCGGCTGCGTGGAGCACGCATCTTTTTGGGCGGGCCGTTCGGGAGCACGGTGCTGGGGACGGCCAACGTGATGTGTGCGGCGGTTCTGGCCGAGGGGACGACGGTGATCGAGTGTGCCGCCTGCGAGCCCGAGATTGTGGACCTAGCCGACATGCTCACGAAGATGGGGGCGAATATCGCGGGGGCCGGGTCGCCGAGGATTACGATTCAGGGCGTGGCTCGGCTCAACGGCGTGGACCACCGGGTGATCCCCGACCGGATCGAGGCGGGCACGTATATGTGCGCGGCACTGATGACCAACGGGGACATCACGCTGGACAACTGCCCGGCCGACGCGCTCATGGCGCACATCGACCGGTTGCAGCACGCGGGCGCAAAGTTCACGGTTGATGAGCAGATGGACCCGATGCGCACGCTCTGCCGGGTGCAGGGTGCGGGAACGCGGGGAATCCAGCCCATCGAGGTGACGACGCAGCCTCACCCGGGGTTCCCGACGGACCTGCAGGCGCAGCTGCTGGCAAGCCTGACGCTGGCGGACGGGAACAGCGTGATCACCGAGCGGATCTTTACGGAGCGCTTCTTGCACGTTGCGGAACTGACGCGGATGGGCGCGAGCATCTTCCGGCAGGGGCCGACGGTGATCGTCTCGGGGGTCCGCCGGCTGGTCGGTGCGCCGGTGATGGCCAGCGACCTGCGGGCGAGCGCGTGCCTGGTGCTGGCAGGGCTGGCGGCCGAGGGAACGACGATCGTCAACCGCGTCTATCACCTGGACCGGGGGTATGAGCGCATGGAAGATCGGCTGCGGTCGCTGGGGGCGCAGATCGAGCGGGTCAATGACAAGGAAGAGGTGGGTGTAGCGGCGGCGCAGGGGGTTGGGTGAGGGTGATCTGGGAGACTTCGATGGGCGGGCTGGAAGCCCGCCCCACCTTCCAGGCCCGCCCCACTTTCGAGGCCCGCCCCACCTGTAAACGCCCGCCCCATCGGGTGCTATAGGATCGGTCATGAGGCGTGTGTGTTGGGCTTTGGTGGCTTTGGTTGTGTGCGTGGCGGGGGTGGTGGGGCGTGCGCAGGTGGGGGGTGGGCCGGCTGCCGAGCGTGCGTTGACGAGGCGGTTGACCGGGGTGCTTGAGGAGGGTTTGGGGTGTAGTGGGCCCGGGGAGCGTGCGTTGGTATATGACGGGCTGCGCGAGTTGCGCGACCCGGCGTTGGTGCCGTTCTTTGTGCACTTGGCGATCGGTCAATCGGCGACGGCGCAGGAGGTTACCGGGATCTGGGCGTTGAGCGACCTAGAGCCTGGGCGGGGTGCAGACCTGCTGATGGTTCGGCAGATTGCTGATCCTGTGCGTCGGGGCGAGGTGGTGCTAGAGGCAGCCTCGGCGGGGCTGCTTGATAAGGATGCGATCGGGGAGGTGTGCGCGTGGACGGACCTGCCGGTGGGGGTGCTGGTGGAGTTGTCGGCGAAGTTGGCGGGGGAAGGTCTGGCCGTCGATGCTGAGCCGTTGCGGGGGCTGCTGGATCATGCCGACGCGGTGCTGGCGATATTGTCGGCGGCGGTGCTCAAGCAGAGCGTTGGGGATGCGTCAGCCGAGCGGGTGCTGCGGACGCGGGCCGGTGCGCTACTTGCGGGGCCGAGTGGGGGAGTTCGACATGTCGCCCGCGTGCTGGGTGTCAACCGGGTCACGGCGGGTTCGGGTGTGCTGCGTGTGCTGCACGGGGAGCTGGTGCAGAAGGATGCTGTGCTAGCCGACGAGGTGCTTGTGGGGCTGCTGATGGCCGCGCCCAAGGACCCGGGTGTGGCGGAGATGGTGGTGGCCCGGCTCAACGAGTTGGGGGGGAAGCCCGAGCAGGTGGCCTTTGCGCGGGGGCTGCTAGAGGCGGGGTTGGTCGTTGGGGAGATGATGCCCAAGGAGGTGCCGTGGGCGCTGAGCCGGGCGAAAGATGCGTTGTTGTCGGCGATGGGGCGGGCGTTGTGGTCGGTTTCGCGCGGCGATGGGAGCGGCGGCGCGCAGATCGCAGCGCTGGCACGCGGCTACCCCGATGCGTGGACGCTGGGGTGGGCGCTGCGTGTGGCGAAGGTTCGGCACTGGGAGGATGCGGTGGGGATCCGGGTGGCGGTGCTCGATGGGGCGCTCGGGCTGGGCGCGGTCGGGCGTGCGGCGGTGGAAGTGCCGGCCATCAGGGCGGTGCAGGAACTGGCCAAGGAGGACCTGGCCCAAATAGGCTCAACGCTGGACGGTGCGCTCGGGAAGGGTGATGGGTGGGCGTGCGGGGTGGTGCTCGAGGGGTTGCTGCGCGGGATTGCTGCCGGAGATGCAAGTGGCGTGGCGGGGTTGGTCCAGGGGGTTGGGCGCGGGGCCAAGCCTGCGGGCAAGTGGCCCGATGCGCGATGTGCGGCACTGGCGGACCTGGTGGTGGCGCGGGGGAAGCCCGGGGGGGAGGTGGAGTTGCGCCAAGCGCTGACGGAACTGGCGCTGGGGCCTGAGGGGGCGGGGCTGCCGAGGGCTTTGCGGGCGCGTGGGGCGTGGCTGGCGCTGCGTGGGTGGGGGCAGGACCGGGTGGTTCTAGCGCGGGTTCTGGGTGAGGCTCAGGCGGGGGATGAATCGGGCCGATAACGTTGGTCTATGTCGAACCAGCACGCGTCGTCAGGCTCCAACGAGATTCCGCTGTCGCGCCCGGACATTACCGAGGCGGAGATCGAGGCGGTGTCGGCGGTGCTGCGGAGTGGGCGGCTGTCGATCGGGCCGGTGCTGGAGCAGTTTGAGAAGCAGATCGCGGCGCGGACGGGCAACGACTATGGGGTCGGTTGTTCAAGCGGCACGGCGGGTCTGCACATGGCGCTGTTGGCGTTGGGGATTGGGCCTGGGGATGAGGTGGTTACGACGCCGTTTAGTTTTATTGCCAGCGCCAACCCGATTTTGATGGTGGGGGCGACGCCGGTGTTTGTGGATATATGTCCCAAGACGCTGAACATGGACCCGGCGTTGGTAGAGCGTGCGATCACGCCGAGGACGCGGGCGATCATTGCGGTGGAGACGTTTGGGAACCCGGCACACTTTGACGCCTATGTGCAGATCGCGCGGAAGCACGAGATTCCGCTGGTGGAGGACTGCTGCGAGGCCTTGGGGTGCGCGCTGCGTGGGCGTGCGTGCGGGGGGTTTGGGCGGATCGGGGTGTTTGGGTTCTATCCCAACAAGCAGATCACCACGGGCGAGGGTGGGATGATCGTTACGAGTGATAAACGGCTGGCGGAGTTGTGCCGGAGTCTGCGGAGCCAGGGGAGGCCGACGGGTGAGGTGGCGTCGGCGGGGAGCGTGAACTGGTTGCAGCACGAGCGTCTGGGGTACAACTTTCGGATGAGCGAGATCAACGCCGCGCTGGGGGTGGTGCAGATGCGTCGGCTTGATGAGATCATCGAGAAGCGCCAGCGTGTGTCGGAGATGTACACCCGGCACCTGGCGGGGCACCCGGACGTGATTTTGCCGACGCTGGAGCCGGAGTCGGTGATGAGTTGGTTTGTGTTTGTGGTGCGTTTGACGACGGGGTACACGGCGGCGGAGCGGGACCGGATCATCGGGGGTTTGCAGCGGCACGAGGTGGGTTCACGGGACTATTTCCCGTGTATTCACTTGCAGCCGTTTTACCGCCGGTTGTTTGGGTACAAGGTCGGGGACTATCCGATCGCCGAGGCGGTGAGCAGCCGGACGATTGCGTTGCCGTTTTTCAATGACATGAGTGCGCGTGAGGTGGACCATGTGTGCCGGACGCTGGATTTGATGATTAAGCGGGAGGGGTTGAGCAGGGGTTGAGGACATGGATAGAAAAACACTCGGCCGGGTTGGACGCTACATTCCCGGCATGACAAGCGTGCAACGGGCGTTGGGTGGGTTGGTGGTGTGCGTGGCGGGTGTGCTGTTGGCGGGGGGGTGTGCGCCGAGGGGGAAGGGTACCGATGCGTCGGCGGCGCTCTCGGTGGCGGTGCCGAGCGGGTGGATGGGGGATACGAGCAAGTTGGGGCCGAGCCCGTACCACCCAGGGACGTTGTTCTGGCAGTCGCCGAGGTTGCGGGAGTATTCGAGGTTTTATGTTGACGCGGTGGTGGTGGTGCCGTTGACGTCGGTGCGTGGGTCAGAGATTGATGGTGCGACGGCCGAGCAGTTGTCAACGGACCTGCGCGACGCGGTGCTGGAGGAGTTGGGTCCTGCGGTGGTGCTCGTCGATGAGCCTGGGCCTGGGGTGGCGACGATCCGTGGGGCGATCACAAAGGTGGCGCGGTCCAGGAGGGGTGAGGGGGCGACCAGCGTCGGGGGTGCGGCGATGGAGGTCGAGATCGTTGACAGTGTAACGCGCGAGCGGCTGGCGGCGGCGATCGAGGCGGATGCGGTCAACGATCCGTTTGTGTCGACGACAGGCACCGGCCCGGCGGGGGACCAGTGGTACGACGCGAGGCTCGTCTTTGCCCACTGGGCAGCAAGGCTGCGGATGTGGCTGGTGCGGGCCGCCGGGGAGTGAGGGATTTACTCAGAGGACGGGCAGACGGGGAAGAGAAAAATACTCCAGAGAGGCCCGGAGGACCCAGAGGGGGAACTTCCTCAGAGGAGGAAGGTCTGGAGGTTGGATGAGAAGGGGGCTTGGGTGTGGCTGGGGCAATGGGATGTGGGTTACTGCATGCCGGGTTTCCCGCGCGTTCATGGGTCAACCGCCGGGCCGTGCGAGGACCACTTCTTTCGATGAGGCGTTGTGGTGTGGCGGAAGGGCACCGCTGGCGCTGCCCGCCAGAATGTTTTGGGGGAGAGGTTCTATACAGGATTCATCAGGCCACTTGCAGCGCGGCCATGACTTGCTTGACGATGTCCTCGGAGCTCAGCCCGCACATCTTGAGGATTTCTTCGGGGGTCTTGGCGCTTTTTGGAATCCTGCGGACGTGCATCTGGTGGAGGGTGAAGGCGTCGCCCGAACCGGTGAGGGCGTCTGCGACGGCCGAGCCGATGCCCCCGCCGTAGTTGTCCTCGATGGTGATGATCATCCCGTTGTTCTGGTTTGCGATGTCCAGGAGTTTGTCGGAATCGAACGGGAGGCTGTAGAGGTCGACCAGCGTGGCGGAGATGCCGGCTTTGTCGAGCACGTCCAGGGCCTTGTTGGCCTCGTGGACCATATACCCCGCTGCGCAGAGCAGGATGTCGCGGCCCTCGGCGAGGACCTCGAAGCCGCCGAGGTTAAAGGGGGTGGCGTCGGAATAGATGAACTCGGTGTCTGCGCGGAGCGTGCGCATGTAGACGACGCCTTCGTACTCGGCCATGGCGTGGGTGAGGGCGTAGGCGGCGTACGCATCGGCGGGCTGGAGGACGTAACACCCTGGGTTGCCGCGGTGGTCGCGCATGGTGCTGAAGGAGCGGAACCATGAGACATCCGGGAGGCTCATCTGGCTGGGGCCATCGGCGGCAAGGGTGATCCCGGCGTGGCTGCCGACGATCTTGAGGTTTGCGCCGGAGTTGATCGCCATCTCGATCTGGTCATACCCGCGGGTAACAAACTTGGCGAAGGTGCTGCAGAAGGGGACCTTGCCGCCCGCGCTGAGGCCTGCGCCGACGCTGAACATGTTCTGCTCGGCGATCTTGCACTCAAAGAAGCGTGGGGCCAGAGCCGCGTCCTTCTTGAAGAAGTCGGCCATGGTGCTGTTGGAGACGTCGCAGTCCAGGACAACAACGCGGTCGTTGGCCAGGCCCAGGGCGCGGATCGCTATGCCGTAGGCCCGGCGGGTGGCCATCTTGCCCTTCTGGATCGCCGAGACGAGGTCGAAGCGTTTGGCGATTTCTGTGAGCGGGACCATGTCGGCCATGTTGAAGTCAACGGGCTTGGCCTCGGCGGGGGGCTGGATCTCGAAGGAATCGGTGCTGACGAGGGAGCTGGTCAGCTGCACGCGCTTCTCGTCGAGTTCCGCCAGGGCTTTCTTGAGGACCTCGCCCTCGGCGGGCTTGCCGTGCCAGCCTGCACCGGCCAGGACGGTGGTGCCCCACCCTTTGACGGTGCGGGCGACAACGGCCATCGGCTGCTCGAAGGTGCCGCTGATCTTGGCGAACTCCTCGAAGGCCTTGCGGATTTCGTTGGGGCTGTGCCCATCGATCTCGACGACCTTGAAGCCATAGGCGTTGAGCTTGGCGACCTGGTAGGAGGCGGATTGCTGCTTGCTGACGCGGTCGGCCTGGCCGTATTCGTTGCAGTTGACGATCGTCAGGACGTTGGTGAGTTTTTTGTCGGCGATGTAGTCGAGGGCCTCGGCGACCTGCCCCTCGCGGCTTTCGCCGTCGCCGATGATGCAGTAGATGCGTTTGTCCAGGCCCTCTAGGCGAGCGGCCTCGGCCAGGCCGGCGGCGACGCTGAGGCCCTGTCCCAGCGAGCCGGTCGCGGCGTCAAAGAAGGGGAAGCCTTCCATGGGGTTTGGGTGCCCGTCGATCTCGCTGGCGGCCTCGCGGAGTTTCATCGCGTCGGCGACGGTCATGGGCCGGCGATGCTCGGGGTCCTTGCCGATGCTCACGCCGAGCTTGGCGCAGGCGGCGTAGACGATTGGCACGGCGTGGCCCTCGGACAGGACCAGGCGGTCGGCCGTGGGATAGTCGGGGTATTCCGGGCTCCAGCGCATCGTGTTGAACAGGAGCACCGTGATGATGTGCCCGAGGCTCATCGACGTGCTGGGGTGCCCGCTGCCTGCGGCGGCGGTCATTTCCATCGACAGACGGTCTAGCTCGATGGCCTGGGCGTGGACGGCGGCTTCAAAGCTCATTGGGGATTCCTTCTTTCTTTCGGGCTTTCTTTCGCGAGGCTTTCGGGCACGGGCATCCCAGGCATCATGCCGGGGGTGCCGATCATCGGACGGGGCCTGACAAGGGTGTCATCGACCCGTGGCAGGACAAAGGGCAACAAACACCGCGTTGAAGGTCGAAACGATTTCGACCCGCGACCGACGCCGTGCGCCGCCCAGTGTCTGGGGCTGCACCATTGTCGGCCACCCAAAGCCCCCCGGCAAGGGGCAGGGGAGATATTCATTGGTTTGACCCATTTGTGGGTGGGGGGTGCCGGTGGGGGTACTTTGTCTAGCCGGGGGCGTATGCTGGCCCCTTATGCCCGAGCAGGGTTTATCGCGTGGGACGGGCATCGCGCTGATTGTGCTGACGCTGCTGTCGTGGTCCTCGGTGCCGTTGTTCCTGCGCGACTTTGCGGGCTTTGGTCTGGACCCGTTTGCGAGCAATGGTTGGCGGTACCTGCTTAGTGCGGCGTTCTGGCTGCCTCTGCTGCTGGTGCTGCACAGACGGGGGCAGATGCCCGCGGGCATCCTGCGGGCGGCGGCGGTGCCTGTTGCGTTCAACATCGCCGGTCAGACGGCGTTTGCTTGGGGGCCGACGCTTTTGGAGCCGGGGTTTTTTAGTTTCGTGTTTCGGGTGCAGATTATCTTTGTAACGCTGGGGGCGTATCTGCTTTTTCCGGGGGAGCGGGCGTTGCTGCGCACGCCGGGGTATTGGGTGGGCGTTGCGCTTGTGGTGGGCGGGAGCGTGGGGTTGATCCTCTTTAGAGCACATGAGCCTTCGATCGGGGGGGTGGGCGCGCATGTTGGCGTCAAGGGGGAGGCGTTCTGGCTGGGCGTTGGAGTCTCGCTGCTGGCGGGGGTGTTATTTGCTGGCTATGGGCTGAGCGTGCGGTATTACGTGGGCAAGTTTCACCCTGTGGTGAGTTTCGGGGTGATCTGCCAGTTCACGGCCGTGGGGATGGTGGTGCTGATGTTGCTCTTGGCCAAGGGACATGGGAGCGGGGTGCTGGAGATGACGACGGGGCAGTGGGGCAAACTGGTTGCCTCGGCTTTTGTTGGGATTGCTATTAGCCACGTGATGTACTACGCGAGCCTGAAGCACCTGGGAGTGGCCGTGAGCGTGGGGGTGATCCAGTTGCAGCCGATCATCACGGCGATTGGGAGCACCCTGATATTTAACGAACGGCTGACGGCATTACAGTGGTCCAGCGGGGTGGTCGGGGTTGCGGGGGCGATTGTGATGCTACGGGCGGGGGCGAGGTTGAAGAAAACGCAGGCCGTCGCGGCGGAGGCGGAGGGGACGTAGAGGCCAGACTGAGCCTTGACCTGCCCCCACTTTCTGGACCACCAGCAGGCCGGGGCGTATAATCTCGACCTGGCGCAGTGTGGGTTGGAGCGTTCCAGCCCCGCTGCGTCGACATGCCCCGGCAGCCCCCGCAGCGATGCGGGCCGCCCCGGGGACCCATACTGGAAAGGTTGTTTCAATGCGCATCATCCCGAAGGCTAAGTACGAAGGTCTGTTCCTGTTCCCGCAGTCGATTAATGTTGATCTCAAGAGCGGGGTGGAACTGATCCGCGACACGATCACCAAGGCCGGGGGGGAGATCATCGCCCTGAAGAAGTGGGGCGACCGGCAGCTGTGCTTCCCGATCAAGAAGCAGAAGCGTGGGGTGTATATTTTGTGCTACTTTGCCGTGCCGACGGACAAGCTGTCGGCGATTGATCGGGTGTTCAACCTCTCTGAGGCGTTGCTGCGGCACATGATCGTGCGTGCCGAGCATCTGTCTGTGGAGGAGATGCAGGCGGCAGATGGTCAGCTGGACCTGACGATCGAGGCGAACCTGCGGATGCCGGCACCACCGACGCCGGTTACGCCTGTGCCGACGGTTGCGGGCGTGGATTGAGTGTGCTCGTAAGCGGGCGGTAGTTGTGTGAACTCATCTTTAGATTCGAGCGGCGGCGTGCGCCAGTTCGCGCAGGTGTGCCGGGTTGGATGTACCGACGACCGCGGCGTTGACACCCGGCTCGGTGAGCACGCGCGCGATACCCGTTGCGGGTGATACCGCCCCGTACCCGCTGGCGAGTGGTTTTTTGATGAGCACGCCGACCTGCCCGGGCCCGCGCGCCACGCACGCGGCCAGGGTTTGCACGTCCCCGGCAACGCCGTTGGGTGCTGTAGCGTTCAGCGAGAGCATCACCACGTCGCAGAGTTGCGCCGCCAGTGCGCCGCCGGCGGGGGTGCCGATCGAGGCACCCACGGCACGTATCAGCCCCTTGGTTTGCAGCTGGCGGAGGGTGCCAAGGGCCTGGCCGAGGAGGAGGGTGCGTTCGTCGAGGTCGTCGTTGCTGCGGAAGTGCAGGAGGGCGATATCGATCTCGGCGACGCCGAGGCGGACCAGCGAGCGTTCGATGCTGGCGTGGATGTGGGCGTTTGAGAAGTCGTAGGTGCTTGTCTGGGTGGCGGGGTCGAAGCGTTCGCCGACCTTGGTGCAGAGGATGAGCTGGGTGCGTTTGAAGAGGCGGGGCCAGAGTTTGCCGAGGCGTTCTTCGCTGGTGCCATAGGCGGGTGCGGTGTCGATGAGGTTGACGCCGAGGTCGCGTGCGGTGCGGAGGAGTTCGAGGGCCTCGTCATCGGTGGGCAGGCGCGAGGGCTGCGGGTACTTCAGGCCGAGTTCGCGTCCGAGTTTGACCGTGCCGAGCGCGACGGGGGCGACGCGCAAACCAGTGCGGCCGAGGGGGTGGTGCGCCAGCGGCATGGCGGGGTTGGTTGCGGGTGTAGTCATGGGCTCCACAGCACCTCTGCGCGATCCCAGGGCAGGGGCGCGATGGTGGCATGTCGCCACGGGGTGCCGACGTCGGGGTTGAGGCCGGCGGGGGGTTGATCTGCGGTGAGCATCGCCGAGACGCGCTCGCCGACGAGGGGGGCGAAGGCCAACTTAGTAGGCCAGATTGCCAGCAGGCGCGGCCCGGCGTTGCTGGCACCACCACGCGAAAGCTCGACAATCACCGGCTCATCGGGGCGGTCGCCACTGGCCGTCAGCCCCTCAAACCGCTCCCACCGGCAGGCCCCCCACTCCAGGCCGTGGAGGTTCACCCACGGGATGCACGCGGCGAGCTCGCGTTTGGCCTCGGCGATCTGGGCCGGGGCGTCGCGCTGGACGCCGGCCTCGGCGATGTGACCACCGATGTACCAGACCCGCCGGCCGGGCATGGCGGGATCGTCCTGCGTGCCGATGGTTACGCGCGGCTTGTCGCTCAGGCCCGCGACGCAGTGCCCGTACACCACAGGCAACGGACCACGCACCAGGACCATGTGCAGGGGCCTGCTTTGCGCACGCGGCATCGGTGTGGCGGAAGATTGCTCGAGCAGCCCCGCATTCCCGCCACCTGCGCAGAGGAGCACCACAGCGGGCGAGAGCCGAACGCTGCCAGCGAGAACGTCTTGGCCCTCCAGCCGGGCCTGGCCGAGGATGAGTCGAACGCCAAGCGCCTCGGCCTGCCTGGCGAGCGACGCAACCAGGCTCCTTGGCTCTAGCACCGGCTCGGGGACTTCATAGATATCCACGCCCTTGGGTGCCGGTTGCAAACCCGGGCAGACCTCGGCCCGCTCGCGCACGAGTTGTACCGGCGTGCGTATGACCTTGCTCCCGGCCAGGGCTGTCATGCGTGAGAGGAGTGAAGCGGTGGACCACATCCATTGTCGATCGCTGAGCACTTGCACGCCGCGCAGATCGACGGGGCCTTTGCCGGCCAGGGCGTTGCGCCAGAGTTCGGGCATGCGTGCGATGGCCCGGCTGGCGGCGCTGGCGGCGCCGGTGAGGGCGTACTTCACGCCGCCGTGGATGATCCCCTGGCTGGCGATGGTCTGCCCGTGGCCGAGGGCGGCGCGTTCGATGAGCACCACGCCCCGGCCTGCCTTGGCCAGGTGGACGGCGAGCCAAAGACCGGCGACGCCGCCGCCGAGGATGCAGATGTCGGCCGGGGTGTTGACGGGGGTGCTCACGTGCGTGGATCATTGCCCGACCGGGCTGCCAAGGTCGTGGCGGGGTGCCAAATCAGCAGCCGGGGGACCGACCATGCACCAAACTAGGCATACCTGTGCGGCCCCAGCGCGGGATCGAATATCGAGGGCGGGGCACGCCCCTTGCAGAAAGTAACTCAGCAAGGAGCACCCCATGCGAATGGACCGTTTTACAACTTTGGCTCAGCAGACCCTGGCCGACGCGCAGGCCGAGGCGATGACGCGGCGGAACGCCGAGGTCTCGTCGCTGCACGTGCTGCACGCGCTGGTGCGAGAGAAACAGTCGGTCGGCAACTCGATCCTGGCCAAGGCAGGGGCCGATGCGGCGAGGGTGCAGACGATCGTGCAGGCGGAGTTGGACAGGCTGCCGCAGGTGCAGGGGGCGACGCCGCAGGTCGGGCGCGTGGCGCTGGAACTCTTTCAGTCTGCCGACGCGTGGGCGCGCAAGATGGGGGATGAGTACATCAGCAGCGAGCACCTGCTGCTGGCGTGCGCCGAGGCCGGGGGGAGCGGTGGCGGGAGCGCAAAGCAGGTGCTGAGCCTGTCGGGGGCGGAGGTCAAGAACCTGGAGAAGGCGATCAAGGAGATCCGCGCTTCCTCGGGTGTGCAGAATGTAACGGATGCGGGAGCCGAGGGTAACTTTGAGGCGCTTAAGAAGTATGCCATCGACCTGACGGAGAAGGCGGCCAAGGGGAAGATCGACCCGGTGATCGGGCGCGACGAGGAAATCCGCCGGTGTATGCAGGTGCTCGAGAGGCGGACGAAGAACAACCCGGTGCTGATTGGCGAGCCGGGGGTGGGCAAGACGGCGATCGTCGAGGGGCTGGCGCTGCGGATCGTCAACGGGGACTGCCCGGAGAACATGCGCAGCCAGCGTGTGATGGCGCTGGACGTGGGGCAGTTGCTGGCCGGGGCGAAGTATCGTGGTGAGTTTGAGGAGCGGCTCAAGGCGGTGCTGCGGGAGGTAACCGCGAGCAACGGGCAGATCATTTTGTTCATCGACGAGTTGCACACGATCGTGGGGGCGGGGGCGGCCGAGGGTGCCGTCAGCGCGGGGAACCTGCTCAAGCCGGCGCTGGCACGCGGGGAGATCCACTGCATCGGCGCGACGACGCTGGATGAATACCGCAAGCACATCGAGAAGGACCCGGCGTTTGAGCGGCGGTTCCAGATGGTGTATGTCGATCAGCCGAGTGTGGAGGAGACCGTCGCGATTTTGCGGGGGCTCAAGCCGCGCTACGAGGCGCACCACGGGGTGAAGATCCTTGACGGTGCGATCCTGGCGGCGGCACAGTTGAGCCAGCGGTACATCACCGAGCGGTTCCTGCCGGACAAGGCGATCGACCTGATCGACGAGGCGGCCAGCCGGCTGCGGATCGAGAACGACAGCATGCCGACGGAGTTGGATGAACTTCGTCGCAAGATCATGTCGCTGGAGATCGAGCGTCAGGCCGTGAAGATCGAGGCCGAGGGGAGTAAGCCGGCGAGGGAACAGGCCGCAAAGGGTGCCGGCAAGGGTGATGTTGGCACGCACAAGGAGCTCGACAGGCTGGAGAAAGAGCTCTCGGAACTGCAAGAGCGCAACCGCGCGTTGACGGCACGCTGGGAGGAGGAGAAGAAAGAACTCACCGGCGTCAAGACGATCAAGGAGCAGATGGACGCCGCACAGACGCGGCTGGACCAGGCCCAGCGTAAGGGAGATTTGGAGGCCGCGGCACGAGTCCGCTATGGCGAGCTGCGCGACCTGGGCGCACAACTGGCGACGGCCGAGCAGGCCCTGCAGGCACGGCGCACGCGTGGGGACAACCTGGTTAAAGAGGAGGTCGATGCCGAGGCGATCACGGACATCGTTGCGCGTTGGACGGGGATTCCTGTCTCTCGGCTGCTGGAGGCCGAGCGGGAGAAACTGTTGAAGATGGAGTCGCAGTTGACCAAGCGTGTGATCGGGCAGGATGATGCGCTGCGAGCGGTCTCTGATGCGGTCCGCCGGGCGCGGTCGGGGTTGGGGGACCCGAACCGCCCGATCGGTTCGTTCTTGTTCCTGGGGCCGACGGGTGTGGGCAAGACGGAGACGTGCCGGGCGTTGGCCGAGTTTCTATTTGACACGCCCGATGCGATGATCCGGATCGATATGAGCGAGTATATGGAAAAACACGCCGTGTCGCGGATGCTCGGTGCACCGCCGGGCTACGTCGGCTACGAGGAGGGTGGGACACTGACGGAGGCGGTGCGTCGCCGGCCGTATGCCGTGATCCTCCTTGACGAGATCGAGAAGGCGCACCCGGACGTGTTCAACATCCTGCTGCAGGTGCTCGACGACGGGCGTCTGACCGACGGGCAGGGGCGGACTGTTGACTTCAAGAACGCGATCATCGTGATGACCAGCAACTTCGGCAGCCAGATGATCCAGGAACTCGCCGCGGGGGGCGCGGAGGACTGGGAGATCGACGCGGCGGTACGCGACCTGCTCAAGCGCGGCCCCTCAGCCGCGGCGATCGACGAGGTGGGCAAGGCGGCGGGCCTGCCGGCGAATGTTCGTCAGGCGATGGTCAAGGCCCAGCAGAGCATGATGCAACTGACCGGGGGCCAGCCCTTCATGCGCCCCGAGCTGCTCAACCGCATCGATGAGGTTGTCGTCTTCCACCAACTCAAGCAAGAGCATCTAGCCGGGATCGTCGAGATTCAACTCGAACGCCTGCGCGCCCGCCTCAAGGCCCGCGGGATGAGCCTGGTGCTGACGGAGGCCGCGAAACTGCTCGTCGCCAAGGAAGGGTGGGACCCCGCCTACGGCGCACGCCCGCTCAAGCGAGTCATCCAGCAGCGATTGGAAAATGTCTTGGCTACCAAGATGCTCGCCGGTGAGTTTGGCGATGGGGACGCGGTGCAGGTGGACGCCAAGAGCGATCGGCTGGTGATCACCAGGGCGTAGCGGGGGGCGTTATCCTTCGGCATGCCCACCCCCGACCCCGCCGTTCTTGCTGCCAGGCAGGCCATGAGCCAGGGGCAGATGGCCCAGGCTTCGCAGTTGCTCGCGCCGCTGCTGGCGCAGCACCCGCCGCACGCCGAGGCCAACTATGCCATGTCGATGCTGACGCTACTGACGCGCGGCCCGGCGGCGGCGGAGCCGTATGCGCGCACGGCCCACAACGCTGAGCCGGCTTGCTTCGACTACCACCTGCAGCTGCTCAGCACGGTGATGCTGCAGGGGCGCAACGCCGAGGCCGTCGAGGGCTTCGAGCGGCTCGCCTATGCCAACGCGGCGGACCCGCGCGGGTGGGTGATGCTCGCCTCGACGCTGCTGAAACTCAACCGCGCCGCCGAGGCCGAGCGGCACTCGCGGACCGCACGCCAGCACCACCCCAAGCTCGGCGAGGTGCTGCTCAACCATGCCACCGCGCTGCTGCGCATCGGCGAAGGGGCCGAGTCGCTGCAGATTTTGCGAGACCTGATCCCCAACGAGCCGCGGCTGCTGCGCGCATGGATAGGCTTTGCCAGCGGGATGAACTACACCCCCGGCGTATCGCCGCAGGAGCTGACGAGCACGCACAAACGCGCCGCCGAGTTCTTCGGCACCCCCGCGCCTCGCGCACGCCCGGCCAACGCCGACCCCGCACGCAGGCTGCGCGTCGGCATCCTCTCGCCGGATTTGCGCGACCACTCCGTGGGTTACTTTGTGCCCCCGCTGCTCTCGCGCCTTGCGCCGCACGGGCTGGATATCACCGTCCTGGACTCGGGCACCACACGCGACGCGATGAACAAAAAACTCCGCACGCTCGCGGGCTTCTCAGGGGGCAAGTGGATCGACCTCGGGCAGCTCACCAAGCCCGCCGACACAGAGTCGGCCATCCGTGCCGAGAACCTCGATATCGTCATCGAACTCTCCGGCTTCACCCAAGGCCAACGCTACGCCTCCCTTGCCAAGCGGCCCGCGCCCGTGCAGATGACCTACCTCGGTTACCCGGCCACCACGGGCTGCCCGTTCATCGACTTCCGCCTCGTCGACGCACTCACCGACCCGCCCGGCAGCGAGGAGCACTGCGTCGAGGCACTCGAACGCATCCAGACGTGCTTCCTCTGCTACACGCCCCCGGCAACGCGCCCCGGCCCGCGCCAGCCGCCGGATGCACCACCTGTCTTCGGGTGCTTCAACTCGATCCAGAAATACTCCAACCCGATGCTCTCGGCATGGGCGAAGGTGCTCCTGGCCGTGCCCGATTCGACGCTCATCTGCAAGACCGCGGGGTTCGAGGATGACGACGTCTGCGAGCGCACGCTCGCACGTCTGGAAGCCCTCGGCATCGAGCGCGACCGCGTGCAACTCATCGGCCGCATCGAAGACTCTGCGGGCCACCTGGACCTTTACAACAGCATCGATATCGCGCTGGACTCTTTCCCCTACCACGGCACGACGACGACGTGCGAGGCGCTGGCCATGGGCGTGCCGGTTGTCTCACTCGTCGGCAACGTGCACGCTTCGCGCGTTGGGCTGTCGCTGCTGTCGGCCGTCGGGCTGGGGCACTTGGCCGCGCCGAGCGAGGGGAATTTCGTTGCTGCAGCGGTTAAACTTGCCAGCGACCGCGAGCACCTCTCGCAGCTGCATCAGACATTGCGCGACCGCCTAGAGGCCTCGCCGCTGTGCGACGCTGAGGGCTTCGGCAAGCGGTTTGCGAATGCCGTGCGCGCGGCGTGGACGCGGGCGTGCGGGTGGTGAGGTGGAAGAGTGAAGACACCAAAACCGCATGTTTTCATTTGACCATTTGACCGTTTGACCATTTCCCCTACACCACCCGCACCTTCGTAACACTCCGCGCCGCCTGCCCGACTGTCTGCTCTCCCCCGGCACGGAGCCAGGCGTCGAGTTTGAACTTCACGCTGGCGTTGGGCGCACAGACCGTCAGCACGCCGCGCTTGATGTGCCGCAGTTCACACTGGCTGCCGATCTCCGCTGGCACCACCTTCCCCCACGCCTCCCCGGCGTCGCCGAGCGCGCGGGCCTGCTGCTTGATATGCGTGAGCAGCATGCCCATCTCTTCTTTGATGGTTACATCTTTGTACACGATGCCACGCGTCGCCCGCAGGCGGTCAAGGTGGACAGGGTTGTAAGGCTGGCCGTGCATGGTTGAAGCCCGTGCATCTGCAACTGCATCTGCAATTCACGCTCACGCCCGCAGCACGCCCGCGGCCAGTTTCTTGTCCGCCTCGCTCAGCCCGTCGACGGGCGTCTCTTTGAGCAGCGCATCGATGACCGCGTCGGCGGGCACTTGGTCGGCCTCGGCGTTGAAGTTGAGCATCAGGCGGTGCCGCAGCACGGGCTTGGCAACCTCGCGCACGTGCTCGGGGGTGGTGTGCGTGCTCCCGCTCAGTAGCGCACGCGCCTTGGCCGCGAGCACCAGATACTCACTGGCCCTGGGCCCGGCACCCCATGAGACATACTGCTCGACCATCTTCCCACGTGCGGCGGATTGACCCTCTCCACCACGCTCACCCACACGCGTCCCACGCACAATCCGCAGGGCATACGCCAGCACGTGCTCGGCAATCGGCATCGCACGCACCAGCTCCTGCACGCGCTGGATGTCCGCCGCGCCGAGCACAGGCCCGGCCTCCTCACGCACGCCCCCAGTCGTGCGCTGGACGATCGCCAGTTCCTCCGCCTCGCTGGGGTACCCGATCTTGATCTCAAACATAAACCGGTCCAGCTGCGCCTCGGGCAACGGGTACGTCCCCTCCTGCTCGATGGGGTTCTGCGTTGCCAGCACAAAGAAGGGCCACGGCAACGCGTGCTGCACGCCGCCAACGGTTACCTGCCGCTCTTGCATCGCCTCCAAAAGCGCCGCCTGCGTCTTGGGGGGCGTCCGGTTGATCTCGTCGGCCAGGATCACGTTGGCAAAGATGGGGCCCTTGACAAACCGGAGCGAGCGAGCGCCGGTGGACTTGTCCTCCTCGATGACCTCGGTGCCTGTGATATCGCTGGGCATCAGGTCGGGCGTGAACTGCACACGCGAAAAACCAAGGCTCAAACTCTTGGCCAGCGTGCTGATCAGCAGCGTCTTGGCCAGCCCGGGCACGCCGACGACCAGCGCGTGCCCCCGGCAGAAGACCGCCAGCAAAATCTGCTCGACCACCGCGTCCTGCCCGACGATCACCTTGTGGACCTCATCGTTGAGCCTGCGATACGCCCGCCGGGCGCTCTCGGCGTCGGTAACCAGCGCCCCCGAACCGTCCTCAACACCGGCACGCGACTCGCTCATGGGTCATCATAGCAAAGCCCCACCTCGGCTAACCACGCCCGCGGGTCTGTCTGCAACCCCCCCGCCCCCCACTCACAGCCACCCGCGCACCAGCACCAGCAGCAGCACCACGATCCCGACCGCCGCGGTAATGACCACCCACACGGGCTTGCCCCCACTACGCCGGGTGCCGGGCGTATCCATGTCCGCATCGCAGTGGTAGCAGCGTGTTACGTCGTCGAAGACTTCCTTGCCGCACTCGGGGCAGGTGCGTGTAACGCCGCTGAAACGCTCGATATCGCCGGGCAGAGGGCCTTCGTCAACCCCCCCACTGCCAGCCCTAAGCCCACCCCGGCTGACAACCTGCCCCTGCACCCCACGCAGGCGAAGGCCACGCTTCGTGCTGTCCGTTGATTCATCCATCGCCTCAACACCCGCTCACTTGACGCACCGGTAGACAAACGCCGGCGGCAGGTTCCACCACACCACCTTCCCCTTGCTGACCTTGTCAAAGTGCTTGGGCAACAGCCGGCGAAAACCACGCCCGCTCGCCCGGCACACGCTCACCCCGGCGTACGCAAAGGTGATAAACATCCCACCAGGCCGCAGGATCTGCACCGTACGCTCGATGATCGTTGCCTGCAACTCGGGAGGGAAGCTGGCGAACGGGAGGCCCGAAAAGACGATGTCCACGCAGTTGTGCCCGTTCATCCCCTCCTGCCGGCAGAGTTCGGGGGCGTCCGCCGCGCTGCCGAGGTACATACGTGCTTCGGGGAAACGGGCCTGGAACTTGTCGGCCAACCTGGGCGAGAGCTCGATGGCAAAGAACCGCGCCCCCTTGGGCAGCCGGGCGAGAATCTCGCCGGTGAACGCCCCGACCCCAGGGCCATACTCGACGACGCACCGCGCGTTCTCGATCCCGCTGCCGGCGACCATCTCGCGGGCCAGCCCCGCCGAGCTTGAGGCGATGGCCCCGACGGTGCCGTGGCCGAGGACGATCTCCTTGATAAAGACCCCAACGGAAGCCCCCCACCCACCTGCACCCTTGCCCTTGCCCTTCTCCTTGTCCTTGTTTTTTCCCTTGCCATTACCACCCGGCTTAGCTGGCTTGGCACCCTCCCCAGCAGGTGGCCGGGCAGGTTTCGCACTTTCAACAGGGTTGCTCTGCACAGGCATGGCTAAACCATAGCGGCCCAAAGCACAGGGCCGCGCTCGGCACGCAGACACCCCCACAAGCAACCAGTCCTCCGCCCAGGAATCACAAATGACTCCAGACTAAACTCCCCCCATGAACCCACGCGCGTCATCCACACTGGCCACGCTCCTGCTCTCCATGCTCGCGCTGCCCGCCTGTGTCGGGTACGCCACCTGGCCGCCCATCAACGGCACTGAGAACGCCACGTTCACGCAGATCAACTACGTCCCCGCCCCGGAGATCATCGCCGAGGCCGTCTCGCTTGTGAGCCTGCGCTACCCGCCCGCCGCGGAGATGGACCGTGGCGAGCTGTACCAAGGCCCGATCGCCCTCTCGCTGCCGCCTGGCGCGTCCGCGGCGACCTACCGCCTGATCACCAGCCGGGTGGGGCCGAACTTCCAGCCCGCCACCGAGGCCAACAGCGAGCTGCCGACGTATTACGTAACTCGGGTGAACATCCGCTCGACGGTCGCGGAGATCGACGTGCTCGCCCCCGCGCCGCGCTTTGGCCAGACCGGGCAGCAGCGCTACCAGCTCGTGAGCGTCAACCTCGCCGGGGGAACGCAGCCCTGGCGCGTGATGAGCCACCGGGCCTATCCCGTCGGGATGTTCCCCCAGCCGGCACGGAACACCATCCCCGCAGAGATCGACCCGCTGACGACGCTGCGCTAAATCACTGGCCAACAAGCCTTTGAGGAAGCCGATGGTATCGTGGCGGTGGGTTGGCCTTCGGGGCCAACGCCCTGGCCGCGTGCACGCTGGCTCTCGCGCAGAATCCTCACCTGTTGGCCAAGTGCCCAGGGGGCATCTTGCCCGGCACGCTGGCCGGCTTGGCCCAACCTTCAAGCCCGGCTAGTTCATCGCCGTGCGCGTGGCCGTGCGCGTCGTGCGTGCGCAGGTGGTCGATCGCTTTGCTGATCGACTCGGGCGTGGCGCAGAGGTGCATGGCCTCATCGACCAGGCACGCCGGCGCGCCCTCGCACAGGCCGAGGCACTCGAGTTCGACGAGCGTGAAGTTGCCGTCGTCGGTTGTTTCGCCAACCTCGATGCCAAGCTTGGCGCGCACGGCATTGGTCACCATCTTGTGGTCGCAGACCTCGCAGGCGATCGACCTGCACACGGCGATGACGTGGTTGCCCTTGGGCTGGAGCCAGAACTCTTCGTAGAAACTAGCCGTGTCCCACGCATCGGCGGGCTTGAGGCCCAGGAACGCGGCGACCTCTTCGAGCGCCTGCCAGGGGATCCACCCCCAGGTGTGCTGCACCTCGTGCAGCGTCGGCAGCAGCGCGCCCTGGCGCGACTGATAGCGCGTCAGCACGTCGCGCGTCAGGTGGTCTTTCATCTCGGCGGTGAGGTAAGGCTCTGCACGCCGAGGCACCGACATCGTCCCGCTCTTTTTGCTGATCCACGCCATAGCCAGCAGGGTACGCCCCGTGGCGAGCGCGCGGAAAGGGGTGGCCTGGGGCGTGCGCATCTCCATGAAAGTGCGACCAAAACCTGCATTTGCCCCAGGAGGCGTTCGGCACCTTCGGGTGGACCTCTGGAGCCTCCCGAGCACGGACGCCCCAGAAGGGCTGTAAATGTCGCCGTGGGGGTCGCCACAAAAACATGGAGATGCCCCAACCCCAACACCCAACACCAAAAACCTAACCCCTCACATCACCCCCTACCCTCGCCCATGTTCACCGGCCTCATCCAGGCGATCGGGCGTGTGGCCCAGGTTCGGGCTCAAGCACAGGGCTTGCGCTTGGTGCTTGACGCGGGCGCGTGGGAGCACCGGCCTGCGCTGGGGGATTCGATCGCCGTCAATGGGGTTTGCCTGACGCTCGCCGAGTTGGTTGCGAGCTCGCCCGGTGCGCCGATGTGGGGGTTTGATGTTGTTGCCGAGACGTTGACCAAGACGACCCTCGGCACTCTGGTCGTGGACGCACAGGTGAACCTCGAGCACGCCCTCACCCCCTCGGCGTTTGTCGGCGGGCACTTTGTCCAGGGGCACGTCGACGGCGTGGGCACCGTCGTAAGCGTGCAGGAGGGTTCAGATTGGCGGCTGACGATCCGCCCGCCCGAGGGGGTGATGCGGTTTCTGGTGCCGCAGGGGTCGGTCTGTGTTGAGGGTGTCTCGCTAACGGTTGCCCAACTCGGCGCGGATGCCTTCACGGTCGCGCTGATCCCGACAACACTCGAGCGGACAACGCTCGGCACGCTCAAGCCCGGCGACCGTGTGAACGTCGAGGCGGACGTGCTGGTCAAAGCCGTGGTCGCAACGGTGGAGCGGATGCAGCTGCCGGGGGCGGAGAGGGCGTAAGCTGCGCGGGAGGCACCCGCGCGTCCTGCGAGAACAACGAGGCCGGCGTGCCAGATTGCCTTGGTTGACACTGCGGTAGTGCTGTTGTCGTGATGGATGTAGAAAAGTGGTCAACAACGCTTGCCGAGCGGGGGGATGGTGCAGGGCTGTTGGACGATGTGCACCGTTGTTTGACCGGGCGGCGCATAGCCAGGTCTATGAGAACCGAAGGGTTTTCAAGCGGTCGCACATGTGCTGCCCACACCGGTCCTTTACGACGATCCTTCGCCCATGCGTGTGATTCCTTCGGGGAAGGGGTAGTTGGGGAAGACGCCGACGGTGCCGAGTTTCCATGCGGCCGGGGGTGGGTAGACGTCCCCTCTGAAGCCCGCGGCGTACATCGTTTGCAGCACAGCCTCGAAGCTTGGTTCGCGCTTGGGGTGTGTGCCCTGCTCGGCCTGGAGCCTGTTGGCGCGGGCGTTGAGGAATGAGACGCTGGCGATGGGGAGGCGGTCGGCGCGACCGTGGACCATTTTCATCACTGTCTCGAAGCCGCGGTGCAGGTCGGTGAGCGTGAAGTGGTCGCGGCCGTGGGGTCGGAGGAGCGCGAGGATGAGGACCGAGTCGAGGTCGATTTTGAGGACATAGGGCTCGCGGTCGCGTGCGGCATGGATGCTGACGGACTCGTGGAACATGCGTGCGTAACTGGTAACGGCCCGGCTGTTCCACTGGCTGGTGTGGACGGTGTCGACGAGTTTGTTGACGATGCCGTGGGCGTTGTCGTGGTCATTGACGCCGCAGACGATGGCGCGGTATCGGCCGTCGAGGACGTCGCGGAAGAGGTCTTGGCCCCACATGATTCGGATGCGTTGTGTGCTGGACATGACGCCGTGCTGGTCGTGTGCGTGCCCCTGGCCTGGCAGGAGGGTTACGCGGTCGGGGGCGAGGTCTGCGGGGATGAGGGTGTCGGTTTCGTTTTCGTAGAGCCGAACGTTGGAGTGGGCCTTGGGCTTGTGCATGGTGGCTCCTTTGGAAGTGGGGTGTGGAGATTTTGGGGTGTATCTGTTGGTGGAGGGTATGGGGGGAAGAAAACCCCACCCCTAGCCCTGCCCTTTGCGGGGGCGCTCGGGGACGAGTGCCCGACCTTGTGTTGATTGCTGATGACTCTTCACTTTTCACTCGTCGCTCATTGCTTTGTGCTGCCCGCGCGGGTTCGGACGAAGTGCCTGGCTTGTGCGTCGGCGGAGAGGATGTCTTCGACGGTGCTGGCCGGGTGTGTGCCGAGGGCGTCGAGGGCCTCGGCGGCGAGTTCGACGAGCCGGCCGAAGGGGACGCTGGGGGAGCCGGCGAGGTAGAGGCGGCCGGCTTCTTCGCTGGCGGCGTTGAAGACTGCGCCTGCGGTGCCGCCCTGGGCGATGACTCTGCGGGCCAGGGCGAGGGCCTGGAAGCGTGATTCGTCGGCGGGTGTGAAGTCGAGGGTGCCGACGGTGGTCCAGTCGAGCCTTCGGGATGAGGCGGTGGCGCGGGCGGGGTGCGTGAGGGCGTATTGGATCGGCCCGCGCATGTCCGGGGTGCCGAGCTGGGCCAGTTGCGAGCCGTCGGCGAGTTCGACGATCGAGTGGACGATGGACTGGGGGTGGATGAGCACGCTGAGGCGTTGGTGCGGGAGGCCGAAGAGCCAGTGGGCTTCGACGAGTTCGAGGGCTTTGTTGGTGAGCGTTGCCGAGTCGAGTGTGACTTTGCTGCCCATGCTCCAGGTGGGGTGCTTGAGAGCCTGTGCTGGTGGTGCGTTGTAGACCTCCGCCAGCGTGCGCATGCGGAAGGGGCCACCCGAGGCCGTGAGGATCAGCCGCGATACTTCGTGGCCGAGGGTCAGGGGTGGGCAGAGGTTGCCGTCGAGGCCGGCGAGGGCCTGCCAGATTGCGCTGTGCTCAGAGTCGATGGGCAGCACCCGGCACCCGCGTGCGCGTGCGGCGGGGATGATGAAGGCCCCCGCTGCGACGAGGGTTTCTTTGTTGGCCAGGGCGAGATCGCGCCCGAGGCTGACGGCGGCGAGGGTGGCGTGCAGGCCTGCGCTGCCGGCCATCGCGGCGATGACCAGGTCGGCATCGATGTCTTTGACAAGTCGCTCGGCGGCGTCGGGGCCGGTGCGGAGGTGTGGGTCGGGTGTGGCAGCAGACTCGCTCAGGGCCAGGTCTCGCACGGCGAAGGCGCGGGCTTGGGCGTGCAGGAGGTCGGCGTTGCGACCGGCGGCGAGGCCGACGACGTTGATCTGCGCGTGGCCGGGTAGCGAGTTGAGGTGTGCGATGACCTCGATGGTCTGCGTGCCGATGGAGCCGGTGGAGCCGAGGAGGATCACCCGGCGGGGAGGAGCACCAGCGATATCCCCCGCACTACCACGTGCCGCACTGGTACCGTTCACGAGAAGACACCCTTGAACCCGAGGGCCCGGCGCATGTCGGCGATCTGCCCGGTGTGGAACCCGTTGTGGAAGACCATCCGCGCCACCAGCAGACGCAGGGGCATCTGCTGTTGACCCCACGACACGCTCTCGTCGAGTTTTTCATCGCTGGTCTTGGCGAGGGCGTTGGCGAGGCGGTCAGCGGCGTTGTTGAAGATCTCGGTGCAGCGGTCGAGGGTTGGGAAGCGGTCGTGGCGTTCTTCGGGCGTGCTGCCGAAGGAGACAGAGTCGGGGTCGTAAACGCCCTTGTCGCGTGAGCCGGCGTGTGTGGGGGTGGGGACAAAGTCCGCCGGGGGCAGGGGCTGGGCGTCGAGCATGGCGGCGACGCGGTGCATGGTCAGGGCCAGGTGCCCGAGTTGCCAGGCGAGGTGGTTGGGCAGGTCGGGTGTCTGGCGGACGTGCGATACGTTGTTGAACCCGGCCAGGTAGCGGGCCAGCAGGGCCTTGTTGCTCGTGATGATCTCGGCTAAAAGTGCTGCGCGGGTGCTCATGGCAGCAGGGTACGCGTGCGGGTGGCCCCGGCAACGCGCTGGGCGGGCGCGGCGTAGTATTTTGCGATATGCCGACGACATCTCTTACATCCACGGATGGGCGGGGGTACATGATTCCACTGGCCGAGCAGCCGGTGACGATCGGGCGCAACAAGGACAACATCCTGGCGATCTCTGATGAGGCCGCCTCGCGCTACCACTGCGTCATCGAGCCGGACGGGACGGGGGGCTTGCGTATCCGCGACCTGGGGAGCAAGAACGGCACGAAGGTCAACAACCACAAGTTCTCAGGCGAGGCCCAGCCCCTGCGGCCGGGGGACAACCTGCGCATCGGCACGCACACCTTCACCGTCGAGAGCGACCAGACGTTTGAGGAGGTCCGCCAGTCGGTGCGGAGCAAGAGCCTGGACGTTGACACGAGCAGCGGGCCGGCGGGGAACTGGGCGGTGGACCTTCGTCAGATGCTCGACTTGTTGCCGCCGAAGAACGAGGGGGACACCCCTGTGCAGCTCGTCGACGGGGCCAACCAGTTTTCGAGCGCGCTGGCGCAGGACGCTCCGGGGCCGCTGGCGTTGCGGATCATGATCCTGATGGCCAGCAAGGCTCGGGCGACGGACATCCATGTTGAGGCCAAGCACAACGTTTATTCGATCCGTATGCGTGTCGACGGGCAGATGGTGACGATCGCCGACATCCCGACGAAGGTTGGTCAGCTGATGCTCGGGGTGGTCAAGACCGCGTGCCTGATGAAGCCCGCGGCTGACGACGCCGTGCAGGACGGGCACTTTGGCACACGGTTCCGTGGCAAGAAGGTTGACTACCGCGTGTCGATCACGCCGTCGGTGCACGGGCAGAAGATGGTCATCCGCGTGCTGGACGCGGGGCTTGCGCCGCGCAGCCTGTCGGATTTGAACTTCCCTGCGTGGATGCACGAGCGCGTGCGCAAGGTGTGCACCAAGGAGCAAGGGTTCGTGCTCGTCTGCGGGCCGACCGGCTCGGGCAAGACGACCACGCTCTACAACGCCCTGCGGGAGATCGACCGCGAGACGACCAACGTTGTAACGATCGAGGACCCCGTGGAGTATCAGCTCGAGGGGACCACGCAGATACCGGTCAACTCTGACAAGGGGAACACCTTCGGGCAGATTCTGCGGTCGGTGCTGCGGCAGGACCCCGACGTGGTGCTCGTCGGGGAGATCCGCGATGAGGAGACGGCCCGGGTGGCGATGCAGGCGGCCATCACGGGGCACTTGGTCTTTAGCACCGTTCACAGCAAGGACTCGATCACGGCGGTCTTCCGGGTGCTGGACCTGAAGGTCGAGCCGTTCTTGGTCGCGCAGTCGCTGGACCTGGTGCTGGCCCAGCGTCTGGTGCGGGCGTTGTGCGACAACTGCAAGCGGCCGGTGCCTGTCCCGCCGGCGATCTCGACGCGCATGGGACGTAACCTGGAGGGGCGGACGGAGATTTATGTGCCTGCCGGGTGCGGGCAGTGCTTCAAGACGGGCTACCGCGGGCGCAAGGCGCTCTTTGAGATGCTGGACTTTACCGACGAACTGCGCGACGTGGTGCTCAAGTCGCCGTCCATCACGGCCATGAAAAAGGTGATTGAGAAGGGGCTGTTTACGACGCTCTTGCAGGCGGGGTATGTGCAGTGCGCACGCGGGGCGACGGACGTTGACGAGGTCGAACGCGTCTGCGGCGGGGGGGTCTAACACGACCGGTGAACTGACCTTCTCCAAGCCTTTGCCCAGGGGAGGCAGTGGCGGGTATGACTCACGCAGGAGCATTATATTAGAGGTTCGCGGGGGGGGCGGAGGTTGGTGGAGCAACGCGGAGCAAATGCCGTGGTGATGGTTGATGCTACCAAAGCCACCGATAAAGAAACTTTGTTTCTGTGTTACATTGGTACGACTACAACTCTTGTCCTCGGTGCTCTGCGTAGATTTTTGTAGGCTCTGTAGGACCTCTGGAGTAAGAAGGAGCTGTTATCCAGCCGACACGACCGACCCTGTCGCCGGGACGACCACTCCGGTTGCGGGCCTGCGGTCTTTGCCGGTGTGGGTTCCTTCGGGGTAGGGCACGCGTCCGTGGTGGATCGAAGCGAGGCTTTTGGAGATGGTCTGCACCACCGCGCCGATCTCCTTCATCGTCAGCTCGCACTGGTCAAACTGCCCATCGGCGAGGCGTCGCTCGGCGATGGAGCGGACCATCTGCTCGATTTTGATCGGCGTGGGGTCGGGCATCGCCCTTGCCGCGCCCTCGGCGGCGTCGCAGACCATCATGACGGCGACCTCTTTGGTTCTGGGTTTGGGCCCGGGGTAGCGGTACTGCCCTTCTTCGGGGGCGTCGGCAAGACTGGCGACGGCCTGGCTGCGGGCCTGGTCGTGCTGCTTGCGTGCGCGGTGGTAGAAGTACTCCACCACGGTGGTGCCGTGGTGTGCCTCGATGAAGTGCCAGAGTGGCGCGGGGATGTGGTGCTCGCGGGCCAACTCCATCCCGTCGGCAACGTGGGCGACGATCAAGAGCAGGCTCATCGAGGGTGTGAGTTTGTCGTGCCGGTTGATGCCCGACTGGTTCTCGACGAACATCTCGGGGCGGTTCATCTTGCCGGCGTCGTGGTAGAGAGCGCCGACATAGGCCAGGAGGCCGTCTGCGCCGATCCGCTGGCAGGCCTGCTCGGTGAGGTTGGCGACGTTCATCGAGTGCACCCAGGTGCCTGGGGCCCGCTGCTGGAGCATCTGCAAGAGGGGGTGGCGTGGGTCGCGCAGTTCGATGAGCGATAGGGGCGTGAGCACGCCGAAGCTTCGCTCGATGCTCGGCAGCAGCCCGAGCACGACAAAGCACGCCAGCAGCACGCCGATGCCGGCGAGCGCGGCGGAGAATGCCGTCTGCGTCAGCGCTGGCTGGCTCATCGGCAGCCGCAACTGCTCGACTAGGAGGGTGATTGCGGCCAGGAGCAGACCGGCGACGAACCCCGCACGGATGAGCGTGCCGCGGTGGCGGATCTCGCGCAGTTGCCAGACGATGAGCCCGACACCGGCCAGTGGGAGGACGCCGGCCTCGATCGGCAAACGGACGGCCAGCACCGAGGCGAGCCCGAGCAGCGACCCGATCGCCAGGGCCGTGCGCCGCTCATAGGCCACGACGAGGATTGCCGCGACGAGCACCGGGGGGACGCAGACGGCGGGCACGGCCGCGCGGGGCTGGAGGATTGCCCAGAGGCACGAGACGCCCAGCGCCCCGGCAAAGAGCAGCGCGAGCGCCGCCAACCGGCGCGAGCGTGCGAACAACTTGGGTGAGTATGCCGAGACATACGCGCCCAGCCCGAGGGCGATCAGCGCGCCCAGGCCCATCAAGGCGGCGACCTCGGCGTAGCGCTGGTAGGCTGGGCCGTGGGTCCAGTATGCCTGCGACTCGCCACGGGCTAGCTCCAGTTTGCTTGCGGTGATGACGTCGCCACGCGTAAAGAGCACTTCCCCGGCGTTGAATCGCACCCCCCTGGGGTGCACGCCCGCGGCGGCGAGCTCGGCACGCTGCTGCGTCAGGGCGCGGTCGAGGCGGAAGGTGGGTGCTTTCCTCTCGACGATCGAGTTGACGACGGCGTCGATCTCCTCGCCGGCGAACCCGGCCGAGAGGGCGAGCATCCGGAGCTGCGCGTCCAGGCGGCGACCGTCGATGTTGATGAGGTCCGCGGAGCGGAGGTTGACGGGGGGCATCCCCTCGACGACCAACTCGACACGCTCTCCTGGGGTGAGGACCCCCTGCTGATAGGTTTCGTTATCAACCAAGGGCGTGGTGCGGAGCAGGTCGGCGAGTTTGTCGGCCCGGCGTCGCCAGGCGGCGGTGGGCTTGCCGCCTGATGCTTGGGACTGGATCAGACGGAGGCTTGTTTCGGTGATGGCAAACCGTTCGCGGATTGCGGCATCGACCTGGTCGATCGAGGTGAGATCGGCCAGTGCGACGGGAAGGTTGGCGACCCCGTCGGCCAGGGCCGTCAGGAGCACCGCGTCGCCGGAGTAGACCTTTGGGGCATCGCGGCGTGCGGCCTGTCGGTCGGCATCGGTCGCCAACGAGTCATCGACCTGCACGGGCACGCGTGTAACCTTCGTCCGGTCGGCGACCTGCCCGACCTCCAGGATCACGCGCCGGTTCATCCCGACGAGCACCAGACCGATCACCAGTGCGAGGGTGAGGATGATGAGGAACCCCCACGCCGTGCCGGGCTGGGCGATGACCCAGCGCATGGCTTGTGCGCCGAGCGGGGGTGGAGTCTTAGGTTCATTCTGGAAGGAGTCCTGGTTCACGTTGTTGGATTGAGTGCGGGGAGGTGGGTGGCTGGTGGTTTATGGGTTTTTCTGTTGATTCGCATCGTCGCGTGGGGCTCGGGGCTTGCGGTTGGAGCGGTCGTTGGCGCGCATCAGGGCGTTCTCGGACCTGCTGTAAGCGTGCACGATCCGCGCGACGACCTCGTTGCGCACGATGTCCGCTTCGTCTAGCCCGCAGACGGCGATCCCCTCCACCCCACGCAGGACCATCAACGCGTGCGTCAGGCCCGAGGCCCCAGGCTCCTGCAGGTCGGTCTGCGAAGGGTCTCCGGTAACTATCACCTTGCTCCCGGCACCCATGCGTGTGAGGAACATCTTCATCTGGGTGCGGGTGGTGTTCTGGGCCTCGTCGAGGATAATCACCGCGCGGTTGAGCGTCCGCCCACGCATGAACGCCAGCGGTACGATCTCGATGACGTCGCTGGCGATGAATCGGCTGAGGGTGGCGTAGTCGATCATGTCGTTGAGGGCGTCCAGGAGCGGGCGGAGGTAGGGATTGACCTTTGCCTGGAGGTCGCCTGGGAGGAAGCCGAGTTTTTCGCCGGCCTCGACGGCCGGGCGGACGAGGATGAGTTTTTTGGCGCGTCCGGACTTGAGCATGTGCACGGCAGCGGCGACGGCGAGGTAGGTCTTGCCCGACCCGGCGGGGCCTACGCCCAGGACGACGTCAAAGTCTCGGATGGCGTCGAGGTATCGCTGCTGGTTGTCGGTTTTAGCGCGGACGGGCGCGCCGACGGCGTAGACGCTCAGGTGCTCGCTCCAGGCCGGGCCTGTGGGCAAGGGCTCGGGGCCGGCAAAGCCGATCGGCATGGGCGCGTGCCCCTCGGCTGAGGCGATCGCTTGGCCGATGAGGGCGTGTATTTCTTGCCGGGTCGGGACCTGCCCCTGCCCGACGGCCTGGCAAAGCCCCTGGAGCACCTCCCGTGCCGCGAGCACGGCGGTTCGATCGCCCATGAGGCGGATGACGACCCCCCGGGAAAGCACCCTGATGCCCAGGGCCTCGCGGATCATTTTGAGGTTACGATCACCAACGCCGAGCACGCTCGTACGCTCGGCACCCGGAGGCAGTTGTATCGTTAGTTCCAAAGACCGGCAACTCCGAGGGGCACTCAACGCGGACGCACACACGCCCGAATAGAAGAACCCGCAGGACACTGCAACGCACTACCCAAACCCAACGACAATGCTACCCATCCCCGAACTGCTACGGCTTCTATCGAAGCCGAGTTCCTCTGGCACCACCCACCGGGTAAATCAGCATGAAAAAGGCATTTTTGTATTCTGATAGGGTTCTATTTGCCTGGTTGATATTGAGCTTGGGGTTGCTGGGGCTGCTCAGTGGCGTGCAGGCGGGGTGCGTGGGGCCGGACCCGATGAGTGGTGTGCGTGCTGACCTGATCAGCCCGGCCAAGGGCGGGGGGCAGATGACAGAGCTCTGGGCGGATTGGGATGACATCGATGCGGCATTGAGCGTTGGGTTGGAGAGGTCGGAGTTGGCGACGATGCTGACAACCACGAGCGACGAGAGGCGGACGTGGGAGTTGCTGTCGATGCCCGGCGGGTCGGGGATGCTCACGGCTGAGCGGTTGTTAGAGAAGGGTCGAGATGCGAAGGGGAGCGAGCGGATCCGTCTGACGGCGAGGGTGAGCGGCAGCCAGGGGGATGTGTTTGCCCGCAGGCTGCTGGCGGGGATGCGTGCGAGGCTGTTGCAGTTGGCGGGCGTTTCGTACGCGCCGGTGAAGTAGTACAGGTGCCGGGGGTGGGGGCGATTGTTCGAGAGAGGCTTTGGGGTGGTTGTCTGGCGGGTTTGGTGGCGCAACCCTTTGTGATGCGAACGCCTCTTGCGGATGGGTATGTTTTTCCTGGTGAGTTTGGCCGGCAGTGCGGGACGTGGTTGACGTGGCCCCGGCCTGAGGGGATCTCGTTTCCGGGTCGGTACCACACGGTGCTGGGGGACCTGGCTCGCATCGTGCACGCGATTGCGTTGCGGCAGGACGTGCACATCAACGTGCTCAACGACAACTGGGCGCGTGCGGTGCGTGATGTGCTGGTGGGGTGTGGGGTGCCGGCGAAGTTGTGCGCTGGGCGTGTGTTTTTTCATGCGATCAGGAGCAACGAGTGTTGGTGCCGGGACCATGGTCCGGCGTTTGTGGTTAAGGGTGTGGCGCGTGGGTTTGCTGGCGCGCGTGCGGGGGTGGTGGATTGGGGGTTTAATGCGTGGGGAGGGAAGTACCCGCCGTGGGGGGATGATGACGCGGTGCCGGGGGTGATCGCCGGGCGTGCGGGGTTGAGGTTGTGGACGAGCAAAGTGGTGATGGAGGGTGGGAGTGTGGAGTTCAACGGGCGGGGGACGGTTTTGACGACGACGCAGTGCCTGCTGAACAAGAACCGCAACCCGGGGATGACGCGGGCGGGAATCGAGCGTGTGCTGCGGGAGTATTACGGTCAGCGGCACGTGCTGTGGCTGAGCGAGGGGATCGAGGGCGACGACACCGATGGGCACATCGATGATTTGGCGCGGTTTTTGTCGCCGACGAAGGTTGTCATTGGGGTGGAGTCAAACAGGCGTGATGTGAACTATGCGGCGTTGCGTCGTGCGTTGAAGAAGTTGCAGGGGATGCGGGACCAGGACGGGGAGGCGTTTGAGGTTATTGAGGTGCCGATGCCTGGGGTGGTGCGGGTGGCTGGTGAGCGTGTGCCGGGGACGTACATGAACTTTTTGTTTGTTGACGGTGCGTGCCTGGTGCCGGTCTTTGGGCATGCCAACGACGCGCGAGCGTTGAAGATATTGCAGTCGCACCTGCCGGGGCATGAGGTGGTGGGTATTGATTGCCGGGGGTTGATCTGGGGGCTGGGTGCGATCCACTGCCTGAGCCAGCAGGTGCCGAGGGTACCGGGGTTGGGGGCGAGGCTGCGTGCGATGGCGCTGAGGGTGCCCTGACGGGTGCGGAGGTAGGTGCGTGTGTTTACGCGGCCTGTTGAGCGGTGGGGTTGGGGATGCCCCAGGTGCGTGCGAGGTTGAGTAGTTTGTCGAGGTCGAGTGGTTTGATGGCGTAGTCATTGCACCCGGCCTGGAGGCACTTTTCGCGGTCGCCGGGGTTGGCGTGGGCGGTGAGTGCGATGATGGGTGTCCGGAAGCCAGCCCGGCGGAGAGCGCGTGTGGCGGCGTAGCCGTCCATGACGGGCATCTGCATGTCCATGAGCAGGAGGTGGAAGGGGTTGTTGTTCTGGCGTGCATCGGTGGCCAGGCGGAGTGCCTGCTTGCCGTCGGGTGCGATGATGACGGTCCACCCATCGCTGCGGAGGTGGTGCGCGATGAGTCGTTGGTTGTCGATGCCGTCCTCGGCCAGGAGGACGAGTTTGCCCGTGGCGGTGGCCTTGTCGGGTCGAGCGGGTGGAGTCGGCAGTGGGCAGGTGAGTGAAGTGAGTGTGTCGTTTTTGGGGGTGCCTTGGGGTACGGGGAGTGTGAGTCGGAAGGTAGAGCCTTGTCCGAGCTGGCTGGTCAGTGTGATGTCGCCGCCCATGCTGCGGGCGAGTTTGCGTGAGATGGCCAGGCCGAGGCCCGTGCCGCCGAAGCG
The DNA here is from genome assembly GCA_046339895.1 of bacterium. Taxonomy (GTDB): domain Bacteria; phylum Planctomycetota; class Phycisphaerae; order Phycisphaerales; family UBA1924; genus JAJTGZ01. The sequence goes on along the minus strand of JBKDDT010000019.1, from coordinate 6,291 downwards.
GCGGTCCATGCCCGCGTCGCCTTGGACGAAGGGTGTGAAGAGTTTTCCGGCCTGCTCGGGCTTGATCCCTTCGCCTGTGTCGATGACCTCGATGGTGAGCTGGTCGATGAGGTTGGCGGCGACGCGGATAGTGACGCTGCCTTGCTGTGTGAACTTGATGGCGTTGGCGGTGAGGTTGACGAGGATTTGTTTGAGGCGTGTGGGGTCAGCGTTGATGGTGGCCGGGAGTGGGAGTTGGATGTCCAGTACGAGGTCGAGGCCTTTTTTGCGGGCCTGCCCGTCCATGAGGGAGGCAAGCTCGGCGATGATGGAGGCGGGCTCGATGGGTTCGGCTCTTGTGGCCAGGCGCCCGGACTCGATGGAGGCGAGGTCGAGGATGTCGCTGATGACCGAGAGGAGGTGGTTGCCGTTGCGTGTGATGGTCTGGAGGTGCTCGGCGCGCTCGGCGTCGCTGACGGCGCTGGTGCGGAGGATGTCGGCGTAGCCGACGATGGCGGTGATGGGAGTGCGGATCTCGTGGCTCATGTGCGCCAGGAAGGCGGACTTGGCGTCGCTGCCAACGCGGGCGGCCTGCTCGCGTGCCTGCAGGATAACGAGAAGTTCCTTCTGCCTGTTCAGCGTGCCGTTGAGGATGGCGATGGTGGTCGAGGCGGCGATGAGGATGAGGCCGATGGCGGCGGCGATGGCAAGCGTGATGTTGCGTGAGGTAGCGGCGGCGGCAAGCCAGGAGGCGGCGGGGTAGTCGATGCCGAGGATGGCGGCGACCTTTCCGTCGTCGGTGATGGGGTAGACGGCACTGACCCAGGTGCCCCAGCGGTCGGTGTGGGGACAGTCTTCAAAGCCTGACCAGGCTTCTTGGAAGCCTTTGTAGATGCCCGGGGAGGCGTTGTCGTAGGGTTCGCCGATAGGTGTGCGTGCCTCGCGGCCGTCTTCGTAGATGCCGTTGCGGTTGTAGTCGGTCTCGCTGTCGATGAGCATGCATATGCGGCCCTGCTCGTCGCGTGTCATGACGTAGATGTCGGCAATGGCGGGGTTGAGTTTGAGGTTGCGTCTTTGGCGTTCGATGAGGTTGAGGTAGACGGGGTCGTCTGGGGGTGTGTGGAGGTTGATGGTCAGCACGCCGTGCTCGATGAGGTCGCTGGCGTAGGTGGGGGCGAGGCCGATGAGGGAGTTTTCGATGCGTTGTTGTGCCTGCTTTGCCTGCCCGTCGGCGTGGAGGATTCCCCCGACGGCGACGGCCAGCAGGACGGCCCAGACATACCAGGGCAGTGGGTGCCTGACCTGCGGGTGGCGTTTGAGCCAGCAGTGGACAACCGCTGCGGGGAGGAGCAGGGCGAGTGCGAAGACGAGGTAAGGTGTCAGGGTCATCATCGAGTGGGTCTGTGCGCGAGCGCAGAGTGCTGCGCACGTAGATCGACTGGATCGATGCCCGGCTGGTGGTGGTTGGGGGTGATAACTTGTGCTGGGGGGAGTTATTACCACCGGGCTACCCGGCCCAGAGGAGAGCAAGGCAGGGTTGGTGCAGGAGCACAAAGCCTTGCCGGATGCCTTGCTCTGCACGCGTTGAGGCTCTGTGGTGAGGTGCCTTTGAGGGGTCGTGTGGGTTGAGTGAACCGGACCCGTGCCCCTGCCCGCCGGAAGTTTTGGGGGAGGGGTTACTAGCGGAGGCCGTATTCTTTGAGTTTGCGGTAGAGGGTTCGTTCGCCGATGCCGAGGATTTTGGCGGCGGCCTCGCGGTTGCCTGTGGTGAGGTGGAGGGTGTCTCGGATGGCGCGTTTTTCGAGTTGTTCGAGGCTGGTTCCGGCGAGGGAGCCGTTGGTGTTCGGGATGCCGTCGGGGTTGTCTGCGGGGTCGTCGCTGGCGCGGAGATCGTCGGGGATGTGTCGGACGTCGAGGGTGAGGTTGTTGGTATCGGCGCCCTCGCCGACGGCGGCGACGATGAGGTTTTGGACGACGTTGAGGAGTTGGCGGACGTTGCCGGGCCAGTGGTAACTGGAGAGTCGCATCATGGCGGCGTCGGTGATGGCAGGTACGGGCGCGCCTGGCAGGACCTTGTTGATTGCATTGGCGAGAGCGTGTGCGACGATTCGTGGGATGTCTTCGCGGCGTTGGCGGAGTGGTGGGAGGTGGATTTCTGCGCCGCGGATGCGGAAGTAGAGGTCCTCGCGAAAGCCGCCGTGCTTGATGAGGTCGGGGAGGTCTTTGTTGGTTGCGCTGACGATGCGGACGTCGGCCTTTCGTGTATCGTTGCTGCCGACGCGGACGACTTCTCCGGTTTCGAGTACGCGGAGGAGTTTGGCCTGCATTTTCAGGGGCATGTCGCCGATCTCGTCGAGGAAGAGGGTTCCGCCGGAGGCGTACTCGAAGACGCCCTCGCGTTCGCGTTCGGCGCCGGTGAAGGCCCCGCGGACGTGGCCGAAGAGTTGGTCTTCGAGGAGGGTCTCGGCCTCTGCGGCGCAGTTGATGGCGACGAAGCGTTTGGGGGCGCGTGGTGAGTTTCGGTGGACGGCCTGGGCGATGAGCTCTTTGCCGGTGCCGCTCTCGCCGGTGACCAGGACGGGCAGGGTGGTGCTGGCGACGCCCTTGACGGTGCGGAGGATGCGTCGCATGGGCTCGCTGGCGGCGATGATGCCCTCGAAGCCCTTGTGCTGGACGAGTTCGGGCGCGCCGGGGCCAGCCGGGGCGCTCCAGCCGGTCGCCTCGTGGCGGAGCAGGACGGTCTCGGCGGCGCGGTTGACCAGTGCGCGGAAGACCTCGAGGTCGAGGGGTTTTTCGATGAAGTCAAAGACGCCCTCTTTGAAGGCAGCGCGAGCGGTGGGGACGTCGCCGTGGGCGGTGACCATGATGGTCTCGGCCTGTGGCTGGAGCGTGCGGGCGGCGTGGAGGACGACGAGGCCGGCGTTGGCGCCGTCGTTTGCAACAGGCTGGGCGTTGGGGGTTGTCGCGGCGGTGCCTGCGGAGGTGGGCATGCGCAGGTCGGTGATGATGATGTCGAAGGTGCCGTGCTTGAGTTCGTCGAGGGCCTGGGCGACAGTGGTGGCGATGGTGCAGACGTGCCCGGGCTTGCGGAGAGCCTCGGCCATGACGTCGGCGTGGTCGGGTTCGTCGTCGACGAGGAGGACTTGTGCGCGGAGGTCTTCGGGCATAGGAAGGTGAGGGTAGGTGATGGCGGGGGGCGTGGGTGGTAGAGCGTGGGGGTGGTCTACCCTGCTGGCATGGTGGATATCCGCGTGATCTCGATCGGCACGCTGGCGAGCAACGCGCTGTGGGGTGAGCGCACGGGTGTGCGGAGTGGGCACGCCACGAGCACGCTGATCCGGTCGGGGGATGTAACGCTGCTGGTTGACCCGGGGTTGCCCGAGCAGGCGTTGGTGGCCCGGCTGGGGGAGCGGTCGGGGTTGACGCCGGAGTTGGTTACGCACGTGTTTTTGACGTCGTTCCACCCTGACACGCACCGTGGGATTGGTGCGTTTGCGGGTGCGGAGTGGTTGATCAGCCTTGAGGAGCGCGAGGGGGTGGGGATCCCTCTGGTGCAGCAGCTCAAGGTGGCGGTGGACCGTGGGGAGAAGGAGTTGGCGGAGCTTCTCAAGCACCAGATCGCGGTGCTGCAGCGGTGCAAGGTTGCGCCGGATGAGCTGGCCTCGGGTGTGGATTTGTTCCCGCTGCCGGGGTTGACGCCGGGGCTGACGGGTGTGCTTATCGAGGAGCCGGAGTTGACGACGCTGGTCTGCGGGGACGCGATCGCGACGGTCGAGCACCTGCGTAAGCGGATGGTTTTGCAGAGTGCGGCGAGCGTGCCCAGGGCGCGGGAGAGCTTTGCAGAAGCCATACAGATTGCCGACGTGCTGGTTCTCGGACGGGATAACAGTGTTGTGAACCCGTTTGACGCTGGGAATATTGGCGGCGAGGTGTGAAGGTGAGGTTGTTGATGGCCTTGCGGGTTGGCGGGGGTGGTTTTCTCAAGTAGATTGGTGGAGTGGGTCGGTGTTGCGGGTAGTCGGTGGTGTGTTGAGCAAGGAAGAAGGATGGTGTGATGCATTCAGCGGATTGCCCACTCTGCAAGCAGTTGCAACAAGCGCGCGCAGGTGGGCACGCGATGCACGTGGCGGACCTGCGGCGTGTGAGCGTGTTTCTGAGTGAGAACCAGGGGTTTTCGGGTTGGTGCGTGCTGGTGCTTAAGGAGCATGTTGAGCACCTATCGGATTTGTCGCTGGACGAGCAGATGGCGGTCTTCCGCGAGGTGGCGGTGGTGGCCGGGGCGATCCGGTCGCGGTTTGCGCCGGTGCGGATCAACTATGAGTGTTTGGGGAACGTGGTGCCGCACGTGCATTGGCACGTGATCCCACGGTACGGGACGGACCCTGACGCGCGTGCGCCGGTGTGGGGGTTCTCGCCTGAGGTGCTGCGTGGGAAGGCACCGGCTGAGTCGATGAACCACTCGATCGTGCAGTTGCGGTCTGCGCTGGGCAAGTGAGCGTGCGTTGGGGGCGTAGGGTTGGGGGGTGTTGCTATGCACAGGGTCTTTGTTGATGGTGGTTGGGACCGTCGGCCGGGCGAGGTGGTTGTCGGCGGGGAGGAGGGTGCGCACGCGGTGCAGGTCAAGCGTCTGCGTGCCGGGGAGGTGGTGGAGGTGCTTGATGGGTGCGGGTGCGTGGGGCATGGGGAGGTGGTGGAGGTGAGCCGGGGCGGGCGTGATTGGCGGGTGCGTGTGCGTGTTGGGCGTGTGGAGGTTGTAGAGCGGGTTGGGCCGGTGGTGCATGTGTGCAGCGCGGTGCCCAAGGGGGATCGTGCGGGGCAGTTGATCGATCAGTTGTCGCAGGTTGGCGCGGCGATGTGGTCGGCGTTGACAACGGACCACGGCATAGCCGAGGGCGGGGGGCACAAGCTCGAACGCCTGGCGCGGATCGCACGCGAGGGGAGCAAGCAGTGCGGGCGTGCGTGGGCGCTGACGATTGGGGGTGCGATGACGGTTGCGGAGGCGCTGGTTGCACCGACGGGGGTGCGGGTGCTGGTTGGTGAGGCCGGGGGTGGACCGGCAGGGGGGGTGGTGCTTGGTTCGGGCGATGAGGTTCGCATCCTGATTGGCCCGGAAGGTGGGTGGTCGGCACGCGAGCGAGAGTTGATGGGGGGCGTGGAGATGGTGCGTGCGGGGCCGCACGTGATGCGGATCGAGACGGCGGCGGTGGCGTGCGTGGTGGCGCTGCTCAACGCGGGGCGGGTATGATGGGGATTGGGGCTGAAACCGGGCGGTCTGGGCGTAGTTGAGCAAGGGGTGTATGGCCAAGCGGAGCGTGGTGATCGTCAAGAGCGTGGACCCAGCCGACGAGGGTGAGGGGCTACCTGCGCTGGGGTCGATCGACGAGGTGCTCGAGGCGCTGAGCCAGTTCAACACCGCGCCGGACGGGGGGAAGGTGGGCGAGGGTGCCGAGGCGCTGGGGCTGGTGCGTGCGTACGGGCCTGGGATGTATGCGGAGCTGATGGAGAGCGACGGTGTGGTTCGGCAGGTGATGGTAACGATGACGGACGAGGACTTTGCGTTCCCGGTATTGGTGAGGCTGTGCCGGGCGTGGCACTTGACGATGCTGGACACGGCGTCGGGGCAGCGGTTGCGGTTTTGAGGGGGGAGACCGGCACTTGGGGTGTGAATACGCGACTTCGCCCCGATGGGGCTTGAGAGCATGAGGTATGGGGGTGGGGGCGGGGGGTTGAGGCGGGGGCGCGGCCGGGGTTCTTTGCTCTTACTTCTTCTTACCCTTGCCCTCTTTGCCCGCCGGCTGCGCCTCTTGCCTTCGTGTGGTGGCGAGTTGTTGGCAGACGTCCACGATCTTGTCCAGGGGTGCGGGTTTGAGCAAGTAGGCGTCGACGCCGAGGCTCTCGGCGTAGGCCTGGTGGCGTTTGCCGGCGTTGGCGGTGAGCATGAGCACGGCGGGTGAGTCGGCCTCGCCCTTGATCTTCTCGAGGACCAGGAAGCCCGAGCGCCCCGGGAGCATCATGTCCAGGACGACGACGTCGGGCTTCTCTTGACCCACCGCGGCGATGGCGTCGTTGCCGTTGGAGGTGCCGCGGGTGATGGCACCCTCAGCGCCGAGGGCGGCGTCGATGGCCGCGAGGATGTCCTCGTCGTCGTCAACGATCACGATCTTGATGCCTGCAAGCCGGCCTGGCATGGGGGCGCTCCGGTGGGTGGTTTGGGATGGTACGGCGGCTGGGGGGGGGGGAATTTTTGGCTGTTTTTCTTGGGGGGGGGACCCTGGGGGGGATGCGTTTGTATGGGCGTTGGTGGAGGCGGTG
>JBKDDT010000018.1:0-3802 GCA_046339895.1 bacterium | reverse complement strand
CGTGCTTCCTGGGGTTATGTGGGGGGGGTATTAGATGAGCACGACCCATCGGCCCGGGTGGGCGGATTGTGTGATGGGGTGGCCGGGGTGGGTGTTGCGTGTGAAGTCTGGTGCGGGGTCGCCGGGGGAGAGTGGGTGGGGGGGCATGTGGGGATGGTAAGTGAGATGGGTAGTGCGTGCCGTGCGAACGAAGTGGCCAACCCCACCCCTGCACCTGCCCCTGCCCCTGCACCTGCACCTGCACCTGCCCTCGGGGGAGGGGTTCTCGAGGCATCGTTTTGCACGTGCGTGGGTCTTTTACGCGCCGGCGAGTTTGAGCATGGTGGCCGGGCTTTCGGGTTCGCCGGTGCGTGATGAGAGGAGGGCTGCTTGCGCGGTGGCCAGCAGGCGGGGGTAGTCGAGCTGGTTCATCTGCCCGGCACCGGTGCTGATGTAGTTGTTGATCTGGGTGGTGAGCATGGAGAGCCAGAAGGCCTCGGGCATCCGGGCGGGGTCGAGTGTGGGCAGTTCGGTGGCCTGGCCTGGGGCGTCGATGTTGTTGCCGTCGGCGTCGAGCCAGAGGAGTCGGTCGTCGCTGATGGATACGCGTCCGTTGGCGCCGAGCACGGTCGCCTCGATGGTGTAGCGGCCGGCGCGGTTGCTCACGTGCAGCGAGGCGGCGGTGCCGGCGTCGTAGACGAGTGTGGCGCAGATGTCCCCGTGCAGGTCGCGGAGCGACTGGCCCGGCAGCGCGTGCAGGGGCCCTGCCTCGGTGCCCGTGTACGCCGCGAAGACCGACTCGGGGACGCCGAGCAGGCGGTGGGCCAGGTCGATGGCGTCGAGCAGTCGAGCGCCGAGGGTGCCGGCGCGGGCGGGGCCAACGACAGAGATGCGGACGCTGCGCACGCGGCCGAGGTGCTCGAGGACGTCGCCGAGGTCGAGCACACGGGGTGCCAGGCGGGCGAGGGGGAGATACTCGCACCACGCCCCGGGCAGGCCGCGCGCGGGGCCTGTTTGTGCGCTGGCGGCGTGCCCGACCTCGGCGAGTTGCACGAGCGCGCCGGGCAGAGGTTCAAGGGTAACGACCTTGACGCCCCGGTCGCGAGCGGCGTCGAGTTCCTCGGCGTCGGTGCGCGACATCGGGCCAGGGCCGGCGAATGCACCGGGGGAGGCGATGAGCACAAGTCCCTCGGTGGCCGTGGCGATCGCGGCACGCAGGTCGGTGGCGGCGGGGACGTTCAGGGCCTGTGCGACGGCGGTGCCGAGGGTTGGTTCGGGGCAGCCCGCGTGCGTGATTTCGAGGTTGGCAGTCTCGGCCAGGTGGCGAACGGCCCCGACCTGGTCGGGAGTCAGCCACGCAATCGTCGGCGTCGGTCGCTGCACGGGTGGAGGGTAGAACCCAGCGGGGACCCCCGCCGGTATACTCAGCAAGACCTGCCCGAGCCGGAGCGACCCTGATGCGTAGCGAGGCGACGCCGCAAAACTTGAAGCAAACTGGGGCGGGTGCTGCCGAGACGATCAGGCCGGTATCGCCGGCGCACCCCGCTGCAATTGCGGTGGGTGGGGGTGTGCTTGCGGTGCTGGTGGTGGTGGGGATTGGGTGGGGGGTTCTTTCTGGCCGAAGCGATACCTTGCGCCAGGAGGAGGCCGTTGCCGCCGTGGCAAGCAGCGCGGAGGGATCGACGCTGCCCTCGGCGGCGATGGTGAACTTGAACACGGCGACGAGCGCGCAACTGCGTTCGCTGCCGGGCGTTGGCGCTGCGCTGGCTGAGCGGATTATCGAGTACCGCCGGTCGCACGGGCCGTTTGAGCGTGTCGAGCAGCTCGACAACGTGCGGGGGATCGGCCCGGCGACGATGGCGAGGCTTCGGCCGATGGTGTATGTTGAGTAAGGGCCTGCCTGTCTACAACCCCAGGCGGGTCAGCGCAAGCTCCGCCGCGGCTACGTCCATCGCCAGTTCGGGCATCGGCAGGCGTGCGACGCCGACTCTGGTCCGCAGGTCGATGCCCATCGGGTCCAGCCCCACGGCTGTGGCCTCGCTGACGCCGCCCATGCCGGTGACCTCGGCGAAGAGTCGGGGGAGTTTGCCTCGCACGGCGTTGATGCGACGCAGGAGGCGTGGTTCGTCGTCGGCCAGGGGGTTGTAGAGGATGACTTCTGGCCCATCGACGACGACGCCGCGGACTTTGGCGCCGAGGACCTTGGCCGAGTACCAGTGCGCCTCGCCCGGGCGGCCGTGGTAGACCTGCCAGCGGTCGGCGAACTCCATCTCACCCGGGTCGGCCAGGGGGAAGAGTTGGATGTGCAGGTGCACGGCACCGACGCTCTCGTCGGGGATGTGCAGCGTGGCGTGGCGGTCTGCGCCCTGGCCGGTGGCCGGGTCGATCTGCTGGTCGGGCCTGAGTGCTTTGGGCTTGGGTGCGGGGAGGACGAGTCGTTCGAGCCGGGCGGCGAAGACGTACTTGGTTGCTCGCACGCCGGCTTCGTCTTCGAGGACGCCCTTGCTGAAGGTGCGCATGAGCATCATCACCAGCGCGCGGGCGTTTTCGTGCTGATTGGTTTCGGGGTTCATGCGGTAAGCCAAGGTGGGTGTGGGGAGTTGCAAACGTGTGGCGATAGTGTAAACTCTCGGGATGAGCAACGAATTCACACCCGTGGCAGACCCCTTGCCGACTGCCCGCAGCACGCGGCCGGTGCTGGATCAGGCTGAGATTCGTGCCGGGAGTTTGATGGCTATCTTGGTTTATACATTCAACTTTTTTTGGCCGTTCTTCTGGATCGTGCCGTTGCTGAAGCGCGACAACCGGTTTGCGCTCTACCACGCCAAGCAGGAACGCGAGATTGAACCGGGCTTGATCGGCTCCGAGATTGCCGCTGTGGCGGTCTACGACGGTCGTGCGTTGCAGTAGGAGTTCCGCATGTGCTTTGACCCGCTCGTCTTGCTGATTGTCCTTGTCCCGGCGATCATCTTCCGTTCGTATTGGGCGGTGCTGGTCAGTGCCGTTATCATGGGCGCGCTCGGAGCATACACGCGACCGCACGTTGCGCCGATGGCTTTCCTCTTCAACTTTGTGGCAGGGGCTGTGGCGTCATTTGTCTGGACCTTTGTGGTTATAAAGATCGACACCGCGAGGAAGGCCAAATCAGCGAGCAAGACACCCCCGCCTCCTGGTAGTGGGGTATGAGTTGTCGGTCGCCGACGCCAATATGTGTGTCGTTACGCGCGCCATCGTGGGAGCAATGTATCCAGAACATAGCTGGAACTCCGACAACCACCACAAGCGGTAGCGTGGTGCATTGTCGGGACTATACCAACAGTTGATTGCCGCACAGACTAATCGTTGTTTGGCGGTTTCTCGAGGTCATTACCTGCCTGGTGCTTTGGGGGCTGACCGCGGCAACGTTCGGGATGGGCGCGTGCGTCAGCGTGCCGGTGATAGGGCTGCTGGGTGTGGGCGGGTTTGTGCTGAACATCTTCGGGCTCGTCTATGCGATCACCGTACAGGTCAAGCCCTTGCCGATCATCGGGTCGCTGGGTGATCGCTGGTTTGCCAACATTGATGTCAAGCCCAGGGGGGTGAGACTTTGGGTATCCCGTCTTGGGTACCCCGGACCGCCGGGCCGGTCGTATTTCAATGCGGAAGCCGCCCGGCCCGGAGGTCCGGGGTACCCGACGCCCGGCCCGGAGGTCCGGGGTACCCGATACGGGGTACCCGCTAGGTTAGTGCGGCTCGGATTGCCGCGACTTGGCGGAGCAGTTCGGGGACGCTTTCGAGGTAGAGTTGCGTTGCCGAGTCGCTCATTGCTTTGGGTGGGTTGGGG
>JBKDDT010000017.1:0-7938 GCA_046339895.1 bacterium | reverse complement strand
CCGTCGCGTGCGGGGGGTGCGTTGTTCCCGCTCGCGTATGACACACATTGGCCGGCTGATGGGGAACAGGCAAGGCGTTCGGCCTGCATTTCTTGATAATTCTGAGACATGTGGGCAACTGGGTCCGCGATGTGGGCAAGTCCACGCGGGAGGTCCGCGATGACTCCCGAACACGCGCCTAGGTCCGGGCCAGCTCAGGGGATGTCCCGGATCAACCCGGCGGCGGTGGCAGCTGCGCCTGGGGGTGCCTCGCACGCACAACCGCTCGCATGCCACCTGCGATCGGTTGCGCAATTGGGATCGTTCTTTTTAGGTCTACTAGTGCTTTACGCTGCATGGGCATATACTCCCGCCGGGTCGGACGAGTTGCTATGTAAAAGGGATCTCGCTGTGGGCAAGTCGATCCGGTATCTGAGGCATAGACCGTGCTGCTGGTGCGGCAGCGTATCGCCGGTATTGCAGGTTCTTGGTTCAGTCTGTTGCGTCGGACTCCTTGGTATCAACAGCGTGGCTTTGGTACAAGTACCGGTTCCGGGGGTGCCTCCGGGTGGCCCTGCTGGTCCCGCGCCGGCAGCGAAAGCAGCCGCTGCTCCCCAAGCTTCGATCGAGCTTGGGGGGCAGTTGGACCTGGCACGCCTGGTCGATCTCTCGGCTCGGCAGCTCGGGCTGGCGATCGACTACGACGCCGCGGCCCTTCGCCAGCAGGCGATGACGCTGCGCCCGACCGGGCCGATCGACAACCGGACGCTCTGGGCATTGACCAACCGCTCGCTGCAGCAGCGCGGGTTCGTTACGGTTGCTTTGCCCGAGATGCCCGGGCTGTCGGTCGTCAAGATCGAGGAGGCCGCACGAGCGGCACGGATGGAGGAGGCCGTTGAAGTCATGGCGTTGGCCTCGGCAACCCCGCAGCCCTGGAAGCCCGCGGCGGGTTTTCGCAACGCCGTCTTCAAGCTCACGAATATCTCATCGAAGGAAGCAGCCGACGTGGTGCGGTCGGTCCTCTCCCGCGGCGGTGGGGGTGGTGGGGGTGAAGGGAAGCAGTCCGGCGGTGTCGGCCCCATCGGCAACGACCCGCAGTTGCTGCTTATCAGCGAGACCTCCACGCGGATAGACGAGGCCATCGGTGTGCTTGTGCGCATCGACGTGCCCGACCGCTCAACGGTCAGCCGAGAGATTCAAGTTCAGAATCTCTCTTCCGCGCAGGTTGCCGCAACGGTTGCGCAGCTGGCGTCCAAGCGTGAGGCGATCGCCGGGGAGAAACTCGTCGGCGAGGTGCTCGCCGCGCCCAACAGCAACCGGGTGATCCTGATAAGCCCGCAGCGTCTTGTCCCGGTGTGGCAGGCGCTCATCGAGCAGGCCGACCGCAGAGAGCCGGTCGAGACGGTGGCGTACACGCCACGCATCTTCGCCGTGCGCGACGTCGGAGCCCTGATCCAGCAGATCGCCGGCAGCGTCGCTGGCGCAGCCACCGCCGACGAACGCTTCAAGATCATCATCGAGGAGCCGACGGGCACCATCCTCGTAACGGGCACCTCCTCCCAGCACGCCAAGGTCCGCGAACTCCTCGAGCGCCTCGACAACGTACCGGGCGAGGCACGCCGGCCCATGCGGGCCTTCGTCATACGCAACCGCCCCATCGGCGAACTCATGGACGTCCTCTCCCGCATGATCGCCGCTGGCGCACTGGACGCCGACTCAAGCAGGACCAGCACCCCAGGCACCAGCGGAATCTCACCGGTCGCCCTACCCACAGGCACAGCCACCGGCATGTCCCCGGCCACCTCGGCCCCCTCAACCCAACCCGGCTTCTCGACCTATACCACTACCCCCGCCGCCCCGCTTATCCCCGGCGCATCACCCTTAGCAGCGGGTATCGCCTCTAGCACCAACCGCCCACTCTCCCCCCAGGCCCTCCCCATCACACTCACGGCCGACGAAGCGACCAACACCATCATCGCCATCGGCGACGGCCGGCTGCTGGCGCAGGTCGAAATGCTCCTGAAGGTCCTCGATGTCCGCCAGCCCCAAGTGATGCTCGAAGTTGTCCTGGTAACCCTCAGCGAGCGCGATTCGCTCACCCTGGGCGTCGAGTTGCAACAGGTCCTCCGCAACGGGGATACGACGACCACACTCTCCTCGCTCTTTGGCCTATCCACCACCAGCCCTGGGGGCGGGCTTCTACCCGCGGCCGCTGCGGGATTCACAGGCGCGGTGATCAGGCCGGGGGACTTTGCGGTGATCGTTAAGGCGCTGCAAGCGCTCGGCGAGGGGCGTAGCGTCTCGCTGCCCAAGGTCCTCTTGGCCAACAACCAGCGGGCGTCCTTCGACTCACTCGTGCAAGAGCCCTATGGCGTCTCGTTCACGCAGGGCAACTCCAGCACCACCAGCGTCACCTTCGGCGGCACGCTCGACGCCGGCACCCAACTCTCTATCAAGCCCCAGATCACCGAGGGGGAAACCGTTCTGCTGGACTACTCCATCTCCATCAGTTCCTTCGGCGAGCAGGGCAAGGCCGGGAACCTCCCACCATCCCGTCAAGTCAACAGCGTTCAGAGCCTCGCCTCCGTGCCCGACGGCTACACCGTCGTCGTCGGCGGCCTCGAATCAACCACTGAGAGCCAGAGCGTCGAGCAGGTGCCCATCCTCGGCTCCATCCCCCTGCTCGGCGAGGCGTTCAAGAACCAGTCCAAAAACAAAACCCGCTCTCGCTTCTTCGTCCTCATCCGTGCCAGCGTCCTGCGGGGCCAGTCCCTCGAGGCCCTGCGATACCTCTCAGACCCGATGATCCGCCAGGCCGGCGTCCCGTCCGACTGGCCCGCCTCGACACCCCAGATCATTAAGTAACCGTGATCCAACCCATACGCGCTCATGCCAGCACCAGGGGCTTTGCACCGTGGACCGCGCCGCAACAAACCAGGCCCAACCCAGCCCGACATTCCTTCGGCTGGTCCCGCACGAGGTCGCCCGCCAGCACCTGATCTTCGGCTCATCTGAGGGCGGGGGCGTCATCGTCGTCCAGCACGCTCAGGGCCTAGCCCCCGGCGTGATGAACAACCTCTCCAAGTGGACGGGTTGCGTCATCGACCCCGCGCCCGCCGACGCCGAGCGCATCGCACGCGACATCGATGCCGCCTATGCCCAGCACGCAGCCGATGCCGCCGACAACGCCACCCCGGGTGAGAGCCGCGACGGCACGCCGCTGATCACGCTGGACGCAGCAAATATTGCCACCGGCGCGCTCGACATAGACATGAACCAGGCCGCCGTGATGGCCGACGCCGACCTGCTCAACACCGAGCAGAAAGGACCCGTCGTCCGCCTCGTCGATGCCCTGCTCTTTGAGGCTATCGGCCAGGGCGCAAGCGATATCCATATCCAGCCCCTGGCCGACGAGGTCCTCATCCGCTACCGCATCGACGGCGTCCTGGCCACCGCACGCACCGTCCCCGTCCGCCTCGCACCCGCGCTCGTTACGCGCATCAAGGTCATGGCCCGCATGGACGTCGCCGAGCGCTGGGCACCCCAGGACGGCCGGGCAACCGTCCTCATCGGCCGCGGCAGCAGCGGAAAAACCATCGACCTGCGTATCAGCACCCTGCCCACATCCTTCGGCGAGCGCGTTGTTACACGCCTGCTCTACAGCGACCAGACCACCGACCGCGCCAGCATCGAGGCCCTCTGCATGCCCCCGGCCATCAACAAGGCCTACCTCGACCGCGCGGGCCGATCGTCGGGCATCCTGCTTGTTACTGGCCCGACAGGCTCGGGCAAAACCACCACCCTCTACGCCACGCTGCGCTGGATCATCGCCCGATCCTCAACCGACTTCGTCGGCACCAGCAATACCCGCGCCGCCGACGTCAACGTCATGACCATCGAGGACCCCATCGAATACGACCTCACCGCCGGGCAGATGGCCGGCTCAAAGAGCACCAGCAAACGCTCGCTGCCCATCAGCCAGACACAGGTCGACCCGCGCAAAGGCCTCACCTTCGCCAGCGGCCTACGCCACATCCTCCGCCAAGACCCCGATGTCATCATGGTCGGCGAGATCCGCGACGGCGAGACCGCTCGCATCGCCATCCAGGCCAGCCTCACCGGGCACATGGTCTTCTCGACACTCCATACCAACGACGCCCCCAGCGCCGTCTCGCGCCTGATCGACCTGCAGGTCGAACCCTTCCTGATCTGCTCGACACTCTCGGCCGTCCTCGCCCAACGCCTCGTCCGGCTCGTCCACGCCGACTGCGCAGGCCAGGGTTGCCCCGCCTGCCTCAACACCGGCTTCCGCGGCCGACGGGGCCTCTTTGAACTCATGCTCCTGGACGAACCACTCCGCGAACTGATCGCCCGCCGGGCAGGGAGCAACGAAATCCGAACCCTCGCCATCGCCCGTGGCCTCCGCTCCCTGGCCGACGAAGGCCAACGACTCATCGACGCCGGACTGACCACCCCCGCAGAAGTGCAACGCGTAACCCTCGGCGTGGAATGACAACACCGGCACAACGCTCAACATAAGTTCCAAACCGTTCACCACCCCCAGATGACACACCCCGCACCACACCCCGACCCACTGCACGCACTCCGCCAGCGAACCCGGCGATTGGCTGCGGTTCTGTCCTTAGCACTGGTCGCGGCAATCCTGTGGGCCATATGGCCCCGGTTCGCTGCCGCCTCCCCGGCACCCGACGAGCAAACCCAGCCCACCCAAGCGACGGGCAACACCCCCAAGAGCACGCTGGCCCCAGCAGTTGCGCTCAATCTCGATCCCGCACTCTTCGCCGCGCCGATCTGGCGCATCCCCGTCGTCGCCGAGGTCGTCGCACCCCCAGTCCCACCCCCGCCCCCGCTCCGCCTGCAACTGCTCGCGATCAACACACCCGCCGGTGCTCCACCCTCGGCCATCATCATCGATCTCGAACGAGACACGACCGAGTTCCTCGTCCCCGACGGCGAGTACCGCGGCTTCAAGGTCGCCTCGATCACCCGCCAGCGCGTCGAGCTGACCTCGGGGGAAAAGAAAATCGTCCTGGGCCTGGACACCGCCCCCGCCGGTGCTGGGGGTAACCGAGAGTGAACCCACCACAGGCCTCACCACTGCCCCACACCGACGCGCTGCTGACCGCGACCGTCGTTGTCCCCGCCTCCCAAGCCGTCCCGGCCCAGCCAGCCGCGCCCTCTCTCGCACGCTTGGAACACGCGGACCGTTTCTACTGGGTCTTGCTCAATCTCCCCGCCGAGGCAGGCACCGCGGCCTCCAAACTCAAGCCCGCCGCCAAGGCCGAGATCATTGACCTTCTACACGGTGCCGTCATACCCCCAATCGATGAACTCGAGTTCGTCCCCCTGGCCAGCGCACCCCAACAACTAATTGTCTGCCTCCAGCAACGCTCGGCCGTCCAAGACGCACGCGATGCCGGGTGCCTCCACTACGGCCCCAGCGAGGTCCTCCCCGCCCTCGGCCTGGCAGTCAATCCACAGCGGATCAACTTCCTGACCGGTCGTTTCACGCCCCGTGCGATCACGCGGGCATCTGCACAACGCTGGCTCCTCGCCGGCGTGATGTCCATCGCCATCACCGCCGCGTTGAGCATCGGCCTGCATGCACGCGAATCGGCATTCAAGGCCCTCGCCCAGGCGGACCAGCAAGCCCTCACCACGATACTCACCGAGCAGCGGAGCAAAGCACTCCCCGACCTGCTCCTCCGCCGGGACCGGCTGCTGGCAACACGCCGCCGCCTAGCCGAGGCACCCAACCCCGACGCGCCCACATCGCTGGCGAGCCTCCTGTCGGCTTGGCCCAAAGCAGCAACCGCCCCGATGGCCCAGACCGAATCCATCACCATCACCGCCGAGGCGATCACCCTGCAACTCGCCGCCCAGACGCGCGACGACGCGACCCGCTTGGCCGAGGCGTTGTCCTCCTTCCCGATTCCCACCCCCGCCCCGTCGGCCAACCCAGAGCGGTGGCTCCTCGGCCAGCCGCAGATCACCAGCGGCACCGCTGCGACACCGGGCGCATTCCCCATCCGTGCCTCCTTCCGCTTCTCCCGCGCAGCAGCAAACCCACCGGGTTCAACAAGCGGAGATACCCCATGAAAGTCAAACTCCTGACAACCCTAGTTATCCTCGTATGCATCAGCGTGCTCGCCTCGCGGCTGAGCAGTTACACCCGCGCGATGAGCCAAGCGGTTCTCGCCCACACCGAACTGACAACAGCCCGTGCCGCCAGCGCGACCATCTTAGAACTTGCCCCGCTGCCCGCAACCGCGATCGCGCCCGATGTCCAGGACGCCGACTTGCTGCGCGACGTCCAGAACGCCCTCTCCTCCGCCGGCGTTCCCTCGCAAACCATCCGCGACCTCTCCCTTGACCCTGCAACCAGCGATCCGGGCACTGCCACACCCGGCCAGGCACGCGCCGTCGGCCTCCTCCGCCGATCTGGCCGTGTCAGCCTCGATGGCCTCACCCTCGATCAACTCGGCAGCGTCCTTCGCGCCTGGACCGCTCGCCTGACCCCACTCCGCATCGAGCAACTCAACATCCAACGCACCGGCCAGCCCCCAACAACCATCAACGCCCCCGCTGGCCTGGCCTCACCACCATACCGCATCAACCTAACCTTCGCCGCCCTCACCCCCGATACATCAATATCCCCCAAGCCGGCCCGCTAAACCATCCCACACGCGACCATCATGCCACACCAAAGGCCACCCATCACCTCGATCACACAACAAAAAAGCCGACGGCTCACCGGGCCTTTCCTTCACACAATCTTTATTATTTCAATGTTCCTGCTCGCCCTCCAGGCCGCCTGCACAGCAGTTCGTACTACAAACGACCCACCCGGCGCTATGCCCAACGCAGACCAGGCCAACCTCCTGGCTACCCAAGCCGGCAGCCTCTTAGAGACCGACCCGGCTCAGGCCGAGCAACTCCTCCAGCAGGCTCTCACCCTCGACCCCTACTGCGGCACGGCCCACAACAACCTTGGCACCATCGCCCTCCAAGGCCTCCCGCCACGCAAAGGCCCTGACTTATATTCCGCTGCCGAGAGTTTCCAGACCGCTTCAAAGCTCCTCCCAGGCCGAGCCGACCCCCGCATGAACCTCGGCCTCGTCATGGAACGCGCCGGCCGACTCCAAGATGCCCTCGAGGCCTACAAATCAGCCATCGAAGCCGCACCCGGCCACATCCCTTCGATGCAAGCCCTGACCAGCCTGGAAGTCCGCCTCGACAAAACCAACGATCAAACCCGCGCCCACCTCCAAACCATCGCCCTGCAAGGGACCGACGAAACCTGGCGCAACTGGGCCAAAAACCGACTGATCCGCTCGGGCAACCCATAGCCCGCACCCCTCGGCACGACCCGGTAATCCCCCGCAATGCTGTACGCACTACTCCGCGCACAGACTGGTTCCTGCCCGGCCGCAAAAAATACGACCGGGCAGAAACTCCGGACAAGCCGATCTCCATATCTCATGGTATGTTTGTGGATAACCTGTCAAAACGTGGAATGTCTGTGGATAACTCCCCCAAACTTGAATCCGCCCCGGCGGTCCTGGTAGACTGCACCCTCGCATTGATCCGTTCAAGGCACCTTTGGGCTTTGTGGGAGTACTCAAAATGGCACTGATCAAACCGCGTCTCGGGGGCTTGTTCCTCATCACCCTGTTCGCCGCGGCAACACAGGCCCAGCAACCTGTGGTCGTCCCCCCGACGCACCCAGACGGCACCTACGACCCCGGCACACACATGTGGTTCCCCTCGCGCAAACCGCTGCCAGGAGAAACCATCCCCCTCCCTGTACAAATATTCCACCCGCGTCATTCCGTCTGTTTCCAGGCCTCACGCGGCAACCCGGTAGTAGTGTCGCAGCACGCCGCCGAGCCGCGTTCGGCAGCGGACCGGGCCTCGGTCTGACGCTGGCGGCGATCG
>JBKDDT010000016.1:0-35870 GCA_046339895.1 bacterium | reverse complement strand
GGGGATAACAGGCTGATCGCGCCCGAGCGTCCATAGCGGCGGCGCGGTTTGGCACCTCGATGTCGGCCCATCACATCCTGGGGCTGAAGGCGGTCCCAAGGGTTCGGCTGTTCGCCGATTAAAGTGGTACGCGAGCTGGGTTCAGACCGGCGTGAGCCAGGTCGGTCCCTATCTGCTGTGATCGTTACAAGCTTGAGAGGAGTCAACTTTAGTACGAGAGGATTGGGTTGGACGCACCCCTGGTGATCCAGCTGGACTGCTAAGTCCATCGCTGGGTAGCTACGTGCGGCAGGGATAACCGCTGAAAGCATCTAAGCGGGAAGCCCCCCTCAAGATAAGGCTTGTTTGTCGAAAGACGTGAGACCCGTGGTAGACCACCACGTTGATAGGACACGCGTGCAAGGGTAGAGATATCCTCAGCGGAGTGTTACTAACGGTCGATGGGTCACGCCAACCGTTCGCCGCAGCACATGCACCTGCAACACAGGCCGCATGTTACCGGCTGAACACGTTGACGCCCCACAATAGATTGAACATGAGATTGCTTCGCTCAGTACACCCGCAGCATCATTCCCGTGAACCGTAGATCTTATGATCCCCGGCCACACCATCTGTCTTTTCTGGTCATCACCTTGGCGTGATCGAAAGATCACGCCGAGATTTGTCGGTGATTACACCCCTTGGGCAACACCTGTTCCCATCCCGAACACAGCAGTTAAGCCAAGGGGGCCGATGATACTGCCTAGCGGGAAAGTAGGTCATCGCCGGCTTTTGAGCCTCTCCAGGTAAACCTGGGGAGGCTCTTTTGTTTTTTGCCTCGCCCCGCCGTCCGAGGCGCAGGGCACATTCGATCATCACGCAAGTATGATCACACGCAAAAAATACTTGCGCACATGCTCCGAGAACATGCTCCCGAGCCCGCTCATCGCAACCCCCCGGCCAGCCGATCTGTAACCCTTCTGGCAGCCCGACTATCATCCACTGCCGCCCTGCCCGGCTGTCCCCGTGCTCCCCGGCGTGGCTTTTCCGGAGGTTCTCATGCGTCTTTGGCCCTTGACGATCGCTGCTGGTTCGCTCCTCTCCCTGCCCGCTTTGGCCCTGGCCCAGGAGGCCGCACCCACCGCCGTGGCACCCTCGGCTGCGCCCGTCCCATCCACAGTCGACGAGGGTGCCAAGGCCGCGCTGGCCGCCTCGGCTGAGGCGATCAAAAACCTCCCACCCGTTACCTTCACCGCCAAGAGCCAGACCAGCGGCTCGGGCCTCACCCTCGGCGGCACCATCAAGGTCAAGCTCATCCGCAGCAAAGACGGCACCGGGCACAGTTACCAGATCGACGGGACCTACGCGGCACCAGGCCTGGCGCACGACACCAAGCCCGACGGCAAGGACGCCGGATTTACCACCATCCTCGGCGCAAACATCCAGGACCAGTTCGTGCAGTGGCTCCAGGCGACCGACGACGTCCGCAAAGATAAAGACGGCAAGGACGTCGTTCTCTACAAAGCCAAGACCCTCGTCGAGCGTCCGATCCGCTCGGCCGAGCCGGGCATTAGCAAGGCGACCATCGCCAGCGAGACGTTCAAGGAGGTCTTCCTCCCCCAGTCCCCCTTCGCGCAGGAGCTTGCCGCGGCGAGCATCGTCTTTGACAAGCCCCAGACGATCGACGGCGAAGACTGCCTCGTCGTCCGCGCGACCATGAACCAGGGGAAGATCGAGCGTGTCATCGCCATCAGCGCCATCGACAAACTCCCCCGCCGGTATGAGCAGGGCGTGCTGGACAAGGGCAAGCGGACGCTCAGCCGAACGTATGAGTTTACTGGCTTTAACATGGACAAGCCGCTGACGATCGAGGACATCAAGATCAAACTCCCCGCGGGCTACACCCTCGACCGCAAGACCGACGCGGACTACCCGCAACCTGCCAAGCCCCAGCCCGCCGCCGCGGCGCCCCCGGCGGGCAAGCCGGCCACCCTTCCCGCCCTCACCGGCTTAGGCAAAGAGGCCGAGGGGGTCTTGCTCGCACGCATGCAAGAAATCAAGGTGGCCCTCAAGGACGAGAACCTCACGCCCGAGGCGCGGGCCAAACTCGACGAAGAGCTGGCGCAGACCCGCGTGGCATACTCCAAGATCATTACCGGGCGCAAGCGTGCCGAGGCTGAGAAAGGCCAGCCCCAAGGTGATCGGCCTGAGGGCCTCTTGTCCAACCCCGAGGACCCAGTGGACATCCCCGCTGAGGCTCCAGTAGAGCAGAAATAACCTCCGCCACGACCTATCACGCGACCGATTCCACGTTACACAAGACCCCACGACCCCCACGGAGCCCCCATGCGTTTCGCCCCACTCTCGGCGTTCCTCTGCCTGCCCGCCCTCGTCGGCTCGCTCGCCTGGGCCGCGCCCGACACCGCTGCCGAGGCACGAGCGCTCCTTGAGGCCGCGTCCAAAAACGTCGCCTCGACCAAGGGCGTCAGCTTCACCGGCACCTTCTCGACCATGGGCATGGGCCTGTCGATGGGTGGCACCGGCGCGATGAACCTCGTCCGTGGCACCAACCCGCTCGACAAGACCAGTTCCTTCTCAGGCACCGGCAACCTGCAGGTGCCCGCGCTGGCCGATGGGGCGTTCAACTTCGCCATGCTCAAGGGGGAAACCGTCCAGTGGATCGACTCCCAGCGCAAGGCCCTTGTCCAGCGTGGGAGCAAGGTCGAGCCCGTAACCCCGGGCGCCGAGCAGGCTGCGCGGGCGCTGGCGCTGCTGTTCCCTCCATTCTTATTGGAGGCCAACCCCTTCGAGACCGAACTCAAGACCACCGAGGTCGACGGCGCGATGAAGGGGCTGACTATGCAGGTCCTCCGCGATGAACCCGTCGGCGGCGTCAACTGCGCGGTCATTAGCGTGGCGATCAAGGAGGGTGAGACCGAACGGCTGATCTGGGTCGGGCGCGACGACAAGTACCCCCGCGGCTACGAGCAGGCCCGCACACGCGGCGCACGCATCGGCCGCACCTGGATGATGACCAACGTCGCCCTCCACCCCGACTGGACGCACGACTCGATCGCCCTCAAGGCCCCCGAGGGGTTCGCCACCGACATCCAGGCCGCCCCCGCACCGCAGCCGACGACCAACAACCTGCCCCCCAAGCCCGTCCAGCAACCCACGGCCCAGCCCGGCGGTCCGCAGCTCGGCCAGGCCGCGCCGGTCATCACCGGCAAGAGTGAGGCCGGGGCCTTCAGCATGGACCTCCTCAAGGGCAAGCCGGCGATCGTGGTCTTCTGGAGCCCCCTCTTCCCCGCCAGTGCTGGCCCGCTCAAGGCCGTCGCCGAGGTGGGCAAGGGTGAAGCGGGCAAGGGCGCGGCGGTGATCGCCCTGGCCGTGCGCGCCGAGTCGATGGACCGCCCGGCGTTGGGTGCCGCGTTTACCAACCTGGGCGGCCCCGCCGGCGCGACGTTGCTGACGGATGCGAACGACTCGCTGACGGCCTACACCGTCCGCGGCTTCCCATCGACAGTGGTGATCAACGCCGAGGGGCGTGTTGTTGGGTTCTTCGAGGGCGATGTAACAGTCGCGGAGTTGAACGCTGCGCTCAAAGGGCAGCCGATCAACTGATACGAATCGCTGATGGTTCTTCTCTTCAACCCCTCCCCCGAGGGCAGGGGCAGCGGTGGGGTGAGCACACACAAATACCCACGCTTGTGAAAGCCAGCACGCTCGGCTCGGAGAGCCGACCTCCACCCATCATCCCACCTCACCCACCCCTCGGCCCCGCACCCGGCACCTCACCCGGCACAACTGAAGTCGGCCCCCGCCCAGCCGGGAACAGGTTCCCCTGGTCCTTAACATCCTTGGTCCGCCCCAGCAGCGACTGCAACTCACTGGCCAGCTCCCCCACGTCGCGAAACTGGTGGTAAACGCTAGCAAAGCGGATATACGCAACCTCATCGACGGCCCGCAATCGATCGCAGACGCGCTGGCCGATCTGCATGCTCGGCACCTCCTTGTCAAAGTCGCGGTAGAGGCTCTCCTCAACCTCCTGGGCCAGCTTGCGTTTGGTCCCCTCGCTGACGGGTCTTTTTCGGAACGCGGCATCGATGCCGCGCATCATTTTTTCGCGGTCAAAGGCCTCGCGCCGCAGGTCGCGTTTGACGACCGTCAGGCGTGCCGTCTCCTCTACGCGCTCATACGTGGTAAACCTCTTAGCGCACGCCAGGCACTCACGCCGACGGCGAATAACCCCACCACCCTCGGCACTCCGCGAGTCGATCACCTTGCTGTCAGCGTGCTGGCAGAGCGGGCATTGCACGCACAGAGGGTAAGGGGCACGCAGGCCGGGGGCGAGAGTGGGGGGCCGGGGGCGATCGCCCGAAAAGAGATATACTGGCGGCGATGGCCAAGAAGTCTGTATCTTCTGGTGCTGGTTCAAGGTCTGCTCAGGCCGCGCCGGCGACTGGCCGAGCACGCCCGTCGGCCCTGGTGGACACCCGCGTCATCTACTGCGGCGACAACCTCGAACAACTCGCCAAGCTCCCCGACAAATGCGTAGACCTGATCTACATCGACCCCCCCTTCAACAGCAACCGCAACTACGAGGTCTTCTGGGGCGAGACCAAAGAGAAGCGATCCTTTGAGGACCGGCACGCCAGCACGCAGGCGTACATCGACTACATGCGCCCACGCTGCGTGCAACTCGCCCGCGTACTCAAGCCCACGGGGAGTTTTTATTACCACTGCGATTGGCACGCGAGCCACTACGTCAAGGTGATGCTGGATCAGTTGTTCGGGGAGAACAACTTTCTGAACGAGATTATCTGGAAGCGGACGCACGCGCACGGGTCCGCTGACAGGTTCGCAGCGATACACGATACCCTGTTCTTTTACCATGGTGGCAAGGGACATCAATGGAATGCCCCCAAGCTCCCGCATGACCCCGGCTATGTTGCAAAGCATTTCAACCAGATCGATAACCTCACAGGCCGGCGATTTCAAGCCATCACACTGACTGGTTCTGGCATCACCCAACACGGTCAGAGCGGACTGCCCTGGCGCGGCATTGACCCGACTCGAGTTGGGCGCCATTGGGCTATCCCCGGTAAAGTCATGGATCGCTACAAGCTCGCCGGCGATTCGGTGCAGGAACGGTTGAACTCACTTGATTCGGCAGGTTTGATCTACTGGCCCAAGGGTGGCGACGGAGTGCCCCGACTCAAGTGGTTCGCCGATGAACTCGAAGGAATGGCGATCCCGGACGTATGGACCGACATCCCCCCGATTTCCGCCAACGCTGCTGAACGCCTCGGCTACCCAACGCAAAAGCCCCTCGCCCTCCTCGAACGCATCATCACGGCCAGCAGCAACCCCAACGACATCGTCCTGGACGCCTTCTGCGGGTGCGGCACCGCCCTCGTCGCGGCGCAGAACCTCGGCCGGCAGTGGATCGGCATCGACATCTCCCCCACCGCCTGCCGCGTCATGGCCAAGCGGCTGCGCGACGTCTGCCACATGCGCGAGAGCGAGCCGGGCCACCGTGCCCATGATCCCAACTCGTTCATCGTCCGCGATTTGCCATGGACCATCGACAAACTCCGCGCCATCCCGCCGTTTGAGTTCGAAAACTGGGCCGTCATCGCCCTCGGCGGCATCCCCAACAAAGTACAGGTCGGCGACATGGGCATCGACGGGCGCATCTTCCCCGTCGGCACCAAGCCGACTGATGGCGGCTCCAAGAGAACCAAGCACGGCGAGGCTGGCGCAAGCATGTTCGCTGGCGATTGGTTCCCCATCCAGGTGAAGCAGGCCGAGAAGGTTGGCCGACCGGATGTCGACGCCTTCGAGGCCGTCATGGCCCGCGAGGACCGCCAGCGCGGCTTCTTCGTCGCCTTCGGCTACACCGCCGATGCGGAGGCCGAGGCCGCAGCCTTCCACAAGAAGACCGGCCGGATCATCAAACTCATCACCGTGCAAGAGATTCTCGACGAGCAGCACACGCAGAAGATGTAGGCCGCGTACTCATCAGCCTCCCCCCCACCCCTCAACTCGATCCCTACACTATCCCCCCGCAACGGGCGTGTGCCCGCTCGGCCTCCGCAACCGCCCTCCTGCAAGGATCACACAATCATGCGTCGTCCAAAGGTTTCGATCATCGGTGCCGGGAACATCGGCGGCGAGTGCGCACGCTCTATCGCGATGAAGCAGCTTGCCGACGTAGTCCTGCTTGACATCCCCGACAAAGTCGGCGTCGCGCAGGGCAAGGCCCTGGACATCGCCTGCTGCGCCCCGATCGAGCGCTTTGACGCCACGCTCAAGGGTACGAGCGACTACGCCGACATCGCCGGCTCCGACGTCGTCGTCGTAACCGCCGGCGTCCCCCGCAAGCCCGGCCAGAGCCGCGATGACCTCATCGGGATCAACACCGGCATCGTCAAAAGCGTCGGGGAAAACATCAAAAAGCACGCCCCCAACGCCATCGTCATCGTCGTCAGCAACCCGCTCGACGCGATGGTCTATGTCATGTGGAAGGTCACCGGCTTCGCACCCAGCCGCATCATCGGCCAGGCTGGCGCCCTCGACGTCGCCCGCTTCCGCGAGTTCCTCGCCCTCAAACTCGGTTGCTCCGTCGAGGACATCACCGCCCTGCTCCTGGGCGGCCACGGCGACGACATGGTCCCACTCCCACGCTTCACCAGCGTCTCAGGCATACCGATCCAGCAACTCCTCTCCGACGCCGTGATTGATGAGTGTGTTCAGCGAGCCAAAGTAGGCGGCGGCGAGATCGTCAAACTCATGGGCACCAGCGCGTGGTACGCCCCCAGCGCAGGCACCGTACAGATGGTCGAGGCCATCATCCGCGACAAAAAACGCATCATCCCCAGCGCGGCCTACTGCGAAGACGAATACGGCGTCGCCCCCGGCCAAAAGGGCAAAGGCCTCTTCGTCGGCGTCCCCTGCGTCCTGGGCGACAAGGGCGTTGAAAAAATCGTCCAGATCCAGATGACCGCCGATGAAAAGAAACTGATGGATGAGAGCATCTCGCACGTCCGCGACCTCGTCGCCGTCGTGCAACGGATGTTCCCAGAGATGGTCTGATAGAATGTTTGTCCAACAGGTGCCGCGGGCCATGAATCAGCTGGCACGGGCCTCCATACCGTGCGAATCACCCCGCCAACAGCACCTCATATAATGATGTACCTGCAGCACCCGAGCAAGGATTCACCCATGAAAAAGCGTGGTTTTTCAAGTCTCCTGGCCGTGTTCGTGATCGCCACCTCGGCCCTGGCCCAGCAGCCCACGGTTACGACCGTCCGCCCCGAGGACGTCCCCGAGAGCGTCCGCAAGGCGTTCGAGGAGCAGCAACGCAAGAAGGCCGAGGCCGCCGCACAGACGCCCATACCCGCTGCGCCGGTCGTCCGCGTCGTCCCCACCATCACCAGCACCGACCCTGAGATACAGAAAATCGTCGCGCTCCTGGTCGGGGGCAAGTCAGCCCCCGCCCGCAACGGCCAGCCCGGCCTGGCCCTGGGCGCGGCGGTGGTGAACGTCGATGGCCTTGACAACGCCGTTTACTTTGACCTCGCCCGCAGCGACGACCTCGCACGCCCCTTCCGCTCAGGCGTCTGGCACCTCTACCGCCGGCAGGGCCAACTCCGCATCCGGCAGTTCGATGTCCGCGTCCCAGGCTCATCCGCCGCCTTCGGCAACCTCTGGGCCGTCCCCGAACTCTTGCCCTCCTTCAAGTTGGACCAACTCGCCGTCGTACTCGACATGCCCCTGACGCCCCAGGCCGACGGCTTCGTCGCCGCGACGACCTCCCCCGCCCCGACCACTCTCGCCGGCGCCACCGAGATCACCTCCGCCTGGACCATCACTCCCGCCGGGATCACCTTTGATGACAAGGGCTTTGACCCCACCGGCAAGCAGGTCTTCGGCAACGGCCCAACCCCCTTCGCGAGCTCCACCGCCTCACCCATCGCCGTGCGCAAACTCGAAACCGGCGTCGTCATCTTCGACATCGTCCCACCCTCGGGCGAAGGAGCCTTGGTCGCAGGTGGCGAGGCCGCCGCGCATTACACCGGCTGGCTGACCACCGGCGAGCAGTTCGGCACCAGCAGAGAAGTCAACCCACGCACCAACACCGTCGAGCCCATCCGTTTTACCCAGGGCGGCATGATCCCGGGCTTCAACGACGCCATCCTCGGCCTCACGCGCGGCACCGTCCGCCGGGTCTTCATCCCCGCCGCCCAAGGCTACGGCCCGCGCCCCCGCGGAAAAATCCCACCCAACGCCGACCTCATCTTCCTTGTCGAAGGCCTCTGGACCAGCCCCCCCAAGCCCGCACCACCCGTCGCCAAGCTCGACACACTCCAAACCGATGAGGCCGCCAAAAAAGCAGCTGGAAGCCAGGAAATCAAAGAAAAGAAGTAACACCCGCGCGATGCTCGGCTCCGAGAGCCGACCTACACAGAACCCCTCCCCCGAGGCGAGGGGCAGCTGTACGCTTGGCAGACATAAATATTTTCAATACACCAAGCTCATTCTAAGCACAAACGGCCTGTAAAAGCCCGACGGTGGAAAAACCCCACTCCCCTCAGTCCCTCGGCGGCGTCCCCGGCCGCGCCAGCGGCTCCTCCCCGCGAAGCCGCAGCGCAAGGTCCGCCAGAATCCGCCGGTCCCAGCTCACCGACAGGTGCGACCCCCACAGCACCCCCGGCGTCCAGATCACGCCCTGCCCCGCCGGGGCCGCCTGCTTGGCACCCACCCACCCATCGCGCAAACGCGAGTAGCACGTCAACTCCACAGCCCGATTACCACCCCCAGCCCTCAACGCACCATCCAGCGCGGCCAGGAATGCCGACCCGCGCTGCATGTCCTTCGCCGCCGGGTCCAGTGCCACCCGGTCAGCCAGCAACGCGCCGCAGTGCGGGCTTGCCAGTGTAAAAATCCGCCGGGTGTTCACCGGCACGCGCGCCGCGATCGTCCCTGCCGTGCTGGGCAGTGCAGCATCCGTGCTGATCACCCGCGCGATCAGCCCACCCATCGAGATCCCCACCAGGTCTACAGGACCATCTCCGACGTGCCCTCGCACCTGCTCCAGCGCAGCCCGGCAGATACTCGGCATGTCCACCAGCGTCATATACGCCGCGGTCGTGATCCGCGCACCCGGCGACGTTAACCGCAGCAGCATCCGCCGCAGATACTCCCCCTGTGCCCGCGGGCTGTGGTACCCCGTCAGGATCACCACCGGCCGCACCGGTAACTTGGAGTTGGCCCGCAACCGCTCGATCACCTCCCGCACCTCGGCGTTGCTGGCCGGGTAATCCGGGTTGGTGTGCGCACGCTGCTTGACGCTTATTCCCATCGGCACGCTCACGGCCTCAACTCTTGCCGACCGTCAACGCCGTGGCCTGCTGCTTGCCCTTCTCATGCGATTGCTGCTGGGCGATCTTCTCCCACCCGCTGCCCAACTCCCCAATCGGGTCCGGCGGGATGATCTCCACCTTCTTGTCGCCCAGTTTCGCCTCACCCCGCCGCACCTTCTCCTGAAACTTCAGGCACTCCTCCAGCAGTTTGCCCAAAATCTCCTCCTCGGGCACGTTGGCAACCTTCTCCCCTTGCACATAGATGATCCCCCGTCGGTCCCCGGCAAAGACCGCCACGTCCGCACCCTCCGCCTCCCCAGGCCCGTTGACGATGCAACCCATCACCGCCAACTTCATCGGCAAGTCCACCTTGCTCTGCACCGTCCGGCGAACCTCCTGCACCAACGCCATCAAATCCACCTGGATACGACCGCACGTCGGGCACGCGATCAGCTCGGCCCCCTTGCGCTCACGCAGCCCCAGCGAATAGAGCAACTCCAGCCCGTCCTCCACCTCATACACGCTGTCGCTGGCGTACGAAATCCGCACCGTGTCCCCGACCCCCCCGGCCAGCAACGCCCCGAGCGCCACCACCGACCGGATGCACCCCGTCTCCTTCGGCCCAGCGTGCGTAACGCCCAAATGCAGCGGGTGGTCGAACCGCTTGGAAATCTCCGAATACGCATCGACAACCGTCGGAACATCCATGCTCTTGGCACTGATGACAATGTCGTAAAAATCCTGCTCGTAAAAAATATCCAGGTATTCCTCCAGCTTCGCAATCATGATCGCCAGCAGGTACCCGCGCTTGTTGTCGTGGAAGAACGCACCCAGCTCCTTGAGCCTCTTTTGCTTGTCCTTGCGCTCGATGATCGAGCCTTCATTGACCCCCACGCGGATCGGCACCCCGCGCTCCTTGCAAGCCCGGATCACCTCGATCACCTGCGCACGGTCCTGGATGTTCCCCGGGTTGAGCCGAATCTTGTGCACCCCCGCCTCCACGGCCTCCAAGGCACGCTTGAAGTGAAAGTGCACGTCCGCCACGATCGGCACACGCACCTGCGCGATGATGTGCCGCAGCGCATCGGTATCCTTCTTCTCGGGCACCGCCACCCGCACCACGTCCGCACCCGCAGCCGTCAGCCGGTTGATCTCCGCGACGCACTTGTCGATCTCGTGCGTATACCCCGTCGTCATCGTCTGCACCGAGACGGGCGCCGGCGTGGTGCCGAACAACCCACCCCCGATGCGCACACGCCCAACGCGGTCATCGCCGAGGGTTACCTGACGGGTAGGGCGTCTTGGTTGCATAAGTAACCGATCATACGCCTCGCCGATCTTTCTCGTGCGAAACCCATCCCCCCAGGGGAGGCGCAGGGGTGGGGTTGACCACCTCGAACGCGCGGCACTCAGACATCATCAATATGACGCGCACCGCCGACACACCACGCCTCACCTTATTACCGGCTGCACGCTCGCATCGGCCCGCTGCTGGTTCTGCCACAGCGTGCTGATCCGCTCGATCCGCCGCTGCCACATACCCACCTCGTCCTCGGCGATCTCCTGCTGCGTGTTATCCCGGAAAACAATCGCCCAATACGGCTCACCCTGCGGCCCCTTCCGCGCCTCGGTCCCCTTCATGCTCTCGTTGCCGATAAAGTCAAACAACCCCCCCAGAATCCCGATCGCCTGCTGCGCATGGTTCCGCCCCACCGCGCTCCGCCGGAACTGCTGCACCTTCGCCCCCAGCAGCCGTGTGTCCGGGTCGCTCTGGAACGCCGACAGCTCCGCCCGCGTTGTAACCACCGCCGCCTGCAACTCCGTCTTTACCTGCTCGAGACCCGTGATCTGCGTTGTCATCTGCTCCACCTTCGCCGCGTGCGCCACGGCCTGCTCCTTGAGCCTGCTCTCCAGCCCCGCCACTTGCCCCTGCAGGTCCTTGATCAGGCTCCGGGCGCTGCCAAGCTCACTCTCGGCCTTGCTCAACGCGCCGCTCAACTGCGTGTTCTGCACCTGCAAAGCCCCCGCCGTTTTCTTCGTCGCTTCCAGCTCCAGGCTGATCTGCTCGGCACGCTGCTGCAACTCGGCCACCTTCCCCACCGCAACCTTCAAATCCGCCCCCGCGCCCCCCAGCGACACGTTCAACGCCTCCGCCTCCACATGCACGGCCTTGAGCTGCGTGTCCAGCACACCAACCGTCTCGCTCAACTTGCTCTTTTGCATCTCGATCATGTTCAACTGCAACTCCGCCGCGCTCACCTTCCCCTTGAGCGTGCCGATCTCACCCTTGGCCGACGCCAACTCCGCCCGCGTCGTCCCGAGCTTGTTGTACAAATACCCCCCCGCCAGCCCCAGCGGCAAGGCAACCAGTCCAACCAACAGAATCGTGCGAGTGGTGCTAGACATCAAAAAGCCTCCTGTAATGCGCCACTGGGTTCGTCGGCCCATCACCGCAGATTCATTGAAAAGCAAGGCCCTCTTTGCCCGTGCGCAAACCCCGTAACGATCAAAGACCAAACAACTACCCGCGACCACACCCCAAACCCCATCCACCTATCCTCCCCCATGCCTCTTACACGCGATCAGCTCGCCATGCGTGCCGCACGCGAACTCCGCGACGGCTTCATCGTCAACCTCGGCATCGGCATCCCCACACTCGTCGCCAACTACATCCCCAAGGGCGTCGACGTCTGGCTCCAATCCGAGAACGGCCTGCTCGGCATCGGCCCCTTCCCCGACGAGCACGCCGTCGACCCCGACCTCATCAACGCCGGCAAACAGACCATCACCGCCAGGCCCGGCGCGTCCTTCTTCTCCTCCAGCGATTCCTTCGCCATGATCCGTGGCGGGCACGTCGATATCTCCATCCTCGGCGCCATGCAAGTCAGCCAGCACGCCGACATCGCCAACTGGATGGTCCCGGGCAAACTCGTCAAGGGAATGGGCGGCGCCATGGACCTCGTCGCAGGCGTCAAACGCGTCGTCGTAACCATGGAGCACGTCGCCAAGGGCGACGCCCACAAGTTCGTACCCACATGCACCCTCCCCCTCACCGGCAAGGCCTGCGTCGATATGCTCATCACCGACCTGGCCGTCTTCCAGTGGAACAAGCAACGCGCCAAGTTCATCCTCACCGAAATCGCCCCCGGCGCAACCGTTGACGAAGTAACAGCCAAAACAGGCGCGGCGTTCGACACCGCCCCCAACCTCCAGACGATCACGGTCTAAACCCACCCCCCGATGCCCTGGTTCGACGCACATCTGGACCTGGCCTACCTCGCCCAGCGCGGGCGCGACATGCACGCCACCACCCACGATATCAACGCCGGGCGCGCACCAGCTGGCGCACACACACCCGCCGGCGTTACCCTCGCCGACCTCGCCAGCGCAGGCATCGCTGGCGCACTGGGCACGATCTTCACCGAGGCCGTCCCCCCCTCGGCCACACCCCTTGAACCCCAGCAATACCGCGCCGGAGACTGGAACGCCGCACGAAACGCCGGCCTCTGGCAACTGCGCTGGTACGCACAAAACGCCAGCAAACTCCCACCCAACCTCGGCATCCTCATCGAGTGCGCCGATGTCGTCGCCGGCGTCGACGACCTCCCCCTCTGGCACGACCAAGGCGTCGTCGCCCTCGGCCTGACCTGGGTCGGACAAGGCCGGTACGCCGGCGGCAACGCCACACAGACAGGACTGACCACCGAAGGCCTCGATCTGGTCCGCCACATCGACGCCCTCGGCATCGTCCACGATGCCTCCCACCTCTCCGACGCCTCCTTCTGGCAACTCTGCAACGCCACCACACGCGCCATCATCGCCACCCACAGCAACTGCCGATCGCTCCTCGGCGGCGGCGCAACCGGCGAAAACCAACGCCACCTCAGCGACGAGCAAATCCGCGAGATCGCACGCCGCGACGGCGTCATCGGCCTCAACCTCTTCTCCGCCTTCCTCGACCCCGACAAGCGACTACTCGGCCGCGCCACCATCGCCGACTGCACACGCCACATCGAGCACGTCTGCTCCATCACCAACTCACGCAGGCACGTCGCCCTCGGCAGCGACACCGACGGCGGCTTCCCCGCCGACCGCCTCCCGCAAGGCATCAACTCACCCGCTGACTGGCACAAACTCACCGATGCGCTCGCCGCAATCGGCTGGTCCGACGATGACCTCGCAGGCTTCCAATCACAAAACTGGGCACGCGTATTACACCTCTGCTAACCCCTGCCCCGAGGGCAGGAGCAGGCGTGGGGTTGACCACTTCGTACACGCGACTATTAGTGATGATCTCCTTTTCCCTCGCCCTCATCACCGCACGCTTTACAGCGTCGCGCGATACACAAGCCTCGTCTTACTCGGCAAGTGCCCGTGCTCATCGAAGATCACCAGCTCGTTCCCATCCCCAGCCTTCAAGGCAACAGGCGGGATCAACAACTCCGTCTGCGGCCCCACCGGCTTGCCGTCCTGCGTCGCCGTGAAGTAACGACCGATGTGCTTGCCGTTGACGTACACCTGCCCCTTGGAAAGCCCCGTGGTCGCAAAGAACAACGGCGTCCCCGGGTGCGAGCACGCAAAGACACTCTTGAACCACTCCGGCCCCTTGCCGTGCGCGTGCCCACGCAGCGGGTGGAACGCCTCGTCCCCCGGCCGCTCCCACTTGGCAAACGCCCACTCCCCCTTGCCCGTCAGGTTCTCCACGCAGTCGAGCAGCTCCACGCTCTCAACGATCGTCTTGAACGATCCGCTCGCATCACCCAGCACCGCCAGCTCGATGCTGTTCGTCGCCCGTTGCAGGCTCTCCTCTGCAATAAACACGTCCCCCGGGCCGCTCCCATCGATATACTTCACAACCGCTCCGTTGACCAGCAGCAACCCCCGGAAGACACCCGCGGCAATCCGCACCAGCAGCGGGCCTTTGCGCTTGCTCACCGACCACGTCGGACGCAACGCGTCCGTCAGGTCCGCGTCATGAACACCCGGAGCAAACGCAACGTGCTGCAGCACGTTGACCTTGGTGCTCTGCGCCAGCACCGGCTTGCCGATGCCACGCGCCGCGGCAACCTCCCACGCGTGCCCCACGCACCCCTTGTGGTCGATCATGTGCGAGCCGCCCCCAAAACGACCCAGATTCTCCGCCAAAATCACCAGCGTCTGGTCCTTCCTCTTCAGCGACACCGAAAGCGTCAACGCAGCCCCAGGACCACGCCCAAGAATCCCCGCCCCCTTGCCGTCGGTGTAAAAGTGCAGCCGGTCCCCCCCGTGCGGCCAGGCCACATCCATCCGCCCAGACGCGCCCTGATGGCCCGTGATCCGGTACCACCCATACCCATACGCCGCGCCAACGTTCGCCAACTCCGATGGCCCATTGATCCCCGCATACCGCGCACTCTGACCTGTCAAATAGTCGCTCAGATCTGTCCCCGTCCAGTTGTGCAGCTCGATCGGCTTGGGCTGCTTGCTCCGCTCGGCTACCAGCACCGGCGGACGCACAGATGGCCCCGACACCGCCGGCACGCCCTTCAACTCAGGGGTCCCCTTCTTCCCAGCAGGAGCCTTCATCGGCTTCTTGCCCTTGCTCACCGGCACCTCGACAATCGGTGGCGGCGGGGGCGGCAGCACCACCGGCAACTTGTCCCCCACCTTGCTGTGCACCACCTCACCATTGCCGTGCAGACGGATCACCACGTCCTTGGCATCCATCACCACCGGGCCCCCCTCCGCAGACACACCCACCGCGTGCACATAGACCACATCATCACCCACGTGGATCAACCCCAACTGCTCCCGCGCCGCGATCACCACGATGATGTTCTCATGCTCAAAGATCAACGGCTCAGCCCCGGTTGGAACCTCCACATCCAGCGGCGCACCGTTGATCGATAACCTCGCCGGCGTCCCCGCCTGCCCAAAGCAGACAAACACACGCCCAACCAGCGCAAACGCCGAGAGGTTGCAATAATCCAGCTGCGAACGCCCGTGCAGACGCGTCTGAAGCAGGCACCACGCCGCCGGGGCACCACCAAGGTACACCGGCAACTGCGTCCCGTTGCTCAGCAGCAGCGTCGCCGGCTCATCACCCACACCCTCGCCGGCGAAGATAAAAGCCACCGACCCCTGAGACCCCGAAGCATGCATCACCGCGTGCGAACGTGAACCCTTCCCCTTGCCCCCACCTCGCGCCGGCAGCGACGGGTGCAGCCCCACCGCGTACGCCTTCGGGTCCAGGTGCGAGAGAATCCGACCAAACCGCGACGCGAACGTCGCCACCACGCGCACAGGCTCGTACAACGAGGTCTTCCGACCCGCCGCATCGAGCATCGACCCATGGTCCGCCGCTGTCGTCGCCCACCGGTCAAGCCCACCCGTCAAACGCCCGGCCGAAAACGCAAAGTTCGTCCCCCCAGCAAACGGCTCAACGTTGAACTGCCCACCCCCGGCCAGCACCTCCACCAGCCGACGCTCCATCCCCGCCGCATCCAACACCGCAGGCAACGGTTCACCCCACGCCGGGTGCGCCGCGGCGGCAAACTTGCTCACCAGCCTCGGCTGCTCCGGCCGAACCGTCGCCAGCTGGCGCATCGTCCCAAGCAGGTCCTCGCTGCCCACCCACGTATCCACCTCGCCCTCGCAACCCTGCCACAGGTTGTTGGCGTTGATCACCGGCACCTCAAAGCCCGACTCGTGAATATACCGGTTCAACTCCCCAAGGTAACTCCCACCCTTGGCCTGGTTCCCGCACGTCCACTCGTGCTCGCTCTGCACCAGAATAATCGGCCCACCAACACTGTCCCCAGCCTGCTGCGGCACCGTCACCTGCAAATCCCGCACCTGCTTGGCCACCGCACCAAAGAACCGCGACGCCGCCTCCAGATACACCTGGCTCGCCGCACGCAAACTCGTCAAGTCCTTCAGCCCCAACGCCCACGGCGGAATCCCACCAAGGTCATACCCCTCACCCACAAACGGACCCACTCGCAAAATGCACCGCAGACCATGCTGGGCCAGCAGTTGGATAAACCCGCGAATGTCGTTGTCCCCAGAAAAGTCATACACCCCAGGCCGAGGCTCATGCCTGGCCCAAACCAACGGCAGCGTGACCGTGTTCAGCCCCGCATGCTTCGCCCCGGCGATCCGCAACGCCCACTGGTCCCGCGTCAGTCGGGCCGAATGGATCGTCCCCCCGACCACCCAGGTTCGCTTGCCGTCGATCAGAAAAGACTGCCCGTCAAAGGTAATAGAAGGCATCACGGCTCCCACAGCCAATAGGCACGCCCCAACTGACCGGCCAACCCGTCGGCACACGCGACCGGAAAGGCCCCAAGTACAGGGCGAAAACCGAACGGCATACGAACCCCGCTCCATTCAGCGCCAAGTCCGCACGCCAACATGGCTTCCATGCCAAGGGGGCAACAATAGGAACCTCTCACCCAATCCTCAATCCAAACCACCCTTTGTTCCCCAAAGCCATACAAATACTCCCCCAAACACCGACCACAACCCCGCAGCAGTTGCCACTATTGAGTGCTTTGATCGGAACCTGTTCGTATTTGACAGTCTAGAGGTGCGGGGCTACGACCTTGGCTTGCCCTGGCGCTCGGCGTCGGCCATGCGCAGAACATGCGCGTATTGCGCAACGCACGCATCGATCGTGTAGTTCCGCTCAAAGAGTTGCCGGGCCTTCTCACCCTGACGCGCGCACACCTGCGGGTCCCCCATCATCCCCCGAATACCCTCGGCCAGGCCCGCCCCATCACCAAGGCAGAACCACCTTCCTAGGTCATGGGCCTCCACCAGGTCCCGCAACTCGCTCTGCGACTCGCTCAACGCAATGATCGGCTTGCCCACCGCCAGCGACGAATACAGCTTGCTCGGGAAACTGATCCCCTCAATCCCCCTGGCGATCGTAACCAGCGATGCGTCGCAACTGTTCAGGCTGTCGTTGAGCTGTTCGAACGGCACATAGTTGTGCATCACTGTGTTGGTCAGACCCCGCCTGGCAATCTCCCCGGCGATCCAGGACCGACGCCCACCAGAGCCGACGAAGACCAGCCGAAAATTCTCACCCTTAAGCCGCTCGGCCGCGTCCAGCACCGTGTCAAAGTCGTAGTACAACCCCATGTTGCCCGAGTACAGCAGCGTGAAGGGCTCAACAAGACCCTGGGTCTTTGCTGTGGTGCACTCGGCCTTGGCACGCGGGAAGAGCAACTTCGCGTCGGCCCAGTTGGGCACCACGTGCACACGCTCCGGGTCGATCCCGTACGTCTGGCACACCAGACGCTTGGCCGCCTGGCACAGCACGATCGTCTGGCTCGCACGCCGGTACGTCAACTTGTTCATCGCGTGCCACACCCGGTCGATCAGACCCCCGGCCTTGAAGGTCCCAACCCACACGGCTATCTGCGGGTAGGCGTCGTGCAGCAGCAGCACGTAGTTATGCTGGCGCACCAACGAAACCAACGCCCCGATAATCCCCAGGAACGGCGGGTTGGTCGTGTACAGGTGCACGTCCTTGCGGCTTGAGCCCAGCAGCATCCGCACCTGCAACGGGACGATAAAAGTCAAAAAGTTGATCACCCGCCCGACGACCCGGTCTTTGCTCAGCCGCGTGGTGCGGACGCGCCGCACGGCCACGCCCCCGGCAACCTCACGCGCGGGGGCTTTCTGCCAGGTCTCCGGGGGGCCATAACTCGGCTGGGAGGTCATCACCGACACGGCAAAGCCGCGCCTGGCCAGGTCGGTGGCAAGCCCGTGGAGCAGGTGCCCGGTGCTGGCCACGTCGGGGTAGTAATACTGGCTCAGGATAACTACCCGAGGACCATCCTGGCCGGGGGGGGCGGGTGGATCGGTCGGTTGGTTGCTCTGGTCGGGGGGCATAAGGTGGACTTAGCCTATATCGCCTTACCCGGCACGGTTCTAGAGACGATAAAGAATTCTCACGCCACGCAAACCATGCCCGTACCCCTGCCCGAGATCCGTGGCGCGTACCAAGGCCCGAGGCCCTCGGCGTCGGTGGTCATCTTGACCCTCAACGAGCGGGCCAACATCGACGCCTGCCTCGCCAGCTGCGCATGGGCCGACGACGTGCACGTCCTGGACTCCGGCAGCACCGACGGCACCTGCGAGCGAGCCCTGGAACTGGGGGCAAAGGTCTGGCACAACCCATTTTCCAGCTTCGGGGCACAGCGCAACTGGGCGATCGACAACATCCCCACCAAGCACGACTGGGTCTTCCACCTCGACGCCGACGAACGCTTCACGCTCCCGCTCGTCCAGGAGATGGACCGGGCGATCCGCGATGGCACCCCTCACGCCGGGTTCTACCTCCCCAACCAGATGATCCTGATGGGCCAGTGGATCAAGCACTGCAGCGGCTACCCCGCCTATCAGGTCCGTTTCTTCCACAAAGACCGCCTCCGCTTCACCGACAGCGGCCACGGCCAGCGCGAGGCGACCACCGGCACCCTCGGCAAACTCACCACCCCCTACGTCCACCACAACTTCAGCAAAGGCCTGGCCGATTGGCTTGAGAGGCACAACCGCTACAGCAGCAAAGAGGCCGCCCAGATCATCGAGGAACTCAACCGACCCCTGGGCGTCGGCACCGTCCTTCACGGCCTGCTCGTCGGGGGCATGGAACGCAGGCGGACTCTCAAAAGAGTCTTTGCCCGCTTGCCCATGCGATCGGCCATCCGCTTCTGGTTCGCCCTGACGGTCCAGGGTGGCATCCTCGACGGCCGCGCAGGCCTTGCCTATGCCCGCTTGCTCGGGATCTATGAGCAGATGATCGCCGTCAAGGTCCGGGAGGGACGGCAAGGGCGGCCAAGAGACTAGGTGGTAGGGGTGCAAAGTGGCAAAGTCGCAAAGGTGCAAAGCGGCAAAGCATGCTGGCTTTCACACGCTATCACTTTGTAACGTTGCCACTCTGTAACGTTGTCTCTTGCCTGCCCCCACTTGCGAAGCCCGCGCACTATTGGTTCCCCGCCACGCTGCCCGGCTCATCCACCGCCGCCGCGACCCCCTCGGCTGGCTCCGGGAACCGGGCCTGCTCCATCTCCAGCACCCATTCCTCCAGCGGCTCGTGCTTGTACAAGTCCAGCTCATGCCGGCGGCCCTGCTCGGCGACGATCGTTACAAAGAACTTGTGCCAACGGCGCTTGTCAAACTCCGCGATCTCCCCCGGCACCAGCGACACCCCGCTCGGCAGCGTCAGCCGGCGCGCCCCCGGCTCCCACCGGTAGACCTGCCCCTTGGCCCGGAAGAACCCCACCAGCACCCACGCAGCCCCCGCAAAGCCCACCGCCGAGATTACCCACTGAAAAGGAATGTCCCACGCGTTGAGCGGGTTGGGCTTCTCCTTGCTCGTCCACTCCTTCCGCAGGCGATCCAGTTCCCCGGCTGGATTGGCAAAGGTCGTCTGCTCGGGCGTCAGCATCCCCACACGCGAAAGAGACCGCAGCCATTCAAGCTTGACGCGGTCAAGATCGCTCCCCGAAGAGGCCTCGCGCAGTTGGGCATACCTAGCCACGGGGTCGGGGATGCTCGCATCGGGCAGCCTCCGGTCGCGCTCGCTCTGCTGCAAGTAGGCAAACCGGCGGTACTCCGCGTCGGTGCGCCCGCGCGTCGGGTAGAGCCACACCGCGTCGTACAACCCCCACACCCCCAGCACAAAGAAGATCGACAGGAAGATCACCGACTTACGAACCCACCGCCTGGCCAAAGTGGTCCGGGTGATCTGGGTGCTTGCAGGCACGGCTTGATCGGCAGGTGTGGCCTCGGGCATCGGGCAGACTCCTAGGGATGGCCCGGGGTGGGCACCTCGGTGCGATGGAGTGTATCGGCCCGCACGGGCCTTCTGTCGTGCCCGGCGGGGCAATACTTACGCCTATGGCCATCCTCCTTGGCGTCAACATCGACCACGTAGCCACCCTCCGGCAGGCCCGCCTCGGCGACGAGCCAGACCCCCTCTTTGCCGCCCACGAAGCCCACCTCGGCGGGGCGGAGATCATCACCGTCCACCTCCGCGAGGACCGCCGGCATATCCAAGAGCATGACGTCCAACGCCTTGCCGGGCACATCCAAGGACGCCTGAACCTAGAGATGGGTGCCACCGACGAGATGGTCGCCATCGCCCTCTCCCTTCGCCAGGGGTACCCCGGCCCCCAGATGGTCACGCTCGTGCCCGAGAAGCGGCGGGAACTGACAACCGAGGGGGGGCTGGACGTTGCCGGGCAACTCCAAAGGATGCGCGACGTCATCGCCCGCCTCAAGGCCGCCCCCGGCGGGATGACCGTCGCCGCCTTCATCGAGCCCGACGCCCGGCAGGTGCAGGCCACCGCCCAGGCGGGCTTTGATGCCTGCGAACTGCACACCGGCGCGTATGCCCACGCCTTTACGCGCGCCGGCGGGGATTTCGCAATCGGCGGTCTGAAGGCAGAGTTTGACCGCCTAGCCGACGCCGCCCACCGCGTCCGGGCCGCAGGCCGGCGGCTGCACGCGGGCCATGCGCTGAACTATTTGAACGTCCGCCCCGTGGCCGGGCTGCCGGGGATGGCCGAGCTGCACATCGGGCACGCGATCATCAGCCGGGGGGTCTTTGTCGGGCTGCGGTCGGCGGTGCGGGATATGAAGGCATTGATGGGTGGGTGAGGGGAACAAGAGAACCCCACCCCTGCCCCTCCCCTTGGGGGATTGGTTAGTGGGTCATCAGCGTGTTGAAGCGCAGCACCAGGGCCTCGATGTTGTGCGTCGGGTCGCCGCGCCCTGACTTGTTCCGGGCGTCGGTCTCGGTGCACTGCAGCAGCAACTCAGCGGTGCTGGCGGGGTTAAGCCTGCGGGCGATGCTGGGCAGTCGGTCCGCCATCTTCCCCCAGATCTTCAGGCGGGCGTTCAGGGCCGAAGGGTTCTCCCCCGCCGCCAGCCCCCGGCACATGCCGTCGAGTTGCCGGGCCAGCGCAAGGCAGGCAATCCCAAGCGCGACGGGGTTATGCCTGGAGACCTGGAGCATGTCGCGCAGGTAGGCCAATGAAGTCTGCGGGTCCGGCTGCAGCAGCACCGATTGCAGGGCGAAGAGTTCCTCCTCCCGTGCCGTGCCCGTTAGTTCCGCCACGAGCGGGCGCGTGATCGACGGGAGGTTGCGCGCAAGTGCGGCGATAGCGAGCTTGCCGGCCTCGGAGTCGAGGTGGGCCAGGTCGGTGCCGATGCTCGCGATGAGCAGTTCTGCCGCGTCGTCGTCCATGGGCACGGCGTGGGTGGTCCGGGCGCGTTTGAGGACCCATGCAACGGCGGCATCATCGGTGAGGGGCTTGTACTCGGTGATCTCCCCGCCGGCTTGGACGATCGCCTTATCGAGCTTGCCGGGCTTCCAGGTGTTGGCGCGGAGGACGAGCGTGGCCGTGGGTTCCGGTGCGCGGGCGTAGGCCTCAAAGAGCTCGCGGGCGGACTTGCTCGGTGGCCTGCGTGTGAGAGTGGGGGGTGCTGGTTCGTCGTCGGCGGCTTTGAGGAGGGCGTCGGCGTTGTCGACGATGACGAGTTTTTGGGATGCGAGCAGGCCCGTCGAGCGGAGTTCATCGAGAATCTCGGCCGGGGGTGTGGTGGAGCCGTCGAAGAGGACGACCTGGAGCTGGCCGTGGACTTTGGTGAGTTGTTTGCGGAGCTTTTCGGTCAGGCCTAGGGCCTCGAAACGCTCCGGGCCGTGCAAGACAAGGACGGGGGGGATGGGCAAGGGTCTGGCCGGGGGTGGGACTGGCTTTTTGGTGGAGGCCTCGGGCATGTCGGGTGAGTGTATATGGAAACGGTGGTGTGCGTGGGTGGTTTTGGGGGGTAGATTCCTGATTTTAGGTTTTTGTTTAGTCTTGATAGGGTTTGTTATCAAATGCACAAAAAACTGTGCTCACCAGGTTTTTTGGTTGCACGGGAGGGAAACGCGTATATAGTGTGATTGATGGGCCTGGGTTGCCAGGCGTTTGGCGGAGATTGAGAGCGTCGGTGGAAGAGAAGAGTTTGGTAAAATAGTACCTGTTGTAGGAGAGGAGAGGTTCATGGCTTCATTTGTCGCGTCTTCCCGAGTGGGAGCAGTTGGTTTTAGCGTATTCGCGGTGTTGGGGCTTGCGCACTTGATCGTTGGCACGTCTGCAGCAAGCGCTTTGCCGTTGCCCCCTTCGTCGTCGGTCTTCCCGCTGCCTGTTGGTATCGGCACGTCTGGTGGTGTGGTGATCGCGTCGCAGACGCTATCGTTCTCGACACCGCTTTACAGCGGGACGTTGACGAGCCAGGTGATTAGCGGAGACGCGAACAACCAGCACGGCGGGTTGACGTTCACGTTCCTGCTCAGCAACGACGCCAGCAGCAGCAGTTCGCTCAACCGTCTTACGCTCAACGGGTTTACGAATGCTTTTTCGGTGGATGCATCATGGTTCGGGTCATCGCCGAATGTCGCCCCGCTCGCCGTTGACCGCAACGGCACGGGTGTGGTCGGGTTTTCGTTCAACACCATCCTGCCGGGGTTCCTGCCGATCGCACCGGGAACATCCAGCACGCTTCTGATCTTGCAGACGGATTCGACAACGTATTTCAACAACCTGGCGAGCGTGATTGATGGGCGGGTAACGCAGGTAGGGTCGTTCGCCCCGGTGCCAACGCCCGGGGTGGCGTCCCTGCTGGGGCTGGGTGGTGCGTTGGCGGTTCGCCGCCGTCGCCGGTGAGAGTCATCACCCCCCTGGCGAGAGCCTGGCGGGTGTTTTCTGATTTCTGAGCTGTCCCGGCGTGCGAGAGCGTGCCGGGTCGATTGTGCCGCGATGGTTGTCGTGGCGTTTGGTTGTGTACGCCGTAAAGGTGTACGCCGTGTAGATTGGTGGAGAGGAGAATATCGTGAATCGCAATACATTGTGCGGGTCAGTCGTTTTTGGTGCTGTTGCTGCCTTGGTCGGGGTTGCGACGGGCGCGCCGTTGCCCCCCGGCTCGATGGTCTTCCCGGTACCGAGCGTGCCACAGGCTGTTGGTGGGCCGGGCTTTGCGATTTTGGCGCAGGGTTCAACACCTGTAACCGCCGCGACCTTTTCGGGGACGCTCTACTGGGTCGTTCTCCAGGGTGTCTCCAACAGCCCGCTGCCCGGGCTGACGTTTGGGTACCGCGTGGAGAACAACGCAGTGAGTTCCAACGGGATCGGCCGGCTTACGATCAATGGGTTTGGTGCTACCTCACAGCTGGACGTGGGGTACTACAACGGCGTCAGTGGCACGGTGGCACCCTCGTTCGCGGACCGGGACAGCACGCCCAACGGGGTCGTCGGGTTCCAGTTTGCCTCGTTCTTGCTCGGCGAGATCGCCCCCGGCACAAGCAGCGAGGAACTGATTATTTTCACGGATGCGACGAGCTGGGTCGTCGGTGAGGCGGCGTTGATCGACGGTTCAATCGGGACTGTCGCCGTGCCTGCGCTCATCCCCGCGCCGGGCGTGGCGGGCCTCGTCGGTGCCGGTCTGATGCTGGCCGGTCGTCGCCGGCGGTGAGGGATAGTTGCAGATAACCGCACCCCTGCCTAATCCGGCCAGAACGCTCTGGGGAGGGTGTGGCTTTGGTGGCACGGGCTGGAAGCCTGCACGACCGTGAACCCCACCCCTGCACCTGCTTGCCAGAATGTTCTCAGGCAGGAGTTGATGGCAGGAAAGATGGGCTGGCGACTTCATGCGCGTAGCGCCGCACGCAGGTAGGTGCACGGGCCGGGGGTGCTGGTCAGCGTCGTTCCCTCGGCGATCGAGGCGGGTATCAGGCACGTTTGGCCCATGTGCACTGTAATGGGCTCAAATGGGCCTTGCAGCCTCCCCTCCCCGGCGAGCATGATGACCACGGCAGACTGCCCCGCCGGTCCAACGCCGAGGCTTTCACCCGCCCCCGGGGTGAACTCGTCGAGGGTGAAGGCCTCATTGCAAACGTGCCGCTCGGCACACGACGCCGAGCATTTGCGAGTCGGGGCCGGTGCCGGTGCCAGGTCGATGCACGTCAGGGCGTGCTGGGTGTGCAGCTGGCGCCCTGTGCGCCCCCAGTCATAGAGGCGGAAGGTCGTGTCGCTGGGCGTCTGCACCTCGGCGACGAGCACCCCCTTGCCCAGCGCGTGGCAGGTGCCGCTGGGGAGGTTGTGGCACTCGCCAGCGACAGCCGGCACGGCGACCATCAACTCGGCGATTGTGCCGGCGATGGTCGCCTGGCGCAGGGCCTGGCGCGTGGTGCCGGGCTTGAGGCCCTTGTAGATCACCGCGCCCGGCTCGGCGGCAAGGATGTACCAGCACTCGTGCTTGAGCTTGCACTCTGGGTGTGCAAATGCATATGCCGGCGAAGGGTGCACCTGCACCGAGAGGTTTTCGTTGGCATCGAGAAACTTGACCAGCAGCGGGAAGCTCCCCTCGGGGGTGGGCTTGGCGCTGCCGAGCAGCGCGGTGCCCCAGATGTTCATCGCCTCCGCAAGCGTGCGCCCGGCCAGGTCGCCCTGGCGGATCACCGAGCGGACGGGGTTCCCCCCCGCACCGGAAGCGGAGGTCGAAGGCATATCGGCGAGCTCCCAGGATTCGCCGATCGCCGCGTCTGCGGGGATCACCTTGCCCAGTTGCCTGAGGGCCTGGCCACCCCAGACCTTCGGGAACAAGATCGGGTTGAAGAGCAGGGGATAGGCGGTGGGGTTGGGTGTGGTCGTGGGCATTGCTGTGATGGTATTGTGGGGGTTGCTGATCAGAGTATCGGCTCTCTTGCTTACCCACGCCACAAGCGCCACAAGAGGCCCAGCACAAGCGCCCCGGCCGGCAGGCCCGCGGCAAGCCCCCAGCGCAGGGCCGTCAGCTGTGCGTCGTTCATCGGCGGGATCGTCGGCGACGAGCTGGAGCTGGCCGTGCGCACGAGCTGGTCGTCCTGCCCGGCCAGCCAGTGGACGCTCGATTCGAGCAGTTGCATGTTGCCCGGGAACAGCACCGCGGTCCGCCCGTCGATCTCGGCCTGCTGCGCCGTCAGCGCATCGAGGAACCACCCGTTGAGCCCGACAACGACGACGCGCTGCGTCCCCGCACCCGGCGGCGGCACCGGCCGCTCCACCGCGGCGGCGATGACGAACCCCTCCGCACCGGCGCGGGCGTCGGCCTTCGCGTCAAAGGCCGGCGCGTTGTCGATCCCGGCATACTCACCCTTGAGCTGTGCGACGGCACGCCCATACTCGCTCCACTCGTTCTCCGCCCACCGCGCCTCGCTGGCAGGTATCACTGCAATCGGCCATGCCTGCACGCCCGGCGCTGGGGTGTTGATGTCGATAGGGATTGGGAAACTAGCGCGGAAGCGCATGCCCGCCAGCGTGCCGGGGATCGGCGAGGTGCTCGCGG
Organism: bacterium; assembly: GCA_046339895.1. Classification (GTDB taxonomy): domain Bacteria; phylum Planctomycetota; class Phycisphaerae; order Phycisphaerales; family UBA1924; genus JAJTGZ01. The sequence goes on along the minus strand of JBKDDT010000016.1, from coordinate 10,161 downwards.
GGTCGGGTGGTGGAACCAGGTCGAAGTAAGGCGACACAACCCGGCGTGTGCCGAGCTTGCTCTCTTGGAGGATAATCCGTGCCGTGTCCGCGTTGATCCCCAGCGGAAGCAGCGGCGCGATGATCGGGTCGTCCGAGCCGATCGAGGGGATGTTGCTTGGCTCGATGCTCCACAAGATCGGCCGGCCCGACTCCATCAGCGCCTTGAGCGCGTTGATATACATCGGCAGCGCGGCGACCTGCGCCCGCGCATCGCCCGCAGCGCGGGCCAGCCCCGGCAGCGGCACAAAGACCGCCGGGCGCAGTGGGTCATGCATCGCCAGATCGGCCGCGAGGTCGCGGTCGACCGCAACGGCCCACTCCGTCGCGTCTATGCCCCGCGAGCTCAGGCGTTTGACGGCCAAAGTGAAGGGCTTCCAGTCCAGCAGCGCGAGCTTGCCGGGGTAGTCGTGCACAAAGACGACGCGCGGGCGAGCCGACGTGTTCAAGTTGGCAATGGCCCCGGCGATGACGTCCTCGGCTCGGGCGCGGAACTCGCCCGTCTGGTTCCCCGCCTGCAAGATCGCTGCCGGCTCAATCGCCACCACGTCCAGCGGCGCACCGGGCGTCCGCGGGTCGGCGATCAGCAGCACAGCCCGGCTGCGCTCAACCGCACGCGCCACCATCAGCACACGCGGCACCTGCAGAGTCGAAAGCCCCGTTGCCAGCTGCCCCGCACGGTCGCGCAGCGGCGAGAGTTGCGCCAGGATCGGTGCGATCTTCTCCCGCAGTGCCCCCGTTGTCTGCTGTGCCTTATAAACCTGCTCGCAGAGCGTGCTCGTCTGCGTCAGCGCCGAGGCGAGAACGCCCGCCGGGGGCGTCAGCGTCGCTTTGGCCTGGTCGATGGGCGGGATCGGCAGTGGGCCATTCTGCGTCGCCAGTTGCTCGCGTGCGGTGGTGGCGGCGGTCTTCAGGTTCTGTTCGCTTACCGAGAGATTGGCTGCAAGGCTGTCCCATCCCGCTTGGGCCTGCTTGTTGAAACTGGCCAGCACCTCATCGCGTGCGCCCTGGAGAAGCCCGACGAGGCCCTGGACGCTCCGGGCAAGATCGTCGGCGTCTGCCGTCAGTTTGGTCAGCTCGGTGGTGCGGGCTTCGATGGCCGTGCTCTCGCCCTTGGCCAGGTCGAGCATCAGGGCATCAAACTCGGCCAGGCCGGCCTTGGTACCCGTGTTCATCAGGCGGGTGCTGAAGGTGGCTCCTTTGCTGGCCGGTCGCTGGAGTATTTCGAGCACGTCGATAAGGGACTGCCGAGATGCCGGGTCGAGCTGCGAGAGGTCCGCGGCGATGGCGAGCGTGGCGTTGCGGCGCAGCGCGTCGAGGATTTGTGCCGTGCGTGGCGACAACTGGTGCGCCCGCGTGGCGGTGATGTCCGTACGCCGGGTGATCCGGGTCGTGAGCACCAGCAGCAGCACGGCGATGGCCGTCAAGGCGAGTGCGCAGATACCGGCGTAGGTTCGTGAGCGTGTGCGTGGGTTCATCAACGCCACCTCCTGGCTCGTAGCGCGAGCGTTGCCAGCGAGAGCAGCCACCCCGAGGCGATCAGGAAGTAGGCGATGTGGGAGGTGTCGATGACCCCCTTGGCAAAGTCGGCGATGCGCAGGTCAGTGGAAAGGCCCAGCAGCACGCCGTCCCACGGCGCGGGTGCCGCACTGGCCAGGGATGTGGCGGTGAACTCCACCCCGACGAGGATGAAGAGCGTCGAGAGGAAGGCGAGCGTCTGGCTGCTGGTGTAGAGGCTTGCCAGCACGCCCAACGCGAGCTGGAGCATCCCCAGCAGCACGACACCCAGGTACCCGGCCAGGATCGGCCCGGGGTCAGGGTTGGACAGGATCATCAGCACCGCGGCGTAGACGAGCGTGGGGGCCAGGCACGCGATGAGGAAGCAGAGCGCGCCGAGATACTTGCCCAGCACAACGCTGAGCTCCCCGGCCGGGGCGCTCAGGAGCGGGTCGATCGTGCCGGCGCGGTGCTCCTCACTGAAGAGGCGCATGGAGATGGCCGGCGTGATGACAACCAAAATGCGCCACCAGAGCGTGAAAAAGTCGCGCATGCTCGCGGGCATGCCGGGCTGGAGTGCAAACCGCGCGAAGACGAAGCCAGACAATAGCAGGAACAGGGCCATCACCACCCACCCCAGCGGGGTACGGAAGAACGAGGCAAACTCGCGCTGCGCGATGGTGAGTGTCGTTTTCATGCCCGCCCCTCGGCGATGACGCGCAGGAAGACCTGCTCGAGCGTTGGCCTGGGTGTGTGCAGCCCGACAAGGGTGAGGCCCAGCGTGCGGGCGTGCGTGGCGATGAGTTGCCGGGGGTCGGCCGGTGGTGTGCCGGGGGTTGGTGGTGTCGGTTTGACGTGCAGGGTGTGGCCCTCGATGGTGATGGTTGCAGCCCCGGCGGCCTGGAGTGCGCGGGCCAGCTCGGGCGCGCGCTGTGCATCGCCCGGGGCCAACTCGGCGATTGTCGCCGTCTCGGCCAATGCAGACCCGAGCAACTCCGCCGGCGTCCCGTCGGCGCACAGCCGCCCCTGCGCGATGATCAGCACACGGTCGCACGTCGTCTCAATCTCCGGCAGGATGTGCGAACTGAGCAGCACCAGTTTGTCCGTCGCCAACTCCCGCAGCAGCGCACGCGTCTGGCGGATCTGGGCCGGGTCCAGCCCCGTCGTCGGCTCGTCGAGGATCACCACCCTCGGTTCGTGCAAAATCGCCGCGGCCAGGCCCACGCGCTGGCGGTACCCCTTGCTCAGCGCGCTGATGCGGCGCGAGCGCATCTCACGCAGGTGGCAGCGGTCGATCGCCATCTCGATGCCCGCATAGCGCTCAGCCCGGCTGAGCCGATAGAGCCCAGCGCGGTACCGCAGGTAACCCTCGGCGGTCATCTCCGGGTAGAGCGGGGCAAACTCAGGCAGGTAGCCAATCTGGCTGCGTACCTCGGCCGAGGCGTCGATTGTGTCGTGCCCGCACACACGCACGCGCCCGAGCGTGGGCGCCAGCAGGCAGGCGACCATCTTGATAATCGTGCTCTTGCCTGCGCCGTTGGGCCCGAGCAGACCGACGACCTGCCCCCGGCCCAGGGAGAGGGATACATCGCGGACCGCCGCGACGCTGCCGTAGTTCTTGCTGACGTGCTCAAGCTCGATCATGCGTGCAAAGTGGACGGGCCAGAGTGCGAGCAGGAGTCTATTCGTGCCGGGTGGGCATCGGAGGTGGTGGGGGGGTGAGTATGGTCGTTGGTGGCCGGGATAGTGGGCGTTAGGATGGGGGATGCCCACGAGCGTTTCACAGCGGGAGGTATTGGAGTTTGGCTTCGCCCTGCCAAAGACCACGCCCGCGCAGCGGAAACGGGCCGGCAGGCTCCTGGCTCTGCTCACCGAGAGTTATCCAGATGCCCACTGCGCCCTGATCTACTCCACCGCCCACGAGCTGCTCATCGCGACGATCCTCTCAGCACAGGCGACCGATGCGAGCGTAAACAAAGCAACGCCCGGGCTGTTCGCACGATTCCCAACGCCCGAGTCCTTCGCCGCCGCCACCCCGGCCCAGATCGAGCCGTATATCAGGTCGATCGGGCTCTTCCGGTCCAAGGCGCGGGCGATCCACGAGTCGATGCGCCAGGTCGTCGAGCAGTTTGGGGGCCAGGTCCCCAGGACGATGCACGAACTGCTCACCCTCCGCGGCGTGGCCCGCAAAACCGCCGGGGTCGTGCTCGGCAACGCCTTCGGCATCAACATGAACGTGGTCGTCGATACCCATGTCCACCGCCTCAGCCAGCGCCTCGGCCTGGTGCCCAAGGGTGCCAACGTGCAGCAGGCCGAGCGGGCGCTCATGGCCCTTTTCCCGCGCGAAAGTTGGTGCGCCCTCTCGCACCTGCTGATCTTTCACGGCCGGGCCGCCTGCAAGGCACGCCAGCCATCCTGCGGCGGGCACGCGGTCTGCAAAGCCTTCGGCCCGGCGTGCGAACTCCGCGTCAGCGCACCTGCCCGCGCCAGTAAACCTCAACGCACGGGGTAAGGCGAATGTACTCGAGAGGAGTCGAACCTCTAACCTCTGCCTTCGGAGGGCAGCGCTCTATCCAGTTGAGCTACGAGTACGCGAAAAACACGAAAACCAGCCGGGTGCCTGCCGCCGCTTGTGCGAGGCGCAGGTGCTTGCCGGGGACCATCCTACCATCGCGGCCCAGCACGGGCAAATGAGGCCCTTTGCCGGTGTTGGGGGGTACCTTCAGGTGCCCCCGGTGGTGGTGGTCCGTCAGGTGGTTGGCGCATCATGGCTGAAGACTTCGGCAAACCTTTTCCCCCGCCACGGATGCGTGCCACACCCCTGGGCGCTGCGCTCGCTTTTACGTTCATGAACTCGGTGGGGTCGGGGGTTACCTTCAATGGCATCTTCTTTATCACCAAATACGTCTTTGGGTATGGGCTGGGGTGGAACAGCGCCCTGGGCGTGCTGCTGGGGGTAACGTACATCATCGGCGCGCTGACAACCGGCCCGGCGATCCGGTGGCTTGGGCAGCGGTTCACCATCGCCTCCCCACGGGCGCTGCTGCTGGGCTTGATACTGGTCTGCGCGGGGATCAACGCCCTGCCCGTGGCCACCTGGTTTTTGACCCCGCAACAGGGGCGGGCCGGGACGCAGTGGGCGTGGTGGGTCTTCATTGGGTCTTATTCGCTCTTGTGCGGGGGTCTTTGGTCGATTGTCGCAAGTTATGTTTCAGGCGGGCGAGAGCCCGCGAAACTCCCGGGGGCGATCGGCAGGTACAACATCACCTGGTCCTTGGCGCTGGTCGTGAGCATGGGGGTGGTCTCGGCCGTGCCCACGGCGTTGTCGGGCCTGGGCATCGAGTCAGTAGACGGCAACGTCCTCACCCTCGCCGTCGTCGCCGGCATCCACCTGACCAGTGCCGTGCTGCTGCTCTGGTTCGGCACCTTCCCCGGCGAGCACCCCCACACCCAGCACCGCTCCCCCCCGGGGTACGCCAGGCTGCTGAAGCTCCACCGCGGGACGATGCCCGTTGTCTACACCATCGGCTATGCGCTCAACCCCTTCTTGCCCGAGATGACCCGTGCCGCAGGCTTCCCGCTCGGTTGGGGCCCGATCGTCGGCGGCGCCTGGCTGGCCTCTCGCGTGGCAACGTTCGCAATCATGAACCGCTGGCACGGCTGGCTCGGCTCACGCCTGACCGCAACGGGCGGCGCGTGGGCGTGCATCCTCGGCTTTGCCATGTGCGTTGCCTGCACGCTCTTGCCCGCTGGCCTGACGGCACAGGTCATCGCCGTCGTCGGGCTGGTCGTCTTCGGCATCGGGATCGCAACCGTTTATGTCGGCGCGCTCTACTACGCCATGGAAGTCGGTGCCGCGGCGGTCGACGAAGGTGGCAAGCACGAGGCCCTCATCGGCCTGGGGTATACCGCCGGGCCGCTCTGCGGGCTGGGCGCGGTGGGCCTGTGGTCAGCCGGGGTGATTGGCGTGGGCGTTGTCAACCCCGTGATGCTCGGGCTCGTCGCACTCACGGCCGGTGCGGGGATGGCCTGGCAGGTGGTCAAGAAGCACTGATGCTTTCTTGCATCAGGGCCGCGCGCATGAAACGAAAGAACATAATCCCTCGCTTTGAGGGCAAGCCTTAGACCTTCCCGGCCTTCTTCAGCCGCGTATACCCATCGCGCCGCTTGAGCGGCTTGGTCACCAGGCCCTGCTTGATCGCCTTGGCCGACGCGAGGATGATCGTCGCCTGCCCGTCGATCACGGCTGTGATCTTCTGCAGGTTCGGGCGGAACTTACGCCGGGTGATCCCTGTTGGCTTAAGCCCGAAGCCACCCTTGACAATCTTCTGCCCGCGCCAGGTGCGCTGCTTGCCGTAGGAAGACTTTTTGCCGGTGAACTCGCAGACGTAAGGCATGGGTAACTCCGAATCGGCGTGCTTGGTGCGGTGGAGGTAAGGGCCCACTCGGCGTTCCGAAGAGGGCCTCGATTGTTGGCGCTCAAGCCAGCCGTGGCAAGTCGTGGGTGTTGCCGGGTGTGCGGGTTGTGTTCGGACTCGCAGGCTGCCGCGGGCGGGGTGGGCCTGTGCCAGTGCCTAGTTTTATCCCGATGCCGATGAGTCTTCGTGAGATTGCCCGTTTACCTCCAGACCAGTGGCCTGGGCAGGTAAGTGTTGAGCCGTTGGGGGTCGGGAGCGTCTTTGACATCGCCATCCGCCCCCCCGGCAGCAAGAGCCTCACGAACCGTGCGTTGCTCCTGGCCGCGCTCGCCAAGGGCAGCAGCACCCTCACCGGCGCGCTCGTCGATGGCGACGACGCGCAGGTGATGATCGCCGCACTCCGCTCACTCGGCACGCAGATCGAGATCACCCCCGAGATCGAAGCCGGCCAACCAACGGCCAACGCAACGATCCGCGTCCACGGCGTTGCGGGCACATGGAAGACCCTGCCGGGCGTAACAACGCGCCTGGACCTGCACAACGCGGGCACCGCCACTCGCTTCCTCACCGCCGCCGCGGTCCTCCAGCCCGACCACGCCGGGGGCATCGTCATCGACGGCAACGCGCGCATGCGCGAGCGACCCATCGGCGAGCTGGTCGATGCCCTCACCTCCCTGGGCGCACTGGTGGCCTATGAAGGTGCGTCAGGTTTCCCCCCTGTTCGTGTCCTCCCCGGCCTGGGGCAGAACCCCCGCGCGGTTTCATTCGGGCGGACCAGTTCCAGCCAGTTCATCAGCGCGTTGATGCTCGTCGCGCCCTTCCTGCCAGGCGGGCTTCAGATCAACTTCACCGCCCCGCCCACCAGCGCGTCCTACCTCCGCATGACCGGCCAGCTTCTGGCGCAGCACGGCGTGCGCGTCGATGGTCAGGTCGGGGGCACACTGGTGATCCCGCACCAACCTGTCGCTGGCTTCGACGAACGCATCGAGCCGGACGCCAGCGGGGCGAGTTACTTCCTTGCCGCCGCGGCGATCTGCCAATCGCGCGTCGTCATCCCCGGCCTGAGCAACCTCACCAGCATGCAGGGCGACGCCGGGTTCGCCCAGTGCCTCCTGCGTGCCGGGGCCGAGGCTGAGCCTCTCGACGGCGCAACCCGCATTCGCGGCAGTGCAAGCATCGCCGGCAGCGCGTGGGAGTTGCACGAGATGCCCGACGTTGCCATGACCGCCGCGGTCGTCGCCTGCTTTGCCCATGGGCCATCAACGATCCACGGCCTGCGCACGCTCCGCGTCAAGGAGACCGACCGCATCGCCGCCCTTGTTGCCGAACTCACAAAACTCGGCGTGGGCGTGCAGGTCTTCTCCTACACCGGCCCCGACGGCGAGCCCGACGAAGGGATCACAGTCGTCCCGCCAAGCAACGGCATCGACTGCTCACCCAACGCACCGCCGGTTCTCTTTGAAACCTACGACGACCACCGCATGGCCATGAGCCTGGCGCTCATCGGCCTCCGCCGGCCCAACGTTGTCATCAACAACCCCGCCTGCGTCTGCAAAACCTACCCAACCTTTTGGCGCGACCTGGCCCGCGTGTACGGGTGAAGAGCCGGCGGCAGTCCGGCTATCGGTGGGGCCTACCGGTGGTGCGATTATTGGTGGTGCAAATGTTGGTGGTGCGGGCTTCCAGCCCGCACACCCCTACCAGAAAGGCGTTTCACCACAGAGCCACAGAGGCACAGAGAAAGACAGATGCTTGCGATTCGCCTTTGTTGCACAACTCCTGCATCCCTCTTCTCTGTGGCTCTGTGGTGAAATGCCTTCCTCCCTAACCTCTATCACTCCCCCTTGAGCAGCCCCCGCACCACCCGCTCGGCGATCTCGAAGTCATGCCCCCGCCGGAGCAACAGCGAGACAAGCCTCCGCCGCTTCCCATTGGCATCGAGCTTCCCCGGCAATCTCGCCAGCCTAGCCGAGGCCAGGTCCGTCGCGTCCTGCAACGCATCGCGTTCACCCGCCGCAGTCGCAGCCGCGGCTTTGGCGGTCTTGGCGTCGATCCCGCGCGTGCGCAACTTGCTCTCGATCGCCCGCTTGCCCCGCTTGGCAGAAGCCGTCGCGCTCGCGACGATCCGCGCCAACTGTTCGTCGTCGACCACACCCGACCGCGCCAGCATCTCGGCCACCTCCCCCGCAAGCGTCGCGTCGTGCCCCTTCCGGCACAACCGGTCCAACACACGCCGACGGCTCATCAACCTCCCACCGGCCATCCGCAACGCATCACGCAGGCACGCGTTGCGAAGCCCCGCGGCCTCCGCTCGCGAGGCCAGCGCTGATGTCCACTCCGTGCCCACCACGATCCCCAACTTACCAATCCCCTCGGCGTCCAGCGTCGCAACCTTCTGCTGACGCCCACCCTCCACCCGCGCATACACCGCCACCGCGCCCGCACGCGAGGGGTTCGAGAACCTGCTCACACGCAGCACCCCCTCCGCCCCGAGCGCATTGTCCTGCTCCTCACCGCCCATCTTGCTCCGCCAGCTCGACCTGCAACGTCGAGAGTTCCCCCAGCGCCTTGCTGTCCCCCACACGGTGCGCCGCCTGCACGCCGGCTTGCACCGTCGCACGCGCCGCCGCGATATCACCCGCCCCCTGCTGCGCACGCGCCTTGTGGTAATACGCATAGCAATACCCAGGGTCCACCGCCAACGCGCGGTCATAAAAACCCACGGCCTGCGCATACTCCCCAACCTTCCCATACTCCTGTGCCAACCCATAGAGCACAAACACATCACGCTCGTCAAGAGCAAGAAGTTTCTGCAACTTGGCCAAACGCTCAGACATACCCCAAGCATAGAAGAGGCCCACCACGCACGCCCGCCCCATGCCTATACCTGCTAACCTTCCCTCCCCCAAAAGGAGCACCCGCATGTCCCACGGCGTATCCACACTCGGCGTCCTCGGCGCAGGCCAGATGGGCGGCGGCATCGCACAAGTCGCCGCCGTCAACGGCCTGAACGTCAAAGTCTTCGACAACTTCCCCGGCACCATCGACAAGTGCAAGGCCACGCACAAAAAATCACTCGCCAAGTTCGTCGAAAAAGCCAAGATCAACCAGGCCGACATGGACGCCGCACTCGCACGCATCACCTACGTCGATGCCCCCGACAAACTCACCGGCTGCGACTGGATCATCGAGGCCGTCGTCGAGGACGCTAAAGTCAAAAAAGAACTCATCAACCGCCTCTCGGTCATGTACCCCGACGAACGCGTCGTGCTCGCCACCAACACCAGCTCGATCTCCATCACCGACCTGGCCACCGCCGCGGGCAAAACCGCCGGGCGCGTCGTCGGCATGCACTTTTTCAACCCCGTCCCGCTCATGCAGCTCGTCGAGGTCATCCCGGGCTTGCAGACCACTCCCGAGGTCATCGACCGCACCGCCGCCCTGGCCTCGGCACTGGGCAAAACCCCCCTGCGTGCCAACGACCGCGCAGGCTTCATCAGCAACCGCGTCCTGATGCCCATGATCAACGAGGCCTTCTACGCCTGGATGGAGGGCGTCGCCGAGCCCCACGCCATCGACGGGATCATGAAACTCGGCTGCAACTTCCCCATGGGCCCGCTCACCCTCGCCGACTTCATCGGCCTGGACACCTGCGTCAACATCATGAACGTCCTGGCCGACGGCCTCAACAACGACCGCTACCGCCCCTGCCCACTGCTCAAACAACTCGTAACCGCAGGCCGAACAGGCGTCAAAGGCGGCCACGGCGTCTACCCCTACCCGAGCAAATAACCCCAACCAATCGTCATCCCCTCTTGCATTAATACCCTCCCCCGAGTGATTGTTGTTCACTCAATACTTATCTATTTGACGCCCCGGCACGCGGGGCGAGCGCCGAGGTCAACATCAGCGAGAGTGCAGCACAAATACAGGAACGACGCTTCATAGTCTTCTCCTTCGTAAGGACAACGGAAATACAACAGCAACAAAGACAACAACCCCACCCGGTGCTGGCACAGCCGAGGCCAGACGCAGACCGGTAGTATAACCGTTAGGTTGATTAGAATTGGAATCTCTGAACAATCGCGCAACCGTCGCACGTGAATGATCGTACCGGAATGCGGCCCGTGCCGGGCCGGTCTGGAGGCGATCATGGCGGTTGGGAAGAACGAGTCGATGGGGTTTGTGGACGCGGCGCTCGACGGGCT
>JBKDDT010000015.1:0-5922 GCA_046339895.1 bacterium | reverse complement strand
GCCCGGAGGTCCGGGGTACCCAAGGCAGGGTACCCCAGAATTGGGTACCCCGGACCTCCGGGCCGGGCGGGGGTGTGGGGACACATGCACTTTCTTGTACTTGCGGGGGCGTCTATAGTTCCCTTCGCGGTTGGCCGCATGCGAGGCTTGGCTATGGATGAGGATGACGACGACGAGCATGACTGACTTGCACCGACTGCCCCCGGCGTAGCCGAGGGTGCGGTGTTGGCCCCCAGGCCATTGCCCCACGCGTGCCCCGGCTGGTGTTGGGGTGGGTAGAGGGGCTGCCGAGCAAACCAGATCACGGCCCGGATGGGCCACGCGGACGCGGCGGCGGGCCACGGACGCGAGCGTTTCAGGCTTTTTCACAACCACCGCTGCCGATCTTCGGCAGCAGCCCCCGTCGAGGGGACAACAGGCAAGGAATCAGGCACATGGCTCAGGACTTTAACCGTATCCGCAACATCGGCATCTGTGCGCACATCGACGCGGGGAAGACGACCGTCAGCGAGCGGATCCTGTACTACACCGGCAAGACGTACAAGATCGGCGAGGTGCACGAGGGGACGGCGACGATGGACTTCCTGCAAGAAGAGCAGGAGCGCGGGATCACGATCCAGTCGGCCGCGACGACGTGCCCGTGGGAGAAGGACGGTGTGGAGTACAAGATCAACCTGATCGACACGCCGGGGCACGTGGACTTTACGATTGAGGTCGAGCGTTCGCTGCGTGTGCTCGACGGAGCGGTGGCGGTGTTTGACGGCAAGGAAGGTGTCGAGGCGCAGAGCGAGACGGTCTGGCGGCAGGCGGATCGGTACGGGGTGCCGAGGTTGTGCTTTGTCAACAAGATGGACAAGATCGGGGCGGACTTTGAGTTCTGCATGCGGACGATCAAGGACCGGCTGGGGGCCAACGGGATCGCGATCCACTACCCGATCGGCAACGGGCACGAGCTTGAGGGCATCATCGACCTGATCAACATGGTCGCGCACTACTACATCCCCGAGGACAAGGGTGCGAAGATCGAGGAGCGTGCGATCCCCGCGAACATGCTCGACACGGCCAAGAAGTGGCGTACGGAGATGATCGAGAAGATCAGCGAGTTGGATGATGCGTTGACGGAGAAGTACCTTTCTGGGCACGAGCCGACGGTAGCGGAGTTGAAGGCGGCGTTGCGGAAGGGGACGATCGCCAAGGCGTGCTACCCGGTTCTGGCGGGTGCGGCGTTGCGGAACGTTGGGGTGCAGAAGGTGCTCGACGCGGTGATTGACTTCCTGCCCTCGCCGAAGGAAAAGAGCGAGGTTCAGGGTACGGACCCGCGGGACAAGACGGCGGCGATGACGCGGCCGCACGACGAGAACGCGCCGTTCAGTGCGTTGGTCTTCAAGGTTGTCTCGGACATCCACGGGGACTTGACGTACATGCGTATTTATTCCGGCAAGCTGGAGAAGGGTCAGCGTGTTGTGAACCCAGCGAACGGGAAGAAGGAGTTGGCAAGCCGGATTTTTGAGATGCACGCGCAAGACCGGATTCCGCTGGAGGCCGCGCTGGCGGGGAACATCGTCGCGGTGGTGGGTATTAAGGATAGTTTCACGGGGGACACGTTGTGCGACCCGGACCAGCCGATCGTTCTTGAGCGGATGACGTTCCCCGAGCCTGTCATCAGCATGAGCATCGAGCCCAAGAGCCAGGATGACCGGCGGAAGCTGGCCGATGCGTTGGGGACGATCCGCCGTGAGGACCCGAGTTTCCGGACGAACTTCAACGAAGAGACGGGTCAGACGATCATCAGCGGGATGGGTGAGTTGCACCTTGAGATCATCAAGAACAAGCTGGTGCGTGACATGAAGGTGAACGTGGAGGTGGGCAAGCCGCAGGTGAGCTACCGCGAGGCGATCAGCCGGAAGGTTGAGGACGTGCGCGGTTTGTTCAAGAAGCAGACTGGTGGCCGCGGTCAGTTTGGCGACTGCACGATCAACCTGGAGCCGTACTCGGCGGCGCAGGCCGAGAACGATGAGCTGGATTTCTCCGATTCGATCGCGTTCGAGAACGCGGTGGTCGGGGGGTCTGTGCCCAAGGAGTTTATCCCGAGCATCGAGTATGGTGCTCGTCAGGCGGCGATCGCGGGTGTCACGGCGGGGTTCCCGCTGATTAATATTAAGATCACGCTGACGGAAGGGAAGTACCACCCGGTTGACTCCTCGCAGGTCGCCTTCGAGCAGGCGGGGCGTCTGGCGTTGCAGGAGGCGGTGGCGGCGGCGGGGCCGATTTTGCTTGAGCCGATCATGAAGGTCGTCATCACGGTGCCGGAGGATTACTTCGGGGCTGTTACGGGCGACATCAGCAGCCGGCGCGGGATGATTGTGGAGCAGGAGGACCGCGGGAACGCGAAGATCGTTACGTGCGAGGTGCCGCTGAGCGAGATGTTTGGGTATGTCGGCACGCTGCGGTCGCTGACGCAGGGGCGTGGGACCAACAGCATGGAGTTTTTGGAGTACCGTCCGATGCCGAGGAACCTGCAGGAAGAGGTTGTCAAAGCGCAGAAGGCGTGAGTGAGTAGCCAGGAGCGATGAGTGATGAGGATGTCGCTTGAGGGTTTCAGTGGATGATGGGGTGTGCGAACCCCACCCCTGCCCCTGCCCTGGTGGGAGGGGTTGAGAGAGAAGATAAGTTTTTAGAATAGACAGCTCTTCACTCAGAAAAAATCCCACCTTGCGGTGGGGTTTTTTTATTTGGCTTGGTTTTTGTGGGGTTCAGGCGGGGTAGGTGCTGCTGGTCTTTTCGGTTTCGTAGACGGTGATGGTGTGCAGCGTTGCCCCCTGGCTGGCGGCGGCGATGGCGGGGGCGAGTTTTTCGTAGAAGACCATGGAGATGTTCTCGACGCTCGGGTTGACGCCTGGGGTTGAGTGGCCTGGGGTGGCGGCCTGTGAGAACTCGGGGGTGTCGTTGTTGAGGTGCTTGTGGTCGAAGGGTTCGATGATGGTGCGTTGGACGATGCGTTCAAGGTGGGCGAGTGTGAAGGGGTTGTGGCCCTGGTTGACGGGCACGCGGACGGCGGGCTCGATGATGTAGTTGTGCCCGTGCCCGCTGGGGTTGTTGCACTTGCCGAAGAGGGCGGCGTTGGCCTCGTCGCTGAGGGTGGGTATGTGCAGGCGGTGTGCCGCGGCGATCTCGAAGCGCTGGCGGAGCAGGGCGTGGGGCGTGCTGGATGATGTTTGATTCATGTGGACCTCGACGGAGTAGTGGGGGGTGAGCTGCCAGCGCACGCCGAGGAGGGCGACGGGGGTGGGGGTGAGGGTGGAGGTGTGCGTGCTCGGGGCTTTGCTGCCACGCTCGATCGCCTCGGCGAGCGCGGGGAGTGATTGAGCGAGGACGACGGCCGGTGGCGTGGCGGGGTGGTTGCGCACGGCGCCGGCGATGTGCGGGATGATCGTCGCGCGTGCGGCACGGTCGATGACCTTGATATCCAGGAGGTAGCCGATCTGCGGGTGCGGGTGCCCATGGCAGGTGATGTGAAGTTCGTAGAATGCGCCCAGGCCGAGCATACCGGGGACGGCGGCGTAGCCGTTGGTGTCGCTGGTGTCGGCGGCGTCGGGATCGCCGGCCCCGGCGGGGTTGACGCAGAAGCGGACAGACCTGGTAAGTGCAAGCACGGGCAAGGGTACGCGAGTGGCGTTGGTGCAACAACATGGGCAAGCCCAGTGCCCGGCGGTGAGGAGAGGGGGATTGTGCCGTTGAGGGGCTTTGCAAGGCCCCCAGACTCTTGACCGGATAGCGTGATCGGCCTAAAGTCGGGCTGCGGGGTGGAGCAGCCCGGTAGCTCGTCGGGCTCATAACCCGAAGGTCCCAGGTTCAAATCCTGGCCCCGCTATTACCGGGCCGGTTGCGAAAGCAGCCGGCCCCTTGGTTTTCAGGGAACGCCGCCGAGAGACCTCGGCGGCGTTGTCGGTTTTTTGGCCACCTTCCGCGAGGGGTGGCGACTGGGCCCGCCGTCGGCGACGTCTCTGGCCTTCAGCCCGCCATAACCAGCGTCCGGCGATCCGGCGGCCCTTGGGGGCGATTTGGGGCCAAAGTCTCTCCAGGTCTCTCGTCCGAACGGGCGGGGGTTAAGAGGCGAGGGCGACCGAAACGCGATCGCAAACCCCACTGTCACGACTGCGATGTTTGCGCCTCGGTGTTCCGATCGCGTCGGCCTGTTCATTACGGCGCGCACGCGCTTCGGCGTTTGCATAAGGGCTCCGGAGACGATTCCGCGATGGGCGCGGCGATCGAACCCGGAGCCGCGGCATGACATCAACGAAGAACCCGGACAGCATGACGCCCGCAGAGCGCGAAGCAGAGATCGCGAGCATTCTGGCGCGTGGCGTGGTGCGTGCCGTTCGTGCCACACGGGCGCGGACAGGCGGGGCCAAGCGGGCGATTGACGAGCATGCCAGATCTCTCGGCGATGGACTTGAACTCTCGCCGGAAGCCGCCCTCAGTGTCGCAACGCGGCCCGCGGGTTAACGCTCTCGGCCCATGCGATAGGAGATTCGATGTCCGACTTGATGCAGCGACAACTCGACGACCTTGGCAAAATGACCACAAGCGATCTTGTGCAGCGGTACGAAGATCTGCACGGCCACAAGTGCCGCACTCGCCACCGCGCGTACCTGATCCGCAAAATCGCCTGGCGGATCCAGGCCAACGCGGAGGGTGGTCTGAGCGAGCGGGCGCGGAAGCGGGCAGCAGAGCTGGCGGACCTCGCGGAGGTCCGCGTGATGGCCCCAAAGGCCACGATCTGCCCGCCACAGCCAGGGCCAGGCTGCACAACGACCCGTTCCGTGAAGGGAATGGTAACCGGGGATGCCCGGATCCCACCCGCTGGCTTTGCCGTGGTGAAGGAGTACAAGGGCCGGGCCATTCGGGTCGTCGTCCTGCCCGACAGTCAGGGGTTTGACTACGACGGCGAGCGTTACCGCTCGTTGTCGGCCCTCGCCAAGAAGGTGACGGGGACGCACGTCAACGGGTTCAGGTTTTTCGGGTTACAGGGGAAGTCATGAAACAACGAGCCCCAACCAACCCAACTGGCGGCGTGAACGGAACCGTGGCGGGCGAGAAGCGACGCATCAGGTGCGCGATCTACACCAGAAAGAGCAGCGAGGAAGGGCTCGATCAGGAGTTCAACTCCCTCGATGCCCAACGCGACGCGGGCGAGGCGTACGTCGCCAGCCAGAAGAACGAAGGCTGGGTATGCCTCGCCGATCGCTACGACGACGGCGGCTTCTCCGGCGGCAGCATGGAACGGCCCTCGCTGGAGCAGCTCCTCCGCGACATTGAGGCCGGGAAGATCGACTGCGTGGTCGTCTACAAAGTGGACCGTCTGAGCCGGTCGCTGCTCGACTTCGCCCGCATCATGGAAGCGTTCGACCGCAAGGGCGTGTCGTTCGTCTCGGTCACCCAGCAATTCAATACCACCAGCTCGATGGGCAGGCTGACGCTCAACATCCTCCTCTCGTTCGCCCAGTTCGAGCGAGAGATCATCGGCGAGCGCATCCGCGACAAGGTCGCGGCTCAGAAGCGTCGCGGCAAGTGGGCGGGCGGCGTGCCCGTGCTGGGCTACGACGTGGACCGGTCCGGTGGGAGTCCGCGGCTGGTCGTCAACCCCAAGGAGGCCGCCCGCGTCCGCGAGATCTTCCAGATGTATCTGGACAAGGGTTCATTGCAGCCGGTAGTCACAGAGCTGACCCGGCGCGGATGGCCCAACAAGCGTCGCATCACGAGAAAGGGAGCGGCTAAGGGTGGCCGTCCGTTCGACCGGGCGACGCTGTACGCGTTTCTGACCAATCCGATCCTCATCGGGAAAATCGTTCACAAGGACCAGGTCTACGACGGTGAGCACGAGGCGATTGTGGAACCGACCGTTTTCGAGCGGGTCCAGAG
>JBKDDT010000014.1:0-85533 GCA_046339895.1 bacterium | reverse complement strand
GGGGCGCCCCGGGGGGTGGCTGGGGCCGGGCCCGCGGCCGGGGGGGGGGCAACTTGAGCAGGATGGGCTTGGTGGGTCTACCGTCTGGGCATGGCGTATGACTGGTCGTTGGTGCAGGCGGAGCTATCCGCACAGCGGTTTGACGGGTGGCTGGTTGTAGATTTTCGCAACAACAACCCGGTGCTCGGGCGGATCTTCGGCACCAAGGCGCACCTGACTCGGCGGGTGTTCTGGTACCTGCCGGCGAGCGGGTCGCCACGGGTGCTCTGCCACCGGATTGATGAACAGGCGTTTGCCCGGCTGGGTGTGCCAGGCGAGGTGTATGGGGCGTGGGGGGAGCTGCCGGGTAAGTTGCGGGGGCTGGTTGGTGGAGCCAGGCGTGTGGCGATGGAGTATGTGCCCGGGGGTCTGTTGCCTGCGGTTTCGATTGTGGATGGGGGGACGCTGGAGATGGTGCGCGACGTTGGCCTGGAGGTTGGTACCTCGGCGGATCTGGTGCAGTTGTTCGCGGCGCGGTGGTCATCGGCGGGTTTGGCGGCGCACCGGCGTGCGTCGGCGCAGACCGAGGAGATCATGGCCGGGGCGTTTGCTTGGATCGGCAAGGCCCTGCGCGAGCGTGGGGAGTGCCAGGAGCGGGAGGTGCAGGGGTGGGTTGTTGAGCAGTTCCGGGCGCGGGGGTTGCACTTTGATGATGCGCCGATCGTGTCGGTGAATGCGAACTCGGGCGTGCCGCATTATGCGCCCGATGCGGTGCGGTCGAGCGTGATTCGGCGTGGGGACTGGGTGCTCATTGACATGTGGTGCCGGGCTGGTGATGAGGAGGCGGTGTATTCGGATATCACGCAGACGGGCTTTTGTGGCCAGCGTGTGCCTGAGGAGCATCGGCGGGTCTTTGACGTGGTGCGGGGTGCTCGCGACGCGGCGCTGGCGCGTGCGCAGGGTGCGTTTGCCAAGGGTGAGGTGGTGTGCGGGTGGGAGCTGGACGAGGCGGCGCGGGAGGTGATTGTGGGTTCGGGGTTTGGGGAGTTCATCCGGCATCGGACGGGGCACTCGTTGTCGCCGGGGGGTGCGGTGCATGGGATCGGGATGAACCTGGACAACACCGAGGCGCGCGACACACGCCGAATGCTGGTGGGGACGGGCTTTACGATTGAGCCGGGGGTGTACCTGCCGGGCTTTGGGGTGCGCAATGAGATCAATGTGTATGTGGATGCACAGAAGGGGCCGGTGGCGACGAGCTGCGTGCAGGATGAGCCGGTGTTGATTGTGTGATGGTGGGGGTTTGGCGTTTTCAGGTTGTTTTGTGGGCTATCCCCACCCCTGCGCCTGCCCGCCAGAACGTTCTGGGGGAGGGGATCTCAAGGCAAGGAGTTGATGATGACGCGGGAGGAGTTTTGGCAGGTCATCGAAGAGGCGTCCAAGGTTGGCAAGGGTGATGAGGACGCGACGTGCGCGGCGCTCGAGGGCTTGCTGCTCAAACGCCCGCCCGAGGGGGTTGTTGGCTTTGACATGCAGTTGCGCCAGCGCCTGGCCGAGGCGATGACGTGGGACGTGTGGGGCGCGTTGATGGTGATGCAGGGGGACGTGGGGGAGGAGGACATTGAGGGGTTTGTGCTCTGGCTGGTCAGCCGGGGGCGCGTGGCGTTTGAGGGTGTGCTTGCCGATGCGGACGGGGCGCTGAGCGCGATGGCTATAGAGGACCCGTTCGCGTGCGATTGTTCGTCGCTGATCTATGTGGCTATCGAGGTGTATGAGGAGTTGACCGACGAAGAGCTGCCCGAGGTGCCCGTGAAGATGCCCACCTCCCCGCGGGGGAGGCCGGTTGACGGCGAGGACGAGCGGGCGATGGCGGCGCGGTTCCCAAGGCTCTGGGGGCAGTTTGTGCAAGAGCGTGGGTCGTAAAAGCCCGGCTAATGTCTGGCTCATGGCCTGGACCTCGCTCATCGGCGTCGGGATGCGTGCGTACCTAGCCGGGCGCATCGGGGACCTCTCGCGCACTGCGCACCTGCGCGACGACACGGCACGCGTGCAGTTGACGCAGCTGCGGTGGCTGCTCAACACGGCATCGGAGACGGAGTGGGGCCGCCGGCATGGGTACGCGCGTTTGGCGCAGTTGCCCTCGGCCGAGATGCTCGCCGGGTACCGCGCCGAGGTGCCGATCCAGGACATCTCGGGTTTTCGCGCCTCGATCGCGCGGATGCGCGAGGAGGGTGAGCCGGACGTGCTCTGGCCTGGGGTGGTACGGGACTATGCGCAGACGAGCGGGACCACGGCCGGGGACAAGTACATCCCGGTCTCGGGGCAGATGCTCAAGAGCAACATGCGTGCGGCGCTGGACATCTTCGCGCACGCGCACCGGTTTGGCGTCTCGCTGCCGGGCTTGATGGGTGGGCGGTGCGTGTTCCTGGGTGGTTCAACGGACATGCAGACGAGCGAGCTGGGCATCCGGACCGGAGACCTGTCGGCGATCGTTACGCCGATGATCCGCTGGCCGATGACGAGCGTGTACCTGCCGGGCAAGGAGATCGCGCTGATGCGCAACTGGCCCGAGAAGATCGACGCGATCGCCCGCGCGTGCATCGACGCGGACGTGCGGATGGTCTCGGGGATGGCCAGCTGGTCGCTGGTGCTGCTGGAGAAGGTGCTGGAACTGGCGCGGTCGCGCGGGCGGCGTGCCGAGGGGATCAGGGATGTGTGGCCGAACTGGGGTCTGTTCGTGCACGGCGGCGTGCGGTACGGGCCGTTTGATGGGCGCATCCGCCAGGCGTATAGCGGGTCGGCGACAGGGCCGGACGTGCCCAATCGGCTGGAGTTGTACCCGGCCAGCGAGGGGTTCATCGCGCTGCAGGACGTGCGTGGCGACCCGGGGCTGCGTCTGTGCCACGACTGCTGGAACTTTTATGAGTTTGTCCCGCTGGAGGAAGTAGACTCCCCCGGCGCGCGGGCGATGATGTGCCACGAGGTTGACAAGGGGCAGCGCTACGTCGTGTGCATGAGCACGTGCGCGGGACTCTACCGGTATCTGCTCGGGGACGTGGTGGTCTTTGACACGATCCCCAGCGCGCCGGAGTTTGTCCGCTCGCCCGGGCACGGCATCGGCGACGGGCCATGCCGGCTGCGGATCGTGGGCCGGCACAGGCACTTTATCAATGCGTTTGGTGAGAACCTGATCGTCGAGAACATCGAGAACGCAGTGGCGCACGCGCAGTCGGCGACGGGGCTGATCGTCGGGGAGTTCACGGCCGGGCCGGTGTACCCGACGGAGGCGACGCGTGCGGGGCACGAGGTGGTCATCGAACTGCCCGCCACGCCCGAGGCGAGCGCGTTGCGTGCGTTTGCCGTTGCGTACGACGCGAGCCTCAAGCAGCAGTGCGCCGACTACGCCGTCAAGCGGACCGGCGAGCTCGGGATGCAGCCGCCGACGGTTACGGTGGTCCCGACGGGCACGTTCCACCGCTGGATGGCCCAGCGCGGCAAACTGGGCGGGCAGCACAAGGTGCCCAGGTGCGCCAACGAACGGGTGTTCATCGAGGGCGTTGTAGGGGTTGTGGGGGCACTGGGAGCCAGGTAGGACGCTTACGCTCAGGCCGAGCGCCGTCGTTCGAGCGGCTGTTGCATGTCGGTATCGCACACGAGGATGCTCCGGGTGGCGGGGCCTTGGTAGCGTGCGAGCAGGGCCTGGCGGACCTGGCGTTCAAGGTTGACGATCTCGCGGATGCTGCTCACGCGTGCGAAGATGCCGGGCATGAGGATGATGCGTAGGCCCAGGCGGAACATCACCTGCGGGTCTTCATCGCCTGGCGCTTGTCCGACGGGACCGAGGAAGACGGGTGTGGCGGGGACCTGGCGCTCGAAGTTCTCGACGACCCTGGCGAGCGCATCGCCGAGCTGCCCGGCGGGGCCGATGGCCATGAAGCGGTCGTCGCCCATGTGGGCCAGGAACGAGAGTTGGTCGTCGTTTCCGGCCAGGTGTGTGCGGAGCAGGGCGCTGAGGTCGTCGATGAGTTTGTCGCCGGACTCGTAGCCGCACGAGCCGTTGAAATCGTTGAAGCCGCGGACGTCGATGAAGGCGGCGTCGAGTGCGGCAGCGCGTGTGGCGACCATCGCGCGGAGGCGCTTTTCACCCTCGACCTTGCCGGGGAGGCCCGCGATGACGCCGCTGCTCAGGCGTGTCTCGCTGACAGAGGCAGCGAGGAGTTTTTTGAGCGGGACGATGCCGACGACGCGGTCGTGCTCGCTGACGATGACGGGCTCGGCGAGGGTGCCATCCTCGCGTTGGGCGATCATCTCGATCGCCTCGCTCACCGCGGCGGTGGGCGGGAGCGAGCCGAGGTCGCTGGAGCAGACGTACCCGGCCGAGAGATTTGGCTGGTTGCGCGCCGCGCCGGTGAGGATGGCTGCTCGCGAGGCCCACCCGACGAGCCTGGTGCCGTCTTGCACCGCAACACCTGGGAGGGAGGGGTTTTGGAGCATCAACAGTGCGAGCTCGTGCAGGGGTGCGCCGAGCTGGACGGCCTCGGCGGCGTCGGCGAGTTTGACGATGGGCACCCGGCGCGGGTCGGTCATGCGTGCGGCCTGGCACTGTGCCCAGCGCGAGCGCATGAGTTGCGAGAGTGCCGGGTCGATCGTTTTGTACCCGTCTAGGGGGCGGCCGACGAGGAAGCCCTGGACGTGCTTGACGCCCAGGTCGATGAGTGTTTCGAGCTCTTCACGCCGTTCAATACCCTCGGCGATGACGCTGACGCCGCTGAGGCGCGCGAAGTGGACCATGAAGCGGATGAGGTTGAGCTTGAAGCGGTTGCTGTCGATCTGGCTGACGAGTTCGCGGTCGAGCTTGAGCCAGTGCGGCCTGAGCATCATGATGCGGTTGAGGCCGCTGGTGCCTGCGCCGACGTCGTCGATGGCGATCTGGAAGCCGAGCGCCTTGAGGCGCCCGACCTGCTCGGTGATGCGGTCAAGGTCATCGCCCCCGCCTCGCTCGGTGATCTCCAGGACGATGCGCGAGGGCGTCAGCCCGGGCAGCGAGCGGACGAGGCTGGTCAGCGAGTCAACGTAGCGCTCGTCGCAGAAGACGATGGGCGTGGTGTTGGTGAACAGCAGCACGCCGTTGGGGAAGTCCTCGGCTGCGCGGAAGGCGCAGCGGCGTGTGACCTCTTCCAGCGGCCACATCATGTTGTAGTGGTCGGCGATGTCAAAGAGCAGGCGCGGGTCGGCGATGCCGCTGGTGGGCACGGGGCGGGCGAGGGCCTCAAAGCCGGTGATCTCCCCGGTCTCGCAGCTGACGATGGGCTGGAAGACGCTGGAGACAGCACGCGTCTCAACGAGCGATTGAAGCACGCTCTTGAGGGGCATCGGCTCCGATTTTTTCTTTGTTCCCGGGTACATATGGGTGAAGTATGCCCGGTTCACATCGGGCCACACGCTCGCGCACTTATGCCGACCCCGCACGTTGCCAAACGCAGCAACGGAGCAACCGATGCACTCGCACCCGGCAGCGGGTTATCGGCTTGATTGCCAACCACACGCACCCCGATCCGGTGCCAACCCTCCCCCTGGGCCCTGACCCCTTAGCACCCGGCAAAGAACGCATTGAGGAACACAATGATGTCGTCGGCGGTGAACTGCCCGTCGGGGCCGAGCGCCTGGCCCGGGCCGGCGACGTCGGCCAAGTCGCTCTGGCTGGCGAAAAAGCCGTTGAGGAAGACGATGATGTCATCGGCGGTGAACTGCCCGTCGGCACTGGGGCTTTGCCCAGGGCCGGCGACGTCGGCAACGCACAGGCGTGCCGAGAGGCGCAGCGTCGGGCGGTAACTGGCGATCGGGTACTGCCGGGTCGCCCACGTCGGGTACGTAGCAGGCCCGGCACCAAAGGGGATCGCCAGGTGCAGCGAGGACGCCAACACACTCAACGCACCTTCACGCATCGCGCTTTGGAGATACCCCTGCACACCCGCGTCGTTGACGTCGAGCGTGAAGGTGATCTGCTGACCGTTGGCGATAGGGTCGCCCGGCGTCAGCGGCGATTGCCCGATCGCAGCGGGATAAACCTCAAAGGGCGCGCCGGGGCCCGAAACGTTGTTGCTCACGTCGCGCAGGGTGCCACCAGGCCCGCCGGTGTCAACGGGGTAGACATTGCGGACGCCGACGAACCCCCCACCCGGCGGTGCAAACTGCCCGTTTTCCGGGAACGTCGAGGAGGTGTACCCGTTGCGGAACCCGGCCAGGAAAATCTCAACGGGCCGCCCCGCGTCGGCGTCGGGTTGCAACGCCGGGTCGGCGGCGACGGGGGGCTGGGCCAACTCGTCCCCCGGATTGAGGTAGGTCGCCAAGGCGTCATTGGTCGGGTCGTAGAGCCAGGTTTCTTGGGGGCTGGCGACTACAGCCGTGAGCGTAACGACGGCCTCAAGAACGCGGTAGCGTGCCGCCGGGAACCCAGACGGGACGCCTGCCCGCACTGGGGATGTTTGCGGTGCGGTCTTGAACCCGAGGAGGAACTCGCTGTCGCGGTCATCAAAGGCGGTGCCGGTGTTGTTGACCCAGAGGGTGGTGAATGTCGGGGCCGTCGGGCGCGTGCCCGAGGAATCACCAAAGGGGTAGGACCACTTGTCCATCCAAGGGCTAAAGGCCGGCACGACAAAGGTCTGCCCGAGCGCCGACGCGGCGATGCCAAGGGCGACAAGGGCGGCGGCGGTGGATTGGATTGGCGTTTTCATGGGGGATCTTTGGCGTGAAATGCCGGGGATGGTTTGTTGTTGTGCGGGGACCCCGGTTGGTGTGATCTACGTACAAGTGTCCTGGGGGTTCCGGTCGGGAGTATGTCTATTATCCGGCAAGACGGGTGTTTGTCGAGCACTCTTGCCGAAAGAGTGAAAGTTCAGGCCTATCTAGGGTGATAACCGAGCAGCCAGCCTGGATCAAGCGTACTTCGTCAAGGAAACAAGCGTGCGAGCAGGGCATTATCCGACATCGTTGCAAGGAGCAAGGGAGAACCTGGTTGCTGCCCATGCCAGGAGGGATCACCAGCGGGGGTTTACACTCATCGAGTTGCTGGTGGTCGTGGGTATCGTCGGGCTACTGGTGGCGATCCTGATGCCCGCGCTGGCCATGGCCCGGCAAGCGTCCCGGCAGACGCGTGAGCTGGCGACGGGGCAGCAGTTGATGCAGGCATATTTTACGTATGCCGGGGATTATAAGGGGTATGTGCTGCCGGGCTTTGGGCCCAACAACATCACTGCGCGGGACCAGACGGGGCAGACCCTGAGCGGGCCGGTCGCCTGGCGCTATCCCTGGCGGATTGCGCCGTACCTGGACTACAACTTCCTGGGCCTCTATGACGACCGGGCCCTGCTGGAGCGTTATCAGTCTCGGGGGGATTACCAGTATGTTGTGAGCCTCTCGCCCTCTCTGGGGATCAACGCCGACTTTGTGGGGGGGAATCGGGACAACGCGATCGCCTTTAACCCCGGGTTGACGGCACGGTATGGATCGTTTTACATCCGGCGTCTCGACGAGGCGCGGAACACTTCAAGTTTGATCGTTTTCTGCTCGGCGCGTGGTGTGGACCCGGCTGGGGGTGAGCCTGTCAACGGGTTTCACCGCGTTGATGCGCCGCGGTTTTTAGGCCAGCGTTGGGCGGCAGAGCCTTATTCGCAGGCGCAGGCACCCGAGGACCTTGGGCACGTGCACCCGCGTTTTTCTGGCAAGGCCGTGGTCATGCACCTGGACGGGCACGGCGAGAGCCTGCCGGTGGCGGACCTGCGCGACATGCGCCGCTGGGCCGACGGGGCAACTGGGCCGGACTGGGAAGTCCGCGAGCTTGGCTCCTCGGCCCCTTGACAAGCACCCGCTACACTGCTGCCCGCATGGACGAGGCGATCAACAGGCTTGGGCAGAACATTCAGTCGGTCTACCGGGGGAGCACCCGGGCGATTGACAGCCTGCTCATCTGCTTGCTGGCGCGTGGGCACTGCCTGATCGAGGACGTGCCGGGGGTGGGCAAGACGATCCTGGCTGGGGCCTTGGCGCGGAGCATTGATTGCACGTTTGGTCGCATCCAGTTGACGCCGGACTTGTTGCCCTCGGACGTGCTGGGGGTTTCGGTCTTCCGTCGGGACCGTGAGGTCTTTGAGTTCCAGCGTGGGCCGATCTTTGCCAACATCGTGCTGGCCGACGAGATCAACCGCGCGACGCCCCGTACGCAGTCGGCGATGCTCGAAGTGATGAACGATGCGCAGGTAACCATCGACGGCGTAACGCACGTGCTCGATCAGCCCTTTATGCTCATAGCAACCCAGAACCCCAGCGACTTTGAGGGGACGTTTGCGTTACCTGAGAACCAGATGGACCGGTTCTTGATGCGGATCAGCCTTGGCTACCCGAGCGTGGAGCAGGAGGTGCGGATCCTACAGGACCGCCCGGGGCAGGGGGCGTTGCAGGCGTTGCGGCCGGTGATCGACGCGGCGGGGGTGCGGGCGTTGCAGCAGCAGACCGACGCGGTGGTGGTGGATGAATCGCTCCGGCGGTACGTTGTGGCAATCGCCTCGGCCACGCGGGCGAGCGATGAACTGCTGCTGGGGCTGAGCACGCGCGGGGCACTGGCGTTGACGCAGGCGGCGCGGGCCACGGCACTGCTGCGCGGGCGGGGGTTTGTGATCCCCGAGGACATCCTTGAGAACCTCTCGGCCGTCTGCTCGCACCGGGTGATCACGCGCACGGCCCTGGACGGGGAGGGGACCGGGCGGGTGCTGGAGGGGATCGTCAAAGGGATCGCCAGCCCGGCATGAGGCTATCGGGCGTTTTGCCGGGTGTAAATTGATGTTGCAGCGGGGCCAGTAGTGCAGGATGCCCGCACAGGTGGGATACTGTTGAGAGTAAGGGTGCCGCCGGTGCTTGAGCAGCGGAAGTCGCGCCCATGGTAACTGTGAAACGGGAGCGCACCGATGGCCGACCTCAAGACACTCAAGGGCATCAAGGAAGAAGACCGCAAACTCCTGGAGCAGGCAGAGGAGTGGCTCGGCGCTGAGCCGACGAAGATGGGCCCGGTGAAAAACTTCTTCTGGGGCAAGGTCAAGCAGGATTATTATTTCCCTTACCCCAAGACCGACGCTCGCGAGCAGGCCGAGTGCGACCAGTTGCTGGCTCGCACCGAGCACTACCTGCGCAACGAGCACCCGGCGCTGGCGATCGACCAGGACCAGGAGATCCCGCGGTGGGTGATCGACCGGCTCTTCGAGCTTGGCGTCATGGGCATGACGATCCCCAAGGAGTTTGGGGGCCTGGGGATGGGGATCACCAGCTACAACAAGGTCCTCGAGCTCATCGGGGCCTATTGCGGCTCGACGGCGGTGCTCGTCTCGGCGCACCAGTCGATCGGGTGCAAGGCGGTGCTGCTCTTTGGGAACCCCGAGCAGCAGCGCAAGTGGCTGCCGCACCTGAGCAAGGACTGGGTCAGCGCGTTCTGCCTCTCGGAGCCCAACGTCGGGTGCGACGCGGGTGGGACCGAGACGACCTTTGTCAAAGAGGGGGACTACTACGTCGTTACCGGCGAGAAGAAATGGGCCACCAGCGGCGCGATCGCCGGGCTGTTCACGGTCATGGCCCGAGAGGTGCGCCCCGACGGCAAGGGGAAGATCTCGGCCCTGGTCATGCACCCGGACCTGCCTGGCGTTGAAATCTATCAGAAGAACCGCAGCAAGTGCGGCATCCGCGGCACCTGGCAAGCACGCATCCGCTTCCACGGCGTGCGTGTGCACAAGAGCCACCTGCTCGGGCAAGAAGGGCGCGGTCTGCAGATCGCGCTGTCGTGCCTCAACTACGGGCGCTGTACCCTCAGCGCGGGGATGGTCGGCGGCGCACGCACGGCCAAGGACCAGGCGACCAAGTGGGCCGCCACGCGATTCCAGTTTGGCAAGCCCCTGAACGACAAAGAACTCGTCCGAGCAAGCATCGCACGCATGGCGGCGTACACCTACGCGATGGACGCGCTGCTCTACATGACTACCGGGATGCTCGACCGGCACGACGAGGACATCCAGGTCGAGACGGCCGTGTGCAAGGTCTTCTGCAGCGAGTTCGGCTGGCGCGTTGTCAACGATGCGATGCAGATCGTCGGCGGCGAGAGTTACATGACCGAGAACGAACTCGAGCGCATCTTCCGCGACACCCGCATCGACCTGATTGTCGAGGGTGCCAACGAGGTGATGCAGTGCTACATCTTCGGCTACGGTGGCAAGCAACTGGCCGAGCAGATGTTGGGGATCAAGACGGCCCTGCTCAAGGAAAAAGACGAGGGGCTGCTGGCCTTCCTGGCCAAGGCCGTGCGCAACTCGCTGCGGCCTGCGGTGATGACCAAGGCGGTGCCGCTGGGTTTGGAGGTCTTCTTTGG
Source organism: bacterium (assembly GCA_046339895.1). Classification (GTDB taxonomy): domain Bacteria; phylum Planctomycetota; class Phycisphaerae; order Phycisphaerales; family UBA1924; genus JAJTGZ01. The sequence continues at coordinate 75,149 of JBKDDT010000014.1, read as the reverse complement.
GATCCGCAGGCCGATGGACCGGATCACCAAGTGCGCCGCCGAGCTGCAGCCCTACGCCGACCGCCTCAGCCACCTTGCCCGCGAACTCACCTACCAGTTCAAGGCCAACAGCAAGCGTTGGGACGTGGCGATCCTGGACCGCCAGAGCATCCAGGCCCGCGTCGCCAACGTTGCGATCCTGCTGCACGCCTGGGGTGCGACGCTGGCGAAACTCGACTCGGACATCGCTGCCCACGCCGGCAACGAGAGCGGGGACACCGAGTTCCAGCGCGACAAGGCCGCGGCAATCCACTTCTTTGACCTGACCCAGCGCGAGATCGAGACCAACTTCCGCGCCCTGTACGTCAACGCCGACGAGAGCATGCTGCTGGCAGCGTCCGCGGCCATCAAGCAGAGCGACGCCGAGCCAAACTCGAAGTTCTCAATCCCGGAGAAAAGCCCGATCGCCAAGGGGACCGGGCGCGTGCTCAAGCAGGAGGGGATCAAGCAGTTCCCGGGCTTTGCGATGGTGCCGCACTCTGAGGAGGCGCGGGCGCAGCAGACGAACCTGAGCAACACCTAAAAACCCGGCGGGTGTGCACCACTACAGTGCCGCCGTGCTTGAAGTTGTTGCCATCGCGCTGGGGTCAAACCTCGGGGACCGTGCCGGGCACATTGCGCGTGCGTGCCTGGCCTTGCAGGGAATAGGGGTTGTGAGCGGCTTACGGGTGAGCGGTGTCTACGAGACCGAGCCGGTCGCGGTGATGCCGGGTGCGCCCGTGCTGGGCGGTGCGTACCTCAACGCGGTGGCCGTGGGCGTGGCGGCGGATGGGATTGGGCCTGATGCGATGCTCGGGGCGCTAATGGACATCGAGCGATCGCTCGGTCGCGACCGCGCCGGGCAGGCGCACGGGCACCCCAGGACGATCGACCTTGATCTGCTGCTGGTGGGCGAGCAGGTTGTCCGCACGCCGGGCTTGACGCTCCCCCACCCCCGGCTCGGTGAGCGTCTGTTCGTCCTGGAGCCCCTGGGCGAGTTGATCCCCGAGCACTCTGTTCCCGTCTGGGGGCGGAGCGTGCGGGAACTGCGAGCACTGGCGCGGGCGGCGGCCCTGCCGGGGAGCGTGCGGGTCTTTGTGCCCCCGATCCCCGGGCGGTCGGGGGAAGTACGATCCAGCCCGTGAGCAATGCCATGAAGATGCTAAAGGCCCTGCTGCTTGCGATGACCCTGGGGATTGCTGCTGCGGCAGCGCGCCCCGCCGCGCGGCCCGCCCAGCCGGCCAAGCCTGCCGTCGAGCCGGTATCGCTGCCCGTCGAGGCGGTCTTCCGCGACATGGCTGAGGCATACCGGGGCGAGCCGACGGCCGACCGGATCACGGTCGCCTTGCGTGAGCCTGGGCGCACTGCTCAGCAGGGGACGATCGTCGTCAAGATCGCCCTCGAAAACCCCCCACCAGCACACACCCGGGCACACACGCCAGCACCCACTCCAGCACCCACCCCCACGCCGGGGCCCACCGAGCCCGAAGCACCCGGCATCAACGAGCCTGGCGTCGAGCCACCCGCTCAGCCAACAGACCCAGCCGAGGTTCCTGCGCCGGTGCTGATCGCCGCGGTTGAACTCGGGCAGCTCCGCCTCTACATCCATGGCCGGGAGTTGACCGCGGCCATGACCTCCAACCCCACATGCTACTTCCAAACCACACTTACTCCACCAACCACGCCCGACGGTGAACCAGCACCGACGGAAACAGTTGAGCCCTTGCTGGTGGCACTCGCACGCGTGATCGGCCCGGTGCCCGCGCTCCCGCTGGCGCTGGCGGAGTTTGCGCCCGGCGGGGCGCTGCCGGTGTTGACACCCTACACGCCGGATATCACCTGGACCTCCGCGACGACACGCATCAACACACCCGGCGACGCGATCACGCTGACAGGGCAAGGCCGGCACGGGCCGGCGAAACTGCTGGTCGATAGCAAAACGCTCAGGCCCATAAGCCTGACCGCCACGATCAGCGCCAGGGAGACGGTCCTGGAGTTGACTCTCTCCGCCCGCGAGCCGGATGACCCACGTGCCTGGGGCATCGACACGGCCGGTCGCGTGCGCGTCGATTCGATCACCAAACTGGGCAAACGCCTGGAGAAGCCGGTGCCTGCACCCGCGGAGGTGCCGGTTGAAACCCCTGCGGCACCACCCGCAGAGCCCCCGGCCGATCCTGCGCCCCAACCACCCGCGCCGCCCGCGGGATCGCCCTAGCCGCACTTGGGGGGCGTGCCAGCGTGATGGGGCAGACTACCGGCTTTCCTTGATCCCACCGAATCGCCGGTCGCGCTGGGCATACTGGCGCACGGCTTGGTGCAGGTCATCGGGGCCAAAGTCGGGCCAGAGCGTGCCGGTAACGTAGAGCTCGGCATAACTGAGTTGCCAGAGCAGATAGTTGCTCAGGCGCATCTCCCCGGCTGTGCGGATGAGCAGGTCCGGGTCGGGTATCCCCGCCGTGTCAAGGTTCTCGGCGACCATCGCCTCGTCGATCTGCTCGGGTGTGATCTGGCCCGCCTGCACACCGGTGGCGATGCGGCGCACGGCATCGGTGATCTCGGCCCGGCTGCCGTAGTTGACGGCCAGGACCAGCGTGCCGGCAGTGTTGTTCTTGGTCAGGGCGACCAGATCGTCGCGCCGGCGCAGGCACTCCTCGGGCAGCCCCTCGCGCCGGCCGATCTGCAGGAAGCGGATGTTGTTGGTCATAAACTCATCACGCTGCAGATCGACCTGCTCGTTATAAAGCTTCATCAGCGCTTGCACCTCGTCGGCGGGACGCTTCCAGTTCTCCATCGAGAAGCTGTAGAGCGTAACAAACTCGATGCCTAGTTTGCCGATCTCTTCGATGATCACCCGCACCGCCTTGGCCCCCGCCCGGTGCCCCAGGGCCCTTGGCAGCCCACGCCGGGTCGCCCAGCGCCCGTTGCCGTCCATGATGATCGCGATGTGCCTGGGCAGCGCACGCGGGTGCACGTCGGGAATACGCCCCAGCGGGTCCGCCTTGGGGTTGCGGTCCTTGATCACCGCCGCGGCGGCGCGGGCGTCGGCGTCGTCGGCAAGCGACCGTCCCGCGTGGGAGGCCTTGGTAGGCCAGAGGAGTTTGCCGAGGCGTGCGAAGGGCATGGGTGGTGCCGAATGGTGGTGCTTCAGACGGTGATGGTCTGGGCGCGGTCGGGGCCGACGGAAACATGCCGCACCGGCACGCCGACGTGTTTCTCGATGAGGTCGAGATACGCCCGCGCCGGCGCGGGCAGGTCGGCCAGCGCACGCGCAGCGGTGATATCCCCAAAGCCGGGCACCTCCGTATACACCGGCACGCACTTGGCCAGCAGCGATGCATCAGGGGGAAGGTGGTCGATCTGCTTGCCGCCAAGTTTGTAGCCGGTGCAGACGCGCAGCACCGGCTCGCCCCCGAGCACGTCCAAAAGCATCACGGCTAGGCCCGTGCAACCATTCAGCCTCGCGGAATACCGCACGGCTACCAGGTCCAGCCACCCCACACGCCTCGGCCGCCCGGTGGTGGTCCCAAACTCCCGCCCGCGCTGGCGGATGGCGTCGCCGATGGCGCGGTCGGCGGGCGTGCCCAGCAGTTCCGTCGGCAGCGGCCCCCCCCCGACGCGTGTGCTGTAGGCCTTCATAATCCCCAGCACCCCGGTGATGGCCGACATCGGCACACCAGCGCCCGTCGCGGCACCCTGACTCGCACACGAACTGCTCGTTACGTACGGGTACGTCCCGTGGTCAACATCCAAGAGCGTCGCGTTGGCCCCCTCAAAGAGGATCGGCCGGCGCGCATCGACCAGCCCCAGCAGCATCGCGCTCGTATCACGGATATACGGCTCAAACCGCCCCCGCCAACGCCCGCACAACTCCCCTATCGCCTCAGGGTCAAAGCTCGTGCTCACGCTGTCGCCGATTGCCACGGCACCGAGCATCGCGCTCTTGAGTTTGCAGATCGACGGCAGCCGCTCGGCTAGAACCTCCGGGCGCAGAAGGTCCCCCATACGGATCGCCGAGCCTCGCAGCGCCTTGTCCGCATAACACGGGCCGATCCCCCGCTTGGTGGTGCCGATCGGTTCGAGCGACCCCTGGCTCAGCCACCGTTCGCGGAGTTCGTCCTCGGCCTTGTGCCAGGGCATGACGATGTGGGCACGGTCGGAGATCACCAGCCCCGAGGTGTCGATCCCCCGCGCGTGCAGCGTGTCCAGCTCGCGGGCGAGCCAGTCGGGGTCGATGACGACGCCGTTGCCAATTACCGCCGGCTTGCCCGCGTGCAAGATGCCTGAGGGGATCAGGTGCAGGGCAAACCGTTCGCCCGCGATCACCACCGAGTGCCCGGCATTCGCACCGCCGTTGTACCGGACCACGGCGTCGTGCCCATCGGCGAGCAGATCGACGATCTTCCCCTTGCCCTCATCCCCCCACTGCAACCCGACGACAACGACGCCAGACGCGGCCCGGGGTGTGGCCGCGGCGGCAGGGTTTGTGCTGGGCGAGGGGGTTGGGGGGGTTTTGGTGTGCATGTGCTTCTCAGGCCCGGCAGGGGCTTGGGCGATGGTACGGGTCCTGGTCGAGCGTGGCCTGCCGGTGGTCCGAGAAAGGGGGCGCTTTGCCCCTTGCGCCGCCCCCGGCCGGTGTGGGCATCAAGTTTGCGCCCCCGTGCGTCGATGCATCATCTGTAGGGTTACCAAACCTTGAGCTTCCGCCTTGCTATTCGGGACCACCGAAATGGATGAGACCGTCCGCATCATGTGCCCAAGTCTGACGTGCCGGCGTGTGCTTGGGGTGCCCAGTGCCGCGCGCGGGAAGACCGTCCGCTGCCGAAACTGCGGCACCAATATCAAAATCCCCGCCGCCGGCGAGAATCCCCTCGAAAATAAAAAGCCACCCGAGGCCAAGAAGCCCGCCGATCCCAAGAAGCCGGGCGACTCCAAGAAGAACGCGGCCTGACGCTCGCAGCCGTGCAACAATCCACCCGTGCCCTTGCGCTCGACCAACTCGCTGGCGCCCACGTTGCGCCCGGGCGTGCTCTTCACCGCCTTTGAGCCTTCAGGCGACGACCACGCCTCGATCGTCATCAAAGAACTCCGCGCCCGCAACCCCTACCTGCCCATCTACGCCTGGGGCGGCCCGAAAATGGCCCGCGCGGGTGCCACACTCATCGAGCGAACGACCGACGAAGGCGTCATGGGCGTGCCTGGCATCCGCAAGATCATCGAGCATGTGCGCATCAACCGGCGGATCGAGGAGTGGCTGGACACAGCCCGCATCGCAGCGCACGTGCCCGTCGACTCGCCGGATGCCAACTTCCCAATCTGCCGGATGGTCAAGGCACGCGGCGGGCGCGTCGTGCACATGGTCGCCCCGCAACTGTGGGCCTGGCGGGAAGGTCGGATCAAAAAACTCCGTGCCTTGACCGACCTGGTCCTGTGCGTCCTTCCCTTCGAGGAGTCCTGGTTCTTGTCCCGAAAGGTGCCTGCACGCTTCATCGGGCACCCACTCTTCAACGCCCCCGTTGATACCACGGCCCTCGCCAGGCTGGTCGGGGCCTGGCCCCGTGGCTCGCCCAGCGTTGCCCTCATGCCCGGCTCACGCCCAGGCGAGATCGAACGCTGCTGGCCCCTGCTCATCGACGCCTACAAACGCCTCCGCCAGGACTTCCCCCAGGCCATGGGCGTGGTGCCCGTGGTGCACGAGATGGTCCAAGACCAACTCCACCGCATTGCCAACGAACTCGGGGGCTGGCCAGAGAACGTCTACGTCGTCTCCGGGAACACCGACGCGGCAATCGCGTGGTGCGACTTCGCCCTCGTCGCCAGCGGCACCGTAACGCTCCAGGTCGCCAGGCAGATCAAGCCGATGGTTACCTTCTACCCCGCCAGCCCCGCACTCCGCGTCCCGTATGGCCTTTTCGGGCGTTGGGTCTTCAAGACGGCGTACTTCACGCTCCCGAACCTGATCGCCAACCGTGCCGTGGTACCAGAACTGGCACCCCACTTCGGCGATGGGCACGCCCTGACGGTCGGCGCCTACCGCCTGATGCGACAGCCCGGCTACGCCGACGCACAGCGAGCAGGCCTGCGCGAGATCATCGGCAAGTTCGACGGCAAGGCGTGCGGGCCCCTCGCCGCCGAGAGCATCGAGCAGGTCATCGGGCTGCGGTGAAGCCCGGCACCGGGCGGGGTGCTTGTGCGCGGTACGATCGCCCATGACACGAGTGCTGACAACGATCCACCTGTGCGTGCTGGGCCTCTGGGCCGGGGCACTGCTCATGGCCGGGGGTGCCGCGGCGGTCATCTTCCCAACCGTCAAAGACTTGCAGGCCCAGGTCCCCGCCCTCTCGACATACACCGGCGAGCACTGGAGGCTCGTCGGCGGGCGCGTGGCCAACAAGATTTTCCTCATCACCGACATCGCCCAGCTGATCCTGGCCGGCACGGCACTACTCACACTTGCCATGCTCGGCGTGTGCCGTGCCCTAGCGATCCGTGCCGGGCGGGTGGCGATCGTCTGGATCGCCGGCCTGGGCGCGAGCCTGATGCTGCTCAGTTACCACCTGCTGGTCTTGCAACCCAGGATGGGCGCAAACCTGCGGAAGTACTGGGACGCCGCTGGCGCAGGGCAGAACGTCCAGGCCCAGGAGTTCCGCCTCGCCTTTGACGCCGACCACCCCACGGCCAGCAGGGTGCTGATCACACTGGCGGTGCTGGTCGTCATCACGCTGATCGCCGCAGTCTGGCAGAACACACGCCAAGGCAGCGAAGCGGGCAGGTCGTAATACGGTTCCCCGTTATCTCTTGCGCAGAACCCCTCCCCCAAGGGGATGTACAGGGGAGCGGCAGGGGTAGGGTTTGCCACTTCGGACGCACGACACTCCGTGCTGATCCATGCAACTCCCCCCCACTGCTACGGGAGTTTCCACATTGTCCCCGCCGGCGGGGGATCGAGTTCATCACAGAGCGCACCCCGGCGCAGTTGCACCAGCAGTGCGCTCAGGTCCGCCGGCAGGGGGGCGTGGAAGACCATCGGCACATCCGTGATCGGGTGGCGCACCTTCAAGATCGCCGCGTGCAGGGCGACGCGACCGATCCCCGGCCCAGCCTTGCCGGCAGAGATCACGCGCCCCTGGTACATGTCGTCGGCCAGCAACGGGTGCAGGCGGTGCTGCATGTGCACCCGAATCTGGTGCGTACGCCCGGTCTTGAGTTCCACCTCGACGAGGCTCACCCACGGCGAATCCGCCGACAGCAGCGGGCCGGGACGATCCGCCGACGGCGTGGCCTGCGGTGCAATAGCAGCCCGCAACGCAACCGCCTGGGGAGGGGTGCTCGCCCACCCCTTGACCAGCGCAGGCTTAGGCCCGGCCAGGTCGTGCTTGCCCAGCCCGCGCGCAGGTGCCGAGCAATATCGCCCAAGCACACGATAAATCGTCAACGCATCCTTGCCCAGGTGGTCGTGGCGGATGACCTGCTTCTCGCGGTGCCCCTTCTCGCGCGAGGGGTGCGGGCCGATCGGCTCGTCGATGGCATCGATGGGAGGCTCGACATACCCGTGCACAAAGGCAACATACCGCTTGTCGGTCTGCCGATGCTCGAACTGGTGCCCGAGTTTCCAGTGCGCCTGGTCGGTCTTGGCAAAGATGATCGCCCCGGAAGTCTGCCGGTCCAGGCGGTGGACGACGCCGGGGCGTGCAAACTCCTTGCCCACCGCCGAGAGGGCACCGCCCGTCCCCGAGCGGTGGCGGAAGTGAAAAGCCAACGCGTTGATGAGCGTCCCTGACAGGTGCGACCGCGCCGGGTGGACGATGATGTCTGCCGACTTGTTGAGCACGATGATGTGCTCATCCTCAAAGAGCACGTCCAGCGGGATGTCCTCCGGCGGCACGTCCTCAGCCGGGGGCGCCTCGATCATCACCTCGACAACATCCCCTAGGCGAAGGTTGGTGCTCGCCTTGGCCAGGCGGTCGTTGACGCGTACGCCGCCGTCATCGATCAACTGCTGGAGCTTTGCCCGGCTCATAAACGTGATCCGGTCGACCAGGTACTTGTCCAGGCGCTTGTCCAGGTCCTTTTGCAGTGTGAAGAGGACTCGCTGCCGAGCCGCAGATTGCACGGGCACAACGTCATCATCACCCAAATCGGCATCCGTTTGTGCCAACTCTGCAGGTGGCATAGGTGGGGCGACCGCAGCAGGATGATGTGGGGCGGCCGTCCGAGAATTTGGTGGGGCGGCCGTCCCGGCCGCCTTCGCGGCGCGGAAGAGCGCGCCCGGATCGACCTTCCCCCCCGGCCCGATCAACGGGTCCTTCCGTTTGCTCCGGTCATCGCGCGGGTTTTTGCGTTCGCGTTTGGGCATCGTGAGCGGTCGCAGGCCAACGCCGAGCTACGCCTTAGGCGTAGACCTCCAGAAAGACACGCCGCGTGGGCCTGACCTGCCGGTGGATCATCGCACGCGTCCACCCATCAATATTCCCGGCGGCCTCTGGGTCCAGCTCCAGATACTGCTCCAACACCCCCGGCCCTAGCGCACGCGCCAACTGCTGAAACACCCCCAGTTCCATCCCCGCGATCCCGCAGATATACACCAGCGCTCGCCCAGAGGCAAACTGCGCCTCAAGCACGGGCCACTCCGCGGCCAGGCGGTCTTGCACGTACATCTTCCCGTGCGGGGCGTTGGCCTCCCGGCTGATGGCTGTGCGGTAGTGGAAGTTCGCGTGCTCTTGCGCCAGCTGCGCCAACTGCCCGTGGTAGAGCAGGTCGGTGGCGTACGGCGAACCCATGATCAGTGTGATCTCACCCTTGTATCCAGCCGCAAACAAATCCATCAGCATCCCCCGGAAGGGGGCGATCCCTGTGCCCGTGGCGATAAAGACAAAGTCGTGCGCCCCGGCATCGACGGGCAGCACAAACCGCTTCCCGCTCGGCCCGCTCACCTGCACCTTGCTCCCCACACCCAACCCGCACAGATAGTTGCTCGCCACTCCGAGAAACAACGAGTTGTCCGCGGGGTTCTCGTCGATCAGCCGCTTGACCGTCAACGCATGCACGGCACCGTGCCCATCCTCGCCACGCGTCGGGCTGGCCAACGAATACAACCTCGGCTTGTGCGGCCTGCCGTTCCCATCCACCCCTGGGGCGAGGATGCCCAGGCTCTGGCCCGGGATGCACTTGCCAACTAGGCCGGTCCCCGACAAGTCCAGTTCGATGTGGCGGACAAACCCCGCCGCCTTTTTCCCAGCGGTGCACGCCTCGTTTTTGACCACCGTCGCCGTCGCCGGCTCGGCTGGCTTGTGGATGTGCATCTCCGCGTGCCGTAGTCGGATTTCCATGCTTGCACCGCTCATACCCCACAATACGCCGATGGCCACGCCCAGAGAACCCACGGGCCAGAGCGGGCCAGGCACGGGGCCCGGGGCTTTGCTACCCTCCTGCGATGGCACGACCAGGCAGGACATCAGCGATCTGCAAAGACTCGGCACTGGCGGCCCAAGGCTTCTTTGCCCTCGCCGCCCTTGCAGCCGGGCTTCTTGCCGGGTGCTCTGGCTCGGGGAAAGCAGGCAGCGATGGTCCACTGCCCGACCCGTTGGCACTGATGAAGCAGCCCGAGCAGCCCCCGGCCAGTTCAGCCGGACGCACCAGCACCACCTATTCCCTGGACACCGCTGGTTCATGGTCGGCCACGGGTACACCCCCGACGGAGGGCGATGAGGCCGTGCTCGCTAAAGCCAAGCGCGAACTTGCGCAAGACCAGCCCGATGCCGCGTACTCGACGATCGACAAGTGGATCAAGTCCAACGAGCAGACCAGCAACGCCCTGCTCCCCCAGGCCTACCTCCTGCGTGCTGACGCGACGGCCGCGGGGGGCAACGAGTATGAAGCACTCTTTGACTATGAGATGCTCATCAAGAGCTTCCCGAGTTCACCCGAGTATGTAACGGCCGTCTCACGCGAGTTGGACATCGCCACCACCTACCTCAACGGCACACGCCGCAAGATGCTCGGCATCCGCTGGGTCAACGCCGAGAAGGTCGGCGAAGAGCTCCTCCTCCGCGTCCACGAACGCCTCCCAGGCTCCCGCCTGGCCGAGCGCGCGGGGATCGAACTGGCCGATTACTACTACCGCACCAGCGACCTGGAGAGCGCGGCTATCGCCTACGAGCTCTTCCAGCAGAACCACCCCCGCAGCGCCTACGCCATGCGTGCACGCCAACGCCAGATCTTCAGCAACCTCGGGCAGTTCAAAGGCCCACGCTACGACTCGACCAAACTCCTGGACAGCAAGGCCCTGATCGACCGCTTCCAGAACGACTATCCCGCCCAGGCCGAACTCCTAGGCCTAGACGCAACGCTCCTGAGCCGCATCGACGAGAGCAACGCCGAGCAGATGCTCGAGACCGCCAACTGGTACATCCGCCGCGAAGAACTCGAGTCCGCCCGCCTGGTCCTCAATCGCCTGGTCCGAAAGTACCCCCAGACCGGCGCGGGCCAACGGGCACTGGCCCAACTGCAAGAGCGCAACTGGCTTGTCCAGACCGGTGCAGAAAAAGCCGCCGCAACCGGGGCGCCCACACCTGTGCCAGCACCCCCCACCCAACCCCCCGGCGATAGTCCGAAAGGCGACAACTAGTGTCAAGGCTTTGTCTCTGCTCAGCCGCGTTGGGTGCATCGGTCATGGCCGGCTCTTTGCCTATGACGGGCTGTTCTACCGACCCGAGCCAGGGCTATTCCTTCTCCCCCGCATTCCGCCAGGACGTGCAGACCATCGCCGTGCCGATCTTCCAGAACGACACGTTCTACCCCCGCATGGCCGGTAAACTCAACGAGTCGATCGCCGCGGAGATCCGCAAGCAAACCCCCTACGCCATCGTTGACCGCGCCCAATCGCAGACGCTGCTGACGGGAACAATCCGCACCGTCAACCTCTCGACGCTCTTTACCGACCAGCAGACGGGCCTGGCCGCTGAGTCTGCCGTGAGCATCACGGTCGACTTTGCCTGGACCGATACCCGCCGCGGTCGCGTGCTGATGAGCCGGAAGAACTTCTCGGTCGGACGCGCTTTTGTCCCCGCACGCCAGGGGGGTGAGCTGATCCAGACCGGCGAGGACCAAGCCGTGCAGCAACTGGCTAAGGACATCGTTGCGGAGATGCGCAGCGGGTGGTAGTGGTCAGGCAGAGGCAATAGGGAACAGGCAATCGGCGCATTAGGCGTGCGTGCGGGCTTATGAAGTGGTGGGCGCCAGGCGGTTGCAGACCTCCTGGTGTGCAGACCAGAAGTCCTGGAAACTTGCCTTCAATGTGTGCCCACGCATCCACTGGCGCGAGGCTTCAGACATCGCCGCACGCCTGCCCGCATCCCCCAGCAGGCCAAGGACAGCCTCCACCCACGCCTGCTCGCTCGCGGGCACAACCACCCCGGTCCTGCCCTCCACGATCACCTCGCGCGGCCCGCCCACCGGGGTAACCACCACCGGCAGCCCGCTCGCCTGCGCCTCCATCACCACCTGCCCGAGCGTGTCCGTGCACGAGGGGAACAAAAACAAGTCCGCACCACGATACAACCGCGCCAGTTCTACCCCGTGCCGAAAGCCCAGAAAAACCGCCGACGCACCCACCCCCGTCCCCGCCAACTCCCGCCGCATCGTCGGCAAATACGGCCCGTCACCCACCACGATCAACTGCGCATCGATCCCCCGCCCGGCCGCGCCGCGCACAATCCCCGGCCACGCCCGCGCCAACAGCGGCAGGTTCTTCTCCACGCTCACACGCCCCACATACAAGCACTTGACCGCCCCCGCTCGAACACCCGCATACCCCCCCCAGAACCCAGCCCCACCACGCTCGGCCTCCCCCACGTCAAAGGCCCCCAGGTCGATCCCCGGGCGCAACGCCCGCAGCCGTTGCCGAGGTATCCCCACCCCCTGGGCACGATTGGCACAATCCCCCGAGCGCGTCAGCACCATGTCAAACGGGCGATAGAACCACCGCATAAACGCACCCGCCAAGCCCGTCAGCCCCTCGTTCCCAAACAGGTGCTCGATATACGCAGGAAAGTCGGTGTGGTACGTCCCCACCAGGGGCAGCCCGTTCGCCCGCGCAAACCCCCGCCCAAGCATCCCCACCGGCCCGGGCGTGGAGGCATGCACAACAGTCGGGCCCAAACGTGCCGCGCCCTCCAGCAACCTCCCCCTGGGCACCCACACCAACTCGATCTGCCGATACCCCGGCATCGGCACCGCCCACCTCGGGGGCACATTGAGGATGTTCCCCTCCCCCGGCACCGCCGTGCGCGTGCTCGTCAACACCGTCAACTCGCGCCCGCTTGCCAACGCCTCCGCCGCCACACCACGCACAAACCGCGCAACGCCGTTGACATCACCCAGGGTGTCCGTAAACAGGGCAATCCGCACGGCCAGAGGGTACCATCCGCTAAGTACCCCCACACTCCTTGTGGGGACAGCAAGTTTGGAGATTCCGTATGACCTGGCTCCGCGTCATTGATGCACTCTCAGCCCCTGTTGACACCCGCGTGGTCGTGAAGGGTTGGGTGCGCACCCGCCGCGACAGCAAGGCCGAGGGTGGCCTCTCGTTCGTCGCACTCCACGACGGCACCTGCTTTGAGCCAATCCAACTGGTCATCAAGGGGGACATCCCCAACTTCACCACCGAGGTCGGGCGCCTGACAACCGGGTGCGCCATCGAGGCCGAGGGGGTGATCGTCAAGAACCCCAAAGGTGGCAACGAGGTCGCCGTGCAACTGGCCAGCGGTGGCTCGATCAAAGTCGTCGGCTGGGTCGAGCACCCGGACACCTACCCGATCCAGCCCAAGCCGCACACCTTTGAGTACCTCCGCGAGCAGGCCCACCTGCGTGTGCGGACGAACACCTTCGGCGCCGTCGCACGCGTCCGCCACTGCCTGGCAATGGCGATCCACCGCTTCTTCCACGAGCGCGGCTTCTACTACGTCCACACCCCCATCATCACCGCCAGCGACTGCGAAGGCGCTGGGCAGATGTTCCGCGTCAGCACGCTGGACGTGGTGGGCAGGGCCGAGGGTTCACGGCCCAGGGCCGAGGCTAGTCCAGCCGGCGCACATGGCTCCCCACTCGGCCCTGGGCCCTCAAACCTCGGCCCTGATTTTTCCCAAGACTTCTTCGGCAAAGAAGCCCACCTGACCGTCAGCGGGCAACTCAACGTCGAGACCTACTGCATGGCCCTGAGCCGGGTCTATACCTTCGGCCCGACCTTCCGTGCCGAGAACAGCAACACCAGCCGGCACCTGGCCGAGTTCTGGATGATCGAGCCTGAGATCGCCTTTGCCAACCTCGCCGACGACGCGCAACTGGCCGAGCAACTGCTCCGCTACCTCTTGACAACCCTCCTGGCCGAGCGCGCCGACGACATGCACTTCTTCGCCCAGCGCATCGAAAAAACCGCCATCGAACGCCTCACGCACATCATCGAAAAACCCTTCCTCCGCCTGACGTACACAGAAGGTGTCAAAGTCCTTGAAGACGCCATCAAAGCCGGCAAAAAGTTCGAGTACCCCGTCAAGTGGGGCATCGACCTCCAGAGCGAGCACGAGCGCTTCCTGACCGAGGAGCACTTCAAGCAGCCGGTGATCCTGACCAACTACCCAAAGGGGATCAAGGCCTTCTACATGCGCCTGGACGACAACTGCGAGCCAGACCGCCAGACCGTCAGCGCCATGGACATCCTCGTGCCGGGCATCGGTGAGATCATCGGCGGCAGCCAACGCGAGGAACGCCTCGACAAACTCGACGCGCGACTGGCCGAGATGGGCCTGCACCAGCCCGACTACTGGTGGTACCGCGACCTCCGCAAATACGGCACCGTCCCCCACGCCGGCTTTGGCCTCGGCTTCGAACGACTCATCCAGTTCGCCACAGGCATGCAAAACATCCGCGACGTCATCCCCTTCCCAAGGGCACCCAAGCAGGCAGATTTCTAATCGACTGTATCAACAGTGGCACTGGCCCCAGACTTCTCAAACAATCTCTCAATCCCCCACGACCCACACCAGCGTTTACAAAATCCGCCGCGACCTTGGGTAACTGCCCAGCACCTGCAACTCCTTGCAGTGCTTCCGCGCACGCGAGAGCGCACGCTGCATCTTCCCATCACTCTCGTGCCCCTCGGCATCAATAAAAAACGTATACGTCCAGTTGTCCCGCCGGCTCGGCCGCTTGTCGATGTGCGTCAGGTTCACCCCCGCGGCATGAAAATCCCCCAGCACCTTCACCAGCGCGCCAGGCTTGTTCAATGTCGTGAACATCAAACTCGTCTTGTCATTGCCCCCGCCCGCCGCCTGCGCACGAACCCGGCTAATAACCACAAACCGCGTAATGTTGTTCGGCTCGTCCTGAATCCCCTCAAACAGGATGTTCACCCCGTACAACTCCCCGGCCAAAGTGCTCCCGATCGCCGCGCTCGTCCGCTTCCCGGCCGGCAACTTCGACTCCTCGGCCACCATCTGCACCGCACGCGAACTCGACGCCACCGCCACCTGCTCGGCCCGCGGATACTGCGTCGCCAGCCACGACCGGCACTGGCTAAAAACCTCCGGCTTGCTATAGATCCGCTCCACCGCGCTCGGCTGGCAGTTCGCCAGCAGCGCGTGCCGAACGTCCAGCTGCACCTCCGCATACACATGCACGTGCCCGGCCCGGCGTGCAAACGAATCCAGCGTCTCCGTAACACTCCCATGGATCGAGTTCTCGATCGGCACGATCCCATAATCCACGTGCGCACGCTCGACCTCCGTAAACACCCCGCCGATCTCGTGCAAATCCTCAAACGCCACCGACGACCCAAACTGCTTGACCGCCGCCAGGTGGCTGTAACTGCCCGCGGGCCCAAGAAACCCGATCGACAAGGGCCTCTCCAGCGCGAACGACCCGGACATCAACTCCCGGTACACCCCCTCGATCGTCCGATCCCCCAGCGGCCCATCGTTGTGCGCAAGCACTCGCGCGAGCACCTCCTGCTCGCGGTGCGGGGCATAGATCGGGATGTTGTTCGCTTGCTTGTAACGCCCCACCTCGACAACAAATCGCGACCGCGCGTTGAGCAGCTCGACAAGCCGGTGGTCGATCGCATCAATCTGCTTCCGCAACGCCGGCAGGTCGATGCCCACGGCGGCCTTCCGACGCGCCGCACCTCTCTTGGCCACTTTCTTCTTCCCTTTACTCATATCAACAATCTTCTCTCGTCGCTTATGGCTCATCACCCATCACTTCTCAGTACCCCAGCGTAAGCACGATCGCCGCCGCGATCCCCTTGGATTCTGGCAGATACTCCAGCTCCAGCTTCGCACACGGCATGATCGTGTCAAAGCCTGTAACACGCAGCTCGCTCCCGATAACGGTATAGCCGGCGTCGCTGGCGTTGAGCGGGAAGTTGTGCCACGGCTGGAACTCCACGCGATAGCGGCCCTCGGTCAGCGGCGTCAGATTGACCTCCAGGAAGCCGTAGTGCTTGCCGCCCGAGAGCAGCTGCGTGCCGTTCCACATCTCGGCCTCGCTTTGGTCGGCCGTCCACTGGCTGAAGGGGTTGGGGCGCCAGCTCTGCCCCTCGGGGTTGGCCAGGTTGTTTCGCCACGCGGTGATGCCCCCACTGACAAAGCCCGGCGCATCCTCGACGCCGCGGAGGCCGTCGCCGGCCATGCCCACGTCCCAGAGGTTGATGCCATAGCCATCGCTATCGAAGTCGAAGAACGACCGCTCGGCGACTTCGGAGTGGCCTGTGAAGACACCAGCGACACGGAACTGCTCGAGCAGCGGCAGGTAGATCCGCATGGCCTCACCCGACTGGTTGCTCGTCACGTTGGTGCCGTGGATACCACGCGAGAGCGGCGTGTGGTGCCACTGCACGAAGATGATCTGCCCGGCGGCCCGGGCGTCGGCCAGCTGCTGGGCGGCCCACTGGTACTGCGCGGTGCCGACGTTGAAGTCGGGCAGGTCGCCGAAGGGATAGGCGTTCAGCCACGCGCAGTTGGTGTCGCTGTTGATCGGCAACGCCGTGCCGGTGGGCAGCACGGGCACCGAAAGGGGGTTGGCCACGCTGAAGGGCAGTTGAGCATCGGTCAAGGTTGTGTAAGGGCCGTGTTGCGGCGGCGGAAGCCGTCTGCCGTGTTGAATCGGAGTCAACCCGGCGCGGGCGCACAACCCGAAGATGTCAGGTGGCTTGCGACACTCGGCCCTGAAATCGGCCCCCAAACCTCGGCCACTCTGCTTATCAGTACGCCAGCGTCGCCACGACGGCCTCGGCGATGCGCTTCGCATCCGGCAAATACTCAAGTTCGAGCTTGGCGTAGGGCATGATGGTGTCAAAGCCGGTAACGCGCTGGACGGGGGCTTTGAGGTGCAGGAAGCAGGTTTCCTGCACAAGCGACGAGATCTCGCTGGACATGCTCGCCGTCCGCGGAGCCTCCTGCACGATCACGCACCGACCCGTCTTCTGCACGCTCCCAGCGATCGTCCCAAGGTCCAGCGGGTGGATCGTCCGCAGATCAATCAACTCCACGCTCACGTCCTCAGGCAGCATGTCCAGCGCACCCAAACACTGGAACACACTCGCACCCCACGTAACAACCGTCAGGTCGCTGCCCTCGGCCACCACCTTCGCCTTGCCAATCTCGATGGTGTATTCCTCCTCGGGAACCTCCTCGCGGTAACTGCGATAGACACGCTTTGGCTCAAAGAAGATCACAGGGTCAGGGTCGCGAATCGCGCTGATCAACAGCCCCTTAGCGTCATACGGCGTGCTCGGGCACACCACCTTCAGCCCAGGGCTGTGCGCATAAATCGACTCCGGAGAATCCGAGTGAAACTCCGGCGCGTGAATCCCACCGCCCCACGGCACACGCACCACCATCGGCACCGTGAACGCACCACGCGTCCGGTTGCGGAACCGCGCCGCATGGTTGACCAACTGGTCGTACGCAGGACCCAAAAAACCCTCAAACTGAATCTCAGGCACCGGCCTCATCCCCGCGATCGCCAGCCCGATCGATGAGCCGATGATCCCCGACTCCGACAACGGCGTATCAATCACCCGCTCCGGCCCGTACTTCTTCTGCAACCCCTCGGTCACCCGGAAAACGCCCCCGTTGACGCCAACGTCCTCCCCCAGACAGACCACGCGAGGGTCGCGCGCCATCTCCTGGTCCAGGGCGGTGGTGATCGCTTGCACTAAGGTCATCTGAGGCATGGGAGGTTCCAGGAAAGGGCCAAATCGCAAATAGCAAATCGCAAATGTTCGTTGATGTGGACGGGCGGCGGTGATCAGATCAGTAAGTTGAGTGGCGACTGTCAGTCTGGTCTTTGGCGGCTGCGAGTCAGGATCGTGCCCAGGATGCGACGGAGTTCGTCGGACTCGGCCTGGAGCGGCCCCAATCGTGCCGCGGGCAGCCACTTGCGGCGGGAAATCATCCGTATCCAGAATCGAGTCTCATTGAGCTCCTTAAGGACAATCCCGATCGTCTTGCAGAAGTCGGCCCGGCTCAGGGCCTCGTCCGCCTCAAATATATTCGCCCCAACTGACGTTCCACTGCCGGTGATCTGATCGATGATGCGCCTGGAACGACCATGCTTCTCCAAGACTTCCACGACATCCACGACATCCACGATGCGATCCGAGAAAGCCTCCACCCGCGTCAGCAGTTCAACCTTGATCCGCCCCAAAACCTATCTCCTATCTCATTTGCCATTTGCTATTTGACCGTCTGAGCCTGCAAACCCGCCTGCATGCTCGTGCCCAGCGAGTGCGTCGCCCAACTATCACGCTGCTGCCGCAGCAGCGCAGGCATCTCCGCATACAGATGATCAAACATCTCCTCCCGCTTGGGCGCAGGCCAGTTGAGCACCTTGTCGACAACCTCCTTGACCATCACCTCCGCTCGCTCCTGCTCGGCCTTCTGCTTGCCGGCGTCCCACAGGCCCTTGCTCTCAAGGTACAAACGCACGCGGATCATCGGGTCCTTGCTCCGCCAGGCCTCCACCTCGTTCTGGTCACGGTACCGCCGCGCGTCGTCGGCCGTCGTGTGGTCGGCCAGCCGGTACGTAATGCACTCGATCAGCGTAACACCCCCGCCCGCACGCGCACGCTCACGCGCGTCGTACACCGCCTTGTACACCGCAAACAAATCATTCCCGTCCACCTGCTGCACCTGCGCCCCATACGCCAAGCCCTTCTGCGCAATCGTCTCGCTGGCCATCTGGCTCTCACGCGGCACGCTGATCGCCCACTGATTATTCTGGCAAAAGAAAATGCACGGCACATTGAACACCGTCGCAAAGTTCATCGCCTCATGAAAATCCCCCTCGCTCGTCGCCCCGTCCCCAAAGTACGTGATCACCACACGGTCCTCACGACGCATCTTTGCCGCCCATGCAATCCCCGTCGCGTGCAGCATCTGTGTACCGATCGGCACCGCGATCGGCGTCACCTGCACACCCGGCGGGAACTGGTTCCCACGCTCATCGCCCGACCAATACAGCAGCACGCTCGCCATCGGCACCCCGTGCATGAACATCGCCGCGTTCTCCCGATAGCACGGCACGATCCAGTCCACACCCGCACGCATCGCAAACCCAGAACCCAACGCGCACGCCTCCTGACCCTTGTTCTGCGGGTACGTGTGCATCCGCCCAGACCGCTGCAACTTAAACGCAATCTCATCAAGCTGCCGACACTCCATCATCCGCTGGTACAAGTGCAACACCTGCTGATCAGTCAATATCCCCGGCGTCCCGGGCGCCGTCAGCGAGGCGTCCAACTTCCCCTCCTCGTCAAGGATCTGCAGGTATTCAATCTTCGCCGTATACGCCGTGCGGATGGGCATGATTACTCCTCGGTTCGATGGTCGCAGGGAAACAGATCGGTGCTGCGTCAGGGCCTGCCCACCTGCCGGGCAACCGCCAAGACCATGGTGTAAGGCAACAGAACGGGGGCAGGCACAACGCCCAAATCAAAGGCACAGCAAGTCAACAAGCCCCCAGTATAGTGGCCCCTCATCACCCCCGCCCGGCAAAGAGAAGAGGTTCGCGGAGAGGGGGCGGAGGCAAGCGCAATGACGCCACGCAAGACAGAGGCATGCCTCCAAATGCCTGATTCAGTTCAATACCTCTCGCACCGGCACAGTTTGCCACTTTGCCACTCCTGCCCAATTCTTTACTCCGCGTCCCTCCGCCCGCCCCACATACGGCAAATGTTCGCGTCCGACCACCCCCAACCACCTTGCCCCCACCCACCCCCGGTGCTATCATCCCCACCAACTAGAGCAGGGCCAGAGGCCCGTAAGGATTGATCCATGCCCAGCAGCGCAGAGCAGAAGACCACGTTGATCAAAAACTTCCAGACCTCCACCACCGACACCGGCTCCCCGGCTGTGCAGATCGCGCTGCTCACCGAGCGCATCAACGACCTGGCCGAGCACCTCAAAGCCCATAAAAAAGACTTCCACAGCCGTCGTGGCCTCGTCATGATGGCCGCCAAGCGCAACCGCCTGCTCAAGTACCTCGCCATCGCCGACCGCTCCCGCTACCTCGACCTCATCGCCAAACTCGGCCTCCGCAAGTAAGTCCCCCCGCAAGCCCGCGCCAACATCGCGGGCTTGTTTCTTTCTGCCCACACAACACCTCGCCCCAGGCCGCCCAAACCGCGGCCAGGCGCATTTGAGTTGCAGGCAACGCGCCCGCAACCACAACAACCGGGGCCACCGCCAAATCCGTGGCAGAGGACACCGATCGCCCGGCAACACGCCCGACGCTCCGTGTCTCCTGCCCCTGGCAATGGCAATAGCCCCCACGCCCATGCGCGCGATGCCCGCACGGCGTGCCTGACCAGGCTCGCAGGCGCACCAAGTCGGCCCACAAAAAACCGGCCCCCCACGCGCCTCTTGCACAAGGGCTCCTCTCATGCCACATATCGCTCTCTCACGCCAGTTCGCCGGGCGAACACTCACCATCGAAACCGGCAAGGTCGCCAAACTCGCCAATGCCGCCGTCGTCCTCACCTTCGGCGGCACCACCGTCCTCGCCGCCGTCGTCCGCGGCAAGGCACGCAACGAGCTCCCCGACTTCCTCGGCCTGACCATCGATTACCGCGAACGCACCAGCGCTGCCGGCAAGTTCCCGGGCGGCTTTAAGAAGCGCGAAGGCCCCCCGAGCGAAAAAGAAACCCTCACCATGCGCATGATCGACCGCCCGATCAGGCCGCTCTTCCCCGATGGATACTACGACGAGGTCCTCGTCCAGTGCTTCGTCATGAGCCACGACGCCGAGAACGATGCCGACGTCCTCGCCGGCACCGCCGCCTCCGCCGCGCTCGCCATCAGCGATGTCCCCTTCGAGGGCCCCATCGCCACCATCCGCGTTGCACGCGTCTACACCGACAACGGCCCCCAGTTCGTCTGCAACCCCACCCAGAGCCAGATGGAGTTCAGCGACCTTGACCTCGTCCTGTCCGGGCACAAAGACGGCCTGAACATGATCGAGGTCGGCGCAGCCGAGCTCCCCGAGGCCGACGTCCTTGCCGCCATCAAGTTCGGCCAGACCCACATCGATGAACTCCTCTCACTCATCGCCGAGCTCCAAGCCAAGGCCGGCGTCCCCAAAGTCATCGGCGACATCTATCTGCCCACCCCCGAGATCACCGCAAAGGTCGCCGCCGCCGCCGAGGCCAAAATGGTCCAGGCCCGCACCATCAAGGGCAAGCAAGACCGCAACAACGCCGTCGACGCCCTCCGAAAAGAGGTCCTCGACACACACTTCCCCGTCAAGACCGACGGCACCTACGCCCAGTTCGCCGACTCCAACAAAGCTCGCCTGCTCGCCAAGGACGCCTTCAAACGCCTCGAAGAAAAAGTCACCCGCAGGCTTATCGCACTCAACAAAGCCCGCGCCGACGGACGAGGCCCCACCGAAATCCGACCCATCACAGGCGAGGTCGGCATCTTCGCTCGAACACACGGCTCCGCCTTCTTCCAACGCGGCGAAACCCAGTCGCTCATCTCCGTAACCCTCGGCACCGGCAAAGACGAACAAATCGTCGACGGCCTCCTCCCCGAATACTCCAAAAAGTTCATGCTCCACTACAACTTCCCACCCTTTAGCACCGGGGAAGTCAAACGCATCATGGCCCCAGGTCGCCGAGAAATCGGACACGGCGCTCTCGCCGAACGCAGCCTCCTGGCCATCCTCCCAAGCCCCGAAGAGTTCCCCTACACCATCCGCGTCGTCAGCGATATCACCGAGTCCAACGGCTCGTCCAGCATGGCCTCCGTCTGCGGCGGCTGCCTCGCGCTCATGGACGCCGGCGTCCCCATCAAGGCCATCTGTGCAGGCATCTCCGTCGGACGCTTCACCGACGACCACGGCAACAACGAAGTCTTCGTCACCGACATCATCGGCGAGGAAGACTTCTTCGGCGATATGGACTTCAAGGTCTCCGGCACACGCAGCGGCATCACCGGCATCCAGCTCGACCTCAAGGCCCGCGGCCTCGTCCTCGAACAAGTCGAACGCATCTTCCAGCAGGCCAAGCAGGGACGCCTCGAAATCATCGACATCATGGAACGCATCATCGCCAAGCCACGCCCAGACATCAGCGTCCACGCCCCACGACTGGTCACCATCAAAATCAACCCCGAAAAAATCGGCAAACTCATCGGCCCAGGTGGCAAGACCATCCGCTCCCTCCAAGAGCGCTACGGCATCTCCATCGACGTCGAAGACGACGGCACCGTCACGCTCGCCTCCCCCAACGGCGAAACCATCGCCATGGCACGCGGCGAGATCGAGGCCCTCTGCGAAGAAATCAAGGTCGGTGCCGTCTACACAGGAAAAGTCGTCAGCACCAAAGACTTCGGCGCCTTCATCGAACTCGCTCCAGGCACCGACGGCATGTGCCACATCTCCGAACTCGCCGACGGCTTCGTCAAAACCGTCGGCGAGGTCGTCCGCGTCGGCGATGTCGTCAAGGTCAAGGTCATCCTCGTCGACGAGCAAGGACGCATCAAACTCTCCCGCAAAGCCGCCATGCGCGACGACGCCGCCGCTGCCGCAGCCCCGCTCG
The DNA here is from genome assembly GCA_046339895.1 of bacterium. Classification (GTDB taxonomy): domain Bacteria; phylum Planctomycetota; class Phycisphaerae; order Phycisphaerales; family UBA1924; genus JAJTGZ01. The sequence goes on along the minus strand of JBKDDT010000014.1, from coordinate 53,038 downwards.
GCGCACAGGCCCCTGCACCCGCTCCAGTTAACTAACCCTCTTCCGAATACAAACCTAATCCCTCCAACCGCCGCCTACCCGGGCGGCGGTTTTCTAAACCCCTCCACCATCGAGATCGCCAGGGCGCCCGTTCAGCCCCGCTAACCACCCCCCCCCAAAGCTCCCTAACCCCCCCACACAATCTTCTCCCAGCAGCAACTCCCACACCCATCCATCGTGTATGCTCCCATACACACTCGGCACGCAAAACCCGCCGTTTCCACTCTTTCACCGGCTCTTGCACCAATCGCACCCACACCACGCGTGCACACCGACTGGAGATCGCCCATGAGTGCAACCGACCCAACCCCCGGCAACCACAACCCCATCATCACACCCAACTCCATCACCAACGCGCACGGCGCCGTCAAGTGGTTCGATCCCAAAAAAGGCTTCGGCTTCATCGTCGGCCCAGAAGGCCAGGACATCTTCGCCCACTACACACGCATCACCGGCGAGGGCTTCCGCGTCCTCAAAGACTCCAGCCAAGTCGCCTACGACGCCGAACGCGGCGACAAAGGCTGGTTCGCCACACGCGTCGAACGCATCGAAATACAAACCCCCACCACCACCCCCACTCCCACCACCAAGCACAACTACGCACGCACCCCACGCCGGTAAGCCCGCAGAGCCTCACCCATGCCCGAACCGATCCAGCGACCGCCCGGCACGCGAGACTTCTACCCGCTCGACCTCGCTCGCAGACGATACATCGAAAACGCCTGGCGAAAAACCTCCATCCGCCACGGCTTTGACGAGATCGACGGCCCGACCTTCGAGCATACCCACCTCTACGCCATTAAAAGCGGCCCCGGCATCCTCTCGGAAATCTTCCAAGCCTTCAGCGGCAAGGACGACGCACAACGTGCCCAAGCCACCGCCGGCCACGCCCCCTACGCCCTCCGCCCAGAGTTCACACCCACACTCGCACGCATGTACGCCGCTCGCGCAGGCCAACTGCCCAAGCCCACCAAGTGGTTCTGGCAAAGCTCCTGCTTCCGCGCCGAACGCCAGCAACGAGGCCGGCTCCGCGAGTTCCTCCAGTGGAACTGCGACATCCTCGCCGACGACGACCACACACGCGCAGACGTCGAGTCCATCGCCTGCTGCGTTGACCTCCTGGCAACCCTCGGCCTCACACCAGCCGACTGCTCCGTCCGCTTCAACCACCGCGGCGTCCTGGCCGACATCCTCCGCGCCTGCAGCGTACCCGACGAGCACATGGACGCCGCCTTCATCCTCCTCGACCGACGCGAAAAACTCGACAACCAGGCACTCGAAAACCAAGCCTTCGAGTTCGGCCTCCCCCAAGGAGACTTCCCCGACTTCCACCAGTTCCTCTGCAGGCCACGCGCACGCAACGGCGCAACGCCCACCACCATCGCCCAAGAACTCGCCAACCTCCCCCACGGCACCACCGCCCTGCCCTCCATCGCACACCCCATCACCGCCCTCGAACAAGCCCTCCAAAACGCCGGCATCGCCGACTGGTGCACACTCGACCTCAACGTCGCACGCGGACTCGCCTACTACACCGGCATGGTCTTCGAGGTCATCGTCGACAACGAACGCGCCGTCGCAGGCGGCGGACGATACGACAAACTCATCGAGACCTTCGCCGGCCCACCCACACCCGCCGTCGGCTTTGGCATGGGCGACGTCGTCCTCTCCCTCATCCTACAGGACAAAGGCCTCATCCCCACCGATCAGAAAATCTCCCGCGACCTCGGCCTCCGCACCGACGCCTTCGTCCTCTCCAACGGCACACCCGAGGCCGACGCACTCGTCCCCAACCTCCTCGCCCGCCTCCGCCGAATGGGCCTCAACGCACGCCGCAGCTACAAGGCCACCAAAAACATCGGCAAACTCCTCAAAGATGCCGCCGACGCCGACGCACGCTACGCCCTCATCATCGAGAGCACCTCCGAACTAACCCTCAAAGACCTCGACAACAACACCCAGACACGCGGCCAGATCGACGCCCAACTCGACACCATCACCCCCTAACCACCAACCCCACCCACCTACCTACCCTCACATACCCATGTCTCAGGCCCCCACACCCACCGAGACCGCCCGCGGCTACGCCTCCCCAAGCGTAACTCAGTTCTCCATCTTCATGCCCAACCGCGTCGGCAAAATGCACGAAATGACCAAGGGCTTCGACGACAACATGGTCCGCCTCTGCGCCATGGCCGTCCACGAGGCCTCAGACCACGCCGTCATACGAATCATCCCCAACAACGCCGCCGCCGCTCGACTGATCCTGCACGAGCACAACCTCCCGTTCATGGAAAGCGAGGTCCTGGTCGTCTGCCTCGACGCCGGGCACACCATCACCGGCATGTGTGAACACCTCCTCCGCGCCGAACTCTCCATACGCTTCTCCTACCCCCTCACCGGATGGTCCGCAGGCATCGCCGCACTCGCACTCGCCGTCGACGACCTCACCCTCGCCGCACAAATCCTCCGCCGCAAGGAATACCGCCTCCTCGGCGAGGCCGACCTCCCCAAATACGGCGAGTAACAAACATCCCCATTCTTCCCCGCATCGAACCCCTCACCCGAGGCGAGGGGCAGCGGTGGCGTTGACCTCTTCCAACGCTCGATCTGCTCCAGCGATCCATAGATCACACCCAGTCCTCAAACCACACCACCCCCACCACCCTCCTGCCGCGTAACCCTCTCCACGGCACGCTTGCCCAAGTTGCCGATAAACAAAAAGATCAACAACGACACCCCGATCCCCACACCCCACACCCACCGCGGCGCGGCATCGTCCAGTGCCTCGCCCGTCATCGCCCCGTCAACCAGCGACCCGATCACCACTGCCACGCCCGTACGCGGAGCCATCCCCAAAACCGTCCCAACCACAAACGGTCCAAACGGCACCCGCGCCGCCGCCATCGCAAGGTTCGACAACGCAAACGGTGAGTTCGGCGGCAGCCGAAACAACGCCACCATCCACATCGTCGACACCCACGTCCCCCCCGCCTGCTTATCGCGCACCAACGCATCACGCACGGCACGTGCACGCGGGTTCCCATCAATCAGCTGCATCACACGCTCACCCGACGCCGCTCGTGCGATCCAATACCCAATCACCGACGCCCCCGCAAAACCCCCCAACGCCGCCGGAATCCCAATCTGCCACCCAAACGCAAAACCACCCAACGCCGACTGCGCATACGTCGGCAGCAACCCCACCCCGGCCAGCAACGCAAACACACCCGTAAAGATCGCCACCCCCATCCCATCATGCGAACGCAGCCACGCGCTAATCGTCGGCATATACGCAAACAGCGGTATCGAGCACAACGGCGGCCCAGCCGTCCATATCACGGCCAAGATTCCGACCGGTCCGAGCTTCCGGACCAACCCCACCGGTGTGAGCGCGGGCGGCTCGGGCTGTTGGCTTTGTACCACATCCGGCAGTGGTGGTCGGTCGCCCTCGGGGGTGGGTGTACTCATGCCAGTAGGTAGGATATGCGGGGGAAGCTCGACGACCCTGGCCAATGCTCTTGACCGACCAGGCGAAAGATCAACACCGCAAGTGTGCTTGGCTTGATGAGAGTCCCTCACAAAGATTGATCTGCTGGCCGGAGTTGTGCCCGACGGGCCAGCCCGCTGATCCAAGTTGCATCCGCCGGAGGACTTCTTGGTTCACAAGTGCTGTGTCCCACGCCGGGTTCGAGTGCCGGACGCCAGATTCGACGATCATCTTGGCGAAGGCGGCGCCGCGGAAGCACATCGCCAGACGCTCACCGGCGGTCTTGCTCCGCAAAATCTCGGCAACAGGCTCGTCGATCACTTCGATGCTAGTGAGGTCGGTCGGCTGGGACATTCGCACCTCCTCGGCACGGGCACACCCCCCGCTCCGCCCCGCTCACGCAATCGTCACACCCTTATCCAAATACACATCCTGCACCGCGTGCAGCAACTTCACCCCCTCAACCATCGGCTTCTGGAACGCCTTCCGACCCGAGATCAAACCCATCCCACCCGCACGCTTGTTCACCACCGCCGTAGCGACGGCCTCCTCAAGGTCCCCCGCGCCCTTGCTCTCACCACCCGAATTAATCAACGGCACACGCCCCATGTAGTTGTTGAGCACCTGGTACCGGCACAAATCAATCGGGTGCCCGCCGTGCCCGGCCTCGTCGCTGCCGCACAACTCCGTGTACACACGCTTGTCCCACTTGCCGTACGACGATCCACCCGAGTTCAACGCCGCGTAACCACCGTTGTTCGTCGGCAACTTCTGCTTGATGATGTCCGCCTTGATCGTCGCCCCCAGGTGGTTCGCCTGCCCCGTCAGGTCCGCACTAGAGTGGTAATCCGTGCTCTTTCCGTCGGCACCCTTGACCTTAAACGAGTTCGACCGCGTGTAGCACCACAGCACCGTAACCATCCCATACGAATGCGCCTGCTCAAACATATCGCTCACGTAGCGAATCTCCTCACGCGAGGTCTCGCTGCCGAAATAAACCGTCGCCCCAACCGCCACCGCCCCCATCTCGTAACACTGCTTGATGCTCCCGAAATAACTCTGCCTGAAAATATTCGGGCTTGTCAGCATCTCGTTGTGGTTGAACTTGACCAAAAACGGTATCTTGTGCGCATACTTCCGCGCCACCGAGCCCAGCACCCCGATCGTGCTCGCCACCGCGTTGCAACCCCCATCGATCGCCAACTTCACGATGTTCTCCGGGTCAAAGTACGCCGGGTTCGGCGCAAAGCTCGCACCCGCCGAGTGCTCAATCCCCTGGTCCACCGGCAAAATCGACACATACCCCGTCCCCGCTAGCCGGCCCGTGTTCAAGATCGTCTGAAAGTTCCGCAGCACGGGCACCGGGCGGTCGCTCTGCGAAAACACACGCTCCACAAAGTCAGGCCCCGGCACATGCAAATGCTCCCGCCCAACCCTCGCGGCGTGCCCCAACAGCCCGTCAGCCGTCTTGCCCAAAACCCCACGCACGTTAATTGACCCGGCACCGTGCCCATTCAGCCCCGCAACCGGTGAAACCATAGCAGTCGCCATCAGAAACTCCTCTTTCCCAGGCACACCGGCCTGGCTGACCCATCCTAGGAGCGCGCCCGCCCCCACCCGCTCAATCAATCTTCCCACGCCGGGCGATCACAAAGTCGTACAACCCCCCCACCTGCTCGGCACTCTTGTTGTGCAAATCCCCAAACCGCGCGATCACACCCTTGGGCTCATCAGACGCGAGCGCCGCCAGCAAGTTGAACTTGTGCGCCAGCAGTTTCTTCAAGTCCGCCGTCGTGTTCCGCGCGTGCCCTGCCGGGAACATCACCAGCCCCGAATCGTGCTGGTTCCCCAACTCATCGGTGATCACCACGCTCGTCGGAATCCCCTCCGGATACTTCGCGTCATACTCCGCCCCGCCGTGCGTGAACTCGATCCGGTCGATCAACTGCCTCGTCGTACTGTTGAAGATCGCCTGCTCGCTGTAGTCCCGCGGCATCAGCATCAACGCCGCCCAGTCGGCCGTCTTGTGCTCAATCGCCTTACGCAGCAGCGTCGCCAAGATATACACCATGCTGTGGTCGGCGCTCTGCCGCGTGCGCGGGTCGCGCTTGGCCGGGTCCCCGATAATGTGGTACGCCGGCTCATACGCCACCACCTTGATCTTCCTAATCCCCCGCCCACCCTTGTCCAGCAGCCCCGGGCTGCGCGCCAAAATGTTCAGCAACGCCTGGATCGCTCCCGCGCTCTGGTGCTCATACAGCCCAAGCTTAAAGTGCATCCCCATCACCGCGAACGCGCTGCCCGCCCGGCTCAGCACAAGGTCAAACGGGCTTTCGCCCTTGTTCGCAGGCTTCTCGAACAAACAAAACACACCCTCGGCATTACGGAAAATATCCTTGGGACCCACAAACCCCCGCATCGCACGCCGCGTGCACACGATCGCCGCCTCCGTGCTGATCGCCGCCGACGCACCCTTGCTATCAGACAACTGCTTCCCATACCGGATCGCTCTAAAAGGCACGTGGTGCGCCACAACCATCCCAATCGCATGCTCAATCTGCTCGGGCGTCGCCCCCACCATCGCCCCATACGTCGCCGCACTGGCGATCGCCCCGTGCAGCACGTGGTCGATCTTGTACGTCTTGAGGCTAAAAACCTCCGCCAGCCGACCGCGAATCTCATCGAGCAAAATCATCCCCCGCACCGCAAACGCCCCATCACGCCCCACCTGCTGCGCCGCCGCAACAGCCACAGGATAAAAATCATTATGCCCAAACTCCCCGGCTGTGTGCCCGTACGCCGGGTTATACCCAAAGTTCGTCCCATTACTATCCCACTCCCGCACCGCGCTGCAGTTGGCCGCCACCGCCTTCTCAACAAACACCGGCTGCCTGCTCCCAAACACCGGCACCCCACCCAGCCGCATATCACCCACACCCCCGGGCGCGCACGCATACCCAAGCGCTTCCTCACGCAAAATCGTCGGCGCATTGGTCCCCAACGCCAACGCGGATAACCCGCACAGCACCGAATCCACAAAGAATAAGTTCGTACGCTCCACCACCGCCGCACCAGGCCCGCCGCCCGCGGGCTTGGCCGGCAACCTCCCACCCTGCTCACCCATGAAATCCACCGCAAACCGCCCCAACCCCAACGCCTGATTGCTGTCGCGTGCAAGTAAAACCTGTGTCCCCGGGTCGATCGTCAGTGCCATAGGCCGTTCCTCCAAAATAGTGGCAGCCCGACGGTAGCATCCACAAACCCCGCCGCCAATCCCAACTCAAAAAACCCGGCAAAAAGCCCCCAAATACCCGCATACTCACCCCCCCACCGGCGGCCACGCAGCCCCCGGGTCCGCCCGCATGAACAGCACCTCACCCTTGGTCAGACCCTGCCCGGGCACCAATGCGTGCGGGCCGTGCCAGTCCGCAAGCTGCGACAGCGTAACTCCACCCGCCGGCACGCAGTTCCAAGTCCGCTGCAACTGCCCCATCTTCACCGGCATCGCCGGCGTCAACAGCAACGTCGCCACACGCAAAGCCTCCGCACAGTGGTACAAAATCGCCCCAAGCCGATCCTTCAACCCCGGCTCCGCTTCCAACTTCTTCGCAATCTTAAACGGCTCCGTCGCGTTGATGTACGCATCCACCTTCCGCACCAGCGCGATCCCCTCATACGTCGCGCCCGCCAAGTCCAACTCCCCAAACCTCGCAACCGCGCTCCGCACCGCCGTCGCCGTCAACACCGGCCAGTCAAACTGCTCCAGACCCGACAGCACACCCACGCCCCCATGCCCGGGCACGCGACCACCAAAGTACTTGTCGATCATGTTCCCAACCCGGCTCGTCGCATTCCCAATCCCATTGGCAAGCTCGGCGTTGTACGTCTCGATAAACCGCCCGTGCGAAAAGTCCGCATCGCTCACACCCTGCGGCCCCTGCGTGATCAAGTAATACCGCAACGCATCAGCACCAAACACGCCCACATACCGCTCAATCACGTCGATATCAACAAAGTTCCCCAAAGACTTGCTCATCTTCCGACCCTCACGCACCCAGTACGCGTGCGCATACACCGTCTTGGGCTGCCCCTGACCTAACGCCATCAGCATCGCCGGCCATATCACCGCGTGGAACCACAAAATGTCCTTGGCCATCAGGTGCACCGCTGCCGGCCAAAGGTGCCGCTTCCCCGCCGTGTCAACCGCCGTCAGATAGTTGCACAACGCCTCAATCCACACATACACCCGGTGGCTCGGGTCCCCAGGCATCAACACCCCCCACGTGCTCTCCCCTGCCTTCAGCGCACGACTCACCGGCACGTCCTGCAAACCATCCTTCAGCCGGCCGAGCACCTCGTTCCGCCTCGCCAACGGCAATATAAACTCCTCGTGCTCAGCGATATACGCCGCTAAGGCGTCCTGATACTTGCTCAAGCGAAAAAAATAGTTCTTCTCCGTCCGCTTCTCCAACGCCTTGCCCGTGACCGGGCTTTGGTAGTTGTGCTCCTTGGCAAGCGTCTCAGTCAAATACTCATCCTGCGACGGGTCATACCACCCGACGTAATCCCCCAAGTAGACATCCCCTTGATCCAAAAGTTTCTTAATGTACCGCTGCGCCAACGCCTTGTGCTGCGGATCACTGGTGCGATAAAACACGTCCTGCGAAAACCCCAACAGCGCAAACGCCCGCACAAACTCACCCGCGCACTGGTCCACCCACTGCTGCTCGGTCAGCCGGTTCTCAACCGCCTTGGCTATCACCTTGTCGGCGTGCTCGTCGGTCCCCGTCAAAAAGTACGTCTCCAGCCCCATCAGCCGCGCAAAACGCGCCGCGACATCCGCCACGCACGTGGTATAGCAGTGCCCAATGTGCGGGCGGTCGTTGACGTAGTAGATCGGCGTCGTTACATAAAAGGTAGACATCCCTGCATGGTATGGGCGACGCTCCCCCGGCACGCCAATCATCCAATACCCCCATGCAACCCCCCGAGCTCCCCATGACCACGACCCTCAGCGAAATGCCCCTCAACGCCCTCCTCCAAGCCACGGCCAGCAAATCCCCAACCCCAGGCGGCGGCGCAATCGCCGCCACCACCGGCGCGCTCGCCGCTGCTCTCGCAAACATGGTCGTCTCCTACTCCCTCAACCGCAAAGACCTCTCAGCCCACCAACACCCCCTCCAACAAGCCCAGCAACACCTCACTACCACCACCACCCACTTCCTCGCCCTCGGCGACGAAGACGCCCACGCCTACGCCAACCTCAACACACTCCAACGCCTCCCCCCAGACAACCCCCAACGCGCCAGCGACCTCCCCGCCGCCATCGAGCACGCCCTCAACGTCCCTCTACGCACACTCCACCTCAGCGTCGAACTAGCAACCCTCTGCGCCAACCTCACAAACATCACCAACAAGCACCTCGCCAGCGACCTGAAAATCGCCGCAGTACTCGCCGAGGCCGCCGCTCGCGCAAGCCTCTGCAACGTGCTGGTAAACGCACCCTTGCTCACCGACCAAACCCGCCGAGCTTCAGTCATCAACGAAGCGGGAAAACTCGTAACGCAAGCCAGGAGCTTAGCGGCAACGATCGAGAATGCCCAACAGAGGCAATAGGCAACAGACGCAACCAGTCATCCGGCACCGCACAAACCAACCGCGCCTCTTGCCTATTGCCTATTGCCCATCCACCCCATCACCCCTGCCAACCTCCCCACACACTCCGCGATTATCCCCGCCGCACGCTCTAACTCCTCCCAGGTCGTATCCCGGCTGATCGAAAACCGGATACTCCCGTGCGCCGCCCTCGGCTCGATCCCCATCGCCAGCAGCACAGGGCTTGGCTCCAGCGAACCCGAGCTGCACGCCGCACCTGCCGAGGCCAGCACCCCACGCTCGCTCAGCGCCAACAGCAATGCCTCCGCCTCCAGCCCCGCAAACGCAATGTTGCTCGTGTTCCACAACCTCGCCGAACCCGCCGAGTTCACCCGCACCCCAGGCGTAACCACCCCCGTCAGCTCCACCACCCGCCGCTCAAACGCATCACGCATCTCCCCCAGTCGCACACGCAACCCACCCTCGGCCAAAAACTCCCGCGCCAACCCCGCCGCCACACCCGCACCCACAATCCCCGGCACGTTCTCCGTCCCGCCACGCCGGCCCTGCTCCTGCGTCCCCATCAGCACCGGCCGTAACTGCACACCCGCACGCTGCCACAGCACACCAACACCCTTGGGACCATGAAACTTATGCGGCGAGAAGGTCAACAAATCCACCCCGCTCTCCCTCACATCCGTCGGCATCTTCCCCACCCACTGCGTCCCATCGCAGTGCAGCGTCGCACCCGCCTCCCTGCACAACGCCGCAATCTCACCGATCGGCTGGATCACCCCCGTCTCGTTGTTCGCCCACTGCACGCTCACGATCGCCGCGCCGCTGATCACCTGCCGCGCCCCCTCCATCCGAACCCGACCGTCCCCATCCACCGCCAGCAGCCGCCGAGTGCACGCGCCTTGCTTGACCAACTCCTCAACCAACCCACCCACCGCGCTGTGCTCAACACCCGTCGTTACCAACACCGGCACCCCCTCTCCGCCAAGCGCCAGCCGCCCCACCGTCCCGCGGATCGCCAGGTCGATCGACTCGGTTCCACCACTGGTAAATGTAACCTCCCTCGGCTTCGCCCCGATCAACCCCGCAACGCTGACGCGCGCCAACTCAACAAGCCGACGCGCCTCCTGCCCACCCCTGTGCACGCTCGAAGGGTTCTGCCACGCCTCCTGCATGCACCGCGCCATCGCCACGACAACCTCCGGCGCCGGCCGCGTCGTCGCGTTGTTGTCCAGGTCGATCAAGCCCTGCTCGCCAAGTAGTTTCTCTGCTTCACCGGTACTCCCGCGCTGGCTCGCCCTCGGCCTCGATCGCCGCCTCGTCCCGCACACGCAGCTTCACCTTCACCACCCGCGTCGGCTTCGCCTCCAGGATCGTCAGGTGCATCCCCCGGTGCGTGAAGTGCTCTCCCGCCGAGGGAATCCGCCCCAGCGTCGTCATCACAAACCCACCCACCGTGTCATAATCCTCACTGGCCGGCAACTGCACACCCAGCGGCTCGATGAGTTCATTGACGTCATCGATCCGCGCCGCCGCGTCCAGCTCCGCCGTCCGCTCATCGAGTTTCACCACCGCGTCGGGCGCCTCGGGCGTCGGCGCCTCATACTCATCCTTGATATCCCCAAAGATCTCCTCGACGATGTCCTCGATCGTAACCAGCCCCGCCGTACCCCCATACTCATCGGCCACCAGCGCGATGTGCACCTTCTTCTCCATCAACTCCCGCAGCAGGTCGCGGATCGTCTTGGTCTCGGGCACAAAGATCGCCGGCCGCAACAGGTCGCGCAGGTTAAACGGCGCGCCCTTGACCTTCCCCTCACCACCCAGCCACATCATCAGGTCCTTGACATAGAAAATCCCAACGACCGAATCCAGGCTCCCCTCATAGACCGGTATCCGCGAGTGCTTCACCTGCCGGACCGCACGGATCACCGCACCCAAATCACTCGTCAGCTCGATCGCCTCCACGTCCGTCCTGGGCGTCATGATCTGCGCGACATTTAACCCCCCAAAACGCATCACGCTCGCGAGCATCTCCGCCTCCTGCCCGTCCAACGCGCCCGACGCCTCCGCCTCCTCCACCACCGTCATCAACTCCTGCTCCACCTGCTCCTCGGCACCCTTCCGCTCCACACCCACCAGCCGGCGCACCACCTCATCGGCAAACCGCCCAACCACCGCAACCGGGCCGCTCAGCAGGTGCACCCCACGGATAAACCCAGCCCGCCCAACCAGCACCCGCGCCCCGGCATGCTGCGCCACCGCCAGCGGCACCACCCCCGTCGCCACCCACAGCACCACGCCCGTCGCCGTCAGCCCGATCAACGCATCGACCCACGTCGGCGCCAACCCACCCGAACGCACATACGCCACATACACAACCGCGCACCACGCCGCACACAGGTCAATAACGATCCGCACCAACCACAACGCCCGCGCATGCCCCACCCAGTCGGTCATCACCACCGACGCACGACGCACCAACGCAGGCTTCCCCACCTTCTCGGCTAGTTCCTCCACCGCCGCCCTCGGCACGATCGTCAACGCCAACAACAACGTGCTCACGAACGCCGACAAAATCGTCAGGCCAACACCAATCCACACCAGCCAAGGCGCCACGGCCATCATGCTCCACCCCCGCCCGCTGGGCGGGCAAAGGTCATCCCCACCCCCATCGCCCGCAGCACCCGGTCCTCCTCCGCGTGCATCCTCACATACCCCGCCTCGTCCTGGTCGTCGTGCCCAAGGCAGTGCAAGATGCCGTGGATAATGTACAGCAACAGTTCCTGCCGAGCCTCATGCCCACGCTGGGCACCCTCCCGCTTGGCCTGCTCAAAGCAGACCAACATATCAGCATGCACCCCCCCAACAGCCGGGTCGCTCCCCAAGTCAAACGTCAGCACGTCGGTCGTCTCGGCCACCCCCAACCACCGCCCGTGTGCCCCGGCCATCTCCACATCCCCAACCACCTTCACCGAAACACTCCCCCCCGCACCCAGCACGCCCAACGCCTCCGCCGTCCGACCCACCAACCACCCAACATCCGCCGCAGACAACACACCCCCAGGATCAAGCACCTCAACGCTCGAACCCCCCGCAGTCGGTAAATCAGGCAACGCCATCATCGCCAAAGGGTATCGCCCTCGCACACCAAGCGTCGGCAAAGGCCCAACAATCCCCCTCACCCCCCCCCTCCACCTCAGCACTTCTGCCTATGATGAATCTCCCATATTCGCACTATGTTCGTAATCCAAAGATGCGGATGGCACGAACTGATGGAAGAATGGGCAAGAAGACCCCCTCGGAATGGCCGCTTTTGATTTTTTGTTTGTATTTTGATAGGATATGGACCTCCAGACGTACGAGCCTGACGCGATGATCGAACCCCGTGCCGGGCTCCCGGCGGCCATGCAGACTCCCCCCATCGACCCCGCCCAGACCACCCAGGGTGAGGTCGGGCTATCCGTGCGCGACTTCCTCACCGACGGCTCCCTCGCCCGCATGTGCGATGAACTCACACGCATGAGCGGCGTCCCCGTCTGGCTCCGCGATGCCGACGGCCAAGTCATCGTCCCAGGCGACGGGCAGGCACGCTGGCGCAGCGTCCCCGAAACCCCCGGCCGGGCCCGCGCCTACGCCCTGGTCAACCGCCAGCCCGCCGACGAAGAAACTCTCTTCATCGCGCCCGTCCGCACCAGCATCGGCGACGTGGGCACCCTGGCCATGCCCGCCGACTGGGGCGCCGCCGACCCCACCGCCCGCCGGGCCCTCGAGCGTGCTGTAACCATCCTGGCATCCACCGCCGTCGAGTACATCGAAGGCGCGCTGCTCATGCGCCAACGCGTCGATTCACTCGACGCGCTGTTCCGACTCTCCTCCCTGCTCGTCAAGGCCGACGACCCCGACAAACTCCTGCTCGCCGCCCTCGACCTGGCCCTGGATGTGCTCAAGATGGACGCCGGGAGCATCAGCGTCCTGGACGACCCGCTGACACCCGGCAGCGAGCCGGTGCTGCGCCACAAGGCAACCCGCGGGCTGTCGCAGCAGTGGCTAGCCGAGAGTTCACCCCTGTCCATCGACGGGCAGCTCCGCCAAGCCGCACTCCGTGGCGAGGTCGTCGCGGTGGGGGACATCACCAGCGACCCGCGCATCGCTGACGCCTCGCGCGCCCAGGCCGAGGGGATCGTCAGCCTCGTCAGCACGGGCCTGATCTTCGCCGGACGCGCCTCGGGGTTGATCCGCCTCTACTCGCGCACGCCCAGGGAACTGACGGACAACCAAAAAAACCTCCTCCGCTCGATCGCCGACCACGCCGCCATGGCGCTGGCCCACGCACGCCTGAGGCAGTTGCGCTCCCAGGACGAGAAGATGCGCCGCCAGCTCCGCCTGGCCGCGGACGTGCAAAGGCGCATGCTCCCGCGCACGCTCCCGGTCTTTTCACCCTTTGACATCGCGGCCAAGTATGTCCCGAGTTTCGACCTGGGCGGCGACTTCTACGACCTCTTCGAGTCCGGCGGCAAACTGGCGGTGGTTGTGGGCGACGTGGTAGGCAAGGGTGTCCCCGCCGCGCTGATCATGAGCTCGGTGCGTGCCAGCGTGCGTGCCTTTGCCGCCTCGGGCCACGCCCTCAACGAGGTGATCGCCCGCGTCAACGCCTCGGCCGTGCGCGACACACTCGAAAGCGAGTTCATCACGATGTGGTCGGGCCTGGTCTGCCCCGAGACGCTGACGGTTACCTACACCGCCGCCGGGCACGACCCGGCTCTGCTGTTCTCACTCCGCAACGCCCGTGCCGAGGTACGCGAGCTGACGACCTACGACATGGCCCTGGCCATCGACCCAGGACAGCAGTACCACGTCGGGCGCGAGAAGCTCACCCCCGGCGACGTGCTGGTCGTCTACACCGACGGGCTGACCGATGCCGCAGACTTCGCCTCCAACCGCTTCACACGCACCCGTGTCATCGAGGCCGTCGCACTGCTCATGCAGAACAAGCCCGACGCGACGGCCAGCGAGATCGTCGAGAAACTCATGTGGACCATCCGCCAGTTCGCTGGCGTCCGCGTGGCCAACGATGACATCACGCTGGTGGTCCTGCGGGTGAAGTAGCGACCTGTGGTGAGTGGTGAGTGGTGAGGGGTGAGCGGTTTTTGTTTTTGTGGCATAGGTTTCAATTTGCGCGCACCGACCCCGATCCCCGCGCAGTTGCGCCCACCCCCACGGCGGTGGTTTGCCGGGCTTTACAGGCGTCCAGTCGGCAGAGGATGCACAGGTATGCCCAACCCCTCGGCCAGGCGTGTGGGCCATCGTGGCGCATATCCATATGTTTGCGCGATAACTGCGCGCAATGAAGCGGTGATGAGCCGATTCTGGCACGCGGTTTGTCAGACGCGGCGATGCGAAAACTTACGTTGTACCGATCGACGATCGGGCTTCGAGGGCTTGGCCAACCCCACCGCTGCCCCTCCCGCCAAAACGTTCTGGGGGAGGGGTCCTGAATCAACCCTAGAACCTAACACCTCACCCCTCAAACCTACAACTTCAGATCCCCCAGCCCACCGCCGAGGAACTCCATCCCCTTGCCGAAGCCGCCGGTGAGCTGCTTGTTGCGGAACTTCTCACGCTGCCGGCGGAGCTCGGGGGTTTCCTTCTGGATTTCCTTGAGCCGGTCCTGAGCCGCCTTGTCGCGTGCGGCACGCTTCTCGCTCATCACCGCCTCGCGGCTGCCCGGCGCGGGCGGTTCCTCGGCCTGGAGCACCTTGAGGCTCAGGCTGATCTTCCGAGTCGTCGGGTCGATCTTCAGCACCCGTGCGGTCACCACCTGATCAACCTTGAGGACCTCCTCGACCTTCCCGATCCGCTTACGGCTGACCTCGCTGATGTGCACCAGCCCGTCGACGCCTGGAGCGATCTGGATGAACGCGCCAAACTCGGCTACACGCACCACACGCCCGGTTACGTCGGCACCCTCGGACACGTCGCTGACGGCCGTGGCGAAAGGGTCGGCGGCGAGCTGCTTCATCCCCAGGCTGATCTTGTTGTTCTCCAGGTCGGCCTTGAGCACTTGCACACGCACCGACTCGCCGGCCTTGACGTACTTCTCGACGTTCCGCTCGCTGGGCATCACGCGGTCGTAGGTCATGTCGCTGATGTGGCAAAGCCCATCAATGCCCCCAATGTCGATGAACGCGCCGAAGGGCATGATCTTGCGGACGATGCCGTCAAGGACCGCGCCCTCTTGCAGGCTCTCCTTGAGTTTCGCGGCCTTCTCCTTGCGCTCCTGCGCAAGCATGTCGCGCCGGCTCAGGACGATGTTCCCCAGGCCTGTGCGTTCGACGCGCACAACGACGCACGGGAACTTCTCGCCGATGAAGACCGAAAGATCGGCGACGCGGTCGAGGCTCGCCTGGCTGGCGGGCATGAACGCGCGGTGCTCGCAGACCTCCAGCTCCAGGCCACCCTTGTTGACGCCCGTTACGCGCGCCTCGACGACCTGACCCGGCTCGAGCAGCTCCCACTTGGCCTTGACGACCTGGCCTGGGCGCGAGCAGATAAAGAGGCTCTCGGCGGCCTCGAAGCGGTCGACGACCAGTTCAAGCTCGGCACCGACGACGGGGAGCTGGTCGTCGGGGTACTGCGTACGCGGGACGACCCCGAGCTCTTTGGGGCCGAACTCGACGAAGATATCGCTGGGCCCGACGCTGACGACCTTGCCGGTGCGGTGCTCGCGTGCGGACTCGATCTTGCGTGGGCCGCGGATGCCCGAGGAACGCACGCCGCCGATGGGTTTGACCTCGCGTTTGCCGCGGGGCATCTCCTGTGCCGCGGCGTCTTTCATCATCGCCTCGATCTCGGCGTCGAGGGTCGGGTCGCTGGTGGCGCCGGCCGAGTCGCGGTTCATCTTGGCGAGCATCTCTTTGGTGTTGGGCGCTTTCTCGCCCAGGTCCATCGGCTGCTTGGGGTCGCGTTTGCGGTCACCCAAGCGGGGCGGGCGCGAGCCACGGTCCCCGCCACGATCACCGCCGGGGCCGCCCTCGGCACGTATGACCTCGGCCTTGGCGATGGCGGGCAGGCCCTTGAGGTTCCCCTCCATCGTGCCGGGGTTCTGGGCGTGCTCACCTGCGGTATGCCCTAGGCTCTTGGCCTCGCTCTGGGGGGCGGGAGTCGCGGGTGCATCGGGTGCATCGCTGTGGGGCGCGCTGGTGGTGGATGGTGTGGCGGTGTTGGTTGTGGGTTCCATGGGACGGCTCGTGAAGACGTCTGCTGGCGTGCGGATCAGCGAGCATCGCTGGTCACGCCGGGCGCGGGGCAAGCCCCGGACGACCCGGGCCGCACGTGCGGCACGACAGGCCTAGATTCTAGTCGATCCACGCAGGCCGGCCCATGCGGGGAAGGTTTGGGTGTTCGGGACAGGCCATGGGGAATGGGGAATAGGCAATCGGCGCGTGGGTGCTTGGCCAAGGCACAGGCTGCTGCGCCTATTGCCCATTGCCTATTGCCTATTGCCTCTCCTACCCGCCCTCACGCAGCCAGCGCCTCGGCCAACGTGCCCTTTATCGTAAACACCGTGTGCAACTTTGCAATCTCGAAGATCGCGCGGACGCGGGGGGTCAGGCCGCAGAGGATGAGTTTGAAGGACTGCCGGCGTGCGGCCTGCATGCTCTCGATGATGGTGGCCAGGCCCGAGCTGTCCATGTAGGGCACGGCCGAGAGGTCAAGGACCAATCGCCCGCCGGGCTTGAGTGCGCTCTGGATGGTGCGCAGTTGCGACTTGAAGGCGGGTGCCCCGTTGAGGTCGATGTCCCCGGCTGGTGAGACGATGGTCGCGTTCCCCTCGACTCGTGAGATGATGGTCAGGGCCGAGTCGCTCATGAGGGGCCTCCGCTGTCTTTCTTGCGCTGTGGGTTGCGCATTTTGATCATGGTCAGGCGCATGCCCGAGTTGGGTCGCTGCTCGTAGATGACCTCGTCCATCACCTCGCGGATGATGTGTACGCCGAGGCCGCCGGGGCGGATCTCGTCGAGCGGGCGGCTCTTGATGAGGTTGGGGTCGATTTGTTGCGCTTCGTCTTCGATGACGATTTTGAGGCCTTCGGTGGGGCTGGAGGAGGTGCCGTTCTGGGCCAGACCCCCGATGGCGTGCAGTGAGAGCCAGATGGGTCGGTCGGTCTGGCGGTCGTAGCCGTGGCGTTCGATGTTGCAGAGGGCCTCGTCAACGGCCAGTGCGATCTGGCAGGCGGCGTCCTCGGCAAAGCCCATGCGTCTGGACATGCTGGCGACCATCTCGCGTGCGCCGCAGTTGAGCAGCGGGTTGCTGAGGATCTCCAGCCGGACGTGGGGTTGCTCTGCCGACATCGGTGCTTCTTAGGGGTTGAGGGCTTGAGTGGCGGGAGGTTGGGGTGTGATGGCGTGATTATCCCCACCGGTTTGGGCCTGGGGGTGCACGTTGAAATAGGCCTTGAACTTTTGGGGTGCGTCTTGGCGGTCTTGGGGGGAGGCCCAAGGGTTGTAGCCGAGGTCGGTGCCGGTCATTTGGCGGAGCGTGGCAATCGCGGCAACGCGTACGGCAGGGTCGTTGTCGTTGAGGGCGTCGGCGACCTTTGGGAGATCGAGCGTGTCGTTGGTTCGAGCCACGGCGGTGATGGCCCCGATGCGCGAACTGCCGTCGGTTGCGTCAAAGCCCTGGCCCATCTCGGGGCTTGCGCACCCGGGGAGTACAAGAGCGGCGAGCAGGATCACCGGGACGGGGTTGGGCATTGGGCAACTGTAAGCGCGGTTGGGCAGGGCGCCGGTGGGGCGGGGGTTGCTACCGCCCGGTAACTTGGATGACGACCTTGATCGGGGGGCCAACGACGGTCAGGCCCAGCCAGGAGGGGGAGATCTCGCCGGGGACGACGAGCAGGCCGGGTGCGGCGTCGTTGATCTCGACGAGGATGCGTGGGGAGGCGTGCGCGTTGCGGATGGCGTCGATTGCTTGGCGCGTGCCACGGACGCGGATGGGGCCGAGCAGGGGCGTCTGGGGCTGGAGGTCAAAGGCCTTGGCCGTTGCCGGGGTGCAGGCGATGAGGACGGGGACG
Source organism: bacterium (assembly GCA_046339895.1). Classification (GTDB taxonomy): domain Bacteria; phylum Planctomycetota; class Phycisphaerae; order Phycisphaerales; family UBA1924; genus JAJTGZ01. The sequence continues at coordinate 34,823 of JBKDDT010000014.1, read as the reverse complement.
TTTTCGAGCAGGAGTTCCTGGTTGCCGGCGCGGGCGGGGTCGGAGACGATCGAGGCCTCGGCCCAAAGCCAGATGAGGATGGTTACGAGCGTTACGACGCCGAAGGACTTGAGGCGGCTCATGGGCGGCCCTCCCGGGTGGTCTGCGCCCGGTCAATGGGGGCGGTGGCGTCGGGGTCGTCGGTGGTTGATGGGTGGTGATGATGTTCTGTGGAGGGGTCGTCGGCGTCGGGGTGTGGCTCTTTTTCGGCCTCGACGACGTTTTCGGGTTCCTCTTGCACGGCTGTTACGAGGCCCTCGTTGAGTTTGAGGAGCAGGAGGCCGCGAAGTTCGGCCTCGTTGAGGCCGCGGGTCAGCTCGCCGCGCTCGGCGAGGGTGATGGTGCCGGTCTCTTCGCTGACGACGACGACGAGTGCGTCGCTCTCGTTGCTGATGCCCAGGGCGGCGCGGTGTCGTGAGCCGAGGGTGGCGTCGGGTGTGTCCTCGGCGTTGGCCAGGGGGAGCTGGACGCCGGCGGCCTTGATGCGGTCGTCCTTGATGAGCACGGCCAGGTCGTGCAACGCCGAGCCTGGGAAGAAGATCGTCTGCAGCAGCCGGCTGGAGACGTGCGCATCGATGAGCGTGCCACCCTCGGCCAGTCCCTTGAGCGGGGTCGAGCGCTCGACGACGATCAGGCCCCCGAAGCGGGCCTTGCTCAGATAGGCGGCGGCCTCGCTGACGGCGTCGACGGTCTCGGTGGCGACCTCGATCTTGCGCCCGAAGATGGGGGACTCGCCCAGGCGGATAAGCCCCCGGCGAAGCTCGGGCTGGAAGATGACGATCAGCCCGACGGCCGCGACGGCAAAGATGGCGTTGAAGACAAACGTCAGGCGTGCGAAGGACTCGTGCTGGCCGAGGATGCGGACGACCAGTGCGGCAATGACGATGAGGAGGAACGCGCTCTTGAGCGCGCCGGCGGCGCGTGTGCCCTGGACAAGGCGGACGACGACCCAGACGACGATCCAGATGACCGCGAGCTCGACGAGGACCTGCCACCACTGGTAGCCGGCGAGTCGCTCGACGAGATGCAAGAGGCGGTCGGTCACGGCAGCGATGGTAGAGCCGTCGGGGGCGGGATCACGGGCGTGGTTGGGGAAAGAAAACGGGCGCCCGTTGGTGGGCGCCCGCTGGGATCATGCTTGTGGATGACTGCGTGGCGGGTTGCTGGTATTAGTTCCCGCTGCGGAGTGCGTCGTTGAGGCCGGGGAAGAAGCGTTCTTCCTGCTCGGACTGGACCAGGACGGTGGGCTTGAGGAGGATGAGGAGGGTTGCGTCCTGTCGGGACTCGATGCGGTTGGTGAAGAAGCGGTTGATGACGGGGATTTTGCTCAGGACGGGGACGCCGGTCTCGATCTGCAGTTCGGTGCTGAGGCGTTGGCCGCCGAGGAGGATGGTGCCCTGGTCGGGCACGGTTACGGTGGTGTTGACCTGGCTGACGTTGAGCAGCGGGAGCTGGACGCTGCTAGAGACCGAGCCTGGGCCGCCGACGGTGTCGCTGGTTACGACGCGGGTGCCTGCGGTGGCCGAGACGGGAAAGTTGACCAGTTCCTGGATAGTCGAGACGCCGGCCTCGACGTTGAGGGTGACATAGCGGCGGTCTGCGGAGGCGACACCCTCGACCAGGAGCGTCACGCCGTCGGCGATGGAGTCGGGCGTGGGGTCAAAGCCAACGGCGCTCTCGCCGGTGACGATCTCCAGGTCCGAGACGAACCCACGTTGGGTGCCGACGACGACGTTGGCGATCTGGCCGTTGGTGAACGTCAGTCGTGGTGCGTTGAGGGTAATGGTCCGGCGGTCGGCCTGTGTGGCCTTGATGAGGAAGTCGACCTGGATGTCGTCCATGTACGTGCCGGCGATGCCGAGGGCGGGAGACGCGGCAAGGAGGCCCGAGACGAAGGTGTTGGTCGAGGGGGTGAGGCCCTCGGCGAGTCTGCCGGAGTTTTGTGAAACGCCGATGGGGGACCACCCGCGGGGGGGCGTCTGCTGGAGGCCAAAGTCGATTGGGGGGTTGGCGCCTGGTTGGTTGCCCTGCCCGCCTGAGATGAAGGGGGTAACGGTGGTGCGGTTGCCGCCGGCGGTGATGCCGTAGAGATTCGAGTCGAGCGTGCGGCGGAGGTACTGGTTGCTGGGGAAGGCGAAGAAGTCGCTGGCGCGGACGTTCGGGTCGAGCTGGCGGGCGTTCTGGACCTGGTTGCCGTTGTTGTTGAAGTAGACATCCAGGTCGAAGCTGATCTGCTCGAAGAAGTCCTGGTTGACGAGGAGGAAGCGGGTCTCGACGTTGATCTGTGTCTGACGGATTTCGCGTAGGCGGCTGAGCAGGCCCGTGATCTCGCGGTGGTTGCGGGGCGTGGCGGTGATGACGAGCACGGAGTTGAGCTCCATGATCGTGCCGGTGTCCCCGCCGTTGTCGCGCCAGCTGTCGGCGTCGATGTTCTGCTGGATCATCTGCACCAGTGCGCGGACGCGTTCACGGCGGTCGCCGGTGCTCTTGTTGCGGCCCTCGGCCTTGATGGCGAAGGGGTCGCGCGTCTCGCGCCCGACGCCCTCGGCCCGGCGGGCCTGGCTCTTGACGATCTTGGACAGGTCCGTCTCGGGCACATCGGCATAGTCGGGTGCGACGGCCAGCAGGTCGGTGATGGGATAGTGCTCGACGACCGTCTGCTGCTTGATCGAGTCAGCCGAGCCAACCTCGACGATCCCGTTCTTGATGGCAAAGTCGGCACGGGCGAACTTGTCGGCGCTCAGGCGGGAGATGACCTTTTCGAGCACCTGCTTAGCCGGCTGGTCGGCGTTGAAGTTCATCGTGATGGGCGTCTGGGCCGAGACCCCGATGGTCGCCAGGCTGCGCCAGTCCGGGTCGATGTCGACCCCGGCGGACTTGCCGATATAGGCCAGGGCGTTGCCCAGGGGCACGCCGTTGAACTGCACGGGGATGCGTGTGCCTTCGAGGCTGGCGATCGCGGCACGGTTAGCCGGGGTCTCGTAGTAGCCCCCTGCGCCGGTGCGCATCATTGTCAGCTGGGGCCAGTCTGTGGGATACGTGACCAGTTCGGTCGGGGGGACCGTCGCCTCGCGGTTCTCGATCTTGAGGCTCTGCATCCCGACGCGTTTGCGTCGGCCGATTTCGTCGGCCCGGCGGAAGGCGATCACATCAGAGATGATGTCCCGCAGCAGCAGGGCCGAGGGGTTGACCGGGTCCATGAAGAGGACCTGGGCGACGATCTCCTGGGCCTCTTCGTACTTCTGCTCGCGCTGGAGCGCGCGGATGCGGGCGATGCTGTCGCTGATGCGGCGTTCCTTAGCCGCACGCAGGTCTTGCTCGGCCTTCTTGGCGACCTGCCCGGCCTTGGCCTCGCTCTCGGCGCGGTTGCGTGTGGCGATGGCGTCGGCCTCTTTGCTGATGTCGGCCTTGAGGGCCGAGGCGCGGTCGGAGAGTTTGTCGTACTCGGCTTGGGAGAAGTACGTCCGCGCGCGGTCGAGCGTGAGCTGTGCGCCCACGGCGAGGGTCGCCGCGCGGTCGGCGTTGCCGGCTTTGAGGGCCGACTGCGCTTCGGTCAGCGCGTTCTCAAACTCGGCGATCGTCTTTTCGCGCACGAGGGTGAAGTTCTGCTCGACGCTCTGCTCGAGCGTGCCGCCGGTGGGGCTTTGCAGGCGGACGCGGGCCTGGGCCAGACGCTGCTCGGCGCGGGCGATGTCCTCGGGGGAGAGGTACTGGCGTTGACCGGCCAGGACGGACTCATACTTGCGTGCCGCCTCGGCGTAGCGACCACCGTCATAACTCTGGTCGGCTTCGAAGAGGGACCGCTGGGCCTCGGCACGGAGGGCGAGGGCGACGAGGTCGAGTTGCTCGGGCTGCTGGGGTGCCGGGGCCGCCTCGGGGGCCGGGGCGGGTGCGTGGGCCCCGGCGGGTGCGGGAGCAGCGGCGGGGGCGGCCTGCTCGACGGTGCCGGTCATGGCCGTGCCACCTTCGGAGATGCGGGGGGTGGAGGCCTTTGCGACCTGCTCTTTGTCGGCGGGGTAGAAGGGCTGGGGGGAGGCTGCGGGCAGTGCCGGGGCAGGAGCATTGGTGGTGGCCCCAGCGGGGGGCGCGATGGTCTGATCCTTGACGAGGCGGACGCCCGAATCTGTGTTGCTGGCCGGGGTGGGTGCAGGGCTGGTGGTGATGCCGCCGTCGGTGATCGCCCCGCCGCTGATCTTGGCGATCTCGACGATCTTCAGTTGCAGGGCATCAAGTCGGGCCTGGTCGGCCTCGGCGGGTTGCAGGCCCCACTTGTTGAGCGTCTCGACACCCGAGCGTGCGTCGGCGAATCGCCCGGCGTTGAAGTCGTTCTGCGCCTTGTCGAGCACGGCGGGGACTTGGCCCTGGAGTGAGGCCTTGCGCTTGGCGACGGCGTCGAGGACCTCCTGGGCCTTGGCCTTCCACTCGGCGCTGGCCGAGGGGACGGTCAGGACCGCGCTGGCCTGGCGCTCGGCCTGGCGGAGGTCGTCGTTCGCCAGGGCGAGGGTGGCGCGCTGGAGGCTCAGGTCGATCGGGTTGGCGGTGCTGATGCGGGCGTTGACCATCTGCAGCAAGGCGCCGGCGGCGTTGCGGTCGCCCTGGCTTGTCGCGGGGCTGAGCAGGAGGCTCTCGATGATGCTCTTGGCCTCGATGAGTTTGTTGGCCTGGATCAGTTCGCTTGCCTGCGCGAGGGTGGGTGCGTCGGCAAAGACAACTTTCTTTGCGCTGCCCGCAGCCGAGGCGAGGGCCGCCGGTAGATTCAAGGTACACGCGCTCGCAAGGGCCACTGCGCCGGTGAGGATCAAGGTGCTGGCTGAACGATCGGCAAAGACGCGCATGCGATGGCTCCGTGGACAGCGGGCGGAACATCTCCCCGGCCCGTGCAAGGTCGGAAGATAACGGGCCTAAGCCCAGAAAGCAAACCGGACCCCCGAACTTTTCACCGGACAAACCCTTGGTCTACGTCCCGGTGGCCCTTGGTCTGCTCCCGGCGGCAAGGGCCTGACCGGTAGGAGCGATCTTTCCGCACGGGTTGGGCCAAGGGTTGCACAAACCCAAAAACATGCGCAACCATGGGGGAATCGTTGGGAGGATGACGGCACCCGGCGGCAAGAGGACGCCGGCGGTGTGTTGCCGGTGCATTGTGCCGGGGGCGGGAGGGTGGCGTGATTTGCCGATTTTGCGTGCCGGAGGCGGGGGGGTAAATTTTTTCTGCCGCGTGGTTGGCGAGGTGGGGGTGCTGGGCGGGCGTGTAGCCGGGCGACGGGCGGGGTATTGAGAAGATAATCGGTGTTTGTTTGTTCAGCAAGAGCGGTGCCGGGACGATCTACCATAGTGAGGTGCCAAACACGACCCCCAGTACCGCGAGTTCACCCGGCCAGCCCAGCCCTGTCGCACGGCCTGCCGGCTCGGGTGCTGCGCAGGGAGCCGGGCGTGCGCAGACCCCGCCCAGGCGTGCGCAGGGGTTTATTGATCCGAGCCGGAGCCTGGGGTACCCGGCACCGGTCTCGGCGTTGATCGATGAACTCGCACGCCTGCCCGGAATAGGCCGGCGGAGTGCCGAGCGTTTGGCGCTGCACCTGCTCAAGGCCCCGGGACAGACGGCACAGGCGCTGGCGCACGCCATCGGGGGCGTCAAGGCCTCGATCCGCAACTGCGATGTGTGCGCGAACCTGACGGAGTCAAAGGTCTGCTCGATCTGTGCTGACGCCAAGCGCGACCCGGCGACGGTGCTGGTCGTCGAGCAGCCACGCGACCTGCTGGCCTTAGAGAGCACCGGGACGTACCGGGGGGTCTACCACGTGCTGCTGGGGTGCCTGGCGCCGATGGACGGGATCGGGCCAGAGAGCCTGACGGTCGCGGAACTTCTTGCGCGGATCACAGACGCCGCGCAGAACGCGCAGGGGCAGGCTGTGGCCGAGGTGATCCTGGGGCTGAACCCGACGCTGGAAGGTGACGGCACGTCGCTGTACCTGATGGCGCAGGTGAACGCGATCAACCCGAGGATCAAGATCACGAGGCTTGCTCGGGGCCTGCCGGCGGGGGCGCCGCTGCAGCTGGCGCCCAAGGGGGTTCTGGCCGAGGCGATCTCCGGGCGGACAGCGATCTGAGCAAGCACACCACGCACACCACGACCGAGCACTCTACCGACCGACTGCCCGCCCATGCGATTTGACACCTCACAGTTCATGAAGATGGGCCAGCACATGAAGCTGGCGCCGCACATGATCCAGTCGATGGAGATCCTCCAGATGAACCTGGCCGAGCTCCAGGAACGCATCGACCAGGAACTTGAGAGCAACGCGACGCTGGAGGTGGTTGAGAACCAGAGCGATGCGGACGCCCAGAGCACACAGGCCGGCAGCGATGAGGGGCAGACCAGCGTTGAGGGTGGGGGCGAGAGCGGCGGGGACTCGGGTGGGGATGGTAACGAGGACACCATCGCCGACAACGACGACTCGTTCACACCCACGCTTGACGACGGTGAGATGACCAGCGAGGAGGTCCCCATCCAGATGGGGGACCGGTCGGGGGAGGATGACTTTGAGCGTCTGGAGAGTTTCGAGCATGACCACCCCGACGCGGCGGAGAACGACAACCAGAGCGAGCGTTTCACGCGCGACGCGGAGGGCGAGGGTCAGGGTGAGAGGGAGTATGAGCCTTCGACGAACCCGAATGCTGATCCGGATGGGAAGTCGGGGGCGTTGGCGAATCATGCCGCGCATGCGGAGCACTTTACCGACCAACTCTTCGAGCAGTGGCGGTACGCGGACGTGAAGCCGGACGTGCGTGCGTTGGGGGAGGTGTTGATACCGTACATCGAAGAGGACGGTTACCTGCGTACGCCGCTGGGGACGATCGCCGATGTGCAAGGGCGTGGGGCGACGCCGGAGGAGCTGGGGCGGGGGTTGCAGGCGATCCAGTTGCTGCTGGAGCCGCCGGGGCTGGGCGCGCGGGACATGCGCGAGTGCCTGCTGTTGCAGATCGACGCCCGGCAGGCCGACGCCCAGGCCGATGAGATGCCACAGTGGGAGTTGGCCCGCGCGATCGTCGATGCGCACCTGGACGACCTGATGGCCAACCGCTTGCCCAAGATCGCCGGCAAGCTCGGCATCAGGATCGACGACCTCAAGGGTGGGATCACGATGCTCCGCCGGCTGAAGCTTGCGCCGGGGCGCGAGCTCTCCACGCGGCCGGTGGCGGGGATCATCCCCGATGGGATCGTCGAGTATGACTCGGGGCAGGACCGGTACGTTGCGTACCTCAACGACCGCCGGCTGCCGAACCTGCGGATCAACCAGGAGTATGCCCTGCTGGCACGCGACAAGAGCGCGCCGAAGGTTACACGCGAGTTCCTCAAAACCAACCTAGGAAACGCGGCGTTTTTGATCGACGCGATCGCCCAGCGCAAGCGGACGCTCTTGCGTGTGCTCGAGGCGGTGGTGGCGGCGCAGCGTGAGTTCTTTGACTATGGGCCGCAGTCGATCAAGCCGTTGCCGATGACGAAGGTGGCCGAGCAGCTGGGGATCCATGTTGCGACGGTTAGCCGGGCGGTGGCGGAGAAGTGGATCCAGACCCCGCGTGGGGTGGTGCCGCTGCGGAAGTTTTTCACGGGTGGAACGACGACGGACACGGGTGAAGAGGTGAGTTGGGAGGCGATCAAGGCCGCGCTGACGGAGATCGTTGACAATGAGAACAAGGCCGACCCGCTGAGCGACGACGCGCTGGCCGAGGCGCTCAAGGCCAAGGGCTTCGACATCGCCCGGCGGACGGTGGCGAAGTACCGCGGGCAGTTGAACATCCCAACAGGCCGGCTGCGGAAGACGCACTGAAACGAACTTCTTGCGCGAGCACCTGAAAGAAGAGGTTCGCGGAGGGGGCGGGGGTTGGCCAAGGGACGCGGAGGAGAGGCTGGGTGTGGCTGGGTGTGGTTCACATCGCCACGGGTTGCGCCCGCCAAAGCGCGGGCTCCATGCTTGGCTACACCCCGCGGCCCTCCCGGGGCCGAAGGCCTCCCCGAATCCAACCCCGATTTACGACTGTACAAACCTCTACTGCTCAGTTCTGTGAGTGATTTGCCCACTGGCCCCTCTGGACCTGTGGAGTACAAACTCTCTTGCCTCCTGATGGTCCTGACGCACGGCCCATGATGGTCGGCTCGGAGAGCCGACCTACCCCCGCTTGCTAACCTCCCGGCATGGCGACGGTCTTCTGCAATGGGCGGTTTGTTGAGGCGGGCGATGCCAAGGTCTCGGCGCTGGACGCCGGGCTTCAGCACGCCGTCGGGCTCTTTGAGACCATGCTCGGTGGGGTTCGCACGCGCGGCGATGGCGATCCCTCGGCGTGGGTCATTGACCTGGACGCACACATCGATCGCCTGGCGACCTCGGCGGCACAGACGGGCCTGTGGCCCGGGCTGCGTGCGGCCGCGCTGGCCGAGGCTGTGCTGGCCACCGTCCTGCGCAGCAACTTGCCGCGTGCGCGCGTTCGGCTGACGGTTACGGGCGGGGACCTGAACCTGGCAGCGCGGGGCTCGGCGGGGCAGCCCGCGCAGCGCTCGGCGATCGAGCCGACGATCCTGATCGTCGCGCAGCCGGCGACGAGTTACCCGGGACAGATGCTCGATGAGGGCGTCCTCGTCTGCCTGGCTGATGCGCGGGCGAACCCGTTCAACCCGCTCGAGTCGCACAAGACGCTCAACTACTGGTGGCGGTTGCGTGCGTTGCAGACCGCGGGCATCAAGGGTGCGGCTGAAGCGCTCGTCTTTGATATCACCAACCACCTAGCCGGCGGTTGCGTGAGCAACGCGGTGGTCATCAAGGATGGCCTGGCGACAACCCCCGCCGCACGCGGGGAGGAACCGTTCGGTGCCGATGGCCCACCACCAGCATCCGACGACCCCGAACAGGAAGCCACACCACCGCCAATGCCGGCGGGGATGATCCCGAGTTGCGTGCTGCCGGGGGTTACGCGCGCACGGGTTCTGGACTGGATCTCGCTGGGCGTGTCGGCGCACGCGGGGCTGGCCAACCTCCGCGCCAGGCGCGGGCCGCTGACGATCAGCGACGTGCTGGAGGCCGACGAAGTGCTGCTGACGAACTCATCGTGGGGCGTGCTGCCCGTGTCGAGGGTGGAGGGCCGGCAGATCGGCAGCGGCCAACCCGGCCCGGTGGCACACGCGCTGCGCCAGTTGTGGGAGCGTTGGCTCGACAGCGCAGGTCGGTGAGCGGGGCGCGGGCGTGGGCATACGCTCACGCACCGGTGGACTCTCCCGCACGACTTGCCCGCGACGCTTGGTTTGCCGCCGTGCGCGACGGGCCGGTTGCGGGCGCACTGGAAAAAATCTACGCCGATGCCACGTCGGCGATCAAACTCCGTGCCCCGTCGTGCTGGGCGAGCGGGCGGTGCTGCAACTTCATCAAGACCGGGCACCTGCTCTATTGCACGGGCCTGGAGGCGGCGTACACGCTCACCCGCGCCGGCGCCCCGGCACGCGAGCGCATCGACGCCGCGCTGCGAGCCGGGGGTTGCCCGTACCAAGTCGCAAACCTCTGCGGCGTGCACGCCAGCAAGCCCTTGGGGTGCCGGCTGTACTTCTGCGACCGCTCATCGCAAGAGTGGCAGCACGAGCTGTACGAACGGCTGACGCTGGACCTGCGGGCGTTGCACGACAGGTTCGCCGTGCCGTATGTGTATGCGGAGTGGCGGGGTTTGTTGGGGGAGATGGTTGGGGGATAGGCAATCGGGAGTAGGCAATGGGCAATAGGCGCGGCGGGGTGTGCGTTGGCGTCTGTTTCTTCCGGGGTCTGACTTCTGCATTTCACGATTGCCGGTTGCCCATTGCCGGTTGCCCATCCCCCCGCACAAACGTCCCCCGCACCCGGTCCTTGTGCACGCCGGGGAAGGCCAGCGCCCGCCCGTGGCCGACGCAGTACACGCCCGCTGGCAGGATGCTTGCCGCCAGGAGTGCCTCTGTCAGGTTCTGCAGCGCGTCGCTGCGTGTCATCTCGTAGGGGCGCATCGCACCGGTCAGGATCACCGGCACGGTCAGGTGTTGCAGGCCTGTGTAGAGCAGTTGGCCGGTCTGTGCGAGCGTGTCGGTGCCGTGGAGGATGACGATCCCTGCCGGGGGGTTTCGGCCGGCCTGTGCCGCGACGGTTTCGAGGACGCGTGCGCGGTCGTCGTCGGTCATGTCCAGGGAGTCTTTGCTGAGTAGTTCGATGGTCGAGACGGCCGTGTCTTCTAACCGCAATCGGCGGAGCATCCTGCGGACGATCGATCGGCGGTTGTCGAGCGTGCCGCTCTGCTCGTCGTAGGTTTTTTCGATCGTCCCGCCGGTGGTGATGAGGATGACCTGACGCATGGGCGAGATCGTACGCAGACGCGCTGGTTGCAACCGGCTACCGGCGTGCAGGGGCATCCTCGCTCATCGGGCCCTCGCCGGTGGGTGCGGCACCCATGGGCGTGGCGGGCGAGGGCATGCGGGGCGCGATCGCCAGCGGGGCGACGCCCTTGTACGTGCCGCCGAAGCTCGCCCACGACGCCGGGGTAACGTGCAAGAAACTCCCTGCCGACAAGAGTGGCAACACCACCATCGCCAGCACGCCAACATACCCGGCCAGTGCCCGGCCTCGGAAGGGTGTCTGGACCATGCCCTCGGCGTGCCCCGACGCGTCGGGCGATTCGAGCAGCGCCGCCGAGACGATGCGCAGGTAATAGAACGCTGCCACCGCGCTGTTCAACCCCAAGATCACCACCAGCACCAAATGCCCCCCGGCCAGGCCGCTGGCAAAGAGCGGGAGCTTGGCAAAGAAGCCGAGCAGCGGCGGGAAGCCCATCAGCCCGAGCGCCGACAGCGCCAGCACCCACGCCAGTGCGGGGTGTTTCTTGCGAAGGCCGCGGATATCGGCAAAGTTGTCGGCCTCGTGCACCTGCCCGTCGGGCCCCTTGCGTTCCAGCAGCGCCAGCACCGCGAACGCGGCGGTGCTTGTCAGCCCGTAACTGAGCAGGTAGAACAAAATCGCCGAGAAACCGTTCTCAGGCAAGAGTGTCCCAGGCCTGCCCGGCCCGGCCAGCAGCGCCACGAGCATGTACCCCGAGTGCGCGATCGACGAATACGCCAGCAGACGCTTGACGCTCGTCTGCATGATCGCCAGCACGTTGCCGAGGGTCATGCTCGCCACGGCGATGATCGCCAAGATCTCACCGATCGGTGTCGGCAACGCGCCGTGCCCGCCCCCCGGCCCGCCGGGCTGCATCCAACCCCAGCCGGGTGCTGTCAGCAGCAGCATGAGCGCGAAGAACCCCGCGGCCTTGGGGACAAACGCCAGCAGCCCCGCCACAGGGCTGGCCGCGCCCTGATACACATCCGGCGTGTAAAAATGCATCGGCACAGCGGCGATCTTGAAGCACAGCCCGAGGATCCCCAGCACCAACCCGGCCAGGGCGATCGGGTTGATCCCGCCCTCCACGCTCGCCTGATGGCGGAGCGTCGCGCCGATCTGGGCCAGCTCGACACTCCCGGTCGCGCCGTAGAGGAGGACGAACCCGAAGAGGAAAACAGCCGCGGCCATCGCGCCGAGGAAGAAGTACTTCACCGCCGCTTCGAGGGACTTATCCCGCTGCGTGCTCAGCGCCACCATCACATACGTCGGCAGGCTGGTCAGCTCAAGGGCCAGGAAGAGCCAGATCAGGTTCGTCGCCCCCGCGCAGAGCATCAGGCCCGTGATCGAAAAGAGGAAGAAGGCGTAAAACTCCGAGCGGATCGTCCGCTTGGGGTCAAAGCGCGTCCGCCCCTGGGCGACGCGGGCCTCATAGTCGCGATCGGGGATGCCCGTGAGCAGCCCCAGGATCAAGAGCCCAATACCCGCAGCAAGCACCTTGCCAAAGACCGGCAAGTTCGGCAGCATCGCTGCGGGGTCAACGGGGGTTTTGTAAAAGGCAACGAGCCCGGCGATGAGCAAACCCGCCGCGCTGACGGGCGCGCACAGCCGGCGAACGCCCAGACGCTCGGACAACCCCAGCAGCATCACCACACACGCGCACGTGAACAGGATGATCTCAGGCCAGAGCGTGGCCAACTTCTCAGTCACTGGTGCACCTCCGGCTTGCCCTGGCCTGTGCCAGACGGGCGCGCCCCTGGCGGGTCGCTGGGCGTGGACGCCGGCCCGAGCGGGGGGATCGGGGCATCGACCTGCTGCAGCCGAACCTGCTCGCGTGCCTCGTTGACGATCGAATACGTCCGCTGTGCCGAGTAATCAAAGGCCTGCAACAACGGCTTGGGGAACAACCCGAGCGCCAGGCAGAGCGCCGCCAGCGGCAGCAGCGTGATGATCTCCCGCGCGTTCAGGTCTGTGGGCAGCCAGACGTGCTCGCCAGCGGCCGCGTGCGGGGCGTGAGCGTGGCCATGCCCGTGGTCATCCCCATGCGGGGTTTTGAGCGGGCCAAAGACCATCTTGCCGACCAGTTGCAGCGTGTAGATCGCACCGACAACCATCCCCACCACGGCGATGCCGACGTACACCGGCCCGAGCACCCCGGGCGTGCCGCCGACGAACCCCCCGGCCAGCCACGTATCGCTCGCCTGCCAGGCCCCCAGCAGGCAGAGGAACTCGCTGACAAACCCGTTGAGCCCCGGCAGCCCCACGCTGGCCATCGCAAAGAAGACGACGAACGTCGCCCACACAGGCATCTTCTTGGCCAGGCCGCCGATTTCGAGCATCGAGCGGGTGTGGTAGCGTTCGTACATCATCCCGATGCACAGGAAGAGCGCGCCGGTGCTCAGGCCGTGGTTGAGCATGTAGAGGACTGCACCCTTGAACCCCGTGGGGTTGAGCGCGAACATCCCGAGCATGCAGACGCCCAAGTGGGCCACCGACGAATACGCGACCAACTTTTTGACGTCCGTCTGCACCCAGCAGACCAGCCCGATGGCGACAAACCCGATGATCGCCAGCACCGCCACCACCGGGGCAAACTGCACCGCCCCGGCCGGCAGCATCGGGATCGCCAGGGCATAGATCGCGTACGTCCCAAGCTTCAGCAGCACCCCGGCCAGCACGACCGACCCGGCCGTGGGAGCCTCGGTGTGCGCCAAGGGCAGCCAGGTGTGCAGCGGGAACAACGGGACCTTGACGGCAAAGCCGAGCATCAGGGCCAGGAAGAGCCACCACTGCGTGCCCGGGGGGATCGTCCTAGCCGCGGACTGCAGCGTCGCTAGGTCAAACGTCCATGCCCCCGCCCCGGCAAACGCCCCGGGCTGGATCTTCGTCGCGTTGAACCACGCGATGTACACCAACCCGGCCAGCGCGATGATCGAGCCGGTGAATGTGTACAAGAAAAACTTGATCCCCGCCGCACGCCGGTTGGTGCTCCCAAAGAGCGTGATGAGCACGAACATCGGTATCAGCGTGAACTCAAAGGCGATGTAAAACAGCACCAAATCCCGTGCGGCAAACACCCCCACCATCGCACCCTGCAGCACCAGCAGCCACCCGTAGTACGTCCGCACACGCTCGGTGATCGCCGACTTCGAGCAGAGCACGCAGATCGGCCCGAGCAGCAGCGTCAGCAAGATCAGCGACCCGCTCACGGCATCAACACCCAGCTTGAACGTCAGCCCCAACTCGGGCATCCACGGGATGCTCCGCGTGAAGACATCACCCGTCAGCGAGCGCCAATCAACGCCCATCCCCAGCAGCATCACCAGCCCGATGCCCAGCGGCACCAGCGTCCCGACCAGCGCGAGCCAGAAGACCTGCCGCTTGCCCAGCAGCGGGATCAACGCCGCGGCCACGATCGGGATGAATATCAGTGCAAGCAACATGCGTTTACAAACTCACTACAAAGGGCCGTCCGTACAAATTCCACCAACTCACCACAACACCCACAACGCCACCAGACCGATCGTCGAGATGCCAATCGCCATCCCCACCGCGTACCCGTGCAGCTCCCCCGACTGCGTCGGCCTCAGCCGGGAGCCAATCCACCTCGGGATCAACCCAGCCAAGTTCACCAGCCCATCGACCAGGAACTTGTCGATGAAACTCAGCACATAGGCCAAGAACTTCAGTGGCAGCCGGATCGTGATGTCGTAAAACTCATCGACATACCACTTGTGCTGCGCCCACCGCTGGATGGCCCCGAGTTTGACCGCATCGGCCAGGCTCACCGCCGCGGTCTTGCGGCCGGCATAGTGCAGCACAAAGGCAATCCCGATGCCCAGCACCGCGATGGTGCCCGAGATGACGTACATCGCCGTGTGCAGGTCGTAACCGAGGATCTCATCGTGCCCGCCGTGGCCCCCGCCGTGCGCGCCGCTGGCATGGGCAACCCGTGCCGTCGAGTTGTTCACAAGGTTCTCGACAAAGTGCGTCGGATAGGCATAGGCCGCCGCGATCGAGGCGACGGCTAGCAACGCCAGCACCGTATTGATCGCCCACCCCGGCGCGTGTGGCACAAAGCCACCGTGCGGATGCCCCTTGTTCTGGGAGTGGTCGTGGCCCTTGCCATGGTCATCCCCGTGCCCGTGCGCGTCCCCATGCCCGTCGTCATGCCCGTGCACCTCATCGCCCGGCTCAAAGCTCTTGGGCCCCACAAACACCCTGAAGAAAACCCGGAACGTGTAGTACGCCGTCAGCAGCGCGGTAAACAGCAGCACGATCGCCAGCGGCCTGAACCCCTCGTGCCCATACGCCTGCGCCAGGATCATGTCCTTGCTAAAAAACCCAGCCGTGAACGGCACGCCCGCCAGATTCACGCACCCGACGAGCATCGCCGCGCCGACGATCCCCCACCCCTTCATCCACGCCACGCCCGAGAGTTTGCGCAAATCTAGCTGCCCGGCAAAGCCGTGCATCACCGCACCGCAGGCCAGGAAGAGCGTCGCCTTGAAGAACGCGTGCGTAAAGACATGGAACGCCGCGCCCGTGCTCGTGAGCACCCCAAGGCCAGCAAACATGAACCCCAGCTGGCTCACCGTGCTATACGCCATGATCCGCTTGATATCAAACTGCGCCATCGCGATCGTCGCCGCCAGCAGCGCGGTCAAACCACCGACCCACGCGACGATCCACAGCGCGTGCTCGCTGGCCTGGAAGATCGGCATCATCCGCGCGATCAGGTAGACGCCCGCCGTGACCATCGTTGCCGCGTGGATCAACGCCGACACCGGCGTGGGCCCCTCCATCGCGTCGGGGAGCCAGACATACAACGGCAACTGCGCCGACTTGCCAAACGCCGCGACGATCAACAGGTACGCGATCGCCTGCACGCTCATGGGGATCTGGTCAAAGTGCCCGGCCAGCGCCAGGTCCACATACCCCTGCACCAGGGGCCAGAGCTTGGCATACTCGATGGTGCCAAACTTGACAAAGATCAGCATGATGGCCAGGGCCAGGCCCAGGTCGCCGATCCGGTTGACGATGAACGCCTTCTTTGCCGCCGCCACCGCCGCGGGTTTTTGATAGAAGTACCCGATGAGCAGGTACGAGCACAGCCCCACACCCTCCCACCCCAGGTACAGCATCAGCAAGTTGTCCCCCATCACCAGGCAGGCCATGCTGAAGACGAAAAGCCCAAAGGCAAAGAAAAATCGGCAGTACCCCGCCCCCAGGTCGTGGCTCATGTACTCACTTGCATAGAGCGCAATGCACGCGGCCAACCCGGTAACAAACAGCATCCACAGGCACGTCAAGGGGTCGATGTAGAGCGAAAAGTTGGCAACAAACTCCTTGCCGGGCAGCCAGCTAAAGTTGATCCAGTCAAACAGGTGCACCACCCAATACGCACCCGGCCCACCCTGCTGCAACTGCAAAAACATCCAGAGCGTAACGCCAAACGCCCCGGCAAGGCAGAGCACCGTGAAATAAGCCGGGAACTTGCTCCGCACCCGCAACATCGCACAGAGGACCGCCACTACTGCCGCCAGCATGGGCAGCCCGGGGATCAACCAGACCCACAGCTGCCCAGGCACGCTCTGCATGGTCCTGACCGCCCCCGCCCCCGCCGCCGCGTGCCCCTCCTGCCCGGCCAAAGCCAGCGATGCAGACCCAATCGGCCCCGACGCCAGTGCTGCAACCAGACCCGTAAGCAAGCGATTCACCTTTCGTTCGGATACCACACCCGAAACAACGACCAATCCCAACCGGACGCCAGCCCAACGACTCGCCAGACCAACCAGAGGCGAGCGTAGCCGAATCGTTCACGATCATCAAACCCAAGCGTCAGGTTTTCAACCCACCCTCCTACCGTGCCCGCGTGCAGACCCTCTCTGAGATCAAGGCCATGCTCGCCGAACGGGGCCTGCGGCCGCGCCACGCGCTGGGGCAAAACTTCCTCATCGACCACAACCTGCTCGCCAAACTCCTCACCGCCGCCAACCTCAAACCCGGCGAACTGATCCTCGAAGTCGGCCCTGGCACCGGCACACTCACCGAGGCCCTCCTGGCCCAAGGCTGCCGCGTCCTCGCCTGCGAGATGGACACCAACCTCGCCTCCCTCCTGGCCGACCGCATCACCTCCCAAGGCCACGCCGAACGCTTCCGCCTCGTCCAAGGCGACTGCCTCGCCCTGGGCAAGCGCCTCAACAACGCCGTCGCCAACGCCATCGGCGACGAACCGTTCAAGCTCGTTGCCAACCTCCCCTACAACGCCGCCACACCGCTCATCCTGACACTCCTCATCGACCACCCGCGCTGCTCGCTCATCGCCGCGACCATCCAGCGCGAGGTCGCCGACCGCCTGACGGCTCAACCCGCCACCCCCGACTACGGCCTGCTCTCGATCCTCGTCCAAGCCCTCGCAACACCCCACATCCTGGCCAAGCTCGACCCCGCCTGCTTCTGGCCCCGCCCAAAGGTTACCAGCGCGATGGTCCTGCTCGAACGCCGCCCCGACCCCCTCACACGCGACCCACGCCGACTCGCCGAGCTTTGCCACCGCCTCTTCAGCCAACGCCGAAAACAACTCGGCACAACCCTCGGCCGCTCCACCTCCCTCCCACCTGGCATCCGCCCCGAGCAACGACCCGAAGAGCTCACACCCCAACAGGTCGTCGAACTCATGGACCTCCTGCCCGAACCCTAACCCCCCACCACACCCGCCCCGCCGCACGTACCATCGCCCATGCCCCGACCCGTCGTCATCACAGGCCTCGGTGCCGTCAGCGCCTTGGGCGTCGGCACAGCCCCGCTCTGGCAAGGCCTCTGCGCGGGCCGCAGCGCGCTCAAGCCCATCACACGCTTTGACGCCACGGGCTTCGCCTGCAAACTCGCCGGCGAAGTCCCCGAGCCCTTCTCCATCAAAGACTTCGTACCCAAGCACTACCGCAAAGCCACCAAGGTCATGGCACGCGACATCGAGCTCGCCGTCGCCGCCGCAAAGGAAGCCGCAGACTCCGCCCACCTCATCACCCGCGGCGTGTTGCCCGAGGACGCCACCGAAGGCATGACCTACCCCACCGGCCGCGTCGGGTGCCACATCGGCGCGGGCCTCATCGCCGCCGATAGCGATGAACTCAGCGCCGCCTTCGCCACCGCACGCGACACCCTCGGCAACGTCAGCCTCCCGATCTGGGGCGAACAAGGGATGGAAAACCTCACCCCCCTCTGGATGCTCAAATACCTCCCCAACATGCTCGCATGCCACGTAACCATCATCCACGGCTGCGAAGGCCCCAGCAACACCATCACCTGTGCCGAGGCCTCAGGCCTGCTCTGCCTCGGCGAGAGCGCACGCGTCATCGAACGAGGCGACGCCGACGCCTGCTTCAGCGGCTCGGCCGAGAGCAAACTCAACCTCATGGGCCTCCTCCGCATGCAGTTCGCCGGCCGCGCAGGCGAAACCGGCACCTGCACCGACGGCGGCGCGTTCATCCAACCCTTTGACACCAACTCCCCAGGCGGCATCATCGGCGAGGGCGCGGGCATCCTCATCCTCGAAGAGGAGCACGCCGCCCGCCAGCGCAACGCCACCATCTGGGCCAAAGTCTCAGGCACCGGCGCAGGCCACTCACCACGCCGGCCACCCCAAGGTGCTCTCTCGATCGACGAGGGCTTCCTCGCCGCCATCGACAACGCCATCGCCGACGCGAAACTCACACCCGACGCCATCGACGCCGTCGTCCTCCTCGGCTCCGGGGTCCCAGGCGTCGACGCCGGCGAAGGCCTAGCGCTAGCGCAACTGCTCGGCACCCGAACGCCGAGCGTCCCGGTCGTAACCATCGGCCCCTCAATCGGCAACACCGCCGCGGGCAACGGGGGCCTGCTCGCCGTCGTCGCCGCGATGGTCGTTAAACACCAAACCCTCCCCGCCCGCATCAACACCGGCCACCCAAAGACCCTCAACGCCGGCCCCGCGCCGACGCAAGCGATGAAACTCAAACACGTCCTCGTCGCCACGTCCTCACTGGCAGGTCAGAACGCCGCCGCTGTCCTCTCGGCGGTCGAATAGCGCAGACTAGGTCGCATCACGAACCCCTCCCCCAGGACGTTTGGGCGGGCAGGCGCAGGGGTGGGGTTGGATACATTTCCAAATCAGCAAATGACCAAAGGTCAAATATCTTTACCACTCTGCCACTTTGTAACTTTCTAACTTCGCAACTCACCACACGCGGCCCTGGACCACTGCCCCAATCACTCCGCCTGCTCCCCCAACCTCTTGTAATACTCCTCCGTCAACCGCTGATACTCCTTGCTAAAAGTATCACCCGCCCCTTGCAGCAGGCTCTGCCGCAGCCGCTCGGGCAGGTTCCCCCACGCCGCCCGCGCTGACTCCAACGCCGGCCTCATCGACACATCACGCTTGCTGGGGGCCTCGGCGTTCTCCCGGCTGTCCCTGTCCTGCCCGCGACGCTCACCCTGGCTCCCCTCCGCCTGCTTGGGCTGGGACGCACCCTGCTGCTGCTCCTTCTGCTGCTCACCCTGCGAGCCGGAACTCGACGATGACTTCTGCTTCTGCTGCTGCTTCTTGGCCTTGGCGATCAACTGATCGAGCTTATCGATCGCCTCCTGCTGCACACGCTGCGTCGCCAGCGAAGTGTCCCCGGCATCACGCAGCCGGCCCGCCGACTGCCGCATCAACCCAAGCGCCTGCTTAAACTCATCATCCTCCGGCTGCTCCTGCTTCAGCAGCGCATCGAGCTTCTCCCGCCCCGGCTCCACCACCCCCGTGCCCCCCGCCGCAGCACCCGCATTAGGCACAGGCTTGCTCAACCCGAGCGCCTCATCCAACGACGTCGGCGACACCGCCGGCGCCGGTGCCACTGCCGGTGCCGCCGCCGGTGCAGGCGGCGGCACCACCTCAGGCTCCGCGCCCGCCGCACCCACCCACACCCACACTCCCAAAATAACCGCCGGCAATCGCACCACAACCATCCTCCACAAACCCCCACCACTTCATACGCCCACACACCACCCCGGTTGCCACCTACTGCCCTCCGCCACCCTCCTTCTTCTCCATCGCCTTGAGCAGTTCATCGGCCTTGCCCGCCAGCATCTCCTGCAACTTTGCCGCCTCCGCACCCGTCGCCCCATCGACCCCACCCTCCGCCTGCCGCGTTAACTCCAGAGCCTCCTGCTGCATCCCCTTGAGCAACCTCAACTCCGCAATCGGCGGCAGCAAAGGCTGCTTCCCACCCTGCTGCCCACCACCCCCGCCACCACCCTGCCCCTGCTCGTTCTCGCGGAAGGCGTTCTCCTGCTGCGGCTCCTCGAGCGCATCGACCAACTGCCGCAGAACACCCTCCGCCGTCGCCAGGTGCCTGCCCGCGCTGACCGGCACACGCTCCAACGCCAGTTCCCCGCCCGCCAGCCGCATCGCCGCGTCCAGCCGCTCGTGCGCAAGGGCAAACATCGTCGCCTCGCGCAGCCCAGCCGTCTGCTCCAGCAACTTTGCCAGCGCACCGGCCAGCGCTTGCTGCCGATCCGCCAGCGCACGCCCACGCGCCCTCCCGCGCCGGTCCAGTTCCACACCGATCAACCCCGCCCCCTCGGTGCGTACCTGCCTCTGCTCGAGCAGGTGGCCCTGGTACGCACGCCGCAACTGCTCGCGCTGGCGACGCTGCTCCCGACCCTCGGCCTGCTCCTGCTGCCTCTCCGCCTCACCCTTGGCCTCCTGCAACTTCAGCAGCGCGGCACGCTGGGCCGCCATCGCCCCCTCCCCATCCGGCTCGGGCTTGCGCCGCAATGCGCTGACCGCCGCCACCTGCTCCTTGCCGGCCTCATCAAGCAGCCGAGCAACCTGCCGACCCTCCCGCCCCGCCTGGCGCGCCTGCTGCGCCGCGGCCATCGTGCTGCTGTTCAGGCGTATCTGCGCACCATCCAGAGCCGCAACCGCCGCACCCCCAACGACCATTGCACCCTCCAGCGCACCGATCTGCTCCTGCTGCCTCGCCACCAGCGCACCAATCGCCTCGGCCAGCGAGGCCATCTCACGCCGCAGCACCGCGTCGCGCGTCTTGGCCTGGTCGCGCAGCTGATCGAGCACACCCTGCAGCGCCTTCTCCGCCTGCTTCTGGCTCTGCTGCCCCGCCTGCTGCTGGTTCCGCCGCAGGCTCCGCGCCGCCTGCTGCATCTGCTCCCCAGCGCCGCTGGCCCGCCCCTGCTTGGCCGCCTGCTCCAAACTCTCGGCCGCCAACGGATCACTCTTGGCCACTCCCCTGGCACGCTCTTGCAACTTCGTAAATGCCTCGTCGGCCCGCTTGGCCAACTGCTCCTGCTGGCCGGCCAGCTCCCCGATCTGCTGCCGCAACTCCGCCGAGAGTTCCTCGGGCGTCTTGCCCAGCGTCTGCTCTGCCAACTTCTCCGCCTGCGCACGCAGCCCCTGCTGCTCGCGTATCAACTTCTGCACCGACCGCCGCGCCGCCCAGGTGTCCTGCCCACGGTCCAGCACACCCGCCAGCTCGTCCAGCGTGCTCGTCGCCCGCTCCTGCGCACGCGCCACCTCCGCACGCGCCGCATCGGCCTGCGCCTTCTCCCCGGCCTCCTGCGCACGCTGCGCCCGCGCCGCACCCTGCCCTGCCGCGTCCGACTCCTCCCGCGCCCGCTGCGCCAACGCCCGCCCCTGCCGCAGAACCTCGGCCAGTTCCTCATCGCCCAACCCGTTGTCTCGCTGGCGACGCTCCACCCGCGCCATCGACTCCTGCGCACGCACCACCTGTTCGCTGATCTCAGGCTGCCGCCGTGCCGCCTCTGCCGCGTCGGCACCCTTGCCCGTCCGCTCGGCCAGTTCCAACTGCTGCTCCCCAAGCCGCTGCGCCGAACGCCGCACTCCCCCAAGCTCACCCCACAACTGCTCGAGCATCTGCTCGGCCGTAATCACCCGAATCTTCCGCACCGGCGACCTTCCCTCCCCATGCCGGGCACCATCAAGCTCAAAGCCGTCCTGCGCCACGACCACGACGCGCACCTCATCACCACCCTGCACACCCAGTTCACCCAGCGACAACTCCGCCGAGACCTCCGCGCTGAGCCCCCCACCCTCCGCACGCGCCAGCTCCTTCCACTGCCCCACCGGCTCCATCTCACCACCCGAGCCTCCCACCCGCCGAGCCACCTGCACACGCAACGCCGCCCACTCCAGCCCCACATCATCACGCCCCTGCCCGGCTACGCCCACCGTCGCAGTCGCCAACACCTCCACATCCTGCCCAGGCTCGGCCACCACACCCTCGGCAGGCTTGTCCTCACGCAACTCAAACCGATACGCAGGCTCACCAATCACCGTCAACCCACCCTCATCTACAGGCCTGGGCAACACACGCACCGTCCCCCGATGCACCCACTGCAGCTCCCACGCATCACCACCACCGCGCACACTCCCACCCGCCCCTAAAACCCCCGCAACATCACCCCCCAGCCGCTCCCCCACCGCCGACGCAGGATCCCCCACCACCTTGTTGAACTTCAACGCCAGCACCACACGCGACCCAGGCAGCACACCACCCACAACCGCACGCTCATCGGTCCCAGGCCCCATCTCCACCTTCCGCGCAGCCAACCCCTTCGCATACGCGGGCGGCTCAACTCTCCCCTCAGCACTCACAATCGCAGGCGGCGGCACCAGTTTGATCTCCGCCGTCTCCGTCCCGTCCTGCCCCGAATCAAACCGGTACTGCAACACACCCCCACCACCAGGCTCCGACGCGTCAACAACCAGCGACCCAGGCTCAAGCAATCGCTCAAACAACGGCCCGCTCGGGCTACGCATCGTGTCCAGTTCGTCCCGCATCGGCACCGCCACGCTCCGCCCCTGGTACGCCGCCCCAACCTGCCGCCACGGCGTGCTCCCCCGCGCGCCCACCACCCGGTACCACACCGTTACATCCGCCTCCCCCGGCTCGGGCCCACGCACCATCGCCGCACGCAACGGCAACGCCTGCCCCAGCGGATGCACACGCACACCCGTTACGTCCCGCACGTCCTGCCGCTTGGGCCACTGCGCCGTCGTCCACGGCAACAACGCCCGCTGCACACCGATCAACGTCAACGTCGGCGCCGCCGCCAACGCCGCCACACCCATCGCCGCGCTCACCACCACACCCACCACCGCCACCACCGCACCACGCGGGTTGACCACGCCCCCGATCCCCAACCTCCCCAGCCCCTCGGCCGCACGACGAACCACCCCCTCACCGCCACCCACCCGCTCCAACCCCACGCCCGACGCCAAAACCCCAGACAAACCACCCGCTCGACCACCAGCCGTCCCCTCCACCAACAGCGCCAACTGCTCCACATCCGGCCTGAACCGCACCACCGGCCGCAGCCGAACCCACAACAACACACCCACTCCAACCGTCCCCACCGCAAGCCAAATCACCCGCGCCCACACCGGCAAGTGCAACGCATAGTCCGTCAAAATCAACGCCCCCAACGCCGCAAACAACCCCACTGCAATCCACCCCCCGCGCTCGACCAAGAGCAACCCACGCATCCACCGCACCACCCACCCAAAGCGCGCAAAACCACCCCCACCACCCCGCCCCGACGCTCTGGTCCCGGCCTCATCCATACATCACACCAAATCCTAAACACACACCATCACGTCAGCCTGAACAACCGCCGCAGCGACCACTCGCAACCCAGCAGCACCACCAGCACCACCACCCACAACCCCCGGTCCCACAACGTCTGCTCCTTGCCCACCGTTACCACCTTGATCTCACGCCTGGGCAGCGTCTGGCTCAACCTCCCAAGCCCCTCGGCCGTCAACACCTGCCCACCCGTCAACTCCGCCAACTTCGCCAACGCCGCTGCATCCCCCTCCGGCCGGCGCAGCTCATCACCCGCCAAAAACACCTCCGCCGACGCCCCAACGCCCTGCCCCTCCAAAACCGAACCGACCACCTCACCCACATACGCGCCCGCCTGCACAGGCACCCACGTGCCGACATACACCTTCCGCCCACTACCACCATCTGGCCGCAACGGCACATCCATCGGCACCCCCGCCTCCTCACCCGCACCCGCCACGCGCCTCAGCCGCGCCGTTAACACCCCAGGCGCGCCCTCGGCCAGCACCTGATCGACCAACTCCACCGACACCCGCGCACCCTTGCCCACCTCCGCACGCCCCGGCGTGATCTGCATCACCGCCCCCTTGCCCGCACGACCCACCGACTCCCGACCCAGCAGCCGAACCAGCTGCAAATAAAACCGCTCCACATACCCCTCACCCTGCCCGTACCGATACCGCCACACCTCATCAGTGCCGATATACACCACCCGCCCGGCACCGTACCGCATCGTTACCACCAACGGCGAAGGCGCACCCCCACCCTCCACCGGGTGCGCCTCGGCCAAAACCTCCGCCGCCGGCTTGAGCCTCCCGGCATCCAACCGCTGCGCCCACCGCAGCCGCGACCACCCCGAGCCAGGATCACCGATCTGCGCAGGCCAAAAACCACCACCCTCCTGCCGATCACCCAGACGCAGCACACCCAACTTCTCCGCCAACGCCGTCGGACGCATCACCACGTCCTGCTCCCACACCGCCGGACGCTCACTGCTGACAACCATCGGCAGCAAATCCGCCATCGGCGTCCCCGCCCAACCCTGCGGCACCGCCGACTCCCCCGCGATCCAGATCAAACCCGCACCACCCACCGCCACACGCGCACGCACCTGCAACATCTGCTCGGGCGTCAGCACCCCGGGCTGCACGTCCCCCAACATCATCACATCAAACTTCTCCCACTCCTGCGCCGTCGTCGGCAACGCAAAGACCTCCTCGGTCCCCTCACTGATATACCGCCGGCCAGGCGACAAAAGCGTCGCCACGAAACTCAACGACTTCTCCCGCGCCAAAACGTTCTTCACAAACCGATACTCCCACCTCGGATACCCATCAATAAACGCCAGCCGCAACGGCCGATCAACCAGCCCCAGCGTTACCGCACGCTCGTTGTTCCCCTCCACCAGCTCCCCCTCCACCGTCGGCACACGCACCACCCACCGCCGCTGCTTCTCACCCGAACCACCCTCGGGCGTCCCCGTCAGCGTAACCACAGCGGTCGATTCCTCCACGCCCTCGCGCCCCTCGGGCATCCCCACCACCTGCTCATCAAGCACACGCCCACTGGCCTCATCGACCAGCTGCACACGCACCGGCCCGGGCAAACTCCCCGTCCGCTGCACCTTCACCTGCACTGGCACCGCGTCACCCGCGAACGCGCTCGCCGGCGCATCGACACCCAGCACCGACAAGTCCCCCGTCCCCTCACCCTCCCCGATCGGCACCACATACACCCCGATCCGCTCGGCGGCCAACCGCCGAACCAACTCCCCGGGCACTGGCACCGTCGAGCGACCATCACTGAACAACACCACACCCGAGATCGGCCTCCCGCTCGCACGCGCAAGCGCCCCCTCGATCGCGCCACCAATATCCGTCCCCCGCCCCACAGGCTTACCCAACACCGGCAGCGCACCGCCATCAAGCCCAAGGTCATACCCACCAACATCAAACCCCACCCAACCCAACCGCCGCTCCCGCGCGATCTGCTCCCACGCGCCCCTTGACCCCTCCAGCAACCCACGCACCTGCTCCTCCCGCGTGCCGATCCCCATCGACCCCGAGCGGTCAACCACCCCGAGCACCCAGTCCTTCTCCACCCGCTCAGAGACCTGCACCAACCTCGGCCCCGTCAGCAGCACCACCACCAACACCACCGCGCACCCACGCAACACCCCGCACACCACTCGCACCCACACCGGCACACCAACACGCCAATACCCAAACAGCCCCAACCCCAACGCCCCCAACACAACAATCGCCCAAACCGTCGGCGACAACTCGTGCGCAAACTGCAACCGCACCCCAGCGCCCCCAGCCTCCAGCCCCGGAACACCCGCCAGCCATGTCAAAAACCGGCTCATACAACCCCTCCCCCGACGGCACGGGCACGGGCAGGGTTTTCAAAATCGTCAAATCGCCAAACGGTCAAATAAACAAAGATTGCACCCGCAACAGTTGACCATTTGACCATTTGGCTATTGGGCAATTTGTCCATACCTCACCCCACCCCCCGCACCGCACGCGCAGTCATCCACCCTAGCAGCACCTCCAAAACCAGCACCCCCAGCACCACCCACAACCACCCCGCACCCGCCCCGATTGCCACCCCTTCACCATCGCCCTGACCACCGACCGCACCACCACCCCACCCAATCGCACCCCCCACCGGCAGCGCACGCGAGAACGCCCCCACGACAGCCCCACGCGTGAGCAGCGACGTATCACCACCACCGGGCGCATTGATCGCCAGCACCCCGCGCTCGGCACCCGCACCATCAAGCACTCGCCACACACCCGATTCCCGCACCACCCCAGCGCCTTGTCCAACCACCGAACGCACACCCGCCCCCTCCCCAAAACCCTCCTTCCCAAGCACACCGACCAACTGCCGCAACTCCGAACTCCCACCCGGCAAACTCAACGCCACACCCGCACGCCCCAAGAGCCCGGGCCTGCTCACACCCACTCCCTGCCTGACCAACTCCTGAACCATCGGCAACATCAATGGCTTGGCCACCAGGTCGCTCCACCCCGTATCCGGCGGGATGCTCATATACACCAACAACCCCCCACCACCACGCCCACGCAACGCCGTCACCAACGCACCACCATCCACCGTCGCCAACAACACACGCGCCCCGTGCGATGCCTCCCCATTCGGCGGCGGGGACAAATCAGGCGCCAACATCGCAAACACACCCACAGGCCGCGCAAGCTCCTCCATCTCACCACGAATACCACTCAACAAATCTCCAGGCGGCATCACCCCAGACGCCGGCCCAAGCCCCGCGCCGATACGCCCGGGCCCACCCGACGGGTACTCCTGCGCCGACCTTGGCAACGCCCAGTTCAGCCCCAACGCCACGTTCATCACATCGGCCCACATGTGGCTACTCACACCCGCCGGGGGCGACACAATCAAAAGCCCACCACCCAAGTTCCACTTGGCAATCCTCCCCCAACCCCCGGCATCAACCGCATCCGGCGAAAGCACCCACAACGCATCCAGCCCCGACAGCCCAGACACATCCACACCCGAAGGCTCGATCATCACCACCTCCATCGGCGAGCCTTCACTCGGCCGAAGCGCCAGCTCCGCCCACTGCCCCCCACGCAGCCTCGCGCCCGACGACGTCGCCGACGGCCCCTGGATCAAACCCACCCGCAACCCATCACGCTGCAACAACGGCAACGCAAACCGGTTGTCCTCCCCGATCGCGTCGGCGTCAATCTCCGCAACCAGCACCCCCGACAACGCACCACCCGCGCCGGCCGACGGGATGCTCACACCCACCGTTGCGCTCCCGCGCCGTTCGCCACGCCCCCACCGCACGCTCCCGCTGCCGATGACGCTCCCGTCCCCCGCCAGGCGCACGCGCACGGGCACTTGTGCCTCCTCACCACCATCATCACGCCCCAAGTCGATCGTTACCGTCTGCCCCGCATCGCCCTGCCCGGCCAGCAGCACCGGCCTGGCCGCACGCACTGCCTCGATCCACGTGTTCGCCGCCCGCGCCTCACTCGGCGGCGTCGCCTCCACCACCGTCCCCGCCGGCAATGCCGACAGACTCCCAACCTCCACCAGCGAACCCGCACGCCACGCACTCGACAGCAGCACACTCCCCCGCACCCCAGGCTCCCCGGCCAGTTCAGTGTTCACAACCCCCAACGCCCCCGCCCAGTCCGCCGACGCGTCCGTCGCCTGCACGCGCGACAACGCCGAGCGCACACCCGCCAGGTCCGCGCTCGCTGGCGCCACCAATGCCCGCGCCGGCCGAGATGCCAACACCACCCCCACGCGGTCGCCAGGGGCCATCGCATCGACCGCCCGCTGCGCACCCTGGATCAACCCGGCCAGTTCCGCCGAGCCACTGACCATCGCACGCGAGGTGATCGAGTCATCGAGCACAATCCACAGCACACGCGACCCACCCGCCGCGACGCCACCACCGCCCCGCCCAACCACCGGCCGCGCCAGCACCACACCGGCCAGCACCAATAGCAACACCCGCGCCGCCAACAGCAACCACCGCTCCACACTCCGCCGGCGCGTTCGCCGATACGCCTGCAACACAAACCGCATCGCCCCCCATGCCATCGGCGGCTTGCGTCGCCGCAAGAGCAAATGAATCAACACCGGCACCCCCGCGGCCAGCAGACCCAAACCCAAAATAGAAGGGTGCAAGAACAGGACACAATCCTACGGACACCCAAGCCCCCCGGCCCGGAGGTCCGGGCTACCCAAGTCTGGGTACCCCGGACTCGGGTACCCCGGACTTGGGTACCCCGGACCTCCGGGCCGGGCGCCTTACCTCAACCCACCCCCACCTGCACCGACCCAAACGCCTCGGCAAACTCATAGACCCCGAAAAAATCCTCCAGCCGATCCTGGCTGCTCGCCCGCAACTCACCCCGATCTATCAGCGCATAAACCAGCACACCAAAGTCCTGCGTGCTCCGAACACCCCAATGCTCCAGCACCGTCCTGGCCAAAAGCCCGTACCGCTCGATCGCCAGGTCGCGCAGGCCCATGCACAACTGCTGCCCCGTAATGTGCTGCGGCTGCCGATCACCACCCCCACGCGCACCCTGGACCGCCACCACCTCGGTCCCGTGAATAACCCCGGCCGTGTGCGCCAAACCGTGCTGGACAAACACAAACGCCGCCGGCGCAAACGCCCGGCTACGCCGCCTCACCGATGCCCAATCTGGTGCCGTGTTCTGCGTCATAACAACCCACTATACGTTCCCCACTCCACCATCATTGCCCCCCACTACGCATACGCGTGCAACCCCGGCAACAGCAAGTTCACACCAAAGTAGCACCACAACATCACCACAAACCCCAGCAAACTCAGCCACGCCGTCGTCAACCCCGGGTTCTTTACGCCCGCCTTGCGCACGTGGATGACGATCAGATAAATGATCCACGTAACCAGCGCCCACAACTCCTTGGGGTCAAAGGCCCACCACCTCCCCCAACTGTGGTCGGCCCACCACGCGCCGAGCAAGATCCCCACGCCCAGCGTCCAGAACGCCAGCTGCAAAATCGTCATCTGCGCCCGGTCCAGGTCGCCCAGCACGCGCGCAATCCCACCAACCGGCGGGGCATCCGGCCCGTGCTCCAAGCCCAGCGCGGCCGCAGAGACCGTCCCGCTGGCTTGACCACCTCCCCCACCACCACCCGCCCCCGCAACCGCCGGCTCGCCGGCCTTCCCGCGCACACGCGCCGCGTAGTACGTGCCGAGGTAGAACAAACTCACGACCATCCCCAGCGTGATCAGCCCGTAACTGAGCAGCACCGTGCTGACATGGTACTTGAGCAGGATGCTCGTGTTCAGGATCGCCGCCTCGCGGTTGACGTCCTTGCCCGGTATCCCCATCTGCGTCGCCACCACCAGCACCAAGAACCCCGTCCCCGCCGCCGCCGCGGCAAAGATCATCTGCCGCTTGCTCAACAGCAACACCAGCCCGATGACCGCCGCAAACAGGCTCACGCCCGTCATGCTCTCAAACTGGTTCTGGATCGCGTACCGCTCGGCAATATAACTCCGCAGCCCAAAGCCCACCGCGTGCAGCACCACCGCCAGCACCAGCACCCCCACACCCGCAAACCGCAACCACGCCCGCCCGGTCCCAAACGCCAACAGCAGCGTCAACGTCGCAACCGCATACGCCCACATACCCCACTCAAAGAGGTTCGCATGGTTGTAGAACGCCTCCAGCGACCGCCGCGATGTAGGGTAGACCGCCGCGTTGACCTTCGGGAGCTCACTGGCCAAAACCGTAATCGCCGCGTTCACCCGCGCAACATCCCCCGCACGCCAACCCGCACCGAGTTCCTCCGCAGCCACGCGTATCGGTGAACCGGCAGGCAACGACTCAAGCCCCTCCCACGGCTTCTCCCTCTCGCTGGCAGGCACCAACGCCAGCCCCGCGCCGCTGCGCACATACAGCGAGACCGCCTCATTAATATCATTCAACCCCCGGCCCACCTGCTGGTCCGTCGTACCACTGTTAAACAACGCCGGCCCGTGCTCGCCGATCATCCCCGGCGTCAACCTGCCCACCTTCTTCCACCGCTCCCGCGCCTCCACCGCCGCCGGGTCCTGCCCAGGGAACACACGCTCTAAAATCGCCTCACGCAGCGGCAGATAGTTCACACCGATCAACGGCTTGTCGTAGTAGTACCTCGGATCAATCACCATATCTACAAACGTAAACAACGGCTCATAGTGCACCTTGCGCACACGCACCGCCGGGGGCGTCCCCTCGGGCACAAAGTCGATGTAGTCCTTGCGCCCCAGGATCTCAAACATCGTCTCGTTGGCCAGCGTGCCGAGGATCTTCACGCGCCCGTTGTGGTACAACGCCAAGTCTCGCAACCCCGCAAGGTTCACCCCCTGCGCCAACTCGATCTTGCTCTCGGTGCTCCCAGCCACCTCGGCTGGCTGCCCAAACGGGCTGCCAACCTGCACACCGCTCGGGCTGCGGGCTTGCTCATACTGGTTCCCAGCCGGGGGCGTCTGCGCCCCGGCTACGCCCGAGAGCAGAAGCACCACGGCCAACATCATGCTGCGCACGCTCATCGCACCACCTCCGCCGGCGCACTGACCGGCTCCCCACCACCCACAACACCATCAACGATCATCGGACCATTCTTGGTGCCACCCCCCTGGCCCCCTCTTTGCCCGGGCAACTTCCCACCCGCCGCCAGCTCCGCCATCAGCCGGGCCTTCTTCCGACGCACCAACCACGGCTTGCCATAGAACGCCCACGGGATCCCCAGGCTCATCAAAATCCCACCCATCGCAATGACATAAATCCCCGGGTTGTTCCCAACACCCAAAATCGTAAACCGCGCGCTCGGCGTGCCCTGCCCACCAACCAATCGCTCCTTGCTCTGGTTCCAACCCGTCGGGTCCCACCCGTTCTGGCTGAACTTGTACTGCGCCGGGCCAAGCTTCGTCGCCAACCAACCCGCCACGTTCCGCCCCAGACCGTTCTCGTCCCGCCACGTGAACGGGCTTTCCAACAGCGGCTCGTTGAGGCTCGTCATCGCCTCCTCCTGCACGATCGTCCCGCCGGGGCCAAACTTGTGCACGATCAGATCACTGCGAAAGTCCCTCGGCTGCTCGCTGTGCGCGTACGGGATCATCTCAAAGTCCTTCAACGCCAGCCCCATCCCGGGCAACGCTCGCCACAGCCGGCCAAAGACAATCTCAAGCTCACGACCATCCTCAAGCCGAACCACCGCACCCTCAGGCCCACCACCACCCAGCCCCGAATATTGCTGGAACGGCACCCAGAGCGTCCGGCTCCATTGCTTGCCACCACCCTTACCCGGCACGCGCACCTCAACCGCCAACTTCGCCTGCCGGTGTGTGCCGATGTTGTCCTTCTCCTGCTTACCCGCCGGCACAACCCTGGGCACACCAACACGCTCGGCACTGGCCAACCTCCCCCCGATCCGCACCGCCGCCATCGGCCCAAGGTCGATCCGGTCCCCCTCGATCAACCTCTCCCGCGCCGCCACGGGCCGGCCGGGCACGCGCACCAACCCGCGCACGATCGCGTTGCCCTTCTCATCCACTTCCCCCGTCTCATCCAGATAGACCTGCACACGCGAGCCATCGATGTACGTCAGCCGAATCGACCCCTCCGCGACCCTGCGCTTAGGCGGCAACGCCTGCCCATCACCACCCGCACCCTGCGCCACCAAATCCTGGTTCAACTCAGGCAGCCTCGAATACACATACCGGCTAAATACCTCCCCGCCCGGCGTGCGCACACGCACCACCGCCACGCTACTCGTTGCCCCCCGATACCCCGGCGTGATGATCGGCAGCGGCGGCTCGGGCGACAACGCCTCGACCAACAGTGTGTAACCGCCGATCTCGATCGTCTGCCCCGGCGCGACGCCATACACACGCGAAAGCCCCGCACCGGGCACCTCCACGATCAACCCGTGCTGCGCCCCGGCCGGGAGCGGCGCGAGCAACTCCTCCCACCGCTCCTTCGGCAAGCGATCAAAGCTCTCGATCGAGATCGCATCACCCAAACTCCCCACGCGCTGCGCCGGCAATCGCGACGCAAGGCCAAACGCCTCGATCCGCCGCAGCGACCCATCGCCGCCGACGCCGCTGAGCAGTTCGACAAAGCGCACCGGGTTGATAAACGAACCATCCCCCCCAGGTCGCCAACTCTCGACGAGTTCCGCGTACGGCGCATACCCGACGACGCGCAGTTCAATATCTTCATCGACCAACCCCGGCAGACCATCCCGCGCAGGCGAAGGGACCTCCAGCGACAAACGCCGGCCTTGGTCGCCAAGGTCCACGCCGCCGGGGGTCGCTGCGCTCTCAACGGCACCGAGGTTGTACGCGTTGTACCTCGGCACGCCGCGCAGCAGCCGCTGCTCCCACTCCGCCCCGGGCAACTGCCCGCGGTCGATCTTCTGCTGGGCCGTGCGCAATTGCCGGATGCGCAGCACGGTTTTGGTGTTGTCATAGAACCCGTTCTCGACCGGGCCAACGCCCGGGCGCCCCGTCGCCGGGTCAATCGCCCCGGCCAGCAAGAGCGTGTCGCCCTCCTGCTTGAACGATGCGTAATAGACCGACCCGATCGCGATAGCGACGATCCCGGTGTGCACCGTCAGCACGCCGATGTTGACGAACGAAAACTCGATCCGCCGGACGGTCGTTACCACCATGTTGATGATGAACAGCACCAGCAGCAGCTCGACGGGCCACCAGGCGTAAAACTCCAGTTCGCTCATCTCCAGCACCGGCAGCCGGCGCAGTGTTACAGCCTTGTACTGCTCTACAAAGCCCGCGAAGAAACGCACCCCGCCACCCGTGATCGGGTCGTAGTGCAAGAGAGGCCACAGGTACCAATACCACCCGACGCCCGCAACCACCAGCAGCGCGATCAACACCGGCAGCCCCACGGCAAAGCGCGTCGCAAACCCACCGCCGGCCGAGCGCACCGCACGCCAGAGCAACCACGTCGGCACCACCGCCACGACCAGCACCGCGAGCACAAGCGTGAGGGCATAGACCGCAACCGTCGGGATCAGCGCCAGCATCCCGATCGGGATGCTCGCGAGAATCCCATACGCCGCCAGCAGCCCCAGCAGCACCACGGCCATCCAAACAGTGCTCAACGCGTGGAGCACGATTCGCACGGGCGTAAGCCAGCCGGTGAGGTGTTGACGGTCCCATTGCTTCGAGCGAATCCACTTTGCACTCATGCTCGGCCTTCGTCAACACACCCCGTCGCCTCTGCCCTGCTGATCGCGCACCGCAAGCACCCCCGCCCGCAGGCCGATTGGCAACTATACGGCCATCGTGCGCCCAATGTTCTGCCACATCGCCGCCACAATGCGCACAAAAACGTCGATGCGCCACGATGCTCTATAAACCATGCCGAGGGAAGTTTGGACCCGTTGGTCCACCCCGCACCCCCCGCCTGTAAACGCACGCAAACCCCCGCCGGGGGCATCGTGGCGGGTGTGGCTCGGCAGGAGGTCGTCAATCTCCACACTCTTGCGCGCCGGGGGCTGGGGCACCACTGTGCCACTCTGTCACTCCGCCACTTCGCCACTCCGTATCTATCCTCTGGCGTGCCCAAGGAACGGAAGCTGCACGATCAGTTCTTCAAGAAGGCGAAGGCCGAGGGGTATGCCGCGCGCTCGGCGTACAAACTCATGGAGATTCAAGAGCGGCACGGGTTGCTGCGTGCGGGGATGTGGGTGCTGGACCTTGGGTGCGCGCCGGGGAGTTGGATGCAAGTTGCCGGGAAGATTGTCGGCCGGCCCAGTCGCGGGCGCGACTGGGGGAACGCAAGCGAGGATGGCCGGGTGCTGGGGGTGGACTTGCAGCCCGTCTCGATCGAGTTGCCCGAGTGCTGCCGGGCTGTCGTTGGGGATGTTTTTACACTCACGGCCGAGGACTGCCTGCGCCTGCTCGGGGGCCCGGCGGATGTCGTGCTCTCGGACATGGCGCCCAACACCACCGGCGACCCGGGGGGGGACCACCACCAGAGCGTGCGCCTGTGCCGGCGTGTGCTGGAGCTGCTGCCGATGATCCTCAAGCCGGGCGGAGGTTTGGTGATGAAGGTCTTTGAAGGGTTGGCCTACCCGGACCTGTTGAGCGAGACGCAGCGGCTGTTTGGCTCGGCCAAGGGGCTCAAGCCTGTGGCGACGCGGCAGGTCAGCCGGGAGATGTTTATCATCGCGCAGATGTACCAGGGGCCAGCGGCGCATGCGCAGCGGGTGCCCCGGGATGCGGGCCTTGCACCCAAGCGCCCTGCGCCCAGGCCCGGGTGGGCGAGCGGGGGGGCATGAGCGTTGACGCTCTTAGCGCCCATCCCGGCGTTGATCGCCGCGTGCATCGGCGTGCCGGTGCTGCTGGTGTTGTACTTTCTCAAACTGAGGCGCACGAGTGTGCGTGTTGGCAGCACGATGCTCTGGTCGCGTGCGGCACAAGACCTGGAGGTCAACATCCCGTGGCGCTGGCCCAGGGCGAGCTGGATGCTCGTGCTGCAACTGCTCGGGCTGCTCTGCCTGTGCGTGGCGCTCGGCCGGCCTGCGCTGAACATGCCCGGTGCGGGGGCGGGGCGGATGGTGATCCTCATCGACCGCTCGGCGAGCATGAGCGCAGTAGACATCCCCGGCGATGGGGGCGAGCTGCGGTCGCGGCTGGACGCGGCAAAGAGCCGGGCGCTGGAGCTGATCGACTCGGCATGGGCCAGTGATATGGGTGAGGTGGCGGTGGGGAGCTTTGCCGGCTCGGCGAGCATTTTGACGAGTTGGACGCACGACCGCGCGACGCTGCGCGAGCAGGTCCAGGGCCTCACGCCGACGGACCAGCCAGGCTCGCTGCGCTCGGCAATGGACGTGCTGGCGCTGCTCGCGCCCGATGCCACCGGCGAGGGTGGTGAGGGTGCACGCGTGGCAACGGCGTATGTGCTGAGCGATGGCGGGTTCATCGGCGGCGAAGTGCCCGGCGTGCCGGGGGGTGTGGACCTGCGGTTCTTGCGTGTCGGTCCGGGCGCCGGTGATCCTGGGGTGAGCAATCAGGGGATTGTGTCAGTGAGCACTCGGCGCGATGCGGATGATCCACTGAGCGTGCGTGCGACGGTGCGGGTAGTGAGCAACGCGCCTGGGGAGGTGGTGCGGACGCTGCGGGCGACGATCGACGGGGGGGATGTGGGCAGCGTGGCGGTGCGGGTGCCGGGGGCGCGGGGGACAGACGGGGGGGTGAAGGTTG
>JBKDDT010000013.1:0-80959 GCA_046339895.1 bacterium | reverse complement strand
CCGAGCCTGTTGGCGGGGGGGTGCGGGGGGGCTTCTTGCAACTGTATGGTGCCCTTGCCGGTGCCTTTCTGTTGGTGCACGGGGCGGGGGGGGTTGGGGAACCAGGCCTTGATGTCGATGTGGGCGAGTGTGGGGTTGTGCAGAAGGTCATCGGGCAGGCGCGGGAGGGTGGCGATGGGGACTTCGATCCCGGTGGTGTCGATGGGCTTGCCGCGTGAGATGCCGAAGGACATGGGGGAGTAATAGGCGTGGGCTGGGGCGGCTGGGGGGCGGCTGGGGGGGCGGTGGGTGGTTGGGGACTCCAAATCTGCGGGCGTGTGGCATAGAGTTGCCGCTGGTATGAGCGCGCCTTTGATGGGCGTGGATGATGGTGGTTATAGCTCAGTTGGTAGAGCACGGGGTTGTGATCCCCGGGGTCGCGGGTTCGAGTCCCGTTAGCCACCCTTTTTGTGATGAGATGCTTGGAGATGTAACTCCAGAGGTCCCAGAGTGCCCGGAGGAATCTACTCAGAGGACTGAGGGTCAGGGGGTATCAGAGTTTTTTGGAGGTTGGGTTTGTGGGGCTTTGGCCGGTATCACTGGCATGTACTCCGCGTCCCCTCGCTGACCTTCGCGATCTCCGCGAACATCTTTTTGAATGAGCATAGTGCGTGCGGAACCCCACCCCTGCCCCTCCGCTTGTGGGCGGGGTTGAGATACAACGTTTTGCGTTGTCGATCACTCGTCCTTGGTGGGGACGGTGGTGATCTCGATCTGCGGGACGTTGTTGGGCAGTGCGGGGTTCTGTCGGAACTTGGCGCGGGCGTACATGGCTTCGCTGCCCATCTTCATGGCGACGTTGTCGCCGGAGGCCATGCCGAAGGCGGTGGCCGGGGGGTAGCCGGCGCGTGCGTAGGGGACGCGTTGGTAGGGTTGGCGGACGCGCGTGGTGTGCGTGAGTTGCGGCTGGTTGTAGTTGCTGGTTGCAACGGGCTGGGAGCTGCACCCGCCGGCGAGGGTGGCCAGTATGGTGGCGGTTGCGGTGAGCAGGAGTGCGGGTGCGTGCTTCATGTGTGCTCCGTTGTTTGCGTGAGGCTGCCTTGGAGGTGATGTCGGTTTTCTGGCCGTTGGTGGCAAGCGGGCGGTGCGTGCCGGGGTGCTTTGGGGCGAGATAGATCGCGCAGCCCGCACAGACGGCATGGGTGGGTGGTGTTTTCGGGCGTTGGTTGTGGGGGCGTTTTCGGGGTTGTCCCGGTACTCGGAAAGCACGGGCTGGAAGCCCGTGCTACCGGGTTGTGCAATGACGGCTATGCCAGCACGCGGTCGAGGGCGTTGATGACGTCTTGGGTGTTGATGTGTTCGATGCGGCAGCGTTCGGGGTGGTCGTCGGCAACCTCGCTGGGCGGGAGTGTTGGGTCGGCCAGGATGCAGACCTCGCGTGGGACGCCCGGGGAGGTGAAGGACTCGGGGAGCGTGGTCCAGCGTGGGTCGGTGGGGCCGAAGAGGGTTACGCAGCGTGTGCCCATTGCGGCGGCGATGTGTCTGGGGCCGGTGTCGTTGGTGAGCATGACGCGTGCGCGGCGGGTGATGGCCTTGAGTGCGCCGATGGTGCCGCCGAGGTCGGCGGTGGAGGCGACCATGGATTCGTCGGCTGGGTGGTTGAGCGTGATGGTCCGCTGGATGAGGGCGCAGAGGTCGCGTTCGCCGGGGGAGCCGTTGATGAGGACCTTCATTTTGTGCGTGGTGATGAGGTGGTGTGCGATGACGGCGAAGCGTTCGACGGGCCAGCGTTTGGCGGGGTTGTTGCCCCCTGGGTTCAGGAGGGCGAAGGGTTGGTCTTTGGTGATGCCTGCGCGGTCGAGGACATCGTCGGCCAGGTGCTCCTGGCCGCGTGTGGTGCCGAGGGTGAGGGTGGGGGGTTGATCGGGGGTTGGTACGCCCAGGGCTTGGATGAGGGCGTGTGCGGCGTTCAGGTAATACTCCACTGCGCTGACGGGCGCGTAGCCCCCTTCGCGTGCCCAGGGTGGGCTTCGGCGTTTTTGAGCGGTGAGTTTGTGGGTCAGCAGCAGGCCGCGGCCGTCGCGGTCGTAGCCGACGCGGGTCTTGATGGAGGCGAGGCTGACTGCAAGTGCGCTGGCGAAGGAGTTGGGGAGCACGAGTGCGGCGTCGATGCGCATGGCGCGGAGTCGAGTGGCGACCTTGGCCGGGCCGACGGCTGAGCGGCCGTCGGACTCGATGGTCTCGTCGTTGAGGTGGTCGAGGCCTGCCAGGAGCTCGGCTGCGCCTGGTCGGCCGAGGGTGATGATGATGCTTTTGGGCAGTGCGGCACGGAGGAGGGCGAGGGTGGGCGTGGCCATGACCGTGTCGCCGACCCAGGAGGGGAGGTAGACGAGCACCCTGGGTGGTCTGGGGGGGTCGGTGGGCACTTGGTACATCATTGCCGGTATCGGCGTGCGGCGCGACTTACGATCGGCGATGCTGATCCGTCCGCAACACGGTGGCGTGCGCTCGGCGGGGGACCTGCTGCCTGCGGAACTGGCGGGGAAGCTTGACGCGCTGGATGTGCTCTCGCGGCGGGTGCTGGCCGGGAAGATGCAGGGTGAACGCCGGAGCAAGCGGCGCGGGCGGAGTGTGGAGTTTGATGACTATCGCCCGTACACCGCTGGCGATGATCTTCGGCACATCGACTGGAACGTCTTTGCCCGGCTGGACCGCTTCTTCCTGAAGATCTTCCAGGAGGAGGAGGACCTGTCGGTACACATCATTTTGGACTGCTCGGCGAGCATGCTGGCCGGGACGCCCTCGAAGATTCTCACGGGCGCGCAACTGTGCGCGGCACTGGCGTATGTCGCGCTGGTGAACAACAACCGCGTGCATGTTGCGTGCACGGGGCTGCCAGCGGGGGCGGCGGGTGCGACGCCCGGCGGGCTGCTGCGGTTGCAGCCGGTGCGAGGGAGGGGGAGTGTGCAGGGTGTGGTGGGGGCACTGACGGGGGCGGTCAATGCGGCGGAGGGTGCGGGGGCGCGGGTGATGGATGCAAGGGGTTTCTCGGCGGACTTGCGGACATTGGCGATGACCCGATCGGGGCGCGGGGTGGTGGTGATCGTGTCGGACTTGTTGATCCCGGGCGAAGAGGAAGGTGCGGAGGGGGGGTATGCCCGCGGGTTGAAGTTCTTTGCCGGCTCGGCGGGGTATGACACGCTGGTGGTGCAGGTGCTCGCGCCCGGTGAGTTGGACCCGGCCAAGGAGGTGGTGGGGACTTCGGCGCGTCCTGCGCTGGTTGGGGATATGCGGCTGTTGGATGCCGAGACATCGCGGGGGCGGGATTTGACGATCACCCCGGCGTTGTTGTTGGCGTATCGGCGGGCGGTGGAGGGGTTTGTGGAATCGGCGGCACAGTGGTGCACCCGGCATGGGATTGGCCATGCGCTGCTGACGAGCGACGCGGATATCCCGGGCTTTGTGCTCTCGGTTCTTCGCCAGCGTGGGTTGGTGGGGTGAGTGGGGGGAATGAAAAAACCCCCCGTGTGCGGGGGGTGAAAACTCAAGGGATGATGCTGGTCGTGCTTGCAGTGGGTTCTTAGCGGGCCCAACCCCACCGCTGCGGCTCCCCTCGTGGGAGGGGTTGTTGAAACACGATTGGGTTTAGTCGGTGGTGTTGATGCGTTGGCTGCGGTTCTGGCCGCCGACGTTGATGGATTGGCCTGCGGAGCTGAGGTTGGAGAAGAAGAGGGCTTGGATGTCATCCTTGACGAGGTCGCCGTGGCCATCGCTGAAGACCCAGGTGCCCCCTTCGGTGCCGTTGTTGTCCAGGGGGCCGTAGTAGCCGAAGCGGTAGCCTGTGGGTTTTTCGACCGTGTCGCCGTAGAACGCGCGTGTGCTGACATCTGGCCCGCATGTTTCGTCTCCCCAGAGGGGTACGGCCTTGACGACACCTGGCTCGTCGAGTTTGAGGCCGGCGAAGTACATGTAGGAGATGTTGTACCCGACGACCTCGGTAACGTTGGCGGGTGCTCTGGGGACGAAGCGTCTGCCTGGGCCGGAGAACCAGTTGTCGTTGGTGCTGCTGGGGTTTCCGTTCCAGTAGGGTTGCTGGACGTCGAGCTTGTCGTTGGGGTTGTAGAGGACACCGAAGCCATCGATGTAGGAATCCATGGGGATTTTGGTCTGGTTGTTGACCGAGCCTGTGTAGAGGCGTGGGCCGCCGGAGGAGATTTCAGGGCCGATGAACCCTGAAAAACTAGGCTCGGTGCCGATCTGGTTGTTGCTAAAGAGGCCGGCGACGCCCCCCCAGCGGTTCTGGTTGGCGAGGTAGCCGTTGGTGCCGCCCAGCGCGGCGACGTCTGCGGGTGTCATGGGGTTGAGTGGGAACCACCCTTTGTAGTCGTTGCCGTAGCTGTTCATCGCAACGCCCATCTGGCGGACGTTAGAGAGGCTTGCGCTGAGTCGGGCGGCGAAGCGTGCTTTGGCGAGTGCTGGCAGGAGGATGCCCACGAGGAGGGCGATGATCGCGATGACCACGAGCAGTTCAATGAGCGTGAAGGCACGCCGGTGTCGACAGCAGGGATGTTGATGCACGATCGGGGCGCGAACAAACGTCGGGTACATAGACGGCTCCGCAAAGGGTGATGAAAAACGACTGACCAAGTGAAAGGCGAGTCGCAGAGTGCGGCCGCCTGGATAAACCCCATCAAGACATGTACGCCAGGGAGATGAAACGGGATCGGGGGCGTTCAAGTGTACCGACTCGGGCCTGCCTATACGTACAAGTATCGTTCGTTTCTCAGCAGATGCCAGTTTCCATCCAAAAAGATCAAAATGAAGTTCCACCCCCTGGCACCTTGCTGGGCGGGAAGGGCAACGACAATGAGGTAGCCCCATGCGATCAAAGCACGGAATGTTTGTTTGGGTTTTGATATTAGTGGTTCTGTGTGTTGGTGCTCGGGCGGGTGAGCCTGCGGGTGGAGGTTCGGGGGTGAAGTTGACGGCACTCTCAGCCGGGTATGGGCTGGTGGACGTGCAGGCCCTGCTGGAGCCTGGGGTTCGCGGGCGTGTGGTGGTCCAGGGGGGGGTGGTGTCGGCGCCGCTGGAGGTGGGTGATGGGCTGGCGGGTGGGGCCGGGGGTGAGGCCGGGGGTAGGGCCGGGGGTGGGGATGGGCGGTTGCGCTCGGCCAGGCTTGCGCTAGGGCCTGTTGCCGGGCCTGTGCAGGTGCGTGTGGAGGTTCAGGATGGGGGCCAAGCAGGCGTAGATGGTGGGCGGTGGAGGGTGGTTGCCACGGGGTCGCTGGGTTCACTCGACCCCGCGGCGGAGGTGCGTGTGCCTGACTGGGCGATGGGTGCGGTCTGGTACCAGGTCTTCCCGGAGCGGTTCTGTAATGGTGAGCCGGGCAATGACCCTGAGCCTGGGGTTGGGGTGTTTTTGAAGCAGTGGGGGAGTGTTTGGGATGACGTGGAGTTGGCGGAGCTGGAGGGTGCGCGGGTGGAGGCTGGGGGGTTGTCCCCTTGGAGGTCGGCGCTTGCCCCAGGGGATAGGAGTGGGCTGCACCGGGCGGTGGTTTTTCGGCGCCGGTATGGTGGGGACTTGCAGGGGGTGGTGCAGAGGTTGGATGCGATTGCGGAACTGGGGGTTACGGGTTTGTATTTGACGCCGATATTTAGGGCTGCGAGTTTGCACAAGTATGACGCGGCGGACTTCCGGCACATCGACGACCCGCTGGCGGGGCCTGGGCCCGTGCCGAGGATGGAGGATGGGTCCAGGCGCTGGCACGAGCCTGGCGAGAGCGAGGACCCGCGGACGTGGACGTGGACGCCGGCGGACTTGTATGTGCGGGACACGTTTATCCCGGCGGTGCGTGGGCGCGGGTTGCGGATCATGTTTGATGGTGTGTGGAACCACACGGGTCGTGAGTTTCATGCGTTTGAGGATTTGCTTGAGCGGGGGAAGGAGTCGGCGTATGCGGGGTGGTACGACGTGCAGTTTGCGCCCCCGATGGATGAGCGTCCGGTGGGGATCGCCGAGTCGATTGCGCACCTGCCGGCGGGGGCTCTGATGGGCTGGCGTGCTTGGGATAGTCGCAACGGGGGGTTGCCTGCGTTTACGCAGCGGCGTGTGGGTGAGGGGGATCGTGTGGCGTTGCGGGAGGAAGGCCGGCCCAAGAGCGGGATTCCGATGCCCAGGCAGACGGACCTTGCGCCGGGGCCAAAGCAGTTGGTGATGGATGTAACGAGGAGGTGGATGGACCCGTTTGGGGATGGGTCTAGGCGCTCGGGGATTGATGGTTGGCGTCTGGACGTGGCGCCGGATGTGGGGTTGCCGTTCTGGCGCGATTGGCGGAGGCATGTCAAGGGGATCAACCCCGATGCGCTGTTGATCGGTGAGATTTGGTACCCGGGGTGGGACTATTTCCACGGCGTGGCGTTCGATGGGCAGATGAACTATCCGTTTGCGCGGGCCGTGGTGGCGTTCTTGCAGATGCAGCCGACGATCGATGCGGAGACCTTGGGGCGCAGGCTCAGGCAGGTCTTCATCAACGACGCGACAACGGACCTTGTGCAGATGAACGTGCTGACGAGCCACGACACGGATCGGCTGGCCTCGTGCCTGTTCAACAGCCCGGCGGACTATGACCAGTCGGGGGCTGTTGGGCCTGGGAGTATCTATAACCAGGGGCTGCCGCCTGCGGAGGTGTTCAGGCGTGTGGAGTTGGCGGTGGCGATCCAGGCGACGTATCAGGGTTCGCCGATGATTTATTACGGGGAGGAGTGGGGGATGCACGGTGCGGACGACCCGCACTCTCGTAAACCTGTGCCCTGGCCGGATGGACCGGCGATGCAGAACCCGGCCGACGCGGGGCAGAGCGCGGTGCGGGAGGTTTTTATCAAGTGGTTTACGCTGCGGCAGCACGCGGTGGTGGGGCCGGTGCTTCGGCTGGGTGGGACGCGGCACGTGGCCAGCGGGTCACCTGGGGTGTTTGTGTTTGACCGGTTTTTGAACGGGCGTGTGGTGCGTGTGGGGATCAACCGGGCAGAGGGGCCTGTGCGTGTGAAGTTGGGCAAGGGTGCGACGGCGGTGGTTGGGCCGGGGGCGGGAGAGGGGGGAGCGGAGTTGGGCGCGGGTGAGGGTGGGGTGGGGACGTGGGAACAGGAGTCAGGGTTTTCAGAAGGGTGGGGTGTGTACTTGGAGCAAATTCTCTGGAAATCTGTTTTTATCGTTGCCGGGGGGGGTTTTTGACATTATCTTGATCTGCCGTGTCAGCCGGTTTTGCATGCAGGCGTTTGGTGTGATTGCTGCGTAGTAGCCTGTTGGCCAGTCTGGCTGTTTCTGTTCAACGCGTTCCTTTTTACTGATACAGGAGTTTTTCGATGCGGAAGCAACAACAACTTGTCAATGCGGTGGCCCTGACGATGCTTGCGGGCACGATGGCCTCGGCGGCGGTAACGGTTGATGGGAGGATCACGCCGGGGGATAACTATGGCGCGGCCAAGTGGGTGAACACGGTCCCGACGGGCTTCGGGGACAACGCCTCCGGCTCGGGTGGCGTGCTCGGCGACGCCGGTGCGGCGATGACGGGCGTTGAGCTGGCGATCCCGTATTCGGCCATCGGGTATACGGGCGGCGAGCTGAAGATCTCGGCGTTCATCAGCGGCGGTGGTGGGTTCAACTCCAACCAGTTCCTCGGCTCGCTGCCGATCAACACCGGGAACCTTGGCGGCAACGAGCGGAACCAGAACCTTGACCTGATCGCGGGGAACCAGTTTGCATCCTTCACGCCCGCCGACGCACCGGTGCCGGCGATTGATGGCGTCAAGGAAGGCTTCTATGGTCCCGCCAAGTCGTTGCAGAGCAACTACACGGGCTTCGGGAACAACTCGGGCACGGACCCGGTGATCGCCAGTGGCTCAGAGCTGAACGGCCTGTTTGTTGTGCGCAACGACGCGACGCAGACGCTGACGGTCCTGTTTACGGGGAACCTTCAGAACAACGGCAACCGGCTGAACATCTTCTTCGACACCGTCGCGGGTGGCCAGAACCGCATCCTGCAGGCGAGCGGTTGGGGTGGTGTGTTGACGAACCTTGCCTCCGACGGCGGGCCCAACGGCTTCACCTTCGATGCGGGCTTTGAGGCCGACTATGGGCTGAGCGTCAACTGTACCGGCGGGACGACGCCGACGATCTATGTTGATGCGGCGGTCCTCCCGACGGACGTGGGTGGGACCTCTTCGTACGTCGGCTCGACGACCTTCCCCTCGGGCGCGGGGTTTGATGCCCCGGTGCTGATGCCTGGGGATCCGGGTGCACCGGCGATCCGCGCGGCGATCAACAACAGCAACAACGTGGGCGTGGGTGGGAACCCAGTGGCGCTCGGCAACGCCGCGCCCAACCAGTTCCTGGCCTATGGCTCGGAGTTCAACGGTGTCTTTGCCAAGATCGAGGGTGGCAAGCTGTTCGTGCTTGTTACGGGTAATCTCGAGAGCACCTTCAACAAGGCGACGTTCTTCTTTGATGTGGCCGCAGGCGGGCAGAACCGCCTGCGTGCGGCCTCCAACGTGCTGTTCAACTATGTGGGCAACACGGAGGGGGACTTTAACGCGTTGCAGAACATGGGTGGTGCGAACACCGACTTTGTGCTCATCAACCCCGACGACCCGGCGGCTGGATACACCAACACCTCGGGCCTGAAGTTTGACAGCGATTTCTCGGCGGACTATTGGTTTGCGGTAACCAACGGTGGGAACACTCCTGAGAGTGTGCAGCTCTATGGCAACTCGGCGGTGCTGCGTACTGGCGGTCGTCGTGAGACCACTGACGGCTCGGCGATGGACTACCGGTCATACTCCGGTGGGCTGGTCAACGGGAATCCCCCGGCGACGACGCCCTCGCCGGTGGTCTTTGCTGGGCCGACGATCACCCCCTTGCTGGACCCGTTCGGGTTCCCGCTCTCTGGGGATAAGGAGGCGCAGTACGCCCCGCGTGTCAATGCCGACGTGATGGCCAACGCCGACCCTGCTCTGCGCACGCCGGTTGGCAGCCTGATCGAGTTGAGGCTGGACAACAGCAACATCGGCGGTGTAACGGCGACGACCGGGTCGGCGGCCGCCGCGGGTGCGGTTACGACGGGTATGGAGTTCTCGATCGACCTGGCGGAGTTGGGCTGGGACGGGACTTCGGAGATCAAGCTAGCCGGGTTCATCACCAACGACGGGTATGGTTTCGCGTCCAACCAGATCATCGGGTCGAGCTGGGACGGCACGGGGACGGCCCCGGCCAACGCGGGCACCACGCGCAACGTGGACTTCTCTAACGACACGGCTTTCCCGGGCAAGCAGTGGATATCCCTGACGGCAGAGGCCAACCCCTGCCCGAACCCGAGCAACATCTCAGGCCCCGGGCAGAACACCACGGCGATCGACGGGGAGTTGACGGCTGACGACATCATCGTCTTCCTCAACCGCTTCTTTGCGGGCAACCTGCTCAGCGACGTCTCTGGCCCTGGCCAGAACACCACGGCGATCGACGGGGATCTGACGGCCGACGATATCATCGTCTTCCTCAACCGCTTCTTTGCGGGGTGCTAAGGAAGGGGTGAGGGGTTAGGGCCGAGGGAATGCAAAGCCCTCGGACCTCAAACCGAGCACCTCAAACCTACAAATAAACCAACCCCGGGCCAGATGGCCCGGGGTTTTTCGTTTTGCGTTGGGGTGGCGATCGGGCGGAACGAAACGCACGCCTGCCCGTGCCCGCCAGGATGTTCTGGGGGGGTTCTGGGTACCCCGGACCTCCGGGCCGGGCGTTTTGGTTTTCATATGGTCCTTGCCCGTGCCAACCGCACCCCTGCCCGTGCGC
Source organism: bacterium (assembly GCA_046339895.1). GTDB lineage: Bacteria > Planctomycetota > Phycisphaerae > Phycisphaerales > UBA1924 > JAJTGZ01. The sequence goes on along the minus strand of JBKDDT010000013.1, from coordinate 71,136 downwards.
TCGGGGGAGGGGTTATGAGAAAATGCAAACCTCCATTTGTTCACCACCCCACGGGGTGCCAGACGGTTTTGATCTCGGCAAGGGCTTCGATGGTGGCTAGGGACTGCCAGCGGGTGTGGTCGAGCCAGTCGGAACCGGGCAGGATCGTAACGCGTTTGAGGTTCTCGGCGGTGCCTTCGCGGAGCGTGCGGGAGTCTTCGTCGGTCAGGCCCGCGGCGAGGACCGCGTCGATGTCCCGGTGCTTGGCGACCACTGGCAGCAGGTCGGCCAGGTCGGCGGTGAGGATGTTGGCCGTGCCTGGGGGGAGGTCGCAGGTGGCGAGCACCTCGCCGAGGGTGGATGGGATGGGTGCGAAGGCGGGTGTGAGGAGCACGCACGCTGCGCCGGTGGCGAGCACGGGGAGCATGAGCGAGAGCATCGGCAGCATCGCAGGGGCGGCAGGGCAGGCGATGGCGACAACGCCGACGGGCTCGGGGGTGCTCAGGTTCCAGTACGGGCCGGCGACGGGGTTTTGCGTGCCGAGGATGTGGGTCCACTTGTCGGCCCAGCCGGCGAAGTAAACGGCGCGGTCGATGGAGGCAGCGAACTGCTCGTGGGCGTCGGCCTCGCCGGCGTGCGTGAGCAGGTCGATGAACTCGGCACGGCGGGTTTGGAGCATCTCGGCCAGGCGGTAGAGGACCTGCGCGCGGTTGTAGGCCGTGGCGGACTTCCACTTGCCCAGGCCGGCGCGGGCGGCGAGCACGGAGTCGCGGAGGTCCTTTCGGCTGGCGCGGCAGGCGTGCCCGAGGATGGTGCCGTCGTCGGCGGTGATGACGGCGGTGCGGCCGCTCTCAGAGCGTGGGAAGGTGCCGTTGACGAAGAGTTTGTAGGTTTTTTGGATGTCGATGCGGTTGGGCATGGGGGAGGGTAGGAATGAAAGTGGTCAAATGGTCAAGTGGGCAAGTGGTCAAGTGGGCAAGTGGGCAAGTGGGCAAGTGGCAAAGGAGCAACGTGGCAGAGTGAAAGCGCGAATACAACGCGCCTTCATTTGACCATTTGGCTATGAGATAAGCCCGCTGCTGCCCCTGCCTGCCAGAACGTTCTGGGGGAGGGGTTATCAGCGGTCGGCGTTGATGGGGTGCAGGCGGACGGTTACCGGCGTGCCGATTTTGGGGAGGGTTTCCTTGCGTGCGATCCAGACGGGCTCGGCGACGCTGGCCTGGGGTGAGAAGCCTGCGCGTGGGGCGATGGTCTCGCTGCCGAAGGTTGCCAGCCCGATGAGCGTCCCGGTGCCGTCGGCGTCGTAGACCTCGGTGGTGGTGCCGTTGTTGTTGGGTTTGGGCAGGAAGCGTGAGCCGGCGAAGACCCACTGCTGGTTGGGGAGCGTCTTGCCGGTCTTGGCGTTGATGATGAGCTCTTCGACGCGGCGTGTGGTGGTCTGGTTGTCGGCCTTGAAGAGGATTTCGATGCGGAGCGTGGGGCCTGTGGCGGGCATGGGTGCCGAGGGGTCTAGGCGCTCTGGGGTGCCTGGTTCCAGGCCGAGCAGGAGCAGCGCGGCGTGGATGTGCGAGGGCTTTGCGCTGGTTACCACCAGCGACTCGTGCTCGCGCGAGTCGCGCGTGCAGGCGATGAGTTCGAGGTAGACGTTGGGTGCGCCGGGGTCGTGCGCGTCGATGGGGATGGTGCCGTCAAACTCGACGAAACGCTGGACGCGATCGACGCGCACGGCGGGGAAGAGTTGGACGAGGGAGGGAGTGGGGGTGGTGGTCTTGGGGGGTGTCGGTGGCTCGGGTTTTGGAGGTGGTGTGGGCGTGTGCTCGCGCACGGCGAGTGGTTGGGCGAGCTTCCAGGGGGAGGTTTCGGAGGTTGGTTCTGTCCTCGGCTCTGCTTTGGTGGGTTGTGCGATTGGTTGTGGGTTGGGATTGAGTGGGCGTGTGGTGGCGGTGCCGCCGGGGGGTTTGGGTGTGGGCGTGATGGCCTCGGGCGTGGCGGGTGTGGGCGTTGGGCCAGTCCGGCCGACGAGCGTGCGCGCGGTGGCGATTGGTGCCAGCTCGGCGGGGGTGAGTGTGGGTATCGGCCTGATCGTCTGGGGTTGCGCGGGGGTGCTCTCGGCGCTGGTGCAGGCATGCATCAGGAGCATGGGCAAGAGAAGTGTTGTGAGAATGAGGAGCACCCGTGGCATGGGGGATGATTGGCCGGGTGAGGTGTTGGGGTGGGCCTGGGCCGAGGCAGGCTGGGAAGCCTGCCCCACCCTCAAGAGGCAGGCTGGGAAGCCTGCCCCACCTGGTGGGGGCTTGATTACTTCCCGGCGTTTGCGGTTGGCTCGGGGAAGGGGAGGTTGGGCATGGGGACGCCGGCGGGCTTCATGTGGGCGGGGAACTCGGGGGTGGGGCGGAGCGTTACGTCCACACGCCGGGCGTTGGAGGGGGGGGCGTTGAAGGTGAACTGCGGGTCCCCTGAGGTTTGCCCGGCTGGCCAGATGTCCCAGACCATTTTGTCGGGCGTTGCGGTGTTGGGGAGGCCCTCATCTTTGTAGAAGCGTATCACCAGCTGCTTATCGACGGGCACCTCGGCGGTCCAGATCACTTGGTCGATGCGTGTGTCGATCACCGAGATCGTCTGCGGGTAGTCGGGCGTGGAGATGTAGGTAAACTGGTCGCGCGAGGCCAGCGGGCCGCCGGGGTACCAGAAGTTGTTGGCGCACCCGGCACAGGCGAGCGCGACGAACACGGCGGAAGTCAGCAGGAGGGTTGGACGAGTAGGCATGGTGGGAGCTCCAAGTGCGTGCTGCGGGTGGGGTGCTGTGGGCGTCGCAGGAGAGTGTATCGGGCCGTGGGGGGGTAGCTCTCTAGGGGGTGTTGTTGGCTTTGGCCGAGCGTGTGCAGTGTATGGCGTGGGATTTCTGCGGGGTTGATGGGGGTGCGATACGATGATCATGTCGGTGGAGCAGGTTCGGTGTTGGGTGCAGGTGTTGAGGAGTTTTTCATGGCCCGCAAACGCCGAGTAGCTACGACCAGCAAGCCCAAGCCGCGTGTGGATGCACCGGGCCGGCAACGGCGGAGTGTTGCGCCGCAGCGGGGGCGCCGGCCCAAGCCGTTGCCCAAGGCACCGCCCCCTGTGGAGCTCGCGGGGGAGTTGCCGCTGCGGATCGGGCACGGGTGGGACCTGCACCGTCTTGAGCCGTTGGCGCCCGACGGTGCGGGGCGGCCGATGGTGATCGGTGGCGTGCGGATCGCCGAGGGGCAGCTCAAGAGCGGGCCGGTGGCACGCAGCGACGGGGACGTGCTGCTGCACGCGGCGACGGACGCGATCCTCGGGGCGCTCGCGTTGCCGGATATTGGCGAGTTGTTCCCGGATACCGATGCAAGGCACGAGGGGGCGGATTCGTCGCAGTTCCTGCGTGAGGCACTCCGGCGTGCGAAGGTGGCCGGGTATGTGGTGGGGAATATGGACGCGACGGTGATCTGCGAGCGGCCGAAGATCGGGCCGATCAAGGAGCAGATTCGGCTGAACCTGGCGAGGCTGCTGGAGGTCAGCCCCGAGCGTGTGAACGTCAAGGGCAAGACGCACGAGCGCGTGGATGCCGTGGGTGATGGAAGGGCAATCGAGGCGCACGCGGTGGTTACGCTGCTGCTGCGGGAGCGGGTGGGTGGGCAGGGGTGAGGGGGATTGGATTTGTGAAGTGAGCGATTGGGTACCCCGGATCTCCGAGCCGGGTTTTGTGCGATTGGGTACCCCGGATCTCCGAGCCGGGGTTTGTGGTTTTCGTGTGGTCATTGCCCGCGACAACGCCACCGCTGCCCCTGCTCTCGGGGGAGGGGTTCTATGTTGACGCTCGCCTGCGGCCTTTGGCCGGGGCGTGGGGGAGTTTGGGTGTGCCGGGGAAGAAGGCGGTTTGTAGGGCGACGCCGACGAGGGTGAGGGCGACCCAGGCCATGACCCAGGCGAGTGGGGCGATCATGCCGGGGGTGGGCCAGGCAAAGCCCGCGGCGCGGGTGAGCCAGAGTGTTGCGGGCATCCAGAGTGCCGATCCGACGGCGGCGGTGAGGATCGTTGCCGCGCGGGCCGGCATGAGGACCCCGGCGAGGGTGCCGACGATCAGACCAAGAAGCCCGGCACCGAGTACCCAGGTGCGGGTGTGCTCGTCGATTTGCTTCCACCAGGTGGCAAAGTCATGCCGGGCGTGGGTGAGGAACTTGGCGGGGTCGGCGTCGGGGTCGAGCCAGGGTTTGGCGGGCTTGGTTGTATCGGCGGGTGGGTTTTTGTGTGCGGGTGCCGGGGGTTCATCGCCCGAGGCGGGGCCGCCGGGGAAGTCCGGGTCGGGGGCGTGGGTTTGGGTGGCCCGTGGGCGGTTGTGTTTGCGTGCGTTTTTGCCTGCGACGACGTTGTGGTTGGGTTCGTTGGCGGGTTTTTCAACATCGTTTGGGTTGGGGCCAGGCTCGGCGGGTATGTCTATTGAGAGTGGTGTGGTAACGATGGGGGTCGCCTTGGGGGCAACGAGGGGGAGTTCTTCGCCGCCCAGGCCGTTGGGGAGGTCGTCGGGCTGATCGTCCAAGACGGCGGCGGGCAGGCGCATGCTGCCGCCGGCGAGGGCGAGTCCGATGACGGCACAGGCAAGGGCGGTGCCAAGGCCGAAGGTGAGGCCGAGGAAAATGCGGTAAAACACCGTGGCGAGCACGCCGCCGATGAGCACACCGAGCAGTAGCCCGATGAGTGGTCCAAGGCCGGGCGAGAGCAGGAGGCCAAGGGTGGCGCCGAGCAAACCGCCGAGCATCAGGCCGGTGAGGATGACGCCGAGTTTGAGCATTTTTCCGCCGGCGCACCAGAGGATTAGGCCCGCCAGGAGCGCCAGCAGGGGGGGGACGTGCAAGGCCCATGAGGATGGTATTTGAGCGAGCATCAGTGTAAGGGCGTGCGGGGTGGTGGGGTGAGGTCGATGGGGTGTTGGCGGTCGTGAGATTGTCGGCGTGCGGGGCGTGTTGGCAACAAAATGGGCATCCATTCTGGTGCGTGGGGCGTATAGGCACGTCGGCTGCCGGGGTTGCCGGCGGCTTGGGTGCTTACGCGTCGGGGGGTTTTGCCCCTGTGCGTTGGGGTGGTTAGCATGGGGGCGTGTGGTGGCGGAATCTGCCCGGCCTATGCCGGGCTGTTTATTGAGGAGTCGGACAATGGGTAAGCTGGATCAACTGCTTCGTGGCGTAACTGGTCGTGCGGGCACACTGGGCAGGCGTGCGCTGGCGACGCTGTCGGCGGCGGGTCAGCGGCGCCCGGCCTCGAAGCACTTTGAGCAGCTTGAGCAGCGCGACTACATGTTCGCGCTGACGATCCTGCCCGGGCAGACGCAGGCGACGGCGCGGTTTGCATACTTCATCCCTGTGCTGCAGGTAACACTTCCGCCGGTGCCGGTGCGTGAGTTTGTGGCCTTCCCGACGGCAACAACGGCCCGGACCAACGAGAGCTTTAACAATCTTGGTGCAGCAACTGACGGGGGGCCGCAGGCGTTCCCGCCCTCGTTTGTTAACGGGATCAACCAGCCGAGGGTCTTTGGTGCATCGATCACGATCACGGGGAACCCCGGCGATACCGTGCTGGTCTTTGACCTGCTTGGCCGGGCGATGGTACAGACGCTGGCGATCGGCACGCCGCAGACGGGTTCGCCGCTGCTCGGTGGGTTTGGGCAGGGCCTGGCCGCGTCGTTCCTCGGCCCGATCGTGCCCCCGATCCCCCCGGCACTACAGACTGACCCCCCGACGCGGATCACGATGCGGAGCATCGCACCTGGGTTGATCGGGGTGGTGGGTGCGGACAACCTGATCGATGACTCGGATGTCGCGGCGGTGCCCCGGATCAACGACGGTATCGGGCGGATTGTTCTGGTCAATGGTGGCCCGAGCACGACGGTGCAGGTCAGCGGGGGGATCATCACCAGCCGGGCGTGGAATGCGGCACGGACGGACCCCGCTTCTATCCTAGATGAGGAGCAGTGGGAGGCGCCTTTGGTCGGCGCAACGCTTCCACCTGCGGCTGAGAACCGCGCCCCACAGGTCCGGCTTATCACCGAGGGGAGCAACCCCTGGCGCGGTGCGACGGACACGATCTTTGAGTTCCGCACGGGCTTGGGCCTGTTGGATGCATTCCAAGCCGCTGGTATGGGGTTCGGGTTTACCGACCCGCGTGGCGGGCCGCAGGTGCCGACCGGGCTTCCCAGCGGGCTTGGGAACGTGATCGTTGGCTCGCCGTTTATCCGGACGGGAACGACTTCCCTTGGTTATTGGGGGGTGAACACGCTGGCAGAGAATCAGCCAGCGACAGCAAGCACCATTGGTCCAAGACCCATCAACCCGATCCTGCCCGATGTGGAGTTGAACTTCAGGACCCTGCAGGTGGGGACGGTACCGGGGCTGGGGACCGGAACGATGGGCTTTGACACCTTGCTGGTGCCGAGCTTTGGGGGGATTAATGTTTCAGGTATCCTCATCGGCACAGTGCGGACGACTGGTTCGCTCGGGTTCCTGGCCACGCAGCACTTGTACGGGGACGTGGTCATTGATGGGGACCTTGGTCGTGTCATCGTCGGTGGGCAGTCGGGGTACTGGGTGCAGGACGACCAGCTTGCTCTGGGAACGTTCAACACCAGCAGCTTTGACGGGACGAACAACACGGACAACCAGATATTTGTTGGTGGGGTGGCGGGGGTGCTGCAGTTTGCCGGCCGCAACACAGCCAGTGTGCAGGTGCTCGGGGACACGCAGAACGCGCGGGCGCGTCTGAGCTTTGGCAGGTACATAGAGATGGAGAGGATCCTGGGCACCAACCCGACGGGGAGCACTGCCGCGGCGTTAAACACGTTCTTTGGTACGCCGACGGCGTACCTGTTCGGGCAGTCGTTCTACCGCAACGGGCCTGGGCGTAACGCCGAGTTTGTGGCCTCACCTTCGCGGTCTGTGACGATCACCGGCAGCGTGGGCGCGGCCGATCCGATCAACCCGACCGAGGATGTGAGCGACACCTATGCCTTTGCTGGGGCGCGGGGCCAGCAGATCACCGCGGACATCAATTTCCAGACGTTGCCCCAGCCCCCGATCCAGTACCGTGACCGCGTCTACGCGCGGATTTACGATCAAGACGGGCGGTTGGTGGCGACGCACCAGTTGGCGTGGCTCTCGCAGCAGGACCGGATCAACGGGACCGAGAGCTCCGTGCGTTTGCAGTTCACGCCCGAGGCCGACGGCGTCTATTTCATCGAGATCGGCTCGCAGCTCGACCAGCCGGATAACGCCATCTTTTTCCGGAGCCAGCAGCCCTACACGATCGCGCTCAACGGGATCGCCCCGACGAGCCTTGGGATGTACTCAACCGGTGGTGGTTCCCGCGGTAGTGTGGTGTCAGTTGCAAACGGGAACGTGGGGTGGATCAACACCGGTGCCGACACCATCGGGGTTTCTGGCCTCCCGTTCTTGACCGGTGGCACCGGCGGTGGCTCAACGCGCCCGCCGTGGGACCCGACCAACGAGCCGAACGATGCGTACCTGGAGACGGTGGGGTTCACGGCCGATGTGGGCGGCAACCTGTTTGGCTACACCGTCGGCGCCGACCAGGTCGGCGCGACGATTACCGTCGGCGGGGACCTGGGCCGGTTCACGGTGCAGCAGAACCTGATCTCGACGACATTGAGCGTCGGTGGCTCCATCGGCGACATCACGGTGGCCAACGCGATCGGCTACCAGAACTCCCCGAGCGCCCGCCGTCAGCAGATCGCCCAGGGCAGTTTTGTTCTCAGTACGGGCACCAGCGGGGACCCAGGGAACATCGGCCGTCTGCGTGTTGGCACGTTTGCCAACGGCAACGCGCTGACGCTGACGACGTCGAGCAACTCGACGATCGACCAGTTCATCGTCGGCGCGGGCACGCCCAGCGGGAATCTCGCCAGCTTCGGGCGGTTTGTTCTCCGCCAGCCGACGCTGAACCTCGGCTCGGGGAGCAACATCCGCTTTGCCAGCTTCCTGGGCACCACGCTGGTGCCGATCGGTAGCAGCCCCGTCAACGATTATTTCATCCCGCTGGTGGTCAACACCCCCTTGACGCTCACGGACGACTCGGGCGTTACCTTCACCATCACCATCGTCCAGACGGGGACCATCTTCGGCACGCCCAGCTCGGGCATCGTTCGGCTGATCCCCGCCGGGCCGGGCGTGACCGTCGGCGGCATCGAGGCCGACTTGCAGAACGGCGCGCAGTTGAACATCGCCAGCACTTCCACCGGGGTGCTGGGCCTTGACCGCATCGTTGTGAATACCACCCGGAACACCTCCCGCGTCAACCTGACGGGCCCGGGCACCATCGACGTGCGCTCGCTGACGATCACCGGCGCAGGCGTCGACACCATCAGCAACACCACCCCGCGTGGCAGCTTCATGTCCGTTACGACCACGGCCCTGACCACCTTCTTCACCGACGGGGACCTCGGCCGCGTGCAATCGACCCTGGCCACCCAGAACATGCTCGCACCGGTCCGCAACCTGCTGACGGGCCAGAACGCGGTGGTCATCCCCGACGCGCTCCTGGGCACGGACGTGAACGATCAGGTCAACGTCCCCTTCAACTGGACGGGCTCGGGTGACCCGCAGCGCACGCTCGAGGACATCGGCTCGCCGGTTGATCAGTTTGCCAATGGGCTGTATGTCTCGACCGGGGCCGTCGCCTCGGTGCGTGCCAACGGGGCTGTTGGGGACGTGATCCTGCAGGGCGGGATCGCCGGCGGCGGGCAGCGTCCCGGCGTGCTCACCTCGGTGGTTGCTAACGCCGACAACATCAACACCTCGGGGCTCTTTGAGGGGATCATCGGCAACATCCTTGCCTCGGACGTCAACAGCGTCGACGTCGGCGACGGGCTGCTCTCGCCCGGCAGCACCCCGTTTGCGCGGGCCTCGATTGTCGCCTATGACGACATCGGGCAGGTCAACGCCACCCGTGCGGCTAACCCGCAGATGAACGGCATCATCATCGCCGGTAACGTCAACAACACCAACCAGCTCAACGAGATCAACACCCAAGGCATAGGGGGCATCAGCATTCGTGGCGGCGCGGTCGATGGGATGTTCATCGGCGTCTCGACGTTTGACACCTGGTGGCGCTCGGCGCGCTACGCGGCCACACGCGACATCACCGTGAGCGACCCGGAGACGGCCCTCATCGGGAGCGTCGGGCAGGTAACGATCACCAACTCGAGCTTCACCCGCTCGCGCATCTTTGCCACGCTGATCAACACGGTGCAGATCACCGGCGGCTCGTGGGATGCCAGCCAAGCGCGTGCCGTGCGCGTTGCCGGGCAGAACGACAGCGGGCTGATCCGCTCGATCCGTGCCGACAACTTCCGCAACAGCACCACACAGGGCGACGCGTTGTCAAACTACGTCTCGTCGATCCGTGCCGAGCTGGACATCGGCAACCTGACGGTCAACAACCCGTCGGTTGGGGTCATCAGCGACCAGTTCATCGCCGCCGGGCGTGCCCTCACCGGCAGCATCAACGCGCGCGACATCCTGCGCTCGTCGATCACCTTCGCCGCCTCGATGACGCGGGTCAACGCGACGCGCGACATCATCCAGACGACCGTCAACGCCTCCCGCGTGGCGACCATCAACGCCGGTCGCAACATCATCAACAGCACGATCGCGGCCAACGGGGCCATCGAGACGGTCACCGCCGGCGGCTCGATCGACCGTGTCCGCATCGACTCCAACGGCCCCGACGGGCGCATCAACACCATCACGGCTGCCAACAGCATCTCCGGCGATGTGCTCAGCAGCGGCCCCATCGGCACGGTGCGCGCAACGGCGGGGGACATCGACCTGACGATCACCACTACCGACGCGACGGACGGGACGCTCAACACCGTCTTTGCCGGGCGCGACCTGAACCTGAGCATGAACGTCGTCGGGGTCGTTACGACCCTCCAGGCCGGGCGCGACATCGGCCGGCGTGACCCCGCCACCGGCGCGGGCGTTGGCCAGCTGGCCATCCCCACCAGCGTCTCGAACATCATCGCAGGCGGGGTGATCTATTCGGATATCTTCGTCGGCGGCACCATCAACAGCGTGGTCATGGGCCGAGCACGCTCGTTCCAGCCCGGGGCCGACTTCGTCAGCGACGCCATCATCCAGGCCGCCAGCCGAATCAACACAGTTACCATCAACGGGGACTTCAACGGCTCGATCATCGCCAACTCAGGGGGCATCGGCACCGTTACCATCACCAACGGCTCGTTCCGTGCCGGCGCCGACGGCACCAACCGCATCGAGGCACGCCAGGGCGACATCACGACCGTAACCATCACACGCGGGCACCTGCTCGGCGACGTGCTTGCGCTCAATGGCTCGATCACCACCATCAATGTAACCGGCGACACCATCTTCGGCGACATCGGCGTCAACGGCGCGCTGAGCACCACCTCGGCCACGGGCGTGGCGGCAAGCGAGCGGCGCAACCAGCTCCCGCCCGGTGCCGTGCGCACGGCCGGGCGCGATGGGCCGACGATCTACGCCTCGCGCGATATCGGGACGATCAACGCTGCCGGGGGTATCTTCGAGGCCTCCATCAGTGCCGGGCGGAACATCAACACCATCAACGCCGGGCGCGGCATCGACTTTGACCTCCGCGACGCCGTGAACACCCAGCCCGTCGGCGGGGCCACGTTCATCGGTGCCGGCGATCTGATCCAGACCGTCTCGGCCAACCAGCGGGCACGCGGGGCCACGATCCAGGGCGGCATTCTCCTGGGCGCTGACCGCCTCCCCGGCGGGACGGGCGAGAACGCAGACATCGTCCAGTCCGGGCGGGTCGGCACCGTTACCTTCCGTGGCGGCGCCGACAACAACACCATCAACGCCGGCGTCCTGCCCGGCGCCGACGGCATCCTGGGCAACGACGACGATCGCGCTGCACCCGGCCTTTCGACCATCACCACCGTCTCGGTTACGGGCACCAACAGCAACAACATCGTTACCGCCGACACCTCACGCGGCACCGTAACGGGCATCGTCCACGGCACCAACGGGAACATCGTCAACGTCGTCAACACAACCGACGCCAGCCAGCCCACCTTCAGCGGCTCGACGGCCGCGTTCACTGTGTTCACGTCCGCCCCCCTCAACCGCACCGTCAACGGCAGCCCCATCACCATCACCTACACCGGCCCGGCCAACACGGCCTTCTGGGACCCGGCGACCTCGCGCGTCGTGCTCGTCGGCTCGACCAACGCCAGCACCCTGCGCATCACCTCGACCAGCACGCTTGTCAACGGGCTGGGGATCATCTCCTCGGACGACTCCTCCCTCGGCTCGCTGGTCATCACCGCGCCGCTGTTCAACCCAGCCGCCGGGCCGACCATCGCTATCGACGGCAGCGTGAACACCCTGCAGGTCCGCTCGGTTACCGACAACAACCCGGGCAACTCGGCGATCCTCATCGGGCAGAACATCACCACCCTCAACACCGGCGCGGCGGGCGCACCGGGAGACACCATTGAGGTCTCCGCCCGCGAGATTACAACACTCACCACCACCGGCGGCCTGGGCACCCTCACCCAGCGGGCGCTGGTCCAGGCTGGGAACTTCGGGAACATCACCATCAACGGCGCGTTTGTCGGCACGATTAGCTCTGACCGGGATATCAACCAGTTCCGCGTTACCGGCGCGATGACCAACCTGTCCGCGGTGCGTGCGGGGGGGAACATCGGGAACGTGCAGGTCGGCGCAACAGCCGTGCCCGTCGGCCTGGACAGCTCGATCATCGCCGCCGGGGGCAACCTCGGTGCTACAACCATCACCGGCAGCGTCGTCGGCTCACTCATCACCGCCGGTGTTGACCTCGGTCGCGACGGCGCCTTCGGCGGCACCGGGCGCAACGCCGACCGCCTCAGCGACGGGAACATCGCCAGCATCACCATCACCGGCGCGTTCACACGCTCGAACATCAGCGCGGGCATCGCCCCCGGGGTTGACAATCTCCTGGGCACGGCCGACGACCGCTCCGCCTCCGGTCGCTCGGCCCTGGGCAACGTCACCATCACCGGCGCTGCCACGGGCTCGTCGCTGAACACCCAGTCCTTCCGCATCACCAGCAACGGGAGCATCGGCACCGTGCGTGCTGCGGGGGTGGCGTTCGTCCAGAGCACGAACCTCAAGGTCGAGGCCAAGCAGGTCCTCCCGCTGCCGTTGCAGGTCAGCGACATCAGTGTTACCGAGCTCGGCGGGCTGTACACCGCAAGCATCGTCTTCAACCAGCCCATCGACCCCAACAGCATCGCCGGGGCGTTGAGCATCTTTGAGCTGCGCGGTGCTGAGCCGGGCACCGCCCCCGGACAGCGCATCCTGCTGACCCAGACCCCAGCCGGGCAGACGCTGCTGCAGTCCGGCGCCGACTATGCCATCCTGGGCTACGACCCAGCAACCCGCACCGTTACCATCCGCTTCAATAACAACACCAACTTCTTATTCGGCCCGGCCAACCCCGTCACCAACCGCCCGCTCGTCCAGCCCGTAGGCCTCCCCCCCGGGGACAACACCGCCGACCTCCCCGCCGCGGCCGCTCCGGGCGTCTACCGCTTTGTCATCGCCTCCTCAGGCCCCAACCGCCTCCGCGGGCAGACCGACTCGCAGACCCTCGACGGCAACAGCGACGGCACCTCCGCCGCCAGCGACGACTTCTCCTCCGATCTGCTCATCGGCGATGCCGGCGACCGCCTCACCCGCCAGTTTGGCTCTCGACCCGACCCAGTCGCTGGCCCCAACGCCGTCGATACCAGCATCTCCTTCTACGGCCCCGTCAATCTCGACGTGCTCATGACCCCCAACTCACCGGCTGCACTCCCCGGCCGGCCCGCGACCAACTCGACCTACACCGTCCGTGGCATCATGGGCGATCACCCCGCATACAACCCCATCACCTTCGACCGCGGCAGCGACGTGGACCTTTACAGCCTCACCATCCGACAAGGGCAGCTCCTTATCCTCGGCGGCATCACCGGCTCAGCCTTCAACGCCAACGTCAGCATCATCGATGCCGTTACAGGCAACCCCGTTACCACGCTCCGCAACATAGGCGGCTCGCTCTTGGCAACCGCTGATGTCAACGTTGTGATCATGGTTACTTCTAGCAGTACTGCCCTCGATCTTGCCACCGCTGACTCCGAGGTCGGTCCCGGCAGAGTTATCGCTAACGGTGACATCATCAACCTCCCGGCGACAGGCGGCAGCTTTGGTAACTACGCCTTCACCGTTACCATCCTCGATGATGGCAACAATGGCTTCGGCGGCACCAACGACGCCGGCAACGGCACCGCCGTCCCCGTCGCCCCGCTGCCCAGCTCCTTTGCCGGGACCGATGGCGCCCTGGGCACCATTGACGATCTCTACGAGCAGATCGTCGGAGACCTCAACACCTCCGACGGCTTCCGCCTCAACCTCGACCCCGGCCCCAACCGCATCTTCGACGGCAACGGCACCCCCACACGCCGCAGCGATGACATCATCTCGGGCACCAACCGCTTCGGCGACCGCGTTACCTACACCTCTGGCACCGACGGCATCTTCGGGACCACCGACGACGTCGCCCTCGTCCAGAGCGCCAACGGCAACGCGACCAACGGCAACACCGCCACCGCCTTCACCGACGCCGACGTTTGGCACCTCAATAACCGCAACTCCATTGACGCCAACACACGCTACCGCTTCACACTCCGCGTTGCCGACTCCGGCGGCAACCTCGGCCAGTCCCTACCGACCCAGACCGCATTCAACAACACCTTCAGCTTCAACGCCAACGACAACCGCGGCAACATCCAGTTCTCCCTCTTCGAGACCGGTGGCCCCGGCGGCGTCGATGCCGGACAACTCGTCTTCGCCCCCCGCGGCATCAACGCCTGGGGCGGCACCCCCAACACCGTCCTGGCCAACGACGGCCGAACCAGCTATGGCTACGACTCACGCGGCGACTTCTACATGGAAGTCGTCATCCCACCCAGCCAACTCAACCCCGCAAACCCAGGCACCTACGCCCTCTATGTCCAAGGCGCACTCACCTCCACCTACCGCATCGAGATCACCAAGCTCGGCACTACCACACCCCTCGTACAGGCCGCACAAAACTTCGTCATCGAGACCAGCGGCGGCATCATCAACTGGCTCGATTCCTTCGCCCCCACCAACCTCGCCCCCTTCTCTGGCCTCACACTCGCCAACGTTGACGGCCTCGGCGGCCAGAGCGCCCGCAACTACACCCTCTCCCAACTCATCATTCGACTCAACGTCCTCTTCGCCGTCGCGGGCGTGCCCGTCAATGTCTCCCTCACCGCCAACGACTTCGTCGGCCAGCAGTTCTCCACCATCTTCCTCACCGATACCATCGAGCCAAGGTCCGAAGTCGGCCTCCTCCGCCTCGGCGCATCCCAAGGCGTCGATGTCGGCAACGCCAACCGCAGCGATCAGGCCGTCGTCTTCGCACCCACCATCGGTTCACTCGGCTTCCCCATCAACCAGGCTGGGATCGATGCCTATGTCGTCGGCCTCACATCCGCCATCGCACGCCGGATGGGTGAACTCATGGGCGTCCGCATCACTGCCCCCACGCTCTTGATCACCGACCCCGTTGCGGTCGAGTCGGGCAACTCACCGGAGAGCAGCCCCGACTTCAACGTGCTCTACGGCAACATCGTCGTCGGCGGCCTCCAGCGCCTCCCCGGCACCGCTGGCTCCCGCCTGCTGACGAACTTCGCCATCGGCCAGCAGGACACCACAACCCTCCTCCGCCGACTCTTAGGGCTGGCCTAAGCCCCCCTCAGGCCAGGCCCCCCACAACACAAACACCCCGGCCGCCACCAGCACCTCAATGTGCTGGTGCTGCCATGCGCCCCCGCCGAAGCCACGTCTTGAACCCCCCCCTCCCACTCCGCGTCCCTCGGCCAACCTCCGCCCCCTCCTGAACCTCTTCTCTCTAACCCACCCTCAGATTGCACCCCCACACGCAATGTGCCGATAACCCGGCATGTCCGCACTCCGTGAACCCGCCCTCACCACCTCCACCCACCCCACCCGCCTGCACCCCACAGGCCCCGCAGGGCTCCCCTCCACAGGCCTGGTCCTCATCGGCACCGCGCAGGCCGTTCGCGCCATGGCCCTGCAACTGGCCGCGATCTCGGCACCCGGGCACCCCATCATCCCCACCGGCTGCGTCCTGGTCCACCACCTCGAGCGTGGCGTCCCCGCGCCCGACGCAGGCCTCCTCCCACCGGTCCTCGGCTACACCGACGAGCTCATCGGCCTGCACGCGCAGTGGCGCTTCAAGGCCGCGCTCGTCAGCCTCCCAGCCTCGATGCGCCAAGAGGCACGCCGCGTCAGCGGCCTGCTCACCCAGCTCGGCATCAACGAGCGCTTCGTCCCCACCTTCGAGGACGTCCTCCAGGGCGCACCGAACGCAGGCCGGCCCGGCCGGGCAACCCCGATGGACCCGGCCACCCTCATCGGCCGCACACCCTGGGGCGTTGACAAGGTCAGCGTCAGCAAAATCATCCGTAACAAGCGCGTCCTCATCACCGGCGCAGGCGGGAGCATCGGCAGCGAGCTCGCCCGCGTCTGCGCGGCCTTCAAGCCCGAGCAGGTCATCCTCATGGAGCGCAGCGAGAACGCCCTCTTCGAGATCGACCAGCAACTCTCACGCCGGTTCCCCGCCCTCCAACGCCGGGCAATCCTGCACGACATCGTCGATGAGCCGGGCACCCGCCGCGTGCTCGAAGAGCTCCGCCCGCACGCCGTCTTCCACGCCGCGGCGCACAAGCACGTCCCGCTGATGGAAGAGCACCCCAGCCACGCGCTGAGCAACAACCTCTTTGGCACCAAGAGCGTCGCCGACGCCTGCATCGCCGCGGGCGTCGAGCGGTTTGTGATGATCTCCAGCGACAAGGCCGTCAACCCGACGAGCGTCATGGGCGCAACCAAACGCCTGGCAGAGATGTACGTGCAGGGCCTGGCTAGCGGCGCAGGCCCCAAGCAGCACACCTGCCGGCTCTCGATGGTCCGCTTCGGCAACGTGCTCGCCAGCGCGTGCAGCGTCATCCCGATCTGGAGCCAGCAGCTCGCCGAGGGGCACCCGATCACGGTAACAGACCCGCGCATGACGCGATACTTCATGACCATCCCCGAGGCGGCGACGCTCGTCGTCCAAGCCGCCGCGCTGGAGCAGGCGACTGGCACGTCGCCGGTCTATGTGCTGGACATGGGCGAGCCGATCAGTATTCTGGAGATGGCCGTGCGATTTTTGCGTCAGCAGGGCCTGGGCCCAGAGATCAACCCAGCCAGCATCCCCCCCGCCGCGCTCGCGGTGGCTTCTGAACGCGAGCAGATCCATCAGCAGATCGCCACGCTCAGTGAAGATGAGTTCGACACCGCCCGGCACCCGATCGTCTTCACCGGCGCGCGTCCGGGCGAAAAACTCTACGAAGAGCTCGCCTATTCCGCCGAGATGCTCACGCCTACTACCCACCCGGCCATTGGGCAGTGGCGCAGCAAACAGGCACAGACAAACACACCTGCCCCAAGCAGGCCCACCCCACCGACCGACCTCGCCACTGCCCTTGCCCCGATGCGCGACGCCGCCCGCCCCAAACAGAGTGTCATCGAAGCCATCCAGGCCCTCGTCCCTGAGATGCGTCGCGGCACGACCTGAGGCTCCCCCTGCCGGCACCCTGTCGAGCCAATCAAAATCCTATCAGAACATAGAGGGAGCAAAAAGACCTATTGTCGATGTTTAGCACAAAATTGTGGATTTTTTTCCTCCAGAGTTGAACGATCGTTCAGATATGACGTATACTTCCTCGTTGAGATTCTTCTGACTAGGTCCGGTCCCCAGTTCACCAGCTTTTACGCAAAGATCGAGTCCACTAGACAGAGACCCCCACGAGACCCGGTGCCCGACGTTGTGTTGGGCGCTGGGTTTTTTTATGTGCGGGGCGAGCGGCAAGCTGGGCTACGCGAACTCTGAACCGGTGGCGCGGGCTTCCAGCCCGCTCCGCAGCTCGAAAGCCCCCCCCAATTCTCTGCACGACACCCTACTTGGGCGTCCCCTCCGCCGCGATCGGCTTCTTGGCCCGGAACTCCAGCACCGTGTCGTCGGGGAGTTTGACGATCTTCATCGCCAGCCAGTTAGGCGTGTGCTCCCACCAGACGCTCCACGTCATCAGCACTTTGTCGCCGACTTTCAGCCCGTCCAGTGAGACACCCTTGGCCGGGGGAAAGTCCATCACCATCGCCGACATCCCCACAACCTTCCCCTGGGCATTCTTGAAATCATCGACCGCCTCGTGGTGGCACCGCAGCTGCGTCTGCGGCTTGCCCGCCTCCGGCAACTGCTCAATGACCGCACGCGTCGTGTACGTCGCGTCAGGCGTTGCGGTGGGGGGGGCGTAGGTCTTCACCCCCTGCGTCCCGGCGGGCTGCCCGCACCCATACCCGATCCCCCCGGCGGCAAGGGTCACAGCCAGCAGCAGTGTCATCGTAGTGTTGCGGTTCATGTCTGCCTCTATTTAACGATCAGGTTCCCGTGCGGCCCGGCCCCGATGCCGACGACAAAGCCGGCCTCATAGAGCGTGGTCTTGTTAACGGTACGCGCGATGCGGAAGAACGTCAGTTCCCCGTCGATCGCCGAGGGGTCCGTCGAACGCAACTGCGCCACCAGCAGGTGCTTGCCGCTGGTGTCAAAGGCGACACCCGTCGGCACACCCCGTGCGGGGCGCTGGGCCAGGGGCGACAAGCGACCCGTGCGGGGGCTGAGCGAAAACAGCCGGACTTCTCCACCCTGCGGCCTGGCAGGCCCACGCGCCGGCTGCGCCTGGCTCCCCCAACTGGCGACGGCGACACTGACCCCATCAGGCCCCACGGCTAGCCCCTCGGGCATCTGCCCGAGGGGTTGATTGTCGCTGATGCTGTGCGCCACGGCAATCCCCGGCTCGCCGAGGGATTGGGTCGTCTGCGTCGGAACGTCCGATAACGCCACCGCCACTAACGCGCCAACGTCGCTGGCCGGCAGCGGACCCTGCCCAGGCTCCGCCGGTGCCCCGGCACAGGTTACAAGCAGGTGCCTGCCGCCGGGTGTAAACCGGATCGCCAGCGGGCGAGCCGGGAGTGTTACAGGTTCCCCCCACGGCGCCAGCGCAGGCAGCGCGTTCTCTTGGCTGGTTGAAAACTCATAGAGCACCACCCGCCGGCGTGCGGGCAACGCCACGGCCAAGTAGCGCCCCGTCGGGTGCCAGGCTATTGCCCCGACCTCGGCACGATCGTCGTCGATCCCCAGAAGGGGGAAGGCCAGCGGGGTTTCATCCTCGCGCCCGACGCGCAGCAGCGCGATCTGCTGGCCAGGCTCAGCCGTGCCCACGGCGACAAACTCCCCGCCCGGGTGGACATCGACGCTCACGGGCGACAACCCGACCCGGATCGGCGCCAGCCCGACCGGTTGGCTCGGGTCCGTCAGGTCGATCGGTGTGATCTGGTCCCCAGGCACGGGCTGGACCGGCCCCTGCGAGCCCGGGGGGATCGGCCTGACCGGCTCGCAGACGTACGCGCGCATCCCGTCGGGTGTAACCGCGATCGCCCCCGGCGGCCCGAGCACCGAGTTGCCCGCACGCACCTGCGCAACACGCGTGTTCCAGCCCAGCGGCGATGCGTCCGACGAGGCGATCGGAAGCCCAATGACCGTCAACTGATCGACCTCAGGCGGGCGGGTAAACAGTGGCCCAACCGCCCCGGCGTTCATGTCCGCATCACCCATCACCAGCACGTACCGGCCCGCGATGTCCCCCGGCTTGATCGTGGGGATCGTCGAACGCGAGCCCTGGTTGCCCACACACCCACCCATCAGCGCAAGCAGGCCCAGGATCGATAGGTGCGCGCGTCTAGGAAGTGGCCAAGGGTACATGAGGGGAGAGTATCGGCTTGCTGGCTGAGTCTGCCGGTGTTGTTGCGGGTGTGGGTGTGGAGTTGCGTTGAGAGAGGCGGTACTTGGCCATCAGGAGCATCGCCGAGAGCGCACAGCCGATCCCCAGCCCGATCAGGAGGGTTTTGATCCGCTCGCGTGTGGCACGTTTTTGGTACCCCTGGTCGATCACGGCTTGGGTTCCGGTGCCGCGGGTGTTACGCCGGGGGGCAGTGGTGCGCCGCTGGGTGTGGTGGCGGGGGGTGGTGTTGTGGGCGGTGGTGGTGTGGGGGAAGAGGGTGCCGGAGTGGGAGCCGAATCGGGATCAGGGGCGAGCAAGGGCTCACCCTCTGTGCGCACTGGTGATGCCTGCAGTGGTGGCAGCGGGGGGAGCGCCGAGGGCGGCATCGGGATCATGCTCTGCATCGTCGTGGGGATGCGCGCGTTGCGGACCTTCGAGCGGACCTGCGTGTCGGGGGGGGTGATGACGGCGCGAGGGATCAGTAGGAGCGCATCGCCCAGGGCATAGACCGGCGCGATCAGCCCATGCTTGGCCTGTGCCTGGCGTGAGGGATCGGAGCTTGACACGTCCCCGGCGTCCTCGATGGTGGGGAACTCCCCGCGTTGCCTGGGTGTGGTCGCAGGGGCTGGGAGGTGCCCGACGTACGTCGGCTGGTGGACGATCTCCTGGCCCGGCACGAAGAAGTAGGTCGTGGGCCAGTTGCTCCGGTCAAGTTTGGTGGTCTTGGTCTCGGGCGCCGGCGGGAAGGGGAGCACGGGCCCGCCGGGCTGCGGCGTTGTGTCAACGGGCTTAAAGGCCGAGAGGGGGACGCGCCCGCCGACGAGCGCGTCATCGGTGCGGTCGGCGACGGAGACGCACGCCCCCGCCGACAACCCGGCAAGGAGGACGAGGCAGAGAGATGCCGATCGCGTGCGTTTCATGCGCAAAAGCATAGACAATCGTTCAGGGGTAGATGGGGGCAACCTGCGCGGGGTTGGAGGTTGGTGCGCGTGATGAAGGGACATATCCCATACCCCTGTTCCTCCTGGCCAGAAGGTTCTGGGGGAGGGGTTCAGAATGCAGGCTCGGCGGTGCACGTGATGCGGGCACCGGTGTCGGGGTCGGTGAACATCAGGCTTCTCGCGTGCAGCATCAAGCGTGGCGATGGGTCCCCCGGCGGGCCGTAGAGCGCGTCGCCGACGATCGGGCAAGCGATCGTGGCCATGTGCAGGCGGAGTTGGTGCGAGCGCCCCGTGTGCGGCACCATCTCAACACGCGTGGTGCCCGCGTTGTGGGTCAGGACGCGGTAGGTGGTCTGGGCAGGCTTGCCGAGCGTCTGGTCAATGATCTGCAAGGGCCGGCGGGTGATGTCTGCACGCATCGGCAGGTCGATGGTCCCCTCGGCGTGCGGGGGCGTGCCGTGCACGAGGGCGGTGTAGGTTTTTTCGACCTCCCGGCGTGCGAACTGCGCCGAGAGCGCCCGGTGGGCCTCTGCGTCGAGCGCCAGCAGCAGGACGCCCGAGGTGTGCATGTCCAGACGGTGGACGGTGATCGGGCCTTGGGCGTGCGCAAACGCACCCCGGCACCAGGCCTGCGCGTTGGGCAGCTCGGGGTCCTTGCCCGGCACCGAGAGCAGCCCCGGCGGTTTGTCTATGACCACCCACCGCGGGCGCGCCCCCTGGCCCTGGGCGACAACGGTGATCGGGGGTATCGGGTGCACGGTGCTTTGTAGGCTTGGGCGAACGTACCCTGCCGGTGATGATCGCACGCCTGACTGGAACATTAGAAGCCATCGAGGGGTCCGTCGGCGTCGTGCGCCCGGCTGGCACACTCGGCGAGGCGATGAGCCTGGAGGTCATGCTCCCGGCCTACTTGGCCCGGCAACTGGCCACGAGCGTCGGGAGCGTCGTAACACTGCGGACGAGCGCGTTCTTGCAGGCCGAGGGGCAGGGGACGAGTTTCACGCCGCAGATACTCGGCTTTAGCACCGCTGATGAGCAGGCGTTCTTTGATCTCTTCACGACGGTTAAGGGCATTGGGGTGCGCAAGGCGTTGCGTGCGCTGGCCGAGCCGCCGGGGGTGATCGCGGGGATGATCCTCAGAGGCGACGCGAAGGGATTGACCGCGCTGCCGGAGATCGGCAAGCGCCTGGCCGAGACGATCATCGCCGAGCTCAAGGGGAAGGCCGACCGCTTTGCGGGGGCCGGGGATATCCAGACCAGGGTGGGCGTCGGGCGTTTGTCCCCGCGCCAAGCGCCGGCCAGTGCGCCGGGGTTGCCCGGCCCGGCGGGGGACGCCGTCGAGGTGCTCGTGCGCCTTGGCGAGCAGCGGCCCGAGGCCGAGCGGAAGGTCTTGCGGGCCATCGAGAAGCACAAGACCCCCGAGGGCCTGACGGCGGATCAACTGGTGGGGCTGGTCTTTGCCGGGGCGGGGGCGTTGTGAAGAAAAAATCATCGAGGTGAACGTTCACGGCTCAGCCTCGGCGTGGTTTAGCCCGATATTCTCCCCCATGCGGCACGCGATGATCATGGCAGGTGGTCTGGGGACTCGGCTGTGGCCGATGAGCCGGGGTGGCCGGCCCAAGCAGTTGTTGCCGCTGGTGCGGCCAGCCGGTGCGTCTGATTCTGCGCCGGCCAAGAGCCTGCTGCAGGTCGCCGCCGAGCGTATTGAGGGGCTGGTCCCCGCGGGCAACTGTTATATCTGCACCGGGGAGCAGTACCGCTCGGCGATCAGCGCGAGCCTCCCGGCGTTTTCGGGCGAGCGGATCCTGGGCGAGCCGGTGCCCCGCGACACGCTCAACGCCGTGGGCCTGACCGCGGCGGTGCTGGCCAAGATCGACCCCGAGGCGGTCTTTGCGGTCTTCACCGCCGACCACGTCATCGAGCCGCAGGAGGTCTTCCGCCAGCGCGTCGAACTGGGTTTTAAACTCGTCGAGGCCGACCCAACCCGACTGGTCTGCTTCTCGATCAAGCCGACGTACGCCGCGACGGGGTTTGGGTATATCGAGCGTGCCGGGCCTGTGCCCGACAAGCACGCACCGGGTGCCTACCGCGTGGCGAGGTATGTCGAGAAGCCGAATTTGCAGCGTGCGCAGGCGTACGTCGCCAGCGGGATGTTCAGTTGGAACTCGGGTATGTTCGTCTGGAAAGCGCGGACGGTGCTCGAGTGCATCCGCCGGTTCAAGCCCGAGGCGCACGCGGGGCTGATGAAGATCCAGCAAGCCTGGGGCACTGCCCAGCAGACCCAGGTGCTGGCGGAGGTCTATCCGACGCTGCCGAAGATCAGCGTCGATTACGCCATCATGGAGCCGGCAAGCACGGACCAGAGCGTCTCAGTGGTAACCGTCGAGATGGACCTGTCGTGGCTCGATGTGGGTTCGTGGCCGAGTTACGGCCAGACGCTCACGCCCGACGCGCACGGCAACCGCCTGGGCGGCGCACTCTCGGCCGGCAAGGCCCTGACAGTGCAGAGCCGAGAGAACCTGATCGTTTCAAGTGATCCGAAGCACACCATCGCGCTGCTCGGGTGCGAAGACCTCATCGTCATCCACACGCCCGAGGCAACGCTGGTGATGCCACGCGCAAAGGCCGAGGAACTCAAGACGCTGCACGGGTTGTTGGGCGAGGAGATGAAGTAGCGATGAGCGACGAGTGGTTAGCGACGAGAGGGAAGCATGAAACGCCCCCGCCGACCAACCCGCCTGTTACTACTTATCGCTCACCACGCCCACTGCACCCCGACGTACCCCATCGGCGCGTCGAAACCGGGGTTTTCGCTGTCCCCATTGATGCGGGCGTTGGATACGTGCTGCCAACGCGCGCCGATGATCAGCCGGGTGCCCGAGTCGTCCAACCGGAACGTCGCCCCAGCCCCCACCGTCGGCAGGAGGTTCACATCGGTCCCACCAGGGGGCACCGCGCCGGTCGAAAACAGCATACCGATCCCACCCTCGGCAAAGATCGTCCAGTCGAGCTTCTCTGGCGCGTTGTCGCTGTAACTGCCACCAAATACATGCCAACGCCCGATGAAGCGGAACGACCCACCACCCTCCGACCCGCCCTCGGCACCGACCTTCGTCGAGCTCTGGTCAAAGTACCACGCGCTCAGCTCCACCCCAAACTCAAAACGCTCGGCCAGGAACCACGAGGGCATCACCGCCAACTGATAGTGCGTACCAGGGTCGCTGTCCCCCGCCACCCCGAGCGTTACGCTGATCCAGTCGGGCTTGCGGAGCGGCCCGTTGATCGACGTCCCCGGCGCACGCTTGCCAAACTCTAACACCCCCGGCGTGGCAACCACCAACGGCACACCCTGCTCCTGTGCAATAGACGCCGTGCCCTTGGGCACCTGCGCCATCGCAGAGGCGTTGTCGAGCGTCAGAGACCCCGCCGCCGGCAACCCTTGGCAGATCGGCACCAACATCAGCGAAAGACCAGCAAGCGATTCAAGCATCTGTTACGCTAGGCCGACTCCCCCATACGCGCTCTGCCGGCCCTCCCCGCCGACCGCGACCACTTTGCCCCCCCGCGCCCCGCGTGCTATGATCCCCCCCGCCGACGGCGACGATCGCCCTCGGCAGACAATCAGACGGTCCTAGGCCGTACAACCTGGGGGCATAGCTCAGTTTTGGTAGAGCGCATCCATGGCATGGATGAGGTCAGGGGTTCGAGTCCCCTTGCCTCCACTTTTTTCGGTGGAGAGATTCCAACCCCAATCCCCGGTGGCGCACGCCCCGGCGCAGGAAACCCCACAAATCACCAGGCACGCCCCGCCCCCACCCCACCCCAACAGGGCGACGGGGTGTAGCCAGGGGTGGAGCGCAGCGCAAGCCGTGGAAGCAGGCCCGTTGACGCCGCCCGCCCCGGCAGGGGCGGAGGAGTTTGTTTCTCAGAGAGGTAAGTACCCCGCGCGGCACTTCATCTGGAAGCCGTCATTTCGCGCGGGCCTTGGGACCAAACTTCTTGGCGAGGAATTCGTAGACCTCTAACTGCACGTTACGCGGCTGGCGACGGATAAGCCCCATCGCGCTGATCGCGTCGCGGGAGGTTGGCACTTTGAGGTTTGCTTTGTCCTTGTTGTAGTACACACAGACCGCCCGGAGATTGTGTTCGTCGTCCGTGCCACCTTGACTGATCGGGATCACATGATCAATTTGCAGACGACACTTCTTCCCCAGCTCGCAGCCAGATTCTTCGCTGGCACCAGCGCCACACACTTGGCAGGTGTAGCCGTTGCGTTCGAGGATTTGTCGGCGGAGCTTGTCCGCGCGTTCAGCCCCGGAGGGGCCACGGGATGTAGCCACGGGTGGAGCGCAGCCCGCGTCTTCGCGGGTGGAGCGCAACCCGTGGAAGCGGGTACTTGATCTCTACTCCTGCCCCGGAGGGGCAGAGGACTCGCGCCGTCACAAGTTCGCTCATTCAAACACGTACTTCTCGTCGAACTCAACACCGTGAGCGCGGAGCATCCGCAATAGTTCTGACTTGAAATTTTCCTTTTTATGATGCTTCACCTGCCCAGCGATGTACTTCTTCACAGCCTCTTCCTGCGACTTGCTGACCGTGAACACGCTATACCCCTCCTGCCACGCAAACTCCGCGAGGTTCGGGTACGTCTCGTGAACCCACTTAGACGATCGCGCCTTTACCGTGCGCATCAAGTCCGACACCGCCCCGTCGGGCCGCCACCGCAGATACATGTGGACGTGGTCGTCGACGCCCCCGATGTCATAGAGCACGCCCTTCTCTGCCCGGACGATACCGCCGATGTACGGGTACAAGCGTTCGGCGAGTTCCGCCATGATCCAAGGAGCACGGTCCTTTGTGGAGAAGACGACATGGAGCAGGAGTTGGGAGTAGGTGCCGGGCATCGGGAATCCTTCGCCCCTCCGGGGCGAGGAGGCAATGGGAGCATCACATTCCCACGGGTTACGCTCCGTCCGCCGCGACCCGCCTTCGGCGGGTAACGCGTCGGACTCCGCTCCACCCGTGGCTACATCCCGGTGCCCCGTTGGGGCGTTCAGAACCGATCACAACCCGGCTGAGCCGTCTTCAATGTCCATCGCCTCGGCAAGCGCGAGCGCGTTGCGGAGAATGCTGGTGCCATACGTCCGCGCGAGGTGGACAACAGCCCGCGCGCCTTCGTCGGTCCAGTCGCCATCCCCCACGAGTGCCGCGATAATCGCGTCGTCTATCGCATTCTCACCCACGCGGGAGACAATGCCTTCGTATTCGGATAAAAGCAGATCGGAGATGACTTCGGGCATAGTTACAACTCCATGGTTGGCAGAAAAGTCAGGCTGCATCAAAGACATTTTCCCTGTGCCAGCGCAGGCACGCAGGATCGGGATAGAAACGTGCGGGCGGAATGATCTTCTGACCGTGTCGCGCGGCGATGAGATCGGCGGCGGCTTGGTCTTTCAATTTCCGAACGCGACCGCTGACGCGAAGCGTCAGATCGTCCTCGATTGTCACGAGACCGCAGTCAAACAAGCGGTCGAAGGTAGCCGACATGCACACGCCGTTCGTCGGGTCGGCGCGGCGGCGCTCATCGACACTCCACGGCACAATGTGCCCGGCAACAAGGCATTCGAGGAGCGGGAGGCCCGTCACGCAACAATGGTTGTTGTAACTGCTGATCACCGCGTCGCGGAAGAATGCTTGGTGCAATCGCTGCTTGACAGTGACGATCTTCTCCGACGGGCCACTCGGCGGAATGAGCGGTGCGTCAGGACGCTTCAGCGGTTCGTGTTCGCGGCGAAGATCGTGGGCGCGAACGATCAGGCCGTTCCAGTCGGCATGGAACTCATCCCAGATGGCCTTGTCGAGTTTGCTGCCGTGCGTGAGGCCGGAAATGTTGCGGGCCGCGAGTTGTGGGTCGAAGGCCCCGAAGTTCCCGAGCTTGCGGGCGACGGACGCCGGTGTGCGATGCAGAAGCGCCGCGAGTTCTTTCACGCGGGCGTCGGTGGCCTTTGTGCGCTGGAATGGAATGCGGCAGTATAACTCGAACGCGAGAATCAGTTGTTCGCGCGTCCAAGGTTGACCGTCGTTGCCAGGCCGCGCATCCATAGTTCTCCTTATGCGGCTCTTCGAGTCGCCGCAAACGCGTGGGGCGTGCCGCTCGCCGTCGGCGAGCCGTAGCAGTCAGCCGGAAAAAAGTCGGCGTGCCCGGTCAGGTACAAGTGGTTGGCGCGCAGATTCGCCGCGTTCACACAGATCAGCCGCTTGCGGTGCCCTACTCGTCCGCTCATGGTGTCGCTCCGTGGCTCATGCGCCCATGGTATCCGAAGGTCTGAGGGTTTGTACTCTCGGCAGGCTTCGCCGGTCGTTGGATACTGCCCCCACACCCCCCTCCCCGCCCCTCGTACCTCCCCCCTCCCCCCGCCTTACCCTACCCCTGTGCCCGCGCGAACACCCGATTCAACCCTCCACACCCCGCCCGCGCTCGCGCGGCCCCTTCCCTGGACGCGTTGTGTGCGGCTGGCCGCGGCGGATATCAAGCTCAGCCACTCGGTCTTTGCCCTCCCCTTTGCCCTGCTGGGCGCGCTCGTCGCGCACGAGCCGTCGCAGCGGTGGGGGAGGCTCATCGGGCCGCTTGTGCTCATCGGCGTGTGCATGGTCGCCGCACGCACGTGGGCGATGCTGGTCAACCGCCTGGCCGACGCGCGGTTTGACGCGGCCAACCCGCGCACCGCTCGCCGGGTGATCGCGTCGGGCCAACTGCACGCCCGGCAGGGTTGGACGCTCGCCCTGGCAAGCGCGGCGGTCTTTCTCCTGGCCTGCGCTGCGTTCTGGTTCCTCTTTGCCAACCCCTGGCCGATCGCGCTGGGCGTGCCGGTGCTCGGGTGGCTGGCGCTCTACAGCTACGCCAAGCGTTTCACCGCGCTCTGCCACGTGCTGCTCGGCTCGGCGCTGGCGATCTCGCCGATCGCGGCTGGGCTAGCCGTGGACCCTGTACGGGCCTTCTCGGGCACGAGCATCCTGCTGGCCGGGTTCGTGATGCTCTGGGTGGCGGGCTTTGACGTGCTCTACGCGTTGCAGGACGAGGCCTTCGACCGCCAGGCCGGGCTGCACTCGATACCCGTGGCGGTCGGCGCACGCCGGGGCGTTGTGCTCGCACGCATCCTCCACGCCGGCGCGAGCGTCTGCCTTCTGCTGGCATCCCTCGGCGCACGCGGCCCACTCGCGCTGGGCGACCCACGCTTGGGTGCCCTCATGCTCCTGGCCTGGGCGCTGGCGACGGCCCTGCTCGTCGTCGAGCACGTTGTGCTGGTGCGAAGGGGCCTGGCCGGTTTGCCCATGGCGTTCTTCACGATCAACGGCGTGCTGAGCCTGGCCGTCGGCACGCTCGGGGCGATTGATATCGTGCTGGGTTAGGGCCAACAGCCGGGCGTGCGCGGGCTGGACGCCCGCGCCACCGGGGACCAAGCCACCGGGTTTGAAGCCACCGCGTACTAAACGGTCTCGAAGCCGCCCCCCCAATTCACAACCACTCAGAAAACCTCTTCTGCTCCGTCCTTTGAGTAAATTCCCCCCACGTAGGCCTGAAACGAAACTCACTCCGCCGCGTCCACCTCGGCCTCTTCGCCGTCGCGCGCCAGCGCTGGCGACAGCCGAACACCCCCATCCTGCTGCTCGGCCAGCCCGAGCGCCAGCAGCGCGGATAACGCCGCACTCTGCTCGGCGGCCTTCTTGCTCGCGCCCCAGCACGCAGCGTGGGTGTGCCCATCCAGCGACACGGCCACCTCAAACTCCTTGGCATGGTCAGGCCCCCGCTGCCCCACCACCACATACACAGGTGTCTCCCCCAGCCGCTGTTGTGAGTATTGCTGCAGCAGGCTCTTGTAGTTCTCCTGGTGCCCGCTGGCAACCGCCTGCGCGATCCTCGGCTCGACCAACGGCAGCAAGAACGCCCGTGCCGGCTCCAGCCCCCCGTCGAGATAGATCGCCGCCACCAACGCCTCGACCGCCCCGGCTGCCAGGCTGCGGGGCAAACACGCCTGCCCGCGCATCCCGTTGCCGAGCACCAGGTGCTTTTCAAGCCCCAACTTGCGCCCAATCTCCGCGCACGTATCCCGGCTGACGACCGCGCTCTTGACCTTGGTCATCTCCCCCTCGAGCAGGTGCGGGAAGAGTTCATAAACCCGCTGGCAGACGACCAGCCCGAGCACCGCGTCGCCTAGGAACTCCATCCGCTCGTTGCTGTTGACCCGCGCGTCGGCCATCGACGAGTGCCGCAACGCCTGCTGGATCAGGGATTTGTTCTTGAAGTGATACCCGGTCAACTGCTCGACTGGATGCGCGCGCTCTCGATCGTCCACTGACCCATCCCCATTCCGGGCCGAGGCTTGGCCCATCAATGCCGAGGGGTGAGAACCCCCGGCCGTCCACGCCGACTCTGGTCGGTCGCTGGCCTGAACCCTGTACGCCGGCGCCCCAAACGGGGCCCGGGACAGGGCAGAGGCAAGAAACCAGACCCACGCCGATACAATCGGCGTTCCAGCACCAATGCCGGGGTCTGCCCAACAGGGGCACAAATATCCCCTACACCCTACGAGGCTTCCCCTGGATGGGTTGCTCGTGGGCAGCCTATTGGCGCAGCAAAGCACCCTTTACAGGCCCATGGTGCGGGTTTGGGTCCCCGGGGCCGGGCAGAAAGTGCGGATCAGTTCCCCCGCTCGACGCCGAGGGGCGGGGGGCATACCATCTAGGCCCTTCCCGGAACCCCAGGCGTGGCCTGGGCCACGCAGTCTTTGTCAGGAGTCCCCCCATGGGTATGGCCTATCCGAAACGGCAGAGCAAGGTCAAGCGTAAGCGGAAGATCGGCTTCCGCGCCCGCATGGCCACCAAGGCCGGCCGCAAGATCATGAACAACAAACGCCGGGTCGGCCGCTCACTGAACGTCGCGGATAAGTAAGGCTCCCTCCTAGTGGGCGCGGGCTTCCAGCCGGTGGCGCGGGCTTCCAGCCGGTGGCGCGGGCTTCCAGCCCGCGCTTCCTCAGTCTGAGCCTCACCCAGCCCGGCCCAGCGAAGCCGCACGCATAAAATCTGACAACGACCGGAACCCCTGCTGCTTGCTCACGGCCTCTAGGCGGAGTTTCTCCATTGCCGTCAGGCGGATGTTGACCTGCTCGGTGCGCTGGTCATTGTTGGTCGGCAGGGGAATGTCCTCCCCCTCTTCGATCTTATAAACGAGCGCAATTTCCAGGCACCCCTGATACTCGGCCATCGCCTCTTGGGGGGTATTGCCGATGGCGACAACCGAGGGAATCTCAACACAGCGCATCGCAAAGGACCCATCGTCGTATGTCAGCACGCTGGAATAGCGCTTGGCGATATCCCTCGCACGCCTGAGGTCCGCCGGGTCGATCGGGCGGGCGGGGTCCTTGGCCGCTGAGGAAGCACGCTTCGTTGATCGGCTTGCGGCGCGCGAACTTCGCGTCGCTCTCGCGGGTGCCGGCGATCGCTTTGAGCGTTTGTTTGTGGTAGACAAGCTTGCACTGCCCTCGATGGACTGCCAGATTCAGATCGGCCTTTGCTACTTTCATCCACAAAGCGTGCGAACTTGACACACCAAGAAAAGCTCACCCGTTGTCAGGCAACAACTTGTATACGTCCCGATACGGCACCGTGTTGGACAACACAAGCTCCCAACCGGGCCGCACCCAAGCACACCCCACGCTACACACGATACACGTTTGCCCCCCACCCCACCCAGATTCACCGCCCCAGCAGCCCCTGCATCCGCCGGCGCATCTCCCGCTCACGCTCATCGACCACGCCCGACAGTTCATCCGCCTGGTGGTCGGCGTGGTAACTGCTCCGCACCAGCGGGCCGCTCTCAACCACCTTGAACCCCTTGGCCAACCCCGCCGACTTGTACGCCTCAAACTGCCCCGGCGTAACAAACCGCTCAATCGGCAAGTGGTTCCGCGTCGGCTGCAAGTACTGCCCGATCGTCAGGATGTCGCAGGAAGATCGCCCGGGTGCACCCTCTGCTAAAACCTGACCCCCAACCCCTCCCACCTCCGTCTTCTCCAGCAGCTCATCCATCAACCCCAGCACCTCGTCGTCGTTCTCACCGATGCCCACCATGATCCCTGTCTTGGCGACCAGCCCCTGCTCCTTGACGCGCCGCAGCAGTTCCAGGCTTCGGTCAAACTTCGCGCTCGGGCGCACCGCCGGGTACATCCGCCGAACCGTCTCGAGGTTGTGGTTGATGATGTGTGGCCGCGCATCGATGACCATCTGCAACGCGCCCCAGTTGCCCTCAAAGTCCGGGATCAGCACCTCGATGCTCAGCCCCGGGCAGGCGTCGCGCGTGCGCGTGATCGTCTCGGCCCAGATCCCCGCGCCGCCGTCGGGCAACTCATCGCGGTTGACGCTCGTGATGACGATGTGCCGAAGCCCCGACCCCTGCATCATCACCCGCAAACTCTCGGCCACGCGCCTTGGCTCGTCCTTGTCCAGCCCCGCCGGGCGCCCGGTCTTGACGTTGCAGAACCCGCACGCCCGCGTGCAGGTGTCCCCCAGGATCATGATCGTCGCCACGCCGCGCGACCAGCACTCACCCATGTTCGGGCACCCCGCCTCTTGGCAGACGGTAACCAGTTTGGCATCGGCCAAAAGACCCTTGAGTTTTTCATACTCCGCCCCGCCGGGCACCTTGGCCTTCAGCCACGGGGGCTTCTTCCTCGGGGCCAACTGCTGGTTCCCCTGGGCGTTGTTGAGCACCATGCCTGAGAGCGAAAACGCCGGGGCGTCCAGCCGCCGAAGCGGGTCTCCACCGGCTGGCCTGGGGTGCCGGGCGATCGTTTTGGCAAGCGCGGCGGCCAACCCCTCGGCCTGGCTTTGCGGGTTGCTCGTCGGCATCGGTGGGGTGTTGCTCATGGATCGCCAGCAAGTTTAGCGCGATGCACCGGACCCCGCCCCAGGCTCCACCCCCGGCCCCCGACCCCCATCCAAAGCTCAATCCCCTCGCGCAGGAGCTGCGCAAGCCCTCACACTCCACCCCAAACGCGCACAGGCCACCCTCACCGACTCCCCGACTCCCTCTTTCATGCTCCCGCCAGAGCTGGCAAAGCTCCATCGACCCGCAACCGAGCCTAGGCAAAAGTCCATGCAAGAGAGAGAACAACAGAAAAGGTTGCTAACCTGTACACAGATCGGCACGGATTTCCGATCCATGCCACAAGGCACCCGTGCCGATGGTCGTGCTTTGCTGATGCAAGCAATCCCACCGTTGCCCATTGCCGGGCACCGGTCAGCAGGCATCGGGGCAGCAGGTTGGATCTAAGGAGCAGGCTCGTGAGCTACGTCCGTCGCCCGAACACCCCCCAACGCTCGCACCGCTCACCGGCCAAGCTCCTGTGCAGGTTGGCCCTGGGTGCCACCCTTTTGGTCCCCCTTTGGGCATGCGAGAACGACTCGTACATGAACCCCTCGATCGTCGGGCGTTGGGAGGATACGCCGACGCTGGTGCCCATCCTCGACCGCCTGGCCGTCGTCGAGGGGACCAACAACCCCGACTTCGGGGAGTTTAGCGAGATCACACAGGCCGACCTGATCCCCGAGGTTGATCCCTACCGCATCGACGCCGGCGACGGCGTGCAGGTCTTTGTCAACGAACTGTTCAACCCCAACCAGCTCGAGACGTACGAGCGCGTTGTCGACCGCCGGGGGCACATCGACCTGCCCAACATCCCCGCCGTCTTCATCGCGGGCAAGACGACCGACGAGGCCGCCGCCGCGATTGCCGCGGCGTACAAGGCTAGGGGTGTGCTCAACGAGCCGGTCGTTTCGATCACCGTTCCTGCCCAGCGTCGCCAGACGTTCAACCTCATCGGGGGCGTCAACTCCCCGGGCACCTACAGCATCCCCAGGCCCGAGTTCCGCCTCCTGGAAGCGATCTCCCAGGGTGGGCGCTTCTCCGAGTATGTCCAGTGGGTCTATGTCATCCGGGGCGTTCCGCTGACCGACCGCGCCGCCGGGAGGTATGCGGAAACGACCACGCCCACTCAGGGTGTCAACGGCAGCACCCCAGGTGCCGGCCCGGCTGTGAACCTCCCCAACGATCCCAACGCCCAACCCGGTCAGGGGAAGCCCGGCGAGGTCAAAAAAGAGAGCGTCCTGGACCTCATCGAGTCCCTCGGCGGCCCGGAGGTCCAGCCCGCACCTGCCCCCGCGCCAACACCCACGCCCGCGCCAGCACCTGCCCCCTCCCCAACGCCCGGCATCGCCCCGGGGATGATGCAGCCCGCCCCTGATGCGCCCGTCCCCGCACGCCCCCCGGTCATCGACCTAGAGGCCATCGCCAACCCCGAGGGCAAGCCCGCCGCCAAGCCCCCCCAGCCGACACCTGCACCCACCCCTACGACCGCGCCAACCGAGCCTGAAGCGGGCACCCAAGCCACACCCGCCTCACCGCCGGCAATCGAGCTTCCCCCGACGCTGGGGCGCACCGATTCTCCTGCCAGGCCCCCAACGCCCGCCCCGCAGGCGGTCGCTACTCCGTCGCCGCGATGGGTCTTTGTCGATGGTCAGTGGGTTCCCGCCGGCGCAGCTTCCTCTCGGGGGAACAAGCCGGGCAAAGCCGGCACGCCCAACCCCGCAACCGATGTCCTCTCCCAGCGTGTCATCCGCATCCCGATGAGCGCGCTGCTGGGTGGGTCGGCGATGTACAACATCGTCATCCGCCCAGGAGATGTCGTCCGCGTTCCCTCCCCGATGGAGGGGCTGGTGTATGTGGCCGGGCAGGTCGCCAGGCCCGGGCCGTATTCGCTGCCGGCCGTGGGCAAGCCGTTGACACTCATCCGCGCCATCGACTCGGCCGGGGGCTTGTCTGAAACCGCGATCCCCGAGCGCGTCGATATCACCCGGTTTGTCGGGCCTGACCGCCAGGCGACCGTTCGGCTGAACTTCCGCGCCATCGCCGAGGGAACCCAGCCCGATTTGTACATGCGCGAGGGGGACCGGATCAACGTCGGGACCAACTTCTGGGCCTTGCCGCTGGCGGTCGTCCGCAACGGGTTCCGGGCCAGCTATGGCTTTGGATTTATCCTCGACCGTAACTTTGGCTACGAGATCTTCGGCCCGCAGAACACCGGGTCGATCAGGTAATGGAGGACACCCCCGGCCCGTGGCCGGGTTGCCGGCTTGGGCGACCGGGTTCAACCCAAGCACTCGGGGCTTGCGGGGGTGGCTTGGGGGGGCAGACCGATATCCCCAGCCCGCCCCCGGTTCGGGCCTGTTTTCAGGAGCAATCGACGCTTGAGTACGCAATCTTCGCGCCCTTGTCCCTGAGGCCCGAACCCCCCCGCGGGGCGGCCGCGTAATCGAGCATACAGGAGGCCGTTTGCAGAGCCCGCAGATGCACGTTGACGACCACGCCCCGGGCCAGCCGGTGGTGGCAGCGCCCACCGCTGTGGGCGGTGCGCGCGTGCCTGCGGTGGAAGCGGCTGGGGGGTTGGTGCCCCCATGGCCTCTGGTGGCGGTTGTTGGGTTGGTGGGGTTGGCGTTTATTGGGCTCTTCCACTTTGTGCTGATCCAGCAGGGCCGGCTGAGTTGGGGGAACGCCGACTGGCAGCACTCGTTTGTGGTCCCGGTGATCAGTTTGTACATGCTCTGGCAGTGGCGGCAGAAGATTTTGTCGTTGCGTCCGGTGCTCTTTTGGCCGGGGTTGATCCCGCTGCTGCTGAGCGTGCCGTGTTATTTGCTGTTCCAGGTTGGTGCGTTTTCCAACCACATGGGCCAGGGCATCTCGATGCTTTTGGGGTTGTTCGGTGTGCTGCTGCTGCTGCTTGGGCCGAGGATGATCCAGCCGGTGTTTTTGCCGTTGGCGTTTTTGGCCTTCGGGATCACCGTCAGCGAGATGATCATGATCGAGATCACCTTCCGCCTGCAGGGCCTGGCGGCGCACGGGGGGTACGTGGTGCTGAACCTGCTGGGTGTGGTTACGGATATAGACGGGCACACGCTGCGTGTAACGCACCCGCGGACGGGCGTGGTGATCCCGCTGAACATTGCCGAGGCGTGCTCGGGGATGCGGATGCTGATCGCGTTTTTGGCCCTGGGCGTGGCCGTGGCGCTGGTTGGGCTTCAGCACTGGTGGCAGCGGATCGCGTTGATCGCCTCGGGCGTGCCGGTGGCGTTGGTGATGAACATTGTGCGTGTGGCGGTGCTGGGGCTTTTGAGCCTTCAGAACCCCGAGTGGGCCAGGGGGCAGGCGCACATGTTCATCGGGTTTGTGCTGCTGGTGGGTGCGTTTATGCTGTTTTTAGGCCTTGCCTGGGTGCTGCAGAAGGTCGTCAACGAGGATGACGCCTCGGTGTCAGCCAAGGCGCTTGCCGCCAAGGGGAGCAAGGTAACGGCCAAGGCCCCAGCGGACAAAGCGTCGTCGGCGGTTGCGTGGCCGGCGGTGGGGTGGTCGGTGTTGCGCCAGCCCGGCGTGCTGGCCGTGCTGGTGGTGCTGGTCTTCTCGGCCGTGAGCATCGGTGGCGCGATCGCGGCGCTGGGGATCAACCTGCGCAAGTTGCCGATCCAGGCGGCGGGGGACCGCAAGGTTGCCGCGATTGTGCGCGAGACGGAGAACTGGGTGCAGGTCGGGCAAGACGAGGTGCTCTCTGAGGAGATGCTCGAGGAACTCGGCACGCACAACTACCTGACGCGGACGTACATCCAGCGCTCGGCCGACAAGACGCGGAGCGGTGGCCCGGCGGTGGTGCACCTGCACCTGACGTACTACACCGGGATGATCGACACGGTGCCGCATGTGCCCGAGCGGTGCATGACGGGTGCGGGGTTTGCGATGGTCTCTGCGCCCAAGGTGTTGGCGGTCCCGTTGCAGCGGTCGCGGTGGGTGCTCGACGAGGATGCCTCGGCCGTGGCGGGGGTGCCGATCTATGGCGCCAGGACGGGGCCTTACAGCGACCTGCCGATGCGCGTCCGGCTGCCCAGGGGGATCGAGGATTTGCAGATGAGTTTCAGTTCCTTTGCCAACGGGGGTGGGGGGGGCACGGCACACGCGGGGTACTTCTTCATCGCCAACGGGGGCTGGACGGCCTCGGCCAAGGACGTGCGGGTTCTGGCCTTTGACCTCAAGGCGGATTACGCTTACTTCCTGAAGGTGCAGATCAGTTCCTCGTCGGTCGCGTCGGCGGAGGAGTTGGCAAAGTTGGGTGGGAGTCTGCTCTCGGAGTTGCTCCCGGAGATCGCCCGGACAACGCCCGACTGGATTGAGGTCCAGCGGGGTGCGTACCCGCCCGATAACCCTCGAAAGGGTGGATCGGAATCGGCTCGGGGGGTGCCCTCGAAGCCCTGACGATGGGGTGCGTGTTGGGGGTGGGGGGCGGGGGGCGGGGTCGGTGCCGGGATCGGTCGATACTGCCCCGGCGTGTTTGGAGGTCATGGTCAATCAACGGGTCGGGCAGGCCCCTTGTTGCGAGCAAAGGACGTTATGGCATCGAATGTGAACAAGAAGTTTGTGGTCCTGCTGGCGGTTGGGACGCTGGTGCTGGTGGGCCTGTCGGCTTTGCTGCTGTCGTTTGGGATCCCCAGCGCTCGGGAGCACGCCCAGGCCGGGGACGCGCTGATGGCCAAGGGGGAGGCGGTCAAGGCGGCGGACAGGTACGCCAAGGCCGTGAGCAAGGAGAGCAACAACGTTGAGTACATCGGCAAGTGGATCAAGGCGATGTCGTCGATCACGCCGGTGGGGAGGCAGGAGTACACCGACCGGTTCCGGGAGATGCTCTCGGCGATGAACCGGATCGCGGAGGTCAAGCGTTCGGACCTAGCCGCGCACCGGGCGATCATGGACCCGACGCTGGGGGACCTGCGGCGTGGTGGTGGTGGTGAGCAGTTGCCGGTGGGCCTGATCCGGCAGGCCGAGCGTTCGATGAAACTGATGCCGGCGGGGGACAAGAACGCCGACGGGCTGCGCCGGTATCGCGGGCTGGCGCGGGTGGCGTTGCTCTCGGGTGGGCAGCGTCAGAGCGACGAGGAGTTGGCCCAGGCCCGCGAGGACCTGCAGGCGGCTTTGGCTTTTGACGCGGGCGACGAGATGTCGGCGGCGGGGTTGGCCGATTACCTCCGCTTGATGTCGCTGCGGGCGCGCACGGGCAACGACCCGGAGGGCGCAGCCATGCTGCTGGGCGAGGCGCGTGCGAAGATCGATGCGTTTATTGAGCGTCAGCCCGGCTCGGCGGTGGCGCGAGCGGCGCAGTTGAACGTGCGTTTGGCAGAGTTGGCGGCCTCGGGGCCGGGGATCAGCCGGGCGGAGGTGTCGGCGGCGGTTGGGCCGTTGGTCGAGGGGTTGCTGGCCAGCATCGAGCAGGCGGACCCGGCGAAGGTGGACCTGCCGACGGTGCTGCAGGCGGCGGACGCCGCACTCAGTGCCCGCGTGCCCGACGCTGTGGCGCGAGCGACAGCGGTGCTGGACAAGGTGGTCGCGGCGCGGCCTGGGGAACCGATGGCGCAGTACCTGCGGGCGTCGTTCTTGCACGGCTCGCAGCAGTACCGGCAGGCGGCCGACGCGTTCGGCAAACTTGCCGAGATGCCCAACTTGCCGGTGGGCTTTGACGGGATCATGCTGTGGGGTTTGCGCGACAGCGCGGCGGTGCGCCGGGTTGATGCGTTGCTGGGGGTGTGGGAGCAGGCCAAGGAGCCTGCACAGCGCCAGACGCTGCTGGCGGAGGTCAAGGCCGCCCAGGAGGGCGTGCGTGCGCGGGCGTCGGTCGATGAACTGGCCAAACTGCTGATGGACGGGAAGGTGGCGTTGGCTGAGAACGACCTGGCCGGGGCGCGGAAGTTGCTTGCGCAGTACAACCAGCGTGTGCCGACGGTGAACACCGACGCGCTGCTGCTGCTGGCGCGGGTGCTCGAGCGTCAGGGTTTGCAGGGTGAGGCCCGGCAGTGCTATCAGAAGATCATCGACGCCCGGCGTGCGAACCTCATGACGTACGTGCAGAAGGCGGCTCTGGAGATCGAGCTGAAGAACTACAAGGTGGCGTACAACGACCTGCAGAGCGCACTGGCCTTTGCGCCCGACAACGAGGTGATCAAGAAGCAGATCCAGAGCGTGGTGGCGGTGATGGGGGAAGCGCGCGGGGCGTTGCCCGGGGCTGAGCAGGTTGCCGACCCGTTGATGAGGCTGTGGGCGGAGGCGGAGAACCTTGCCAACCAGACCCCGCCGGACTTCGCAGGCGCGGCAGAGAAACTCAAGGAGGCTCGCCCGCTGGTGATCGAAGCGCGGCAATACATGGTGATGGCGCGGATGCTGTTGAACTTCAACAACATCCCCGAGGCTTTGGCGACAGTGGCCGAGGGGGTGGCTAAGTTCCCCGAGGATGCTTCGCTGACGGAGCTGAAGAAGGCGTTGGAATCAACCGACCCGGTCGCGGACGCGAAAGCGCGGATCGAGGCGTCGAGCCTGTCGCCTGCGGGCAAGGAGATCGAGTTGTCGCGGCTGTATGCGCGTGCGGGCAAGCAGGACCTTGCGGCCGAGCACATGGACAAGGCCGAGGCTTTGGACAAGGACAACCCGGTGGTGATCGGCACGCGGTTCGAGCAGGCCATTGCCAAGAAGGACGTTGAAAGGGCTCAGGAATTGGCCGGTCGGGCCAAGGTGCTGGACCTGGACAAGGCGGGCGGGAAGGTCTATGCCGCGCGTGTGCTGCAACTGGAGGGCAAGCCCGGCGAGGGAGCGTTGCTGGTGCAGCAGGCGGCGGAGGCGGACCCTGCCAACCCTGGTCTGCACCGGCTGCTGGGGCAGTTGTACCTGGGCATGGGGGATTTGCCCAAGGCGTTGGCGTCGTTGGAGCGGGCGTTGCAGATTCAGCCGAGGGACCCGCAGACGCTGGCGTTGTCGATGCGTGTGCTGCTGGCGATGGGTCGTGCGACGGTTGCGCTCGAGCGTGGGCGGGAAGCGTTGAGGTTTGGGATCAGCGAGCCGGAGTTTGTGCAGTTGTGGCTGACGCTTGAGTATGAGGTGGGGGACAAGGCGCGTGCGGTGCAGGGGCGGCAGGAGATCTTTGCGCGGAACCCGCAGGACGTGGAGAACGCCTTTGCGTTGGCGACGATTTTGGTGCAGGAGAAGAAGGCCGAGTTGGCCGAGCCTGTGGTGGCGTCGCTGGAGGGGAACCAGGTTGTTGCCGAGCGTGCGAAGTTGCTGCGGGCGGCGTTGCTGGCGGTGCAGGGCCAGGGGGCGCGGAGCGAGGAGTTGTTTGACCAGGTGGTGGCGGGGCTGGACAAGGGGACGCTCGACGGTCAGTTGCACCTTGAGTTTTCGCGTCTGCTGGAGGGGGTTGGGCAGGGGGAGCTGGCCGCTCGTGTGCTGGAGAAGGGCCGTGCGTATCAGAAGCCCGAGACGATGGTGATCGACCGTGCGCTCGGGGACGCGTTGTTCGGGGCGGGGGACTTTGCCAAGAGCCTGGAGGCGTATGGGCGGGCGCGGGCGAGCGTGAAGGAGGACCGTGAGGGTTTGCTGGTCAAGCGGATGATCGAGTGCAACCTCCGGCTGGAGCGGTTGGAGGAGTCGGAGAAGTTGCTGGCTGGGCTGGACGTGGACAAGACGGCCGACGTGCAGGTGATGCTGCTGGGCGCGGAGGTGGCGCAGCAGCGTGGGGACAAGGCGCGTGCGCGTGCGTTGCTGGACCGGGCCGTGGCAGCGGATCGGAACGCCGAGTTGCCGTTGATCCGTCGAGCGGACACGAACATGGCGGACCCGAAGTTGCTCGAAGACGCGCTGGCGGACTATGAGGCGGCTTTGCGTATCAACCCGCAGAGCACGCGTGCGCGGCTGATGCTGGCCGAGTGCTACCTGCGCAAGGGGGACGCGCAGCAGGCGCTTGGGCAGTTGCAGTCGGGGCTGCGTCTGGACCCACTGAACGCGGATTGGCGGAGCGCGGAGGTGCAGTTGCTGCTGAACACCAGCCGGGGTGGGGAGGCGCTGGCATCGCTCAACGAGATGATGGGCAAGACGACGGACCCGCGGTGGGCGCAGATGGCCGGGTTGATCTACATGGGCGCGGGGGATGCACGCTCGGCCGTGAAGATGTTCGGGCGTGCGTGGGAGGGTGGGCGCGACCCTGCGTCTGGCAAGGGGCTGGTCGATGCGTTGCTGGCGCTCAAGCCGATGGACCTGGAGGGGGCCAGGAAGGTGGTTGATGCGCCGGAGTTCAAGGCGGCAACGGACCCGGTCTCGCGGCTCTCGCGGGCGCGGGTATCGATGCTGGAGAACAAGCCCGCCCAGGCGGCCGAGGACGTCAAGGGTGTGCTGGGGATGGTGGACCTAACGGTGGTTCGGAACGGGTTTGTGCTGATGGAGGAACTGCGGCGGGTGTGGGAGTCGCCGCAGGAGCTGCTCTCGGCGGTCGAGTCGCTGCAGCCGGAGGGGGGGTGGACAGAGCCGATGCGTGTGCAGCTGGCGATGCAGCGTCTGCGTCTGCCGGGGGAGAAGGCCAGGGGTCTGGCGGAGTTTGAGGAACTGGCAAAGTCATCGAGCAAGGAGATCGCGGTGCTCAGCGCCAGCGTGCTGGGGACGACGTACTTCAATGACGGGGATGCGGCACGGTCTGTAGCGGCGTACCAGCGCGGTTTGGTGCTGGACGCGAGCAACAAGGAGCTGCTCAACAACATGGCGTTTGTGATGAGCAAGGGGCTCAAGCAGCACGCCGAGGCTTTGCCGCTGGCGCAGCGTGCGGTGGAGCAGGACCCTGCGAACCCGAGCCTGATCGATACGCTTGGGGCGATCAGGTTGGAGCTTGGGCGTGTGGAGGAGGCGGGTGCGGACTTTGAGCGTGCGCGGTCGTTGACGGCTGATGCGCTGGTGCAGACGATGCCGACGGTGCACCTGATCGAGGTTCGGCTGCGTCAGGGGAAGGTTGCCGAGGCGGACGTGCTGCTCAAGGAGTTAGAGGAGGGTGAACGGCGTGACCCTCGGGTGAGGCAGAGTTATCAGGCCGAGATCGATCGTGTGCGTGAGTTGCGCAAGCAGGCACGCTGACAGGGGCCTTACGATGGGCTGGCAAGGAAGTGCCAGGAAGAAGTGTGGTGCCCGGAGGACGGGTAGCCGATCAACCAACAGCGACCGAACAACCTAGCCGAGCGAGTGTGCTGGCTGGGAAAGCGATGTCAGGAAATACACATGAGCAGCGCACCGACAACCCGTACGCCCCAATCCCCGGCCCGTCCTGCCCCGGCTAGCCCGATGGGGCTGGTGCCGATCGACCCTGTTCGGCTGCTGAGGCGGTACTGGGTGGCCCTTGTGGTGGCGGTGGGGGTGGGTGCGGTGATTGGTTTGCTGGCGAACTATGTGCTGGGAAAGCTCACGCCGAGGTGGAGGACGGAGGTAACGTACCAGGTCAGCCCCCCGATGCAGGACCCGAACAAGGGTGGTCCTGTCGTGGAAGACAAGGACGAGATGGAGCGTTTCATGCTCACGCAGGTGCGTGTGATGATCAGCGACCGGATCTTGCGTGAGGCACTGGTCAAGAACGCCGAGCAGTTCAAGGATAAGAATATCATCGGGTGGGGGCAGCGGATATTGGACGATCAGGGTGAGGTGAATGTCGGCGACGGCCTGGCTGAGTTGCGGAAGATCGTCGGGTCCAGCGTGCTGACGGGTACGAACCTGCTGCAGTTTACGGTAACGACCAACAGCCCATCGGACTCGGCGGCGATTGCCGCCACGATCCACGATCAGTTCTGGAGCGACTGGAAGCAGCAGTCGGGGAGCATGGGCAGCGAGAACCGTGTGCCGATCGACAGGGAGATCGCCCGGCTGCAGGCGGAGTTGGCCCGGATCGATGCGCAGCGCGACAAACTGCTGCAGAACCAGAACATCAACGATCTGCAGAGCGTCAGCGGGTCGGCGGAGGATATTTTGATCGGCTCGCTGACTCCGCAGGTGTCGGCAGCGGCCGAGCAGGTGAACCGGTACGAGACGCTGATCAGGCAGTACGAGGCGATGTCGGCGGGGCCTGGGGGCGTGGTGGAGTTCCCGGCAGAGCTGCGGGACGTTGTGGAGCGCGACCCGGTGGTCGTCGAGAGCAAGCAGCGTGTTAACGCACTGCGGAACGAGCTGCGGGCCAACACGCAGTTGGGTGCCGAGCACCCGTTTAACAAGTCGCTCAGGAGGAGGATCGAGAGTTCCGAGAGCGAGCTGGCGTTGACTCGGCAAGAGCAGCTCAGCAAGCTCTTTGACAGCGAGCTGGACCGTGCTCGCCGGGGGGCTGATGCGGCCAGGGGGGTCTACAAGGAGCAGAGCGAAAAACTCGCGACGGCAACGGCCCGGAAACAGGATATCACGCGGACGCTGGCGACCTATGAGCAGCTTAATAAGGACCGCGAGCGCATCGCGGCGGAGATCGACCAGAACAAGCAGGCCCTGGCAGCGATCCAGCGGACGACGAACGTCGGTGGTGGCTCTTCGCGGTGGGACCGCCTGCGGATTCTGCAGCCACCGGCCAAGCCTGATGAGCGGACCTTCCCTCGGCTGGCGATGACGCTGCCGGTGGGGGTTCTGCTCGCGCTGGGGCTAACGGCTGGGTTCCTGGTCGCGCGGGAGTTGCTGGACCAGCGGATCAAAGGCCCGTCGGACCTG
This sequence comes from bacterium, assembly GCA_046339895.1. Taxonomy (GTDB): domain Bacteria; phylum Planctomycetota; class Phycisphaerae; order Phycisphaerales; family UBA1924; genus JAJTGZ01. The sequence goes on along the minus strand of JBKDDT010000013.1, from coordinate 29,603 downwards.
CTGGCGATCCCTCGGCTGAGGCTACTGGGTGTGATCCCCGCGACGGGGGTGGAGGGTGGGCCGTCGGCGCCGCCGGAGTTGGCGTTCAAGGATGCGTCGATGGGGGCGATTGCCGATGCGTACCGGCAGGTTCGTGTGCCGCTGGTCAAGCGGATGCACCAGGCGGGGTTCAAGAGTTTGCTGGTGGTAGCCGCGTCGCCTGGGGCTGGGGCGACCAGCGCGGTGTGCAACATCGCGACGGGTTCTGCGGCATCGGACCAGCGTGTGCTGATGATCGACGCGAACTTCCGCCGGCCTTCGCTGCACAAGGTCTTCAAGCTTGGGGAGGGGCCGGGGCTGGGGGAGGTGCTTGCGCGGAAGACGACGGTGGACCAGGCGGTGCAGCAGACGAGCGTGCCGAACTTGTGGCTGCTGTCGGCGGGGGGGGCGGCGAACCGTGGTGTTCCCGAGCGTTTGAGCACGGCGTTGATGTCGGAGATTCTGGCGGAGGTGGGGGGGAAGTACGATTTGGTGGTGATTGATTCGTCGCCGGCGACGATCGCCGGGGATGCGTTTGCGATGGCCAACCGTGTGGATTGTTCGGTGCTGGTGGTGCGTGCCAAGAGCGAGAAGCGTGGGCTGATCGCGCGGGTGCGGGACCAGTTGGCCGAGACACACGGGGAGTTTTTGGGTGTGATCGTCAACGGCGTCGAGGTGATGCGGACGGGGTACATGCGTAAAAACATCGAGGCGGCCAGCACGTATTCCAAGAGCGCGTGATATGGATCACCGCTGAATGTTGTGCGATCGAAGTGGCCAACCCCACCCTTGCCCCTACCCTTGGGGCAGGGGTTCTGCGTGAGAGATATTGGCGATGCGTCGAAGGCTCACGGCGGGGTGGGGTGGGGTGTGAACCGGGGTTGGGGTGCGAGCGTAAGCGGGGTGCTGGTGCCCGGTTTTGTTTAGCCGGGCGTGCCTTTGGTTGGCTTGGCCGCTACGCTTGCCGCGTTCCGTTCTGGAAGCGTGTGGGTGGGGGTGGCTGAGAGTGTGTGTGTTCCCGCGCGGCTTGAAGCAGCGGGTGTGTTGGGATTGTTGTTTGGCCCTATCGAGAAGACCGCATGAAAGGCGACCATCGTTCGTACGCACGGGCCACGTCCACGAGCCTTCTGGGGCTGGCGGCGCAGGTGATCCTGGGGTTGGGGCTGCTGATCTATGCGGTGGTTGGGCGCGACAACGCGGCGTTGAGCGCCAGTTTGCACGTGCTGGTCATGTCGCTGGTCTGGGTGGTGCTGGTGGTGGTCTTTGACCAGCACCGGCGCGAGCGGCTGGAGGCCCTGGAGGCCGAGAGCCTAGACGCCTCGGCGGCACGGGAGGCATCGGTCTTTGGGACCAGCAGCGACGACCTGCGGGTGAACGCCAAGCGCCTGGCGTGGATGCACCGGGTTCTGGTGCCGGGCGCGAGCGTGCTGCTGGCGTTGCTGCTGATCGGGCTGGGGGTATGGCGTTACCTGGATGCGACGCGTGCGACGAGTGCGACGACTGGGACCGAGGTGGTTCCGAGTCAGTTGGACTCGTTTGTGGGCCTGGCGCTGCGTGGGTGGGCGATTGCGCTGGGCCTGGGCCTGGCGGTGGTTGGGTTTGTTTTTGCCCGGTACTGCTCTGGGATGGCCCGTCAGGGTGTGTGGGGGTTGCTGCGTTCGGGTGCGGGCGCGGTGGTGTGTGTGTCGCTGTTTGGTCTGGCGATTGCGCTGGGGCAGTTTGCGGAGATTCTGGGTGCCGACAAGATCAGCCGGTGGCTGCTGGTGGGGTTCCCGATCGCGTCGGTGGTGTTGGGCGTTGAGGTACTGCTGAACTTCATGCTGAACCTCTACCGGCCGCGGAAGGCTGGGGAGTTACCCAGGCCTGCGATGGAGAGTTGGCTGCTGGCGTCGGTGGCGGCACCGGATCAGATTGCGCGGTCGGTGGGTGGGGCGATCCAGTATCAGTTTGGTGTGGATGTGTCGGGCTCGTGGGCGTATGCGAGGCTGCGGGCTTGGCTGCCGAGGTTGGTGGTGCTGGGGATTGCGGCGTTGTGGCTGATGACGGCGGTGACGGTCGTTGGGCCTGATGAGCGTGGGGTGCGTGTGCGGCTAGGTGAGCGGCTTGGTGAGGTGCCGCCTGGGCTGGCGTTGGAGTGGCCTTGGCCTGTGGGGAGGATTGAGAAGGTGCAGGTGACGGAGTTGCAGTCGATCGCGCTGGCGACGCCCAGGCCGCCGGAGAAGGTCAAGCATGTGCTGTGGACGAACGACCACCAGGTCAAGGACGAGACGAAGTTACTGGTGCGCACGGCCAAGAGCATCGGCGGGACCGATGATGCCCGGTCGTTGATCGTTGTCGAGGTACCGATGACGTTCCGGGTCAAGCAGGTGGCTGGTGCGGGTGGTGGTGATGGGTTTGAGCTCGGCAAGTATGAGGGTCTGGCGGTGCCGGCGGCGCGGGACAACTACATCCGCGCGGTGGCCAAGCGTGAGGTGCTCCGGTTTTTGACGACGCTGGACGAGGACCAGATCATGGGTGCTCGGCGGACAGAGGCGGGCGCGGAGCTCAAGAAGCGGATCAGCGCGGCGCTGGACGGGATCAACTCGGGCGTCGAGGTGGTGTTTGTGGCGATCGAGGGTGTGCACCCGCCGCGCGGGCCGGAGGGTTCGACGGCGTTGTCGTACGAGTCGATTGTGAGCGAGCAGGTACGTGCGACGGCGGTGAAGCAGTACGCGGAACTCGATGCGACGGCCCAGTTGATCAGGGCTGCGGGGTCGGTGGAGGCGGCGCGTGCGATCGTTGCGGAGATCGACCGGCTGGCGGAGCTGACGGCTGCGAAGGCGAGCGAGGGTGAGGTGAACGCGCAGCAGGCCAGGCTTGATGCGTTGATCACCGCGGCCGGTGGCGAGGCGGCGCAGATATTGGCGCGGGCGCAGGCGGATCGGTGGACGCGCGTGATGGCCGCGCGGGGGCGTGCGGAGGCGTACGCGGGCCGGCTGGAGGCGTTCAACGCGAACCCGGGGTTGTACATGTACACGGCGTACCTGGACACGCTGACGGATGTCTTTAGGAACACCCGGCTGTACATCGTGCAGGACCAGGTGGAGGACCTGCGGATGCAGATGGACCTCAAGGACCTCGGCTCAACGGTGGACGTGTTTTCGAGCGAGAACAAGTGATGACCTGCCGGGCCGAGGGCGCGGCGGGTGGATGGGTTGGTGCGGTGTTGTGAGTTGATGCTGATTTACACGGGTTAGACCTATGCAAAAGCCACTGCGTATTTTCGTTGCCCTGGTCGTGCTGTTGGCGATCCTGGCGTTCATGATGACGTTCACCGTCCGGTTTACCGAGGCGGCGGTGGTAACGACCTTCGGGCGGGCGACCGAGAGGGACGTGATCAAGGAGGCGGGGCTGAACTTCAAGATGCCCTTCCCGATCCAGTCGGTTACGAAGTATGACACACGTCAGCGGTATGTCGAGACGCGGAGCGAGACGCTGGCGACGGCGGACAACCGGCAGGTGATCTTGCAGAGTTACATCGTCTGGCGCGTGGTTGACCCGCTCCGGTTCTTTCAGAGTTACGGCAACGTCGGGTCGCGCGAGGATGAGCATGTGCGTGCGGCCGAGGAACTGCTGCGGGCCAAGTTGCGCAGCGCGCTGGCCGAGACGAGCCAGTTTAAGCTGACGGACCTGCTGACGACCGACGCGGGTGGGAGCAAGCTGCCCGAACTTGAGGCGCGGGTGCTGGCGGCGATCACGTCGGGGGCGGGCAGCTCGGCACTGGCGGCATCAGGGATCGAGGCGGTGGTGGTGGGGATCAACAGCATGGAGCTGCCCGAGAGTGTAACCGAGCAGGTCTTTAAGCAGATGGAGGCGCAGAGGCGGACGATCGCGGGGAAGGCTGCCAACGAGGGGACGGCGGCGGCGGCGACGATCCGCAACTCCGGTGAGGAGTCTGCGCGGAAGATACGGAGCTTTGCCGAGCGGCGGGCGGATGCGATCCGCGGGCAGGCCGACAGTGATAGTGCGCCGTACTTGGCGCTGCAGAGCAAGGACCCGAGGCTGGCGGTGTTTTTACAGAACATCCGTTTCATGCGTGATGCGCTGAGCAAGCGGACGACGCTTGTGCTGCCGACGAGCCTGCCGGGGCTGCACCTGTTGGACCCGAGCATTGCTGAGAAGCTTGGGCACGGTGAGATCCCGCAGCCGAGGGGCGTCGGTGAGACGGGCGAGAAGAAGGACGCCAAGCAAGCCGATGAGAAGGGGGGCGTGCGGTGAGCGATCAGATCCAGGAACCAGCGGGCGTAGGTGAGGCTGGGGGTGCAAGCCCGGCGATGGTGCGTCGGCGTGGGGCGAGCGTGCAGTTGCGGGCCAGCGAGGCCGCGGCGCGTCCGGAGGAGAGTGCGAATCAGGCGCTCGGTGAGGCGCTGCGTGTGGTGTACCGGTTTTTGCAGGTGGGGATGCTGATTTTGATCGGCGTCTTCCTGCTCTCGGGTTTGCAGAGCGTGCAGGAGGGTGAGCGTGGGGTGCGGGTGAGTGTGGGGCGGGTGGTGGCTGATGATCTGATGCCGGGGTTCCAACTTTCGCTGCCCAGGCCGCTGGGGGAGATTATCAAGGTGAATGTTGGGAACCGGAGTTTGGACGTCAAGGAGCAGTTCTGGCCTGCGCAGGCGGACCTGTCGAACCGGTTTGCCGATGACTCGGTGATTGCCAACTCGGCGCGTGGGAAGCTGGACCCTGCACAGGACGGGATGTTGTTGACGGGTGATTTTTCGATCGCGCACGCGACGGCGAAGGTGGAGTATGCGCGGGACCCTGAGAAGGTCAGGAAGTTTGTCTCAGCCGTGCGCGACGAGGTAGCCGAGCAGGGGATGGTGCGGTCGGCGGTGTATCAGGGGATGGTGCGTGCGTCGGCGGGGGCGACGATCGACCAGTTCCGCAAGGAGCAGACGGTGCAGCGGCTGGCGCAGGAGATCGCCCAGGAGCAGCTTGACAAGATGGGCAGCGGGCTGACGATTCGGAGCCTGGTGATCGACCGGCGGATGATGCCGCCGAACCTGATCCGGATTTTTAATGAGGTGGACAACTCGATTGCCAAGAGTGCTGAGGAGATCAATAAGGCGAACCAGGAGCGTCAGGCGAAGCTCTCGGCGGTCGCCGGGGACGCGGCGGAGGATTTGCTGCGTCTGATCGATGCGTACGACCACCAGACCACGGCCGGCGAGGCGGCTAAGGCGGAGGCGACGCTGGCGGAGATCGACCGGCTGCTCTTGGGTGGTGCGATCGCTGCCGACGGGCTTCGGCCTGGGGCGCGGGTAACCGGTGAGGCGACGGGGATTCTTTCGGCGGCGCGTGGGGACGGGACGCGGACGCTGGCGCGGGCGCAGGCGTCGGCCCGGCTCTTTGATGCCAAGCTCGAGAACTTCAAGGCCAACCCGGGCGTGGTGCTCACGAGCGATTGGGCGGATGCGTTTGCGCAGTTTGTCGGGCGCGACAGCGTGCAGACGTTCATGCTGCCGCCTGGGACCAAGACGCTGGAGCTGCTGGTCAACCGCGACCCGGAGGTGCAGAAGGAGCAGGAGCGCCTGCGCAACGAGCAGATCCGCAGCGAGCGCGAGCGTGAGGCGGCCAAGAGCGCGATCGATCGCGGGCTGATGACCTCGGACCCGGGTGCCGCGCCGCGGTAAGAACCATACCCACACACATCCGCACTTGGTCAGATGAGGAGAACCGATGGTCAGCACGGCAGGCGGGCAGAACGTGGTGGTTGTGCAGGGGCTGGTCAAGACGTTCAAGGACTTCTGGCTGCGCACTCGCGCGCGCGGTGTCGATGGGCTGAGCTTTGATGTGCAGCGCGGCGAGGTCTTTGGCCTCTTGGGCCCGAACGGCTCGGGCAAAAGCACCACGATCAAGATCATCCTGGGCCTGCTTAAGCCGACGGCCGGGAGGGTGGCGGTCTTTGGCAAGCCGGCGACGGACGTGGGGATCAAGAAAAGAATCGGCTACTTGCCCGAGGAGAGTTACCTCTACCCGTTCTTGAACGCGCGCGAGACCCTGGATTACTACGGCAAGCTCTTCCAGCTCGACCGCGGCGTGCGCGTCAAGCGGATCGATGAGCTGCTGGACATGGTCGGGCTGACGGGAACGCAGTACCGCGCGGTGAAGGACTATTCCAAGGGGATGCAGCGGCGGATCGGGATCGCCCAGGCGTTGATCAACGACCCGGAACTGCTGATCCTCGACGAGCCGACGACGGGGCTGGACCCGATCGGGACAAGGCAGGTCAAGGACTTGATCGTGGAGCTTGGCCGGCGTGGCAAGAGCGTTATATTGTCCAGCCACCTGCTGACGGACGTGGAGGACTGCGTTGATCGGATGGTGATCCTCTACGGCGGCAAGAAGCAGGCGGAGGGGACGTGCGAGAGCCTGCTGACCGTCGGGAGCAAGAGCGTCATCGAGGCTGAGGGGCTTGACGAGGCGACGATCAGCCGGGTTGATGAGTTGATCCGGCAGCGGTCGGGCGGTGAGCAGGGGATCGGGCGTGTGTACAAGCCCCGGCAGCGGCTGGAGGACTTGTTTGTCGATATCGTCAACCGTGCGACGCGGGAGAAACTGCGGACGAGCGGGGCGAGCCACGGCGGGCAGACAGCCGAGTTTTTGCGGGCACGCGAGGGTGAGGGGCTGCTGGCGGCGCTGAGCAGCGACGCGCTGGCGGAGGTTGCGGCGGTGCCGGTGGTGGCGCAGCCCGTGGCCGCGGCCGTTGGACCGGATAGGGGCGTGCTGGAGGGGTTAGCGACGGCAGCATCGGCGGGGAAGGCACCGGTTGGTTCGCCCCCACCTACGGATGCGCCTGCACTGGCTACGGGTACGCAAGGGGCGCGGGTGGAGAAGCCCGCAGGCAAGCCCGGCGGTGATGTGGACCGGGGGATGCTCGACTCGCTGACGGGTGGGCAGAGGTAGTGATCAGTGGTGAGCGATGAGCGATGAGTAGTGCTGCAGGTGGGGTTGGTTTGAGGGTGTTTGTATGAGGTTGGGTGAGTTGCTTGGAAAGATTGATCGGGTGCAGCAGTCGCTGACGTTCAAGGTGGTCGCGTCGATCATTGCTGTTGCGATTGCGGTGGGTGTGGTCGTTACGTACAGCGTTCGTCAGACGGCGATGAAGGGGCAGATGGAGTCGCTGCGGGGCACGGACTTTGTGGGGGCAGAGCCCGCGGGGGCCGAGGCGCCCAAGGCGGGGTCGCCGGAGGCGGAGGCTCGGAAGGTGGTTGTGCAGCAGGCCGAGGCGTTGGCGCGGTTTAACAACAAGCTGCGCAGCCGGCAGTTGTCGATCGTGGGTGTCGGGGCGACGGTGGGGCTGGTGCTGGTGCCTGTGCTGGGTGTGGTCTGGTTGGGTGTGGGGTTGACGTACCTTGGGCTGGGGGTGTTGGCGGCGGGGACGGTCTGGCCGATGGTGCAGTTTGGCAGTGCGCGTTGGCAGGGGATCGGTGTTTTTATTGGTGGGGTGCTGGTGCTGGCGGGGAGTTTTAGTGCGCTGTTGCAGTTGCTTCGGCTGCTGCTGTCGGCGTCGCTGCCTGTAACGGCGATTGCGCGGAACGTGGTGGCTGAGGGCGTGCGGATGAAGATCAGCCTGGTCTTTATCGTGCTGTTGATTTTGGGGCTGAGCGTGCTGCCGGGGCTGCTGGACCCGGCGACGCCGTTGCGGTACCGGGTGCAGAGTTTTTTGCAGTACGGCACGGCGGGGACGTTCTGGGTCTCGGCGATATTGGTGCTGACGCTCTCGGCGGCGAGCGTCTGCTTTGAGCAGCGCGACAAGATCGTCTGGCAGACGATGACCAAGCCCGTGCGGGCGTGGGAGTTTGTCCTGGGCAAGTGGCTGGGTGTCTTTGGCGTGGCGGCGGTGCTGGTGGGGGTGAGCTGCACGGGGATTTTCTTCTTTACCGACTACTTGCGCAGGACGGGCGTGGCGGTCGAGGAGGTCAGCCCGTATGTGCCCCAGGACAGGGGGCGGATCGTTACTGATGACCGGCTGGCACTGGACAGCCAGGTGCTGGTGGGCCGGCTGAGCGAACGGCCGAGGATTCCTAATGACCTGGCGGCGGAGCTCGACCAGGTGGTGAAGTTGCGGCTGGCCGAGGCGGTCAAGAAGTATGAGCAGTCGCGCGATCCGGCGATGGTGCCCGACGAGGCGAAGATCCGCGGCGAGGCGAGCAACGAACTGCTGACGAGTTTTTTTTCGCTGTCGCCCGGGGCGGTGCGGGAGTACACGTTCTATGGGCTCGAGCGTGCCAAGGACTTTGACTTGCCGATGACGCTGCGGTACAAGGTGAACGTGGGTGCGAGCAACCCGACGGACTTTGCTATGGTCACGTTCTTCTTAAAGAACACGGCCCCGCTGGTGCGTCGTGTGCCGGCCGGGCAGGTGATGAGCATGCCGATTTTGAGCAGCGCGATCGAGGAGCGGGAGGAGGATGGGAAGAAGGTGGCGGTGCTGGCGCTGGCGATCGGCAGCGGGGACGGGAGCCCGGTGCGTGAGGGGGATAAGAGCATCAGCCTGCCCTTTGATGGCTTTGAGGTAACGTTTGTGGTTAGCTCGTTTGAGGCAAACTTTCTGCGTGTTGCGCTGGTGATGCTGTTGAAGTTGGGCCTGCTGGGGATGGTGGCGGTGGTGGCGGGGACGTTTTTGGCGTTCCCTGTGGCGTGCCTGCTGAGCTTTGGTGTGATGCTGATGGCCGAGGGCGCGGGTGCCGTGGGCAAGGCTCTGGATTTGTTCGACCCTGTTGATGGTCAGACGCGCGAGGTGAGTTACTGGAAGTACCCGGTGCAGTGGATCGCCACGCCGGTGTCGCAGATGTTCGGCTATTACAGCCGATTGGACCCGACGGGCAAACTCGTTGAGGGCCGGCTTGTCAGTTGGGGTGATGTGGGGTATGCGGCGCTGATTTTGGGTGGTGTTACAGTGGTGTTGGGGATTGTCGGGTCGGTTATTTTTAGGAACCGCGAACTGGCGACCTATAGCGGGCAGTAGACAGTGCGTGGGTGTGCGTGCACGAAGGGCTTTTGCATGATGGGCCGAGGGTATGTGCAAGTCTGGGCGCTGTTGGTGCTCGTCGCCGGCGTGGTCGGGAGCACACTGCTGACGGTGCGCCTCTCGGCCAGCGCGGGCCGGCATCAGTTGGTCTATACGACCAAGGCCGAGGCGGGGATGACCAGCGAGGAGGCGTTGGGGATTGCTGCGGGCGCGTTCCGTGGGTTGTTTGTGAACATGCTGTGGATGCGTGCGCAGGCGCTCAAGCAGGACGGGAAGTATTGGGAGGCGACGGACCTGGCGCGGACGATCACGCGGTTGCAGCCGAGGTTCCCGCGGGCGTGGGCGTTCCATGGGTGGAACCTGGCGTACAACATCTCGGTGGCGACGCAGACGCCCGAGGAGCGTTGGCAGTGGGTCGACAGCGGGGTTCGGCTGCTGCGCAACGAGGGGATTCCCAAGAACCCCAACGACATGCTGCTGCACCGGGAGCTGGCGTGGATTCTGCTGCACAAGGTGCAGGGGCGGATGGACGACGCGAACAACTATTACAAGGCCCGGTTTGCGCGCGAGTGGACGGTGGCGGTCGGCCCGCCGCCGGAGCGGAGCAAGGAGAACCGCGAGCGCAGCAAGTACATCGAGGAATCAGCGGCACGGATGGACCTGATCGCCAGCGGGGTGGGGACGGTGGAGGAGTTGCGTGCGAAGTATCCGCTGGCCGGGGAGCTGGCAGACGCGCTGCTCAAGGATGCGAAGATTGATATCCGCACGGCCGAGGGCCGGCTGAAGTTGCTGGAGCAGCGTGAGCTGATCCGGAGCGTGCAGCGGCGTATGCGGCTGCTGAAGTTGGGGCAGTCGGGCATCCCGCCGGAGGTGATCCCGGAGGTTGCGCGGATGTTCAGCGATCCGTCGATTGTGCAGAACGGGCTGATGCCGTTGATCGCGCACGTGCGTAAGCGGGTGCTTGTCGAGCAGTACAACATGGAGCCCGAGCGGATGGCGCGGTACATCCGCAAGTACGGCCCGCTGGACTGGCGGCACCCGGCGGCGCACGCGCTCTACTGGAGCGCAAAGGGTGTTGAGGCGGGGCAGAACCGGGTGCAGGACCAGAACCGGGCGGACTTTGACTTCATCAACACCGACCGCATCGCGATCCACGCGCTGCAGGAGATGTACCGGACGGGTGTGGTGCAGTATGACATTTTGATGCCGCAGCGGTTCTTTGTGCAGATGACGGCGCCGGACTTTATCAAGAGTTACGACGACAACGTGCAGGAGTTGCTCGACCGCGAGGCCGAGCAGATGAAGCTGACCAAGGGCGTGGACATGGCCAGCCGGGTGTACCGGTTCTACTCGGCGGGGTATGAGAACTTCCTTGCCGACGCGATCGTGCTGATGTACCGGCGTGGGCAGCTTGACGAGGCGCGTGCGTACAAGGACAAGTTGGCGTCGTGGCAGGGTCGGAACCTGAACGACTATCGCCAGGAAGCGATCCGCACGATGGACCTTGAGGAGTATGTTGCCGAGCAGATCAAGGAGCGGACCAACGCGCCGAACCTGGCGCTGCAGGAGGTGTATGGCTCGTTGCAGGGTGCGTTCTACAACGGTCTGCTGGCCGGGGACGATGAGCTGTTCCGGACGCAGTACGAGTTTGCCCGTAAGTTCCACCGCGTGTTCATGGAGCAGCAGTATCGGCAGACGAACGTGGACCCGAACGACCCTGGGCGCATGGCCGGGGTGATGAGCGCGAACTTTGCGGACGTTGCCGGGCAGGTGCTGTACATGACCATCGAGCTGCTCGGGCCAATCGACGGCTCGGCGATCTTCAGCCGAGCGCCCGAGGAGGCCCGGCTGGTCGCCTTCGACCTCATAGAGCTGGGGATGGAGCGGGACGAGAAGGGGAACATCATCGCTAGCGACATGCAGCGTCTGTTCCCCGAGCCAGTGGGGTTCAAGGCCTTCCGCGCCCGGCGGGAGGAAGAATTTAACCGCAAGAAGACCGAGCGGGGGAATCAGGAGATCAAGTAGTGTTGCCGCGGGTCATCCTGCGTACAGTCGGCGGATGATCCGCAGACTGATCTGGGAGTACAAGCAGGCCCGCAAGATGCGCCGGTGGGAGGCCGATGGCCGGCCGGCACCGATGCCAAGCGTGGCCAAGCGGGCGATGCTGCGTGAGGTGGCGCTCAGGCACAAGTTGGGTGTGTTTGTCGAGACGGGGACGCACCGGGGGGAGGCGCCGTGGGCGTTGCGGGATGTCTGCCAGAAGATTTACACCATCGAGATCGAGCCGGCGAAGGTTGAGGCCGCCCGGCAGAAGTTTGCCCGTTGTCCGCACGTGGAGTGCCTGCTGGGGGACTCGGGCAAGGTGCTGCCGGGGGTGCTTGCCAGGATTGATAGGCCCGCGCTGTTCTGGCTCGACGGGCACTTCATGGATGAGCAGTCGGGGGACCCGAACGATCCGACGCCCGTTGCCGCCGAGGTGCAGATGGTGCTTGCTCACCCGGTGCGGGGGCATGTGATCTTGATCGACGACGCCCGGTTGTTCGGCACGCCGGGGTACCCGACGCTGGAGGCCGTGCGCGGCGAGGTGGAGCGGCAGAGGCCGGATTTGGCCTGGAGCGTGGAGTTGGACGTGATCCGGCTTGTGCCCAGGGGTTGATGGGTTGGCCGGCGGGCCTCATCCTGCCGAGCGGCTGATGCGCTGCTCGGCCTTGATCTTCTGGTTGAGCAGGTAGGTCTTCCACTGCGGGTCGGTCTCAAGATAGACGGCCCGGCGGATGCGTTGCAGGGTGGTGTCGTCGTACTTGTCGCGGAGCTGATCGACCTCGATGGACTTGCGGAGTGCCGGGAGGTAGCGGTCGCTGCGCTCCAGGGCCTTGGTGTAGTACTTGGCGGCCTCGTCGTAGTGCAGGAGCTCTTGTGCGAGCATACCCATGGCGGTATAGGGGCGCGGGTCTGTCAGGTCGTTCTCGGCAGCGACCTGGAAGGCGGTGGCGGCGTCGAGGTTGTTGCCACGCCTCATCAGCAGCACGCCCATGTTGTGCCAGCCGGGGGCGTAGGTGGGTGCTACGCGCACGGCCTGCTGGTAGATGCTGATGGCCTCGTCGAGTTTGCCTTCGCGGTCCTTGGCCTGTGCCTGCTTGGCAAGCTCGTTGGCCTCGTTGAGTTGGCTGGCGGGCGAGTCGATCACCTGCGGGCTCGTGGTGGTGCAGGCGCTGAGCGACAACACCATGGGCAGCGCGAGTGTGAGCGTGCAGGCCAGGAGCAGGGTGCGGGCGCGTGTGTGGGGGTTCATGGTGCTTGTTTCTCCCAGCGTGTAAAGACGGCGTCGAGCTTCCACCCGGGTTTATCGTCGGCCGTGGCCTGGGATGGGCGGAACTCCAGGCGTTTGACCTGCACGCCGGGCAGCTCGGTGGTGGCCTTGTGCAGCCAGTTGAGCAGCCCCTCGGCCGGCTGGGCCGTGAGGGTGAAGGTGTAGACCTTGCGGCTGATATTCGGGGGGCGTGGGCGTGTGTCTTCCGCTTCGCTCTCGGTGGCGACGGTCAGGCCCAGGTCGCGTGCGGCTTGGCTGATCTTGCCGAGCATACGTGGGTCGGGCGCGAGCAGTTCGGCGCCGCCGAGGGCGGTCTCAAACTCGCCGGCCTCTTTGAGCCGACCGATCTCGAAGGCGATGGACTCGGTCAGTTCTCGCTCGCGGGCAACCGCGCTGCCCACGGCCGCCCGGCGGGCGACCTGCACCCCGGTGAAGATGAGTGCCAGCAGCACGCCGAGCGCACCGAGCCAGACGAGCCAGCGCGGGCGGTTGGCCCGCTCGGCACCGGTGGCCGAGCTTTGCAGCTCGGCGCGGACCTCGTCGCTGACCATCAGGGGGCGGTCGCTCATGGTGTGCCCTCCGGCGTCGGGGTTGGGTCAGGCTCGGGGGATGCGGCGGGTGCCGGGGGGGTTTCGGGTGTGGGGGTTTCGGGTGCGGGCGTTTCGGGTGCTGGGGTGGGTGCAGGCACGGGTGCGGGGGATGCCGGTGTTGGGTTGCCCTGTGTGCTCTCGGGTGTCGCGGGTGTCGCGGGTGTTGTTGTGGGGGTGGGCGTGGGGGTGGGCTTGGGCAGTGGTGGTAACGGTGGAGTGCTCTTGGGTGCGTCGTCCATGCGGGCCGAGAGGTTAAAGCGTCGGCGTGTGCCGTCGACGCCGATGGTGCGTCCGTCCCAGCGCAGTTCGCGTGGTGCGCCGGTGCGCGTGGCGCGGATGCGTTCTAAGAACGTCGGTCCGGCGTCTTGCTGGGCCAGGAACTCAGCGGTGGCGAGCATGCCTGAGTTGAGCGACAGGGCGCGAAGCTCCAGGCCCTGCACGCCCTCGCTGGCTTGCAGGAAGCGTGCCAACTCGGCGATGAGTGGGTCCTCCTCGCGCAGTTCGCGGCGCTGGGCGAGTTTTTCGTTGACCTTGCTCCGCAGGAAGGCGATTGGTTCGGGTGTCGCTGGGGTGATGACCGCACCATACTTCTTGGCCTTGGCAAAGAACTCCTCGCGCGTTGCCACGATGCCGTCGAGCTGCCCGGCGAGTTCCCTGGCCGAGCGACCGGCGCGGACACCCAGCACTGCAACCGCAGCCCCCCCGGCCAGCAGGGCCAGCCCGCCCCACAGGTGCAGCTTGCGCGAGGCACGCCCGGGGCGCGTCGAGAGGGTCGTGATGCTCTGGCGTGGGTCCACGGCCATGGGGCCCGCGGGCAAAAGCGTGCCGAGGTTCTCGACATCGATCATGCGGCGCAGAGTAGTGGCGACGGGGTCGTCGTTGACAGCCGCGGCAACGGGCACGCCGGGCCACGCCTTGCCGATGCCGGCTGCGACGGCGGCCACGCCGAGCATGTCGGGAAGGTCAAACTCCAGCCCGTTGCATGTGATGCTCGATGCCCCGGCGACACTGATGCGCTGCGGGGCCAGCCCGGTCTGCACGCTCCACCCGAGCCAGTCGGTGGCCAGGCGGCCGATGTCGCTGCGGCCGACCTCGACGACGCTGGTCGGTGGCTCGCCGGGGGGCTGGTCAGGGTCTTGCGCGTCGATCAGGCGGAGGTTCCCCCGGCCCGGGGCAGGCTCGACGGCGGGCGGCTCATCGACGGACTCGCGCAGTTTGATCGACCCTGCGCACAGCAGCGCACCACCCTGCGACCACGTCCAGAGGATTTCCCCCGGCGGCTCCTGGATCAGCACACTGGCGATGACGTCGTCGACGGTTGTTGTCGTGGCATCGGCGACGATGCGGGGGGGAGTGGGGGTGGGTGCCGGAGTAGTCGGCTTGGTCTTTTCAACCTCTGCCGCGGCGAGGGCGTGCCAGATCGTGCAGACCCGCCGCACGCGGATGTCCGCGCTGTCCAGCGCGTCGAGCACCAGCCGGATCGGCGCATCGGGCACGCTCATGATCCCCAGGCGCTGCCGGCGGATCGTCTGCTTGGCACTCTTCTCACGAGGGATCGACACGTCGGCCAGCGCCTGCACGCTCGTTGCGCTGCCCACCTCTGATGGCCCGACCCACTGGCCCATCCACGCAAGGCTCGGGGAGGTGTCCTCTTCAGAGTCCCCCAGCGCGTCGCGCACGGCGGCGCGGACGACCTCTGGCTGGGGGCTTTCCGCGGTGATCCACCCGCACCCGGCACCCTCAGAGTCCAGCACGATGATGACCTCGGGGTTCCCTGGTGAGGCCTTCGCCTGCACGGCGATCCACTCGACGAGCATCTCCGCTGCACGCACAGGGTCTTCGATGGCCTTGCCCGGTGCAAGCCCGAGCCAGGGGGACTCACCCTTGAGGTCAAACCAGCGCGCGCCGGTGATAGCCAGCCCACCGCCGGCTCGGGAGATGAAGCACGCGGCAACGGTCACTTACCCTCCTGCCTCTCGCTCAAGCCGCTGTTGTCTATGTTCTCCTTCATGAATGACTGGAACTCTTCATCGTTCCCACCCTGAAGGATCGCGCGGGCCTTGTCTGCGACGGGCCCATCCATGCGGCCTGAGCGCTCCATCATGTCGATGCGCTCCATGCGGGCCATGATGTTGTCAAACTTGGCCTGCTCGCCGGGGGTGCGCGAGGCAAGCCTGCGCTGGGCCGCGATCTGGGCCGGCGTCTGAGGCCCCCCCGGCTGACCTGTCGGGATGCCCGGGATCATGGGGGGGGTCTGGGCTGTAACGATCTTGAGCGCACCGCTCTGGCGTGGGGCTAGGTCGATGCGTTCGCGGGCATCACCCCGCGCCAGGATCAGGTGGTCCAGGGCAAGGGTGATGACAGTCGCGCCGTCGATGCTCTGACCCTCGCGGATAAAGCGTTGTCGGTCGTTGACGGCAACCAGCCCGTGCATCCCCCTCGGGGTGATCAGGCTGCCAAGGTAACGCCATGCCGGGGGAGGGGGTGGGGGTGGCTCGGCGGCCTTGGAATCGGGCTTGGCGACGACGACGACCGGGGGGGCCATGGCCGTCAGGGAGGCGGCGGAGACAACCGGCTGCATCGGGGGCAGGGCCTGCTGCTTCTCAGCCTTGGGCTTCGCCTCGGGGATCGTGATCGGGGTCGGGTCAGGGGCGCTGATCGGAACAAACGCCGCCCCCACGGCCACGGCCACCAGCAACCCCGCGGCCAGTTGGGTACGCATGATCCGTGATTGGGCCTGATCTACGTGCATATGAAACACTCTTCCTCGGCCAGATATCTACAACGGCATGAGTGTATGGATGCAGGTGGGCGGTGGGGGCAAGTAACTCAATGGTCAAATGGTCAAATTGCCAAAGGGACAACTGAAGAAGTGGCAGAATGGCAGAGCGGCGGAGTTCCAGGGGGCTTAGCGGGTTGTCAGTGCGGCGGCGAAGGGCTCACCTTTGGGCAGGTCGGCCCAGAGCTCGATGGACCACGAGCCACTGCTGGTCCCCGTGCCGGGCTTGAGTGAGCCGGTGGCAAACCCACCCTGGCGGATCAGCTCGCGCCCGTTGGGGTCGATGACACGGGCCTCGAGCCACCAGAAGTTTGGGTCAGCCGTGGTTACGGCGGTGAGCAGGTCCAGCTTGGTGCCGCCGATGCGGGCTTTGCTGCCGGCGTTGCGGATGTCATTGTCATTAAGGTCGCGTTTGTTACGTTCTTGGACGATCTGGTTGACAAACTCGCGTGCATCGCACGCCGGGTCGACAGCCTGGGCGAGCGCGGCGAGGGCCTCCGGCTCAGACCCGTGCACGCTCACGCGCGGGGGGCCAAACACGCGGATGTAGCGCAGGTCCAGTTCCTTGCTCTCTTGCAGGATCACCACGGCACGCCCGAGGACCTGCCCGCGGATGCTCCCAGGCTCAGCCGTGGCCAGGATCGAACCGCCCAGGTCCTTGAGCCGGACTTCCATCCGCAGGTTCTGCTCCAGATCAAGGTTGAAGCCAACGACCCCTCCGGCGATGTTGGATTCCTTGGTGCGTTTGGCCGTGCTTAGGAAGACACTGATGAAGTCCTTGAGCCCCGCCTGGATGTGGTGCGAGACGTACCCGTCAGACTGCTTCTTGACGGCCACGCGCGCGCTGCTGCGCCGCGTAAGCAGGACTGTTACCAGCACCGACGCGGCGAGTAGGAGCATCAGCACCAACGGGAGCGCAAAGCCCGGCTGGCGCAGCCGGTGGGTCGGTCTGGCGCGTGGGCGGGCCTTCATTGGTTGCTCGGCCTACTCCCGCCCAAGCGGGCGATGAGGCGGCGGGCCATGGCAACGGCTTCATCAAGGCGCTGGGCCTCGGCGGCGGGGTCGCGTGCCGTGGTCGTGCCCGGGCCTT
The DNA here is from genome assembly GCA_046339895.1 of bacterium. Lineage (GTDB taxonomy): Bacteria > Planctomycetota > Phycisphaerae > Phycisphaerales > UBA1924 > JAJTGZ01. Next base: position 12,809 of record JBKDDT010000013.1, on the reverse strand, counting down.
GCCCCCCGGTACCTGTACCGGGATCGGTATTGGTGGGAGGTTTGCTCGTACCCCCGCCGGCGAGTTCATTTTGCAGCCTGTCGGTGATGTCTCTGGGCAAGTCGGCATCGGCGGCATACCCGCCGCCCCCGGCGACCGGGCCTGGTGTCTGCCCACCCTGGGCGGCAACCTCAAAGAGCCAGCTGGTCTGCTGCCCGTCGGTCATCTGCACCGAGGCCTCGACATACGCCGGCACCTGGTCCCAACCGGCGATCTCTGCCGTGCGCTGGCGCTCGAGTGTCTTGTTCTCACCGGTGCGATAAAAACTCACACCCATGCTCTGGATATTGCCTGCAATCCGCACCCCCTTGGCCTGCTGGCGCTGGTCCAGCTCCGGCTTGCCCGTCTCCTGGGCGTAGGGTGTCCACCAGAGCTCAAGGGAGGATTCGTCCGTCATGGCCGAGCCGTCGCTGAGGACTTTGACGGGCCTGCGCAGTTCCAGTGCCCCGACGGCTGCGGAGTTCTGTACAGCCTGGGGCATCGGCTTGCCGTCGATGACCCCGAGCACGGGCGGGCGCATCAGCGTTAGTTCCAGGCGTGGCCCAAGGCCACCTTCGAGCAGGGCGATGCGCGCTTTGCGTGCGTCGCCGGGCTTGGGGGGTGTGGTGTCCAGGAGCATGGTGCGGAAGGTGTGCTGGAACGCCCGGTGGATGCGCGACATATCGACCATCACCGCCGTGCGCTCGGCGCTGGCGGCGTCGGCGCGCGTGAGGGTGAAGACGAACCCGAGGCAGACGCCCGCAACGATCGCCGAGAGCATCCCGGCTAGGACCACCTCGATGAGCGTAAAGCCCCGAGAACGGTGTGGGCGACTTATGGCCTGTCTGGTGCGGGTCGCTGCGGTAATCATTTGGAACTCCCCTGCTTTCTTGCGCCGCTGAATGGGTTGGAGGAAGAACCAGAGCTCGAACCGGAAGAGCTTGAGAGTGAGTCTGATGACGAGCCTGACGAACCGCCCGAGGCAGAACCCCCCCGACTCCTACTCCTACCCGCATCCCCACTGCCACTTCCACTCCCACCCTCGGCCTGGCGCTGCTCGACGAGGCGCAGGATGTACGCCAGCAACTGCTCAGGGTTGGCCGCCAGGCGGGCCATGGTGTCGGGGTTGCGTGTGATGACGCTCAGCGGGTTGTGGATGCGAGCGAGCGTCGCCATCTGCTCGCCGGGGCGGTAGCCGCCCAGGCCGTCGGGCACGCCCGCCCAGACGGTTACGGAGATGAGCTTGGTCTGGTCGATCGCCGAGGCGGTTGTCTGGTTGCTGGGTGTCTCGAAGATTGAGTTGTCGGGATAGGAGAGCTTGACAGGCGTCTCCGTCAGCTTGAAGCGGTAGGTGCCCATGCCCTGGTTGATGTGCGTGCTCTGGCTGGGCATCTTTTCTTTGTCGTCAAGGAACTGCAGCAGCAGGCGGTTGGCCAGTTCGAGGCCTTCGAGCTGCTGGCGTGCCCGCATATCGGCGCTGGTCACCGCCGTGATCGCCCCGACGATCATGGTGATGGCAATTGCCAGGATCAGGCTGGCGCACACGACCTCGATGAGCGTGCTGCCACGCCGGGCACTTCGGTGTGGGCGTGTGCTTGATGGTCGTGTTTGCGCGTGTGTGGGCATGTGGGCGCGGGTGCGGTGGCGGCGGTGGGGGGGTTACTTCCCTTCGTAGACCGTCCAGATATCGATGTCGTCGGGTGTGTTGAGCTGCTTGTCGCGGCCGAGGCTCTTGAGGTCGAAGGGGCGTTCGGGGTTGTTCTCAGCCGATGGGAACTGGTAATAGTAAAAGTTACCCCATTCATCCTTAGGGACGCGCTCGAGGTCTTTGGTGATCCCCTTGGCCAGGGGGTCAAGGCCAAGCTCGGTGGGGGGGTAGGTGCCGTACTGGTTGCTGTAGCCGATGAGGGCTTGCTGGATTTGCTTCATCTTGGCGATGGTGGCGGTGCGTTCGACCCGTGCGGTCTGCCCGCCGAAGGAGATGACCACGACACCCATGAGGATGCCCATGATGAGCACGACGAGCATCATCTCCAGCAGCGAGAACCCCCGGCGGGCGTGCAGGTGGTGCGTGCGGGCGGGTGTACGTGCTGGGGTGGGGGGGGTGGTCTTCATGGTGGAAGGCTCCGGGGCCACTGTGGCCCATCTGGTCGTGCGGACAAGTTCTGCTACGTCTGGGGCAAGATCAAGTTGCAATACGCCCGTGGTTTAGGCCAACAATCGCACGGCAACTGGGGGATGTTAGTGCCCATGCACCCCGCAGGACCGGAATAGACCCCCGGCCCCCACCCAGGCCCCCCCAGCACACTCCCTGCATGCGTGCCGTGAAGATTTGGCCGGGCACTGCCCGCAACGCCCCGATAACCCCGGCCCGGTGTGTATGATGCTGCACGCACACTTTTTCAGGAGCATCCCATGAACCGACTCGGCCAAGTTGACCCCGCCGCCGCGACGGGCCAGGCGAAGGAAATCTTCGATGGCCCCCTCAAGGGCAAGCACTTTAACATCTTCAAGAGCATGGCCCAAAGCCCCGCAGCCTTGCAGGTCTATCTGGGCATGTCCGGCCCGCTCAGCCAGGGCGTGCTCAGCGCCGCCGAGCGCGAGGTGATCCAACTGGCCATCGGTCAAGCCAACAACTGCGGCTACTGCGTTGCCGCCCACACTGTCATCGGGAAGATGAGCGGCCTGACGGCTGAGCAGACCGTCGAGGCCCGCCGGGGAACGATGGCTAACGCCAAACTCAACGCCCTGACCAAGTTCGTGCTGACGATACACGAGAAGCACGGGCACATCAGCGACGCGGACCTCTCGGCGTTCAAGGCCGCCGGGTACAGCGACGCGCACGCCGTCGAGGTGGTGGCCAACTACGCCCTGGCGGTGTATACCAACGTCTTCAACCACGTCAACGACACGCCAAGCGACTTCCCGGCGGTCGGGGCGATCTGAGATTCTCTCCCACTTGGATTCAATGCATGCTTTAAATAACGTTGGGAGTTCCCATACAACGGACAAATCCCAGGTTTGGACATCTGTCGAAACCCGGCATGCGATCAGGACTGACCCGGAGCTCTGTGGATAAGGACAAGCCAATAGACATATAGAAAAACGCATGAACTGTTACCATAAACCTATAGAGCGTGCAGTCCGATTTTTATTGCACGTAGCCGCAATCGCTTACATCGTGGCTTCGACCTCCCGCGACCTAGATACGGGCAGTCGAGTGATAAAAGACTACTTCTCGCCAGAAGTCAAAGTCACAATTGGCATAGTCCTTGGTATTGTCATTACCGCCACTATATCCCTAACGACTTATTTGCTAATGTATATGTTTCGCCGTATCACCACTTCGCGGAGATCCAAAGCCTCACCTTGAACCTGAATCGCGTATAAACTGGCGTGTAATTATATACCACGCTGGGGACCCCAAGGAACCGTCTATGACCTTTTCGGATCGCCAGCGAAGAACAAATCTCGTAGGCGTTCCTATTCTCATTTTATATTTGGGTACGGGCGTCTTTGCCCGTGAATACCTCGGCCCAGTCGCAACGTGGGTCATCATAGTGGGAGGATGGCTTTGCGTGATCGCTTTCATTCGCACGCGGCACAACCACGGCAAGCTCGCGCTCAGGCATGTGCAGGGCGTGAGCATTCTCTGCCAAGACTGCGGCTATGACTTGATCGGGCTGCAAAGCCAGCCAACTGCCGCGGGTTCCCAACTACAAAGCCCACAACCCCTCCGCTGCCCCGAGTGCGGGGTTATCTTTGATCCCGTCCTGGCCGACAAGATCTGGCAGAAGGTCCTCAAGTGGGGCCGGAACGCTTGGCCTATCAAAGACCAGCGACAAAACAAGCCGGGGTAACCCGGCGATCCTCATGCCCGTGCCGTCGGCCAACAGCCTACGGCATGCTTAGCATTTATATTAAATGCCGCCTGGTCCAGCCGGTGATCTCATCCAACGATCACATCGCAACCGGCGGATATGAGTGTCCATGCTCCCCGCGCGACCGGACAAACCCGCCACCCCTACCCCGCGCCAGCAAGACAGAGGCGTAATACCCCCCTCACCCGACCCCCACCGCCGCGCGCATAAAATCGCCCATCGTCCGCTCAGCGAAGTACACCGCCGCGGCGTGTGTCTCCGCCGGGTCGATCCCCCAGCAGCACGCTACCAGCTGCTCAAACTCAGGCTGCACGTGCACGGCGTACCGATCTGCCACCGCAAAGACCGGTGGCACGCGCCCGACGATCATCGCCGACATCGCGTTTACGGCTGGGGCACCGACCGCCACTGTCGGGCGCATACGCAGGTGGGCGTTGTTCAAGTACCACAGGTCGGTAATGCAATACGCCCCCGGCACGGGCCGGCCCGTCTGTGCGGCGTGCGCACCCGCCCAGGCGTTGATCCGCTCGACAAGGTACCGGGCGATCGGGCGGTCATCGACCTCCGCGGCCGGATCGGCACCGACAACCACCACCGCCAGCGGTGCGTCCAGATCGACGGGGGGTTGTGCGTGGGGATGCGGGTAGGGTGCGTTTGTTGCGGACATCAGTCCACCTACTATCGGGCCGAGTTCGATCAGGAGTGCAGCGATGAGCCAGCCCCAGCCGCCTATGCCAGCAGTAGCACCCACCGCACCACCCCCCGCCCCGGCATCCCCGGCTGTCGCCACGCCCCCCGCGCCGTCCAAGACCCCGCCGGCCCGGCAACCGTTGGACCAATACAAAGTCCTGTTGCACAACGACGACACCAACGACATGCTCTTTGTCGTCCAGTCGATCGTCCAGATCGCCCACCTGCCGACGCCGCGTGCGCTCAAGGTCATGCTCGAGGCCCACAACACCGGCCTGGGCCTGGTAACGATCACGCACCAGGAGCTTGCCGAGTTGTACCGCGAGCAGTTCACCAGCAAGGGCCTCTCGGCAACGATCGAAAAGGCCTGATCCCCTGCCCGTTGCTGAACTTTGTACGGGCCGCTATGCTTTGCCCGTCCTGCTGCTTCTCTTGCTTTACCGCCGGGGAGCTCTGCCGGTCCCATCGTCCAACGGCTAGGACGCGACCCTTTCAAGGTCGAGATGAGGGTTCGATTCCCTCTGGGATCATTCCGTGCAACGCCCCCTGAACTTCACCGCCGCACCGGGCCAACCCTGGCAGGCCCGCGGAGGAACCCCATGCCCCGCAAGGCCGTTTTTCTCGACCGGGACGACACGCTCCTGAACACACTCCCCGACACGGCTGACCTTCCCGTGCCCGGCGACCTGCTCGACCCCTCCCGCGCACACCTCCTGCCCGGCGTAGGTCAAGCCTGCCGACGCCTGCTCGACGCGGGGTACCTCATCGTCCTCTACACCAACCAGGGGGGCATCGCGCGTGGCTCGGGCACGCTGCGCGGCTTCGAGGCCGTGGACGACCGCCTACGCGAGCTACTGCAACCCTTCGGCGTAACACTCGCAGGCGTTTATGCCTGCCCATTCCACCCCGTCGGGAGCGTGCCGGAGTTTACACAAGAGCACCATTGGCGCAAGCCCGCGCCGGGGATGCTCGCCTCGGCAGTCGCAGAACTGGACCTGGACCTGGCCCAGAGTTGGGCCGCGGGGGACAAGCCCCGCGATGTCGAGGCCGCCGTCTCTGCGGGCATCGCACGCGAGCGCTGCTTCCTGCTGGCAACATCGGGCGAGGCGGGCGCCCGGTGCGCAGACCTGCCCGCAGCCGTGGAGTTGATCCTGGCCTGACGATCAAGGTGGTGCTATTTCTGCGCGGGTGGCTCATATCCCGTCGGGCTGGCCGCGCTCTCGTTGGGCGGCTCGGGCCAGAAGGGGAGGTATTCCCAGGTGTATTTATCCCGGCTGAAAGCGGGATACACATACGGCAAGCGGCCCGCGAACGGTGCCGGGGTCGCCAGGAACGCGCTCCACGCTTTGGCATCAAATCCAAAGTCCTTACCCGTGAGCGTCCGCAGGCTCCGCCGGGCGTTGCGAGAGACGAGCAGGTCGTCATCGCTCAGCCCCTTGACCAGCGCCGCGGCGGCAACCGGATCAGCATACTGCCCCAGCGCATCAGCCGCGGCGGCACGCACGTCCTTGTCCGGTTCGGGTATGAGCAGCGCAGGCCGGCCGACGATCGGTGGGCGGTCCGGGTCGGGCCGACCGAGCAGGGCCTCGACCAGCGGGCCGATCGCCTCGGTGTTGTGCACACGCTGCAACGCGCGAGCCGCCTGTTGGCGCACGCGCGGGTCCGGGCTTTTCAGCAGTGGGAGGATCAGCTTGACTTGGTCGGGGGACCCGTGGTTACCAAGGGCCTTGGCGGCGACGCCACGCACGCCGGCGTCGTCGTCGTTCTGGATCGCCTGGGCATAGATGTTGACGTAGACATCCTCACCACCCCACGGCGCGGCGCTGATGCGCGACATGCCACGGTACCGCTTATCCGGGTCGAACGGGTCAACCATGTCCCGTGCCGCCGCACCGGGGGTGGGTGGGCCGAAGAGATCAAAGATGCTGTTGACATCCTCACCCTTGGCCGTCTTCCCGCTGGTGCAACCGGGCTGCGTGCAGGCCAGCGCCAGCAGTGCGCAGGCACCCAATGATCCGGGCATGCAAACGCGAGTGAACATCCTTGGCCGCATAAGTGGAGGGTATCCGATCCCGGCGTGGTTGTGGCCCACGGCCCACAGATTTTCCACCACCCTGCTGCTGGCCGTCGCCCCGGCCATGTTCATCCCCGCCGCCGGGTGCCGCTCGGCCGTAGCGCACGCAACCGCAGACCAGCCCCCGGCCATCACCACGCTCCAAGCCCCTCAAGAGGGCGTGGCCGAGCACGCGCAGTTCACCACCCCCGACGGCTCGGCCAGGCTCAACGTAACGACCTGGACGCAAACCGACGGCCGCCGCATCGTCCGCAGACGTATCACAGGCGGCCCGCAAGACGGGGCCGAGGTCCGCATCCTCACACGCCCAGGGCACCGCGGCCTCCCAGAGATCGTGCAAATCTACGAAGGCTCACAGCAGGCGACCATGCTCTTTGACACACCCCTGACGCAGGCACACCCGGCCATCTCGCCGGAACTTCCCCCGCCGCAGAGCACCCCCGTGCGCATCATCCGCGACGGGAGTGAATCACTCGGCAAGGCCGAGCAAACGATCACAGCGGCCCCTCCGCCGGCGGACGCACCACCGGGTGCAACCAGCATCCTGACGGAACTGTTGATCTCCATCGGCCCAAGCCGAACTGCCACCCGCACCACACGCACCTACGACGCCGAGGGCATGCTCATCCTTGAACAACGCGAACTGACCGTCCGCGTGCTGGGCATCAACATCAAGCGCACGCAGGAGCAGTGGCAGCGCTGAACATAAGAACCCCGCTCCCAGAACGTCCTGGCAGCAAGGGGCAGCGGTGGGGTTGGTGTAGCCTGCGCCATCATAAGAGGTTCGCGGAGGTCGCGGACGTTGGCGGAGGAACGCGGGGGAATTGCTGGGTGTGGTTTCCAGTGCCTCCAACCCTTCGTGGGTTGCGTGTTGCATCGTCTTCAACCCCGAAGGGGTTGCCGGATGTAGCCATGGGTGGATGCGGTGCTTCCCCGCCGGAACCCGTGGAGAGGTCCCATGTGTGGGCCATGTGTGGGCGGAGATTGAGACCTCAAAGATTTTCATCTTGCAGTGTGTCAAGCCTCTGAGTTATCCCCAGAGCTCAACCTCTGAGTTATTCCCCTCTATCAACCCCCCCCGGGCCATCTGGGCCTCTGGAGTACAATTGATCTATCCTACCGCCCCACCCGCACGCGCAGATTATCCAGTACATTCATAAAGTTGATATAAGCATCGTACGGGCTGTCGTACGGGCTGAAGTACTTGTGCACGTCCCCGTCGGCAAAGCCCTTGGTCGACATGTAATAGAAATGGTCGCTCGTCGTCAGCCGCCGCCAGTCGCGCACCATCCCCTCGGCCAGCGCCCGCTCCTGCCCGCTACCCGCCGAGTCGAGCCTACCCATAACCAGTGGCTCAAGGCGGTAAACCTCCCCCAGCGCGTTCGCCTGCATCGCGTTGCCCGCCCACGGCGACAGATCCCGCTCGGTATCCGCCCAGCTCGTCAAGCCCGGCACGTCGTACTCACCCGACGGCTGGTACCGACGCAGCGCCTCGCTCGGGGTCAAAAAATCATTGCTCCCAAACCGCGCCTCCAGCAGCGTCCCCGGCAGGCCGGCCATGAACCGGAAAATCCCCGTGTCCGCCCACTGGTGCTCGCCGAAGGTCTCGTAGTCGAGAAAAATATTGCACAACTGCCCCTCCGGGCTGATCTGCGCGATGCTGTAAGCGAATTTCTCCGCTGTCAACGGCCACTGCGCCCACCCGCGGTTTCCGAATCGAAACCCGATGTCATCGCTCAGCCGAGAGTTCCGCAGCAGCAAACCCAAACCACCCGCACCACCACCCGCACGAGCCCCACCCGGCGGCCTGTACACAAACCCAGGCGAGCGCGGCCCGAGCAGATGGTCCACACCCTCGCACAGCACACCCGCGTATGCGGGCGTCCCCAACCCTCCCTTTCCTCCGCCGATCGCCCGCGCCACGTCGTTGCCATAGATCAGTTCGGTGTTGCGAAAGACCGTCGGCCTCTGCCCGAAGTGCTCCTCGATCAGCCGGGCGTGCAGATTGACCTGTCGGGCAAACTCCGCCGGCGAGTAGACGAAACTCAGCGAGTGGTGCGAGGTCTCACCGAGAAACTCGCAGCACCCCGTCTGCGCCAGTTCCCGCAGCAGCACGAGCACATCCGGCGCATACTCGGCCAGTTGCTCCATCGCCGTGCCCGTGATCGAGAAGGCGACGCGGAAGCGCCCCCCGTGCGCCCGCACCTGCTCGAGCAGCAGCCTGGTCATCGGTCGATAGCACTTCTCGGCCACGCGCTGGCAAATCTGCCCGTTGGCCGAGTCATCGAAGTAGAACGGGTCAGAATCAAAGACCGAGTACCGCCGAAGGCGGTAGGGCTGGTGGACCTGGAAGACAATGACAACGCTGGCCATGAGTCTCGCAGTGTAACCGCCAGGCACCCCGGCCACGGGGAGAATCTCACGACCGCACGCTCACGTGCGGATCCCCGTCCCCTGCGCAATCGCCACCGGCAGCATCACCAGGCACGGGATGAACGCCGAGAGCGCAACTGGGAGTATCTCCGCCGGCACCGGCGCAGCCGCACCCAGCACGCCCGCCACCAGGCACCCCAGCGCCACCGGCGCGGCCTTGATCGACTGCGTAACCATGTTCCCAGGCTCACGCATCAAAAAGAACGGCATCACGATCACCATCGTCAGCACCGTCGCCAGCAGACCACTCCAACGCCCCCAGAACATCCGCGACATCCGCTCCTTGACATCCGCCGGCAACCCCGGCATGTTCACCGCCTCGATCAACTGCACGCTCGAAAGCGTCTGGCTGAACTGCCGGTACTGGTGGCTCAGCAGCGAGCTCGGGTCCACCGTCGAGCGCAGTAGCGCGATCGGCACAACCTGCTGCCCACCGCCCGCACCACCCGCGCCCGCACGCAGCGTCCGCTGCTGGCCGTTCTCAAGTTTCCACGCCTTGAGTCCTGCGTCCCACACGCCCTTGTCCGCCGTGATCCGCGACTCGGCACGCCCGGACTGATCGCGCTCCAGCACGTACACACCCGTTGCCACCCCCAACGCAGGGTCAAACGCCCGGGCCATAAAAACCCTGTTCTGACCGTCGGGCACCAGGTTGACGCGGAAGGAAGAAAAGTCCCGCTTGCCCGCGTCCCGCTCGCCACGCGACAGCAGCGGGGCGATCTGAGGGATCACCACCTCCTGCGCCACCACCTGCAACCCCAAGAACGCCAGCGCCACCACCACCACCGGCCTGGCCGCACGCCAGAGCGGGATGCCGCTGGCCATCATCGCCACCAGCTCGCGGTGCTTGACCAGCTGCGCAAAAGTAAACCCCATCGCCCCCACCAGCACAAACCCGTTCATAAACACGAACAACTGGATCACCCTCGGCCACCACAGGTCCACCACCAGCAACAACGCCGACAACGCCCGGTGCGTCGCCCCCAGGTTCGCCTGCCCCGAGGCGGCCTGCAAAAAATCCTCAAACTTCAGCGACACGCTCGTCAATATCACAAACGCGTTGAGCAGCAGCAGCAACGCCAGGGCGTTGACCAGATACTGCCACGCGATGGACCGGTCCAGTGTCTTCAAGGGCACGTCAGCGTATCAACGCTGCTTGCTGCGAGCCTTGGGCTTATCCGCCCCCGCCACCTGCCTGCCCCCACCGGCCACCCCCCACGGCAGGCTCGACTCCGGCTTGCCCGCGCCATCCTGCGCTGGGGAGGCCACGTCCGAACCCTGGTCGATCATCACCCCACGCGGCATCGAAACATCGATCTTCATGCGTCCTGCGTCGATACGCCGCCCAAAGTCCGGGCTTTGCCGAAGCGACAGCAGCCGTGCGGCCTTTTCCTCTGCCGTGCTCTCAGCCGGCGCCAGCACCCCCGGCTGCTCGCCCCAGATCACCCGCGCGTTGCTCGACGTCGCCAGCGCCAGCCGGCGGTTGCTGCTGTACCCACCGACGTCAATGCCCACAACCTGCTCGCGGATAAGTTTGTACCGCGCCTCATCCAAAAAACCCAAAAGCTTCAGTCCCGCCTGCACGTCCCCGCCCATCCACTTCTCACCCATCTTTTCTGGCGCAGGGTGCGAGGCGTTCAAGATCACGGGCATCGAGGTTGACCCCGCCGGGTACGACAACGGCAGCACCTCGCCCGACGCCGTTACCAGCCGGTCCATGTGCATCTCACGCACCACCGCCACGGGCACCCGCCATGTCCCGTGCACCTGCACCACACCATCTCTGCCACGCTGCACACGCTCGATGGAACTGAACCATCCCGTCGCCATCAGCACCTTCTCCGCCCGCGACAGAGCAAACTGGTCCAGCGGGTCCCCCGTGAGCACCTCCAACGCCGCCTGCTCCAACTCCCGCTTGGTCACCCCCGGCAGCCAATCCACCTTGGACCCATCCGCCTCCTGCCACGTCGGCCAGGTGATCGCCACCCTCGGCTCGGCGGTGCGCATCTCCCGCGCACGACGCATCAACGCCTGCGCACCGAGCAGCGTCCCACCCACCAGGGTCGCCACCATCGCACCCGTCAGGATCGCACCCCAGGGCAGGGATGTCGTCTTTTTGCTCTTTGATCTAGCCATGCCCAGGGTTCATCGACCGGCACCCCCACCCGTCGGCACAAAATCCACCCCCATCACCCAGGCCCACAACCCGTCAAAACCCCGCACCCTCCAGCCAAGCACTCGGCTTGGCCCCCAACGCCCCGGCGATCGCCAGCAGGCTCTCCAGGCTCGCCAGGTGCCCACCACGCTCGACGCTGCTCAGCTGGCTGCTCGAAATCCCCGTCGCGTCGGAGAGTTCCTTGAGCGTCCAACCCCGCTGCATCCGCGCCAGCCGCACCGTCCGCCCAAGCTCCGCCCGAAGACGCACCTCCGCACGCCCCCCCAGGTTCAGCGCACCGGCCGCCTGCGCCAGCACACGCCGAAGCTCGTCGATCGAAAACGGCTTGGCTATGTAGTCAAACACATCCTGCTTGAACGTCTGGCGCATCGAGTCCATCGACGGGTACCCCGTTACCACGATTACGCACAACCGCGCCCAACGCTTGCGCACCTCCCCAAGCACCGCCGCACCCGTCGTCCGCCCCATGTGCATGTCCAGCAACACAACATCCGGCAGCCGGGCCTCGATCGACGCGAACAACTCCTCCGGCGTCCCCAACGCCCGCACGTCGTGCCCGTCCTGCGACAACTGCATCGACAAAAACTGCCGAAAGTCCGCGTCGTCGTCCAACGCAACAATCGACAATGGCACCGGCGCATGCTCGTGCTCCCCGGCGGGCCTTGGCTCTGATAAGGGCGTGCGATGGTCGTCGGCCATGCCCGATTGTTGATCCCCTCCCCCGCCCCGGCACAGAAAAAAACAAGGCCGGGCGCAAGGCCCGGCCCGGTCAAAACAAACTCCATAAAACCTCAGCACGCACGACGCCGGCGTGCCGCCACCAACCCGCCCAGTGCCAGCAGGCCCGCAGCCCCAGGCGTCGGCACCAGCGTGCCGGGGGTCATCTCCACGCCGCGGAAGGCAAACCCCGCCGGCGCCACCGCCAGCGTCGTAAAGACCGAGCTCGCGCCCGCGTCAACAACACCCACAAGCCGCCCGCCGGTGTCGATCCCATAGATCGTGTTGGAGGTGCCATCGGAGATCACCGTCAGCGACCGCAACCCGGCAAAGACGTTGGCCGTCCCCGTGTTGACCTGGTTGATCAGGTAGGACAGCGCCCACGTTGTCCCGTTGAAGTCCCACCGCTGCAGGCCGCCGAGCTGCCCGCCCACTGTCCCCGAAGCGCCGGCACTGCCGTCGTCGGCAACGTACAGCGTGTTGCCCAGGAACTGGAAGTCGTTGGGCCCCCAGCTCCCCGCCGTCGGCGGGGCAAAGCCCGGCAGCAGCACCGCGTTCCCACCACTGACGGTGTACAGCCCAGGACTACCCACGGAAGTTACACTGCTCTGCGTTGCAATCACGATCGACCCGGCCGTCGGGCCAGGACCGACAAAGCGCGTGTTCACCAGCGAGGGTGGGTTCACGTCCGTCCCCTGCGCGCCGGTGAGGTTGATCGAGGCAGGCCCGGTCGTGTAGCTGCGGGCACCACCGGTCAGGCGGTGGGGGAAGGTCGTGTTTGTCGAGGACGTGCCACCGAGGATGAAGCCCCCCGCGCCGT
>JBKDDT010000012.1:0-333139 GCA_046339895.1 bacterium | reverse complement strand
AACAACGCCTTCTGGGGCCTCTCCGACGCCTTTGCACCCACGGCCAACTACAGCAAAGATCGAGTTTGGAACGAAGCATGGTTGGTCCCCAGCGTTCGCGTGGACTACGCGGCATCACAGACGCTGGGCCTGTACGCCGGCCTAGCCGCGGCCGCGACCGGCAACGTCGGCCGCGACATCTTCGAACAGGGCTACTCGGGGCGCGTCTCCCTCGAAAGCGCCTTCGGGGGCGTGCGGATCGGCGCTGATAAGTCGGACTTCATGCTCGATCTCTCGGGCGGTCAGCAACCGTACAGGCAAGGCTCCGGATTCCTCATCGACCTCGGCGCTCAGAACGGCAACCAGCGCGGCGCGGCCCTCGTCTCACCCCGTCGATCGTGGGAGTACACCGGCATCGCCAAGCTCACCGCAGGGCGTTTCTCCACCGATGCCTTCGTCCTGAACTACAACCAGATCACCTCCGACGACCCCGACACCACCCTCGCTGGCGGCAAGCTCGAATATCGGTTGTCCGAGACGCCAGGCGAACAGTTCGTGGGCGTCTCATACGTCAATGCGTTCGACTCGACGATGTTGTACATCAAGGCCCCGCTCACGATCATCGAGAACGGACGCGAGGGGACGCAGACGATCAATCCGTATCTGCGGCTGCGCCCGCTAAGCGATGCTGCGCCGGGGCTGTATGTCGCGCTCGACGGCGCGTATCAGTGGAACAATCGCATCCACCTCTCGGCTTACGCCATCAGTGCAGAAGTCGGGCACCAGTGGGAGAACGCACCCCTCCGTCCGAAAATCAGTTACGCGTTTCGACAGTTCAGCGGCGACGATCCAGGTACCACTGATATCGAGCGGTTCGACCCGCTCTTTTACGACGGTGGTGTCCATGCCTTCGCGTCCGGTTCCAACGCCGCGCTCACGTTCTACAACACCAACGTTCGCACCCACCGCTTCTCGCTCAACCTTACGGTCACGCCTCAGGACTTTGTCACGATGTCGTACTGGCGGGTCCAAGCCGCTCAGACCAACAGCCCTCTTCAGTTCGGTCAGGGAGGTCGAATCCATACCGTCGGCGGCCAGCCCGTGCTGGTCTCTGGCGTTCCCGATCAGCACCTGTCGGACGATTTTTATGTCGAGTATGTCCGCATGCTCTCGCCCAACGCCTACCTCACGCTCGGCATGGGCGTATCCATTCCTGGCAAAGGCCTCGAGGCAGCCGCGGGCAGGTCGCTCGATCCGTGGGTGGGCGGCCTTGTGAATCTGACGTTCAAGTTCTAGATGCTAGAGACGACATCCCGCCCATGCACACTTCTCTAGCTCGAGGATGTTCTTTCCTGGTGTCGTTCCTCGCGGTGCTTGGGCCGACACCGCGGTGCTCCGCCGACGAGCAAGGCACGGGCTCGGCATTCGAACGCACGGAGTTCACGCTCGCGGCCCAGGAGCCCCAGACGTTGACCATCGATGAAGTCGCCGCCCGCAAGTCGCAGCCGCCAGCGACCGCAGCGGACTCCGCGGTGGAAACCGGCACCGACCCGTCAAAGCTTCTCTTTCGCTTCGAGATGAATCCCCAGTACATTGAGCTGCCCGGCGATGGGCATCTGGCTTCAACGAACCTTAAACTTGATGTGCCGCTCACCAAGTCCTTCGCGATGGCTCTGGAACTCCCCATCGTTCATGCCAGCGGCTTCCCTTCTCCGATCGACGACCAGGTCGGGCTTGGCGACATCTTCGTCCGCGCCCGCAATGTGTGGTCGTTCGAGCAATCCTCTTTCATTGCGGGCGCTGAACTCGGCCTCATGACCGCCGATGACGACCTGCTCGGCAGCGGAAAGTGGCAGTTGAATCCAACGCTCGCCTATGTCCACTACCTGTCGAGCGAGTACCTTCTCGCCGTCGCTGGAAAGCAGCGACTCTCCATTGCTGGCGATGACGACCGTGCTGACATCAACCAGACCGAGCTGCGCCTCATCGGTATCTACATCAACCCGAAAGGCTGGTGGTTGCAGGCAGATTACCAGCCCAAGATCAACTGGGAGCGTGACGCCCAGGTGTCTCATCTGCTCGAGTTCGAAGCGGGCACGATGCTCTCGCGGAGCATCGGTGTTTCCATTCGCCCGGGCGTTGGCATCGGCCCCAATCGCGACCGTGATTGGAGCATCGGAGTTGGGCTCCGGTTCTTCTTCTGATTCCCATCGGGCCTTCCCCGCCACAAACACCCCGCGCTCGTGCTTCTTGAACCGTGCGGCCCTTCCCTTGGCGGCGATCTCCCGGATGATGGCGGCGTACAGCGTGGCCTCCGGGCTCTTGCCGCCCGGGCTCCTCCACAGGCCCTTCGCCCCCATCGCGGCGATCATCTCCTTGGCCCGCATCGGCACCTCGCTCGCGGCGAGCACCTGCGCCGCCTTGCGGACCCTCCGCGCGTCGCCCATCTCGCGCTGGACCTTGCCCATGTTCTTGATCGTCCCCTTGCGTGCCATGTCGGACTCCTTCGTGTTGGGTGCCAAGCCCGCCGCACAGCGCAGCGAGGGAAACCTGGCGGCCGCGTCAGCCCGGGACCGTCGCGATGTTCCAGCAGCGGCCGTCGGGCGTTTGGACCTCGACGCTCCGCACCGCGAACCCCCGGCGGGCCAACGTCCAGGCCATCTCGATCGTCGTCTTCGTCCCCGATTCTGTTTGCGTAGACGCGTAGACGACCACGTCCCGCCATGTTGGCACAACACGCCGCCGGGTGAACCGCACGCGTGTTTCTGAGTGCGTCAGCAACGTCAACGTTCGTGGACGAACAGGTAAAGAACAGCGCGGCGGATTGCCCTCTTAACGTCCACCCATGGTGGATCGAGAGGTCCGCTAGGAGGTAGAATTGGGTGTTGCAAACAGAAAGGAGGCAGCTATGCCTTCCGCCACTAAAGAAGTGGGAAAGTTCCTCTCAGGGATCGCCTTCAGCGAGACAGTGGGCCACTGGTGGCTGGGGATCTGGGGTCAGCACATGCTGCCTTGGGATTTCGGCTGGTTCACGTTTACCAGCAGCATCAACACTTTCGCGATGATCCTCTGGCCCATCGTGCTCGTCGCGTTGGTCTGGTTCTCGTGGCTGCGCAAGCCACGTCGCAGTCCAGCGTGAGCCAAGGCTGCCTTGTCCTCGACTCCTGGGCCTCGTGATATCTCGCGCATGGCTGATACCGCCAGGCGGCTGTGCTCACAACCTCGCACCAACTCACCCGCCCCCTACGCCGCCAGATCATCCTCATCGGCCGCGTCCAGCCCGTCGCCTACGCGCCCCCACTTGTCGCGTGGCAGGTGCCTGTGGTGGATGCGGATGACCTTGGCCAGTTGCAACGCAAACTCGTCGCGGATCATCGCCAGCGTCTCGGGCGTCTGTGCCGGGAAGGGCTGGCCCTGGTCGCGGAAGATCATGAAAACCGCCAGTGTTTCGTTCTCCTGCCGGCAGGCGAAGGCCATCGCCCGCTGACCGCGCACCCACTCGACCCCTTCGCCGATCGCCCCCTGGATCGCCGAAGCGTCGTGCAGGTCCAGCACCCCGATCGTCTTCTCCAGCCTCGGCGCGGCGATATTGGCCAAGTGGTCCAGCATCACCTCGGCCGTCTCCTTCGGGCACGAATAGTTCACGTATGCGCCGAGCTGATACTCACCCGTCGAGCCGGGCAGAAAGACCGCGGCGTTGGTCGGGCCCAGCCTCGCCAGCACAAACTCCAGCGCGTGACGCAGCAGCGCCTCGACGTCCAGCTCGGCGCTGATAAGTTTCTTGAAGTCCACACGCAGAGCCACGGCCTTCTGCTCGGCGCTCGCCTGCTGGACGGGCAAGGGCGCCTCGCCCTTGGGGATCGGCTTGGCCAGCACGCGTGGCGGTGCCGTCGGCGATGCCTTGCACGCTGCCCGCACGCGCCGGCTCAGTTCGCGCGGCTTGATGTCGGCGCTGACGATGTCTGCCGCCCCCGCACGCATGACCGCCACGGCCTCGTCGAACGTAACACTCGGGCACAGGATCACCGCGGCGATCTGCCGGGCACCCAACTCACGCACCAGTTTCAGCGTCGCGGGCGTACACGCCTCGGCGTCGATCACGGCCGCGGCATAGATCTCCTGCGCAGGCTTCTTGCTCTTCTGGCACCGCGCCAGCAGCGAGATCGCGCTCGCCGCCGAGTCCGCCAACTCGCAACGCAGGTGGTCCTGCTGTAATGCTTTGTCAAGCCCCGCCCGGCGCGACGCATCCGCAGCGACAACCAGCACGCGCGGGGTCGCGTGTGGGCCGATCCGCGCGTGGGGCTCACCCTCGCCACGCCCTGCCCCGCTGCCCTCGGTTGTCCGGTCGAACAGGCCCATATCGCCTCCATGTGCTCGCTGCCAGCCCGGCCTCCGGTGCCGATGCCGCCGATTGGCCTTGAGGCTTTCGGCACTTTTCACACCCGGGTTGAGCCCGGCGGGGGCGAAATCCCCCCACGCACCGCCCGCACGACTGAAACTGCAGGGAACAGGCCCGCCACTTCCTCCCGAGCCACCACGCGGGTCGGAAAACTCGGGTTCAACGCCTGCAATACCAGGTGCGTATGCGTCCCCGCCACACGCGGCTGTTGCCCCGCGCCCGGCCCGTCAAGACCCCACGAAAACCACACACGCTTGAACGCCACCTCCGCAGCACGCTCCAAACGCACAAAGCAGTCGCTCCCATCAGCCGCCTCCTTGCCCGGCGAGAAGACCACCACATCCCCTGCGCGATACTCCGGCAGCATGCTCTCGCCAACAACCGTGCACGCGAAAGCGTCCGCATCGTGTACGTCAGCAACACGCACATGCCGGTCAGAAGTGCGGGCCGGGTAACCCGGGTCGGTAAACTCCTGCGCCTGCCCCGCCTGCCCCGCGTTGATCAACGGCACCTCGACCCACGCCGGGAGCGCGTCCCCAAGTTCACCCCCGGGCGCGCCACCCTGCACGCCAGCGTCCAGCGCACGCACCAGCGAGGCCAACTTCCCGCTCCGGTACAGATCGTCGAGCGAACTGCTGCGGATCGCCTGCCCAAGCTCCGCCGCGGCCACCCGGCTGCGCTGTAACTGCGACAGCGCATCGCGCGTCGCAGGCTCGGCACGCGCCCACCGCGCCGCGCTAAGCAGTTCACCAGCCCCCAGCCGCAACGCACCCTCGAGGCGACCGATCAGCTCATTGCTGGGCACCCCGGCGTTCTTGCCGTTCTCGATCTGCGAGAGGTAACTCCGCCCGCACCCGACCCATTGCGAAAGCTCCTCAAGAGTCATCCCACGCGCGCGGCGAGCCGTACGCACACGCTCGCCTAAGGACGTTGTTAGGTGCATGGGCTCGCTCCCCTTGCGCTTGTTCCGCTACCCACCCTTCTCAACCCACCCATTAGGGTGGTAGGAAGACCCCACTTCTTCATCATCATCCCCGACCTGTTGCGCAATCTTGTGGACATACCAAACAGGATACTTGCAAATAGGTTCACTGTCAAGTAAACATACCCATAAGTTTCGGTCCCAAGCACCCCAAACCGCAAGAGAGACCCATGTTGACACAGATAACCCCAACCTTCCCCAGCACGACGATGATCCCAACCCCATCGCCCGTTCCTCCCCCCACCCGCCCGCTGACGTGTACACCCACCCGCCCGCTGACCCGCCCCCTAACACGTGGGGAGCTGCGGCGTGCGATGGACCTGCGTGTCCGCACCGGGGCCGCCGCCGCTGAGGCCATCTGTGCCCGTGCCGAGTACCTTCCACCGAGCGACCGCGAACTCGTCCGGGCGGTCTATCAGCGTGGGCAGTCCCTGGCCGCGCTGGGCACGGCGGTAGGTGTGCCCCAGAAGCACCTCTCACGAAGGCTCCGCAAGATCGTTGCCCGGATCAACGCCCCGGCCTTTGCGCTCGTGGTGGTCCGTGCCGAGGCTTGGGAGGGACGCCTCGCCGCCGTCGGCAGGGCGGTCTTCGTTGAGGGGTGCAACCTTCGGCAGGCGTCCAAGCACTTGAACCTGACGTACCACCAGGTCCGTGCCGCTCGCGATGTCATCGAGGGGATCGTCGCAACGCTCACAAGCAAGGAGGCAGCATGAAGGTTCCATCAACACCCAAACCATCGCCCGCGCGCAAACGCACACTCCAGGCCGCCAGCGCCTTCGGCCTCGATGCCGACGCACCACGCCGGGCGCACCAACGCCGCGCCGCTCGCCTGGGCCCCGTCGCCGAAGCCGCCCTCTCGGCCGTGGCAGGCGGCGGGGTCGTGCTCATCACCGGGCCATCCGGCGCGGGCAAGAGCACGCTGCTGGAACTCATCGCCGCCAGGCTCCCTTCACCCAGACGGATCGACCCGCAGGCCCAGCTCCGAGACATCCGCGCGCCGATCTGCACCCTCTCAGGGCAGCCACTTGACCAGTGGCTGGCCCACCTGGCACGCTTTGGCCTGGCCGAGGCGATGCTCTGGCTGCAACGCCCGGGCGAACTCTCAGCCGGTCAACGATGGCGCCTTGCCTTTGCGCTGCGGTTTGTCGGTGCACGACCGACGCTCATCTGCGACGAGGCCTGCGCGATGCTCGACCGCATGACGGCCGTGTGCATCTGCATGAACCTTCGGCGTGAAGCCACACGCTCGCCCGGCGCCAGGCTCATCCTGGCAACCAGCCACGACGACCTGCTCGTGGCCCTCAACCCCGATGTACACGTACGCCTCGACCTGGGCGGGCACGCCAGGGTCGAACGGCTGCGGCCGCCCGTGGGAGCCATGTGCGAAGTAGCCAAGTGCCAGGCGGGCAGGTCCCGCGCTGCATGAGCCATCTCGGGGTGTGCATCTCGGTCGTGCCCGGCACGCTGGTGGACTATGCCCACCTGGCGTGCTGGCATTACGTCGGCAAATCGCCACGCGCGCCCGTGCTGGTGCTGACGGCACGCGCCCAGGGCCTGGCCACGCCCGCGGGGGTGCTGGTCGTCACCAGGCCCACACTCAACGGGGCGTGGCGCGCGGCGGCGTGGCCCGGGTGGCTTACAGGGCTGGGCAAACGCGACAGCGCCCAACGGATCAACGCCGAGCTGCGGTGCATCGCCCGGGTCGTTGTTGACCCGCGCACGCGCGGGTTGGGCGTAGCCGGTGCTTTGATACGGCACTACCTGGCGGCCCCGCTGACGCCCAAGACCGAGGCCGTCGCACGCATGGGCCTCGTCGTTCCGATGTTTGTCAGCAGCGGGATGCGGCGTGTCGATGGGCTTCATCCAAGCGCGCAACTCTCGCGCCTGCGCTCGGCCCTGGCCGCCGCGGGTGTGCGCACCTGGGAACTGGCCGACACGCGCGTGCGCCGGCGCGTGGAGCGTGATGCGGGCTTGATGCGCCGCTGGTGCGTCTGGGCGCAGTCGGCCCCCGGCGCAAGGGGGGCGATTGCCAGTGCGGGGCTTGTCGAGGGGACCTGGCCGGCGGTCGCGTGCGATGCGTCGGCGTTTGTGCATGAGAACAACCAACCGGGAGGGAAAGATGCCGAGGGTGTCGGGTAAAAAACAGGTCAAGGGGCAAGAGTTGTCAACAGATGGGCTTGCCGGGGGGCTTGCGCGGGAGGAAGTTGCTGTTGCGCCGGCACCGAAGCCGAGGGCCAGGCGCGCTCGCCGGGCCGGTTTGCCGGCGCGTTGGCCTGCGGCGTTGGTGGATCCGCCGAGGTGTGTTGATGAGCTCGTCGTTGCCGTGCGCGAGATCTTTGGCGTGCGCGTTCCCCGGCGTGCGGTTCGCAGCGGCAGCGATGCGCCCCTGGCCTACCTCGTCCACTCGTTCTTTGAGGGCCGGCTGGGCGTGGACGGGCAGGGCAAGGAGGTTGATCTCAAAGACGCGCCGCTGCCGCCTGATTGTGTGGTCTGGGCCGCGCGTGGCGGCGGCAAGACGTTTTTGGGCGCGCTGGCGACCGCGCTGGACCTGATCTACAAGCCCGGCATCGAGGTGCGCATCCTCGGCGGGAGCCTCGAGCAGAGCAAGCGCATGCACGCGCACCTGGTAGACCTGCTCACCCGCGAGGGCGTCTCGGCGGTTCTCAAGGGCAAGCCGACGGCGCGGGGCGTCAAACTCAAGAACGGCTCGTGCGCCGAGGTGCTCGCGCAGAGCGAGTCGAGCGTGCGTGGCACGCGCGTGCAGAAGCTGCGGTGTGATGAGGTGGACCTGTTTGACCGCCAGGTCTGGGACGCGGCACAACTAACAACGCGCTCGCTGAACTACCCGGGGCCGTGGGGGGAGAAAGTCGCCGGGGCGATCCACAGCAGCAGCACGATGCACGTGCCGATGGGCCTGATGTGGGAACTCGTCGAGCAGGCGAGGCCGCCGGTGGGGCGTGGCGGGGGCGCTCAAGAGAGCAAGGCCGAGCGCGTCGCGTTCCGCTGGGGGGTTGTCGATGCCCTCGAAGCGTGCGCCCAGAGCGAGGACTGCACCTCGTGTGCGCTCTGGAACGACTGCGCCGGCGAGGCGAAGAAGCGCAGCGCCGACGAGGCCGGGCACGTGGGTATCGACGACGCCCGGCGGATGAAGGGACGCGTGAGCCTGGTGGTGTGGGAAAGTGAGATGCTCTGCCTGCGCCCACGCGTTACCGGGAGCGTCTTCCCGGAGTTTGATTGGACGGCGCACGTGCTCGGGCAGGGGCGTGTTGAAGAGATTCTGAGCAACCAGCCCAGGGTGGCGCGCAAAGGTGATGGTCAAGAGGATCGCTGCGCACTGGGGTGGCCCATCGGCGGCCTTCGGCTGGTGGCGGGGATGGACTTTGGCCTGCGTGCGCCGACGGTGATCCTCTGGGGCGTTGTCGATTCACTGGGCGTTTTGACGATCATCGATGAGTATGTGCACACGGGGCGGACGATTGCCGAGCACGTCGGGCACATCAAGGCGTCGCCGCTCGGCCTGCCCGAGGCGGTCTGGTGCGACCCAGCCGGGCACGCGCGCAACGACCAGACGGGCGTGAGCGCCATTGGGGTGATGGTCGCCGCGGGTGTGAACGCCAAGGGTCGCGGCACAGGGATCGCCGAGGGCATCGAGGCGCTGCGCGCGCGCCTAGCCCCGGCGGCCGGGGGGCCGACGCTGCGGATCAGCGCATCGTGCACGCACCTGCTTAAGAGCCTGTTGCGCTACCGCTACAACGAGCGCGACCCGAGCGACGAGGTGCCAATGAAAGACGGCAGCGACCACGCCGTCGACGCGCTGCGGTATTTGGTGATGGGCCTGGAGGGCGGCCGGGCCGGTGAGAGGCGGTACGCGTAGCGGCGCGCAGGCCGGGTGGATTTTTACTCAGAGCACGGAGTGTCGGAGAAATACAGGAGGGTTAGATTGTTAATCCTGCACAACCCTGTTTTTTTCTACTCTGTGCCTTGGTGCCTCGTGGTGAGCTGCATCGTGTCAGCGTTTGCGTACGGCCGTGGCGATGGCCGAGGGTATCAGGCCCAGGGCTGTGCCGAGGGTGTCGAAGAGCCAGTCGTCCAGGCCGAAGGTGCGGTGGAGGATGGGGATGAGTTGGAGGAGTTCGGAGGCGATGCCAAAGAGCGAGCCGAAGATGAGGATGCGGGCGACGGTCGCCCAGGAGTAGTGGGGACCAAAGAGGGCGCTGAGCCAGGCGAGGAAGGAGAAGAGAGCGAAGATGGTCAGGTGGACGGCAAGGTCCGAGCGTGGGATCGGGCCTTGGATCCGCGCGTTCGGCCACAGCAGCGCGATGAGTAGGAGCGTGAAGTAGGCATAGAACATCCCCCGGCGGATCTGCGGCGGGATGGCCAGCAGCGTGGCAAGCATCGGTGAGTGTATGTGTGCCTACTCAGTGATCAGGCAGGATTTGCTGCGAGTCAGGGTCGGCGAGCATCATCAGCTTCCCCTCGGCGGGGAGCAGCTGCAGGTCCTTGACCGAGGCCTCGGGGAGCTGCTCGTAAAGCTCGTCGGCAGTAAGCTCGAAGGCGAGGACCCTGCCGGCGCGGTCGGCGACGGTGTAGACGGGGCCTGTGCCCCCGGCATATACCCAGATGTAGTACGGCGAGCCGGTGAGCGTGCCCAGCAGCGGGCGGTTGGTCTTGATTTGAACGCGGATGCGCTCGGCCTCGGCGATGGTGCCGGCAGAGTCGACGGCCTGGTCGGGGGCGCGTTGGGTTCGTTTGGCGAGGGTTGCGCGTTCGGACTCTTGGCGGGCCTGGGCGAGCGACTTGTCCGGGTTCAGGATGGCCGAGGTGCCGAGGAAAATGGCAAAGGCCAGAACGGCATAAAGCAGGTGGCGGATCGGCCTAGGCAACGCGCGGAGTGGTCGTGAGGCGGTGCTCATTGAAGTAGTATCGGATCGGGCGGGGCGTGGCTTTGGTCCGGAAAACAAATGGTCAAAAGTGCGTTGGTGGGGGTTTGGGGGGTGTTTGTGGGGTGGTATGCTCTGGTATGGGCACACCTTCGCGGTACGAGCAGTTTCAGGCCTTCCGCACACGCCTCAACGAGCGGATATTGGCCGACGTGCCCGGGCGTGTCGGCGGCACGCTGAACACCAAGCGGTTTTTTACACTCGACGGCGCGTGCTATAAGCCCGGCACCCTCGACGGCAAGACCAAGGAACTCTTGGGCCTCGTTGCCAGCATGGTCCTGCGGTGCGATGACTGCATCAGCTATCACATCGACGCGTGCGTGCACGCCGGGTGCAGCGATGAGGAACTGTGGGAGGCGTTCGACATCGCCCTGATCGTCGGCGGGTCGATCATCATCCCGCACCTGCGGCGGGGGGTGGAGTTTTTGGACCAGGCGAGGAGTGAAATGGCCAAATAGACAAATGGCCAAGTAATCAAATGGCCAAGCACGCGTGTGCAACACATTTGGCAATTTGGCCATTTCCCCCATGGGCGCAAGCTGATACCCTCCCGCCATGCAGATGATGTTCACCATTGCGGCGGCCGAGCAAGGGGCCAGGACGGTTTCGACGGGGATCGCGGACCTGTTCGTCAAGAGCTTTGACATCTTCACGGTGCTGCTCTTGCTCGCCTCGCTGGCGGCGGGGACGGTGATTGTGCGGTGCCTCATCGAGATTCGCTCGTCGCGCCTCATGCCCGAGGAGTCCGAACGGCAGATTCGCCGATTGCTGCGCGAGGGGAACCTTGATGGCCTAGATAGTTACCTCCAGCGCGACGAGAGTTTCATTGGTCAGGTGCTCAGGGCCGGGATCATCGTGCCTGGGGCGGACCGCTCGGCGGTCCGCAACGCGTGCGAACTGGCAGCCGGGGAGCAGTGCGCCAGATGGTTCCGCAAGATCGAGCCGTTGAGCGTGATCGGAAACCTTGGGCCGCTGCTCGGCCTGGCCGGCACGGTCTGGGGGATGGTCATCGCCTTCGGGGTGCTGAGCACCTCCGGCGGTCAGGCCAACCCCGCAGACCTCTCCGGCGGCATCGCCAAGGCCCTCTTCCACACCCTGCTGGGCTTGCTCGTGGCCATCCCATCGCTGTTGGTCTTTGGCCTCTACCGCTCGGTGGTGGACAAACTCTGCACACGCGCGATGGGCATCTGTGGCGAGCTCGTCGAAGCCTTGTGCGATGTGAAGGGGGGCGTGGTGCACACGAGCAGTAACGGTGGTGGTGCGGTTTCCGCCGGCGCGTTCAACGGGGTTGGGCGTGGGGCGGGGCAGCCTGTGTGATGTCTGTGAGAGGGCCTTTGTGCGCAGATCAGCTCTTCAACGCGGGCAGGGGATGGGCGGGCAGGGTGTTGAGCCTGTCAACGTCACCCCGTTGATCGATGTGGTCATGTGCATGATCATCTTCTTCCTGATCGTCGGGAAGTTGGCGGCGGAGGATACGGGGCGCGTCAAGTTGCCCCCCAGCGCGGTCGGACGCGGGGAGAAGGACCCGGCAACGGTCGTGGTAACCGTCGGCCCAGACCCCGGCGGGCCGGTGCTGTGGGGCGGCGTGCCGGCGCGGGTCTCCGTCAGTGGTGAGCGTGCGACCGACAGCAAGGACATCGAACGCCTGATCGTCGAGCACGGGCAGGCGGGCCTGGCGCTGGCAGGGGTCGGTGGTGGCGACATGACGCGCGTGCCCGTGGTGATCCGCGCGGATCGGCGCTTGCCATTCTCGGCCGTGGAGCCTGCGCTGGCAGCGTGTGCGGCACTGGGGATCAGCAAGGTGCAGTACGGGACGGAGCGTGTGCCGTGAGCCGTGCCGGTGGCTTCAGGCCGTTGCGCAGCCGGAGCGCCCGCGAGGCAGCCGGGCAGCACCACGGCCCGAACATGACGCCGATGGTCGATGTGGTCATGGTGATCCTGGTCTTCTTCATGGTCTCGGCGGCGTTCCTTGGGCCGGAGTGGCTGCTGCAGGGCGTGGTGCCAAGGCCAGCGGCCTCCGGTGAGCAGAGCGCCCCCAGGCCGGGGCAGGGGCCAAAGCCCGACGCGAGCGACCCGCTGGCGACGGGGATGGTGCGGTTTGTTGTTGAACTGCGCAAGTCCCCCGGCGAGGGCGTGCAAGCCACGGGTGCGGGCGTGCGCAACGGGACTGTCGACAGTGTGATGGACGCGCTGGGCGAGAAGATCACCGGCGGGGCGGATCAGGTCGAGGTGCTCATCCGCCCGGAGCCCGGCGTGCCGTGGGAGAGCGTGGTGCGGGTGACAGAACTGGCCCAGCGCCTCGGGATCACGCGCGTTGGCCCCGAGGCGGCCAGGCGGTAGAGGGCGGTTGCACCCTCTTTGCACGCAGGCAAACAACGCACAGCGCACGGCACTTGACGACCCCAAAGTGCACCGAGGCACAGAGCAGTGAGGCGCACGAAGGCCTCGGCGACGAACGCCTCGACCATCCGCTCATCTCACCACGCCGTGCCTCGGTAGTGGAACCTAGCAGTCGTGCAGATCAGAACCCTGCACCACGCATGATGCGATTACTTGTACTTGACACTGCACCCATACGGGCGTGTTTCGGCCTCGCTGACGGCCTTGCCTTCTTTGATCTCGCCGAGGGCCTGGATGACGTAGTTCTTCTCACCCTTGGTCTTGGACGAGCTGTTGTTGTCGATGGCCCCGGCGTAGACGACCTTTCCATCCTTGACGATGAACATGTGTGGCGTGGTGCGTGCGCCGTACGCCTTGCCCGCCGTGCCACTCTCGTCGAGCAGGATCGGGTTTTCGATCTTCCAGTCAGTCTTGGCCTTGGCGTTGACTTCTTTGCCTGCGCCCTGCTTGCCCGGGGCGCCGGAGTTGACGGCGATCCAGAGCACGCCGTTGGACTTGGCCACGGCCTTGGTGTCGGCCATCACGGTTGTGCGTGCGTACTGCTTGACCACGTAGGGGCACTCGGGGTTGAACCACTCGATGACGACGGTCTTTCCCTTACTGAACTCGGCGAAGTTGAGTTCCTTGCCATCGGTGTCGTTGAGTACAAACGTGGGGGCGTCATCGCCGACCTTGACGCCCTCGCTCTTTTTGGTTTTTCCCTCTTTGCTGCCGTCTTTGGCCCCGTCGGCGTAGGCGGCTGTCGTGCTGCCCAGGAAAGCGGCAGCACCCCCCACGACGGCGGCGCAGAGTGCCGCGACGGTAACGATCTTGACCACACCACTACCAACACACGCCTTGCTCAATAGACACATAGGAAACTCCTTGTAAATGAACCGATGAGAAGAACGCCGAACACTTCGGGCTAACGCCCAGAATCCTTAGGCCCCTTGGCAGGTGGTGTGGGGGCGGCGGCCGGGGCGGGCAATGGGAACTCCACCTGATAGCCGATCCTCTTGTGGCCACTGCCGAGGATCACCACGCCACGCACCGGGCCGGCAGTGCCTGTACCGATCTTCAACCGCATCGACAACTTCCCATCAACGCCCTGTGCATCTGTTAGCGCGTCGAGCAACTCAGGGCCGTCGGCAAAGGGGGCGAATTCGATGGTATTGCGACCATCATCTCCCCCACGAAAAGCCACCTCGATCTCCAGCCGGCGCACGGGACCGGCACCGGACCACCGGTGCGATACCACCCTGTCGCGCACCGCCGCCGAGGCCACCACGGGCAAACTGTACCAGATCTCCTTGATCTCCTTGGCCCGAGCATCCGCACCTGCTCGTTGTGTCGCCGGGCTTGGCTTGACGTCTTCTTGCCCCTTGCCAGGCGCGACGACGCCGATCTTGGTCCGCAGCGACGCCTGCCCCGGCACGCACGACTCCTTGCAGACCAGATACTCGACCTCGACGCCGATCTCGTGCAGCACAGGCTCACCAAGCGGCCCCCCAGCCACCGACGCATCCACCTCCACCGGCACAACGACGGCAAACTTCCCCTCCAGCACATAGTCGAGCAGGTCCCCATCTCCAACGTGCCGGGTCGGCAACGGATAGATCGGGGTGCCAACCTGAAAGCCCGGCGGGAGTTTCCACGTCATGCTCACCGGCGCGCCCGTGGCGTTCTGGCCGGGCCAGTACGTGTGCCACCCGGGCAGCACCGAAAACTCTACCACCACCCACCCACGCCCCCCCGCAACAATCGGCACCCCCGGCTGCAAGGGCATAAACGCGACCGTCGCCAGTTGCTGGCCACTCTCTTGGCCCCCCGGCTTCTGGCCCCCCGGTGCCACCGCCGGCTCAGGCTGAGTGCTCCCCCTTTGCACCCCATCGGGCCCGTGCGCAACAACCGCCGAGGCTGTCGCCAGCATCAGCGCACCGATAACCCCGGATGCAAGCATCCCACGACTACGAAGGGGCGCAGGGGTTTGTTCACCCCCGGCGGGGAAAGTTTGCCTCTCACCGTGCAATAACCCAGGCCGGACCTCGTTGACCACTACTGAATCAGGGCAGACTGCACTGGGCCAAGGTCGGCCGGTGCGTGGAAAAATCAAATACAAGTGAGGCTTTGTCCATGCGCACAACCAGCAAACACCCCCTCCTGTCGCCCCTGCCCTGCTCCCTCTGTGCCCTTGTGAGCATCGCCGGCACCACCCTTGGCCAAGGCCCACCACCCCCGCCCCCACCCCCACCCCCGCCCCCACCCGTCGCCCTTGCTGCCGTGGTCGCCCCGCCTCAGAACCAGATCACCGAGTCCAAGCGGATCTTGGGCAAGGTGCTCTTCTGGGATGAGCAGCTTGGCACCTCCAACGCCATGTCCTGCGGCACATGCCACATGCCCAGCAAGGGTGGGGGCGACGCGCGCCGGGTCCGCACGCCCGGCCTGGACGCCATCATCAACAACGCCGACGACACGTTTGGCTCCCCCGGCATCGTCGCCAGCGACAACTTCAACGAGTTTCGCCGCAGCGCGACGTTCAACCTCGCCCCGCAGGTAACGCCCCGCTCGGCCCCGAGCATGATCGATGCCGCGTTCGCGGGTCTGCTGTTCTGGGATGGCCGAGCGTCTGGCCCCTTCCGCGACCCGGCGACGAACGCCGTGGTCAGCCCCAACGGTGCGGCACTGGAAATCCAGGCCCTCGAGCCGATTCTCAGCGACAGGGAGATGGCCCACGACGCGCGAACGTGGGACCAGGTCGCCAGCAAGCTCGCCTCGTCGGCACCGCTGGCCCTGGCCCGCAACATCCCGCCCGATGTTGCCGCGGTGCTCGCTGATGGGAGCAACTACCCGATCCTGTTTGCACGGGCATTTGGCACCGGCGCGATCACCGGCACGCGGATCGCACAGGCCTTGGCAACGTACCAGCGCACGCTCATCAGCAACCAGACCCCCTTTGACCTCTGGGCCGCGGGCAACGCGACGGCCCTGACGCCCAACCAGCGGCAGGGGTGGGCGATCTTCAACTCGCCGCAGGCATCGTGCGCTGTGTGCCACGCCGCGCCCACGTTTGCAGGGCCAAACACGAGTTTTCACAACGTGGGCCTGCGCCCAGCCGCCGAGGACCTGGGCCGGCAGATCGTTACCGGCAACCCGGCCAACCGCGGGCAGATGAAGACGCCGACGCTGCGGAACACGGGCTTGCGCAGCAGCTGGATGCACACCGGGCAGTTCACCAACCTCAACGACGTGCTCGCGTTTTATGCCCACGCCCCCGGCTCGCCGGTGCAGATTCAGGACAACCTCTCGCCGCCGCTGCAGAACGTCGCCTTCAACCCGCAGCAGGCGGCACAGATGGTCGACTTCCTGACCAACGCCCTGACGGACCCGCGTGTCCGCAACGAAACGTTCCCTTTTGACCGCCCGCAGCTCTGGAGTGAGCAGATGGCTACGCGCCCGACAAGCGTCGGCGGATCGCTCGCCGTCCCGGGTGCGGGCGTGCCGACGATCTTCATCATCGACCCAGCCCTCATCGGCGGCCAGGCGATGCGCATCGGCCTGGCCGATGCGCCCACCGGGGCTGTGGCCGTGCTGCGCGTGAGCACACTCCCACCCGTTAACGGGCTCCTCGCGGCCGAGAAGGTCGTCGGCCCGGCGATCAGCGACGCCGACGGGGTCCTGACGGGCAAACTCGACTTCCCCGCCGGCACCACGCCCAACGCACCCGTCTACGTCCAGTGGGTCATCACCGCCGCCCAGGGCACCGGACGCTCCGATGCCCTCCGCGTCGTGCCCATCTGCCCATCGGGCGGTTGCCCGAGCACATGCCCGGCCGACATCGCCGGCCCGGGCCAGTCGGCCACCCCCGACGGGCAGTTGACCGCCGATGACATCATCGTCTTCCTCAACCGCTTCTTCGGTGCCGCCCCACGCGCCGATATCGCTGGGCCTGGGCAGACCTCGGTGCCGGATGCCGAGTTCACGGCTGACGACATCATCCTCTACCTCAACCGGTTCTTCAGCGGGTGCTGAGGAAGTGGTCAGCGATGAGCGATGAGTGATCAGTGGTGCCGGGTGCCGGGGGTGCATGCTTGCAACCAGTGCCCCGCCGAAGGCCCGCGTGGTGCTGCGCGCAAACATACACTCTGCCGCCCAATCCCCATCGGCCCACCGGGCCCCCGGCCACGGGCGAGGACCACCCATGTCGACCCCACCAACGACCAACCAACCCGCCCCGCACGCGGCACCACCACCCCCCGCCGAGAAGAAGGGCAACCCCTTCAAGGAGACGCTCAACCTCCCGCAGACCACCTTCGCCATGAAGGCCGACCTGGTCATCAACGAGCCAGCCTCGCTGGCACGCTGGGAGGCCATGAACCTCTACCAAGAGCTCCGCAAGCAGGGCCAGGGCAAGCCCCGCTTCGTCTTCCACGACGGCCCACCCTATGCCAACGGCAGCATCCACCTCGGGCACCTGATGAACAAGTGCCTCAAGGACTTTGTCGTCCGCAGCAAGACCATGATGGGCTTCGACGTTCCATACGTCCCCGGCTGGGACTGCCACGGCCTGCCCATCGAGCACAAGGTCATGACTGAGTTGTCCGAAAAAAAACAACTCCAGCCTCTCCTCGCCCTGCCCGAGGGGCAACGCAAGATGTCCATCCGCAACTCCTGCCAGCAATACGCCAGCAAGTTCGTGGACCTGCACAAGTCGCAGATCGCCCGCCTGCTGACGCTGGCCGACTACCAGAACCCCTACTTGACGATGGCCCCGGCCTTCGAGGGCGCAACGCTCGATGTGCTCGCCGACCTGCTCGAACAGGCGCTGGTCTACCGCGCCCTCAAGCCCGTGCACTGGAGCATCGCCAACGAGACCGCCCTGGCCGAGGCGGAACTGGAGTATGAAGACCGGCAGGACACCAGCGTGTACGTCGATTTCGAGGCCCGCGACGCCGGGGCGGTGTATAAGGCGTTTGGATTGGTGAGCGATGAGGCAGAGGATGCGGACGATGAGGGTGGTAGCACCGAGAGCGGCAAAGGAGCCAAGCCCCTTCCCGGCCAACTCCTCGACCAGCGCCCCACCTTCATGATCTGGACGACAACGCCCTGGACGCTCCCGGCCAATGTCGCCATCGCCGTGAACCCGAAACTGACATACGCCCTCGTCTGGATCGACGGCAATGCCACCGTCATCGCCTCGGCACTGGTCGAAAAGGTCTGCCAACTCGCCCGTGCCGAGGAGGTGGTTGTCCTGGCGCAGACGACCGGGGACAAACTCCTCGGGTTGTTTTACAACCACCCCTTCATCGACGCCAACAAGCACGGCCACAACGCCTTCCTCACCGTCCCTGCCGACTACGTAACCATCGAAGACGGCACCGGCCTGGTCCACACCGCCCCAGGCCACGGCACCGAGGACCACCAGACCGGCCTGGCACACAACCTGCCCGTCTACTGCCCCGTCAAGGGCAACGGGCAATACGACCAGACCACCCCCGACTGGCTGGCCGGCAAGAACATCTGGAAGGCCAACGCCGAGATCGTCGAGCACCTGCGCGCCAGCGGGCACCTCTTCTTTGACCACACCTTCACGCACAGCTACCCGCACGACTGGCGCAGCAAAACGCCGGTCATCTTCCGCTGCACCGAGCAGTGGTTCGTCGGCGTCGACCGCACAATGAACACGCCGACGAAGACCGGCGCGGGCACACTTCGCCGGGGCGCACTCGACGCCGTGGACCCCGCCAGGCCAGGCTCGGTCAACTTCATCCCCGAGTGGGGGCGCAACCGCATGCGTGGCATGCTCGAATCGCGCCCCGACTGGTGCATCAGCAGGCAACGCGCCTGGGGGCTGCCGATCCCCGCCTTCACCTACACCAACGCGGCCGGCGACGAAGCAACGTTCATGACCGCCGCGAGCACGCGCGCCGTTGCGGGCTATGTCCGCGCGCACGGCTCGGACGCCTGGTTCACACGCACACCCGCCGAGCTGCTCAACGACTACAAACCCGAACTAGACCCCCACATCCCCACCGAGCTCAAGAACAACTACCACTCCCTCCTCGGCACGCTCAAAAAAGGCCCCGACATCCTCGACGTCTGGTTCGAGAGTGGCAGCTCGTGGAACGCCTGCATGCGCCAGCGCCACCTCGGCTACCCCGCCGACTTGTACCTGGAAGGCTCCGACCAGCACCGCGGGTGGTTTCAACTCTCCCTGCTCACCGCCCTGGGCGCGACGGGTCAGCCCCCGTTCAAGGCCCTGCTCACCCACGGCTTCATGGTCGATAAAGACGGCAAAAAACTCAGCAAAAGCCGGGGCGACACCGTCGAGGGCCTCATGCACAAGCACGGCGCGGACGTGCTGCGCTGGTGGGTCAGCAGCCTGGCGTATGACAACGACGTGAAGGTCGATGACGCCTATTTCGCCACCGCCGGCGAGAGTTACCGCAAGGTCCGCAACACACTCCGCTTCATGCTCAGCAACCTCTACGACTACACACCCGCTGCGCACCCCGCACCACCCCCGGCGTCGCTGGACGCCTGGGTCTTGGCCCAACTGGCCGAGTTATCCAAGAGCGTCGTCGCCGCGTATGACCGGTACGACTTCCGTGCCGTGCATCTGGCGGTCTACGACTTTTGCAACAACACCCTCAGCGCGACCTACTGCGCGGCTATCAAAGACCGCCTCTACTGCGACGCACCATCCTCACCACGCAGGCGTGCCAGCCAGGGGGTGCTCTATGAGATCACCGGCACGCTGGCGCGCCTGCTCGCGCCGATCCTCTGCCACACGGCTGACGAAACCTACCGCGCCCTGCTCAACGTGCCGGGGACCGACACCAACACGTGCGTCCACCTGCTGAACTTCGCGCAGCCCAAGCAGACCGACGCCGACCCGGCGTGGGAGCACCTCTTCGCCATCCGCCAGCAGGCCATGACGGCCGTCGAGAACGCCAAAAAAACCCTCGGCGTCGACAACCCCCTGGACATGGCCCTGACCCTGCCCAACCCCGAAGGCACGCTCGACAGGTTCGACACCAACGAACTGGCCGACCTGTTTGGCGTCTCACGCCTGCACACCGACAAGGCCGTGGGGCACGTTGCCGTTGCCGACCTGCGCGACCAGCCGATCTGCCAACGCAGCCGAAAACGCGACGCGACGGTCAAACAGCGTTCCAACGGCACCACCCTCAGCGACCGCGATGCGCAGGCACTGGGCGTTTCCTAACCCCTGCCCCTCCGTCCTCTGAGTAAACCCCTCCAAGCCCTTAAGGCGTCCCCCCGCTCATGATCCCGATCGCCGTCGCCGCCATCGAGAGCACGGCCTTCATCAGGCTCTCACCGGCGATTAATCCCGAAGCAATCGCAATCGCAAACAACGCGCTGCTCTTGGGCGAGGCCTTTTCCCACACCCACCCGATCACCGCACCGAGCAGGAAGCTGAACGCGTTGCCGAACGGGATCACCCACGAGAGCCCAAGGCCCATCGCGCTGGGCAGGTAGCGGCGCCATTTCTGTGGCAGCAACTTGTCGATGACCACCAGCGCGATCCCCACCAGTGCGCCGATGACGATGGCATACTTGGCACTATCGGGCAGTTTGTGCAAGCCCTCGGTCAAGACGCGTGCGACGGCCTCCCACTGGCGTGTGGCCGGGAGGGCATACTTCTCCAGCGCGGCCTTGTGCGGGATCATCAAGAACCACGCCGGGACGATCGCGAGCGTCCCGAAGAAGACCCCGAAGAACTGGGCTAAGAACTGCTTGCGTGCGCTCGCGCCGAGCAGGTACCCGCTCTTGAGGTCTGTGAGCAGGTCCGCCGACGCGCTTGCCGCGTTCGCCGCGACGCCCGCGCTGGCCAGGTTGGGCATCACGGCCTTGGGCTGGATGACCGCGAAGGTCAGCTGCATCACCTTGCCCATCGCCCCGATCGGTGTCGTGTCCGTCTCACCCGTCGCCCGGCAGGCGACCAGGCTGAGCACAAAGCTCATCGCGATGGCGATCAACCCCGCCCACCAGTGGATGTCAAAGGCCACGATCTGCACCACCGCCAGCAGGATCGTGATGGGGACAAGCCCGATGACCATCCACTTCATCGGCACCTCGACGCGTGCGAGCGGGTCGGGCCCGCTGCTCTTGTCCCCGAAGGTGCCGAAGGCGCGGACGATGGTCTTCCAGTTCAGCGCAAGCGCGGCCAGCGAGGCCGAGACCATGATGGCCGTGCCTCCCCAGAGCGACCAGCGCGTAAAGGCCAGCACGGTCCCCCCGCCGAGCACATCGATGTTCATCACCACGTCAGCCGAGGCGTTGGCCTTGTCGTACTGCCAAAGCCCTGCCGAGTCCTTCGCCCAACCCGACGCCGGGTTGGCCTGGTCCAGGCTCACCATCCACGGCCCGATCCAGAAGTAGAGCAGCACCGATCCGGCAAACATGCTCAGGCTCACACGCATCCGCGTGATCAGCCCCGCGGCGATCAGCAGCAGGCTCGTCTCAAAGCTATACCCCCCGGCCATTTTGCCGTACCAGAGGTTATTCTTGAGCCACTGCGTGCCCGGAAAATCAAAGCTCTCCGGCAGCCGGATCGGCACGGCCGCGAAGAACCTGTCCAAAAAGCCCAGCGCACCCTCGCTGGTGTTGAGCACACCCAGCAGCAGCCCCGCGCCCAGCCCCACCAGCAGCGCATACGCACGCTTGAGCGCCTCGACGCTCTCGCTGTAGAGGCTCCGCAACGTCTCGGCCGCGGCCACACCCGACGGGAAACGCAGCCCCTCGTGGTTGATCATCTGCCGCTTCATCGGCACAGCCAGGAAGACGCCCAGGCACGCGGTGCCAAAGATGAACGACGCAACGATCCACCACGGGCTCACGGACATGCTCGACACGTCCGCGGCGGTCTTGCCCGCGGGCACCGGTTCGAGCAGCAGCAACGCGCCGAACATCACGGCGATGGTTGCGCCGGTGCTGCTGCCCGCAGCCGCGGCGGTGCTCTGCATGCAGTTGTTCTCCAGAATCGACATCTTCGACAGCCCGCCCCCCGTCAGCGCACGCAGGGCGTTCCAGATCACAAAGCTCATCACGCAGCTGGTGATCGCCACGCCGAAGCCCCACCCGATTGTCAGCGTCGTATAGAGGTTCGACGCGGACATGAGCATCCCGAGCACGCCGCCCATGACCACGGCACGCAGCGTCAGCTGCTTCATGCTGTCGCCCTGGTAGACGTGCTTGAACCAGTAGGCGTCCTTCTCCTGGTTCGAGGCCGTCATCGGCAGCGGGGGCAGCCCCGGCGTGCCGAACTGGGCCGAGAAGTCAGATGAGGGGTCGATCCGCTGTGCTGTGCCTTGCTCGGTCCCGCTCATGCGATGGTCTTTCATGGAAGGAGAGTCGGCAGGCGTGCCCATTGGTGTGCCCAGTGGCGTGCCTAGTGGCGTGCCCGTGGGGGAACCATATCCGCGTGAGCTGGGTTATTTTGAGCCTCGCCGGGCACCCCGGCACGGGCGGGGGGTCTATCTTCTTATCATGCGACGTGGTCAAGTAGTCAGGTACAGCGGGCCGGGGTTCACCAAGGCCCAACTTATGGAGTCCGGTGGTATCTCGGCGGGGATATTTGACGCCATCCGCAAGGCCTCACGCGTCAAGGGGCCTGGGCATGGCGGGCTGGACTGGTTGTTTCCCACGCCGGATGTCCGAAGGCTCATTGTCCAATGCCGAAAGGGGACGCACACCGAGCGTGGGGGCGAGCAGATCGCCCAGGCGTGGGAAGCACTCCTGGCCGGGGGGACATGACAGTTGTGGCGTTTTTGCAGGCCAAACAACCCCTGCGCAATATCCGCCTTGTTGCGCCTATGCCCACGGCGGTGCCTAGGAGGCTCTCTGCCGGGCGATTGCCGGGCAGGGGCCAATGGTCCACCCGACCCCGCCGAGCGGCTCTGGAGCGATGCTGGTGCATCTCCACTTTTGATCACAACGGCGCGGTGTTGCGTGCCCGGGTAGAGGGTGGATTGACAGATGGGGTTTGCATCGGTTGAATCTTGGCGGTACCATCGACATGTTCGCGGCAGGCCGTCGGCCTATCTCTGGGGTCGTCTGTGGGCGTGTGTGCTTTGGGAATACCCCGCCAGGTGTTCGTGCGTTGTGGGCGTGTGTGGGTGGGGCTGATACGGAAGGGACAGCATGGGACCGATGCCGATTGTTCTGAGAACCTCATCGCTGACGTGCGTGGCTTTGCTGCTGCTGGCCGGCAGTGGCCAAGCCTTGGCGCAAGGGCCTGGCGCAGGCGTGGCGCGTGTGCCGGAGGTCCCGCCGTCGATGACCAACCCACCTGCGCCGCCTCGGCCTGCGGAGGAGCGTGCGCCCGAGGCGAGCAGGACCGGTGAGCTGCAAGGGCCTCGGCGGTTGTTGCCGATTACAAGCTTTGAGGTGCGGTATGCGGAGGCAAGCCGGCAGATACCGAGGCTGCCTGGCGTGCCGGAGTTGCTGGCCGGGGCGGTTGTGAAGCTCGGGAGGCTTCCGGATGGGACGTTTGTAGCGCGTAAAGATGGGGGCGAACCGATCGACTTGCGGATCGGTGAGTTCGCCTCCCCGACGCCGATCATGTTTGACGGCGGCCCCGAGGCGGACCTCAACGACGGCGGGGCGATCGCTGCGGTAACGACGGCCATCACGGCGGAGCTGCGCCGGCGCGGGGTCGTCGGGGTATTTGTTACCCCGATCGTCGCGGGTGTCGATGCATCGGGCAGGACGATCGACGGCGAGGTGGACGAGTCGCTGGCGGACGTGCGCAAGCCGGCGGGGCGGACGACATTCCGGCTGGAGATCTTTGTTGCGCCCGTCGGCGAGGTGCGGACGCTGGGCATCGGCGACCGCGTGCCGGTGGAGGAACGGCTGAACAACCCGGTGCACGCGCTGATTCGCAAGCGGTCGCCGGTGCAGGTGGGGGACACCATCGACCGGAACCTCGTTGACGAGTACACGCTGCGGCTGGGCCGGCATCCGAACCGGCGTGTGGACGTGGGGGTCTCGCCCAACTCTGACAAGGGGGACTTGTCGCTGGATTATCTGGTGAGCGAGGCCAAGCCGTGGCAGGTGATTTTGCAGTTGTCGAATACCGGCTCGTACCAGACGAGCCAGTTGCGTCAGCGGATCGGGTTCCAGAACACGCAGCTGACGGGCAACGACGATGTGCTGAGGCTGGACTATCTGACGTCGAACTTCGACTCGGCCAACGCGTTCTTGGGCAGTTACGAGCTGCCCTTCCTGGCCGAGCACCTGCGGCTGCGCGGGTATGGCAGTTACAGCGAGTACAGCGCCAGCGAGGTTGGCTCGTCGCAGGACTTCAACGGGGAGAGTTGGCTCGTCGGCGCGGAGCTGAACTGGAACTTCTACCAGCAGCGGGAATGGTTCATCGATGCGGTCTTCGGCGCACGGTACGAGAACATCCGCACGCAGAACAACACGCTGTCAGAGACGGGGCAGTCGGGGTTCTTTATCCCGAGCGTCGGCGTGGTGCTGTCGCGGAACAACGAGAAGTGGAGCACCAACGCGGGGGTGTCGCTGGAGTTCAACGTCGCAGGGTGGGGGGGGACGGGGACGAGCCAGGAGCTGCTGCCATTGGGTCGGTTTGCAGCGGACCAGGACTTTCAGATCGTGCGTGGGAATGTTGAGCAGAGTTTCTTTTTAGAGCCGCTCTTGGCGCCGGATTCGTTTGCGGGCAAGGGGCTTGGGCCTGGGCAGGTCTGGCAGCCTGGGATGACGCTGGCGCATGAGATTTATGTTGGTGGGAAGTTTTTCACATCTGTCGACCAGCGGTTGGTGTCGAACTTCCAGGACGTGCAAGGTGGGTTGTTTACGGTGCGTGGGTACCCGGAGAACTTCGTGGCCGGGGACAAGACGGTGTCGCTGACGGGTGAATACCGGCTGCACATCGACCGGCTGCTGGGTGTTGACCCGAACAACTACGGGACGTTTTTGGGCCAGCCCTTCCGCGGCAAGGCGCAGGAGCCGTTTGGGCCGACGGACTGGGGTGTGATCGTGCGTGCGTTCTGCGACTCGGCGGTGGTGTACCAGTCGGACAAGTTGCCGTTTGAGAAGAACAGCACGCTGATGAGCGTGGGCGTGGGCACGGAGGTGCAGCTGTGGCGGAACTTCAACGGGAGGGTCGATTGGGGCTTCCCGGTGCGGGATGAGACGTCCAACGGGAGGACCGTCGAGGCGTGGGATGGGCGGGTCTCGTTTATTGTTACGGTGATTTTCTAAAGGTTGGTTGGTGGAGTGCCGGCGATTTGATGCCGGGGTCTGTGGAAGTGATAGAACGTGGCGGATGCACGGCGGCCACGGGGCCTGGGTTTAAGTTTGCGAGGGATTTCCATGAAAACGATTGCTGCAACGTTTGCTGCCGGTTTGACGGGTGGTTCTTTGGCTGCCGCCAGGGGCGGGCCGGGGGCGTTGCTGCTGGCATTGCTGGCCGGGACGGTGTGCAGCAGCGCGCTGGGCCAGCCGGCAGCGACGGGGCCGGTGGACCCGCGTGTGGTGGCCGGGTCAGCGGCGTTTGCCCGGCATGGGAACGACTTTACGATCACGACCAGCCGGGTTGCGATCATCAACTATTCGAGTTTCAATGTTGGCGTGCAGGACTCGGTGCGGTTTGTGCAGCCCGATGCGCAGAGCCGGGTGCTCAACCGGATCACCAACATGATGCCCACGACGATCCAGGGGCGTGTGTCAGCCAATGGGCAGGTCTACTGGATCAACCCGGCGGGTGTTACCTTCACGCCGACGGCGACGATCAATGTTGGGCAGTTTTTCGCGGCGGCGGGGGCGTTGTCGGACAAGGACTTCCTGGCCGGGGTGAATAACTTTACGGGCCTGAAGGGGAAGGTTGAGAACTACGGGAGCATCACGGCCGGGTCTGTGAACCTGGTCGGTGCGGCGGTGGCGAACTATGGGACGATCCACGGCCTGGAGAACGCGGTGGTGCTGGCCTCGGGCGATGAGGTGCTGGTGCAGCAGCGCAGCGGCGGGGGGGGCCAGGGGAACCTGTTGGTGCGTGTGGCCGGCGGGGCGGGGGCGGGTGGTGTGGTGAATAAAGGTGAGGTGGTGGCGCGTCGTCGTGTGGCGTTTGCGTCGGGGGACATTGCGTCGCTGGCGATTGACAGCCGGGGGTTGGTGCGGGCGCCGGTGGTGACGATGGATGCGCCGCGTGGGAACGTGCTTGTGGGCGGGCGTATTGATGCGAGCAACGCGCGCGGGGTTGGCGGGACGGTGCAGATCACGGGGGACCGTATAGCGATTGATGCGGCGCGGATCGATGCCAGCGGCAGTGCCGGGGGCGGGCGGATCAACATCGGTGGCAACGAGCGCGGGCAGCCCGGGCCGCTGGCGAGCAGCCAGAGCGTGTACGTCTCGGGTGGGTCTTCACTGCGTGCCGACGCGACGGAGTCGGGCGATGGCGGGCGGGTGATTGTTTGGAGTGAGGTGGCGACGAACTTCCAAGGCTCAGCCAGCGCCAGTGGTGCGGGGGCGAGCGGGTCGGGTGGGTTGATCGAGACGAGTTCGCGTGGGTCGCTGAGCGTGGCCAGTGAGGGGATCACCGCGGCGGCGAGCGGGACGGGGCAGTCGGGGCTTTGGCTGCTGGACCCGTCGGATGTAACGATCCAGGCGGGCGGGGCGACGGCCGGGCCGCCGGTGGATTTGTTTAACCCGGTGGGGGCTTCGGGTATTGTTACGACGACGGACATTCTCAATGCGTTGGCGACGACGAACGTAGCGATTTCGACGGCGGCGGGGACGGGTGGAACAGGTACGATCACGGTGGCGGGGAGCACGAACCTGGTTTATGCCGGGGCCGCGGCGCGGACGCTGACGCTGACGGCCAATACGTCGATCACGATGAACGCCGGGGCGGTGCTCTCGAGCAGCAACGGCGCGCTGAGCGTGGTGCTCAATGCCGGGGGGGCGGTGGTTGTCAACGGTGCGGTTACGACCAACGGCGGTTCGTTCACGGTCGCCAGCACGGCGACGGGTTTTACCCTTGGCACGACCGGGAGTGTGAGCACCTCGCGTGCGGGTGGTGATGGTGGGGTGATCTCGATCCGCCCGACGGGCGCTGTGGTGGTCAGTGGGCCGATCAGCACGAACGGGAACATCTTTGGTGCCGGGCTTGCGACGGCCGAGTCGGCCTTGCCGATTGTGCAGATTTCGGGCACGGATTTGACGGTCAACAGCACCGGGAGCATTGTGGGCGCATCGGGCCCGCGGGGTGGTTCGATCTCGGCGGTGATGAGCGGGAACATCACGCTGGCCGGGCCGGTTGCGACGACGACGGTGGGGCCGCAGGGTTCGTTCGTGCGGCTGTCAGCCGGGGGCGTGGTGAGCCAGAGTGGCACGGGCGTGATCACCGGCGGTGCGCTGGCGGTGCGTGCCGGTGGGCAGATCACCCTTGATCTTGCGAACCAGTTGGTTGCGAACACGGATGACACGGCGACGTCTGGCGCGGCGTCGATGACGAGCACGCTGGGTGGGATCACTTTCCGCAACAGTGTCGGCGGCTCTGGGATCAACATCACCCCGATCGGGGCGTTGGCGTTTGTGGGGGATGCGGGCACGGGCGTTGCGCAGACGGCAGGGCTGACGGCGGCGTCGGCGGGGTCGAACATTGTGGTTACATCCATGGGCGGGGGGATTCATTTGGTGGGTGCGGCGGTTGCCGCACCTGTTACGACGGGGACGGGGACGGTAACACTCAATGCGCTGGGCACCTTGGGCACCTCTGCCATCGCCTTTGAGCAGAACGCCAACGCGCCGATCACGACGACGAACCTCACGCTGGGGTATGTCCCCGGCGGCAGCGGCGCTGCGCTGCTGGACCGTGCGAACAACAACATCGGCCGGCTGGACGCGGATCTGACGGGTGGGGGTACCAATGCGTTTATCCGCTTGCGGAACGACGCGAGCCTGGTGGTGGGCAACGTGGTGCTGCCGTCGCCTGCGCACAGCGCTGGCAGCGACGTGGCGGGTAACTTTTTGTCGCTGCGGTCCAACGGGAGCGTAACGCAGGGGGCGGGCACGAGCATTGTTGGGCGTGGTTTGGCGCTGCTGGGGTCGGGTGGCTTTGTGCTCACGAGCACGGCTAACAACGTGAGCGTGCTGGCCGCCAGCGGGCCGGGGAATGTCAGTTACCGCGACGCGGCGGGGGGGCTTGAGATCGGGTCGATCGACGCGACAACGGCGTTGACCTTTGGCCCGCGGGGAAACGTTGTGGGAGTGAGCGTGGGTGCTGCGCCCGATGGGACGGTGGGCAACGGGGGCCGCTTTGACCTGCGTGTGGACGGCGGGGTGATCTCGCAGAGCAGCGAGGGGAGGGTTTTGGTCGACACCTTGAGTGTAACGAGCGTTGGGGCGGTGAACCTGCTGGCGAGCGCGACGAACAACGCCGACGCGGTGGAGGGGTTGGTAACGGGGACGAACTCCCGGTTCCGCTTCCGGGACGTTGACGGCGTGGCGGTTGGTGCGGCCGGGGGGCTGACGGGTATCACGACCAACGACAGCGATGTGGACCTGATCACTGGGGGCACGCTGGTGATCGGCGAGGCGATCAACGCCGACGGCACGCCGGGGGGTGCGCTGGGTGGCGTCTCGCTCACGAGCGACAACGGCGCGACGCAGACGGCCAGCATCACGGCCAACCGGCTTCTGCTGACGGGCAGTGGGAACTTTGCGATCGATGGTGTGAACAACAGCGTGGTGATCTTGAACGCGTCGGTGCTGTCGGGCGCGTCGGGGACGTCGATCCGGCTGCGGAGCGACACGGCGTTGACGACGGTGGAGGCGGTCGGCAACGCGATCGGCGAGGGCCGGCCCGGGCTGCTGGCGTTGACGAGCAACAACAGCGTTGTGCAGGCCGTGGGCACGACGGTGGACGTGCAGAACATCGTGCTGCGTGGCAACGGGAGTTACACGCTGCGCGCCGGGCCGGTCTTTACGACGGCGCCGACGGGTACGACGACGCTGGCGGCAAACCTTGGTGGGGCCACGAGTTTCATCAACATCACGAACGTCGGCGCGTTGGTGGTGGGGACGGTCGATGGGACCGGCGGGATCACCCTGCCTACGGCGGGGGTCAATATTGTGCGGTTTGCCAACGCGACGGGGACGCAGGTGGTCCCCTCGACGGTTACACAAGCGACAGGTGCTGGTCAGGGGATCACCGCCGGCGGTCTGATCGTGGCTGGGAGCGGGACAATCAGCCTGGGCAACGCGCTGAACAACGTCGGCGTGCTGGCCGGCGTTATGGACACGGGCACGTCGGTTTATTTGGCCAACACCGGGGCGTTGTCCATCGGTGTGGTGGCCAACGACACGGGGCTGCCTGCGGCGCAGCGGGTTTCGGCGACGGGCTTTACGGGCACGACGCTGACGGTTGTGAACGTTGGGAGTCTGGGCTTTGACCAGCCGACGAACCTTGGGGCGACGGGTGGGACGCTGCGGTTCACAGCCGGGGCTGTTACGCAGGGGGCCGGTGGTGCGATCACGGCCAACGCGCTCGGCGGGATCTCGACGGCGGGGATCGTGCTCGATAGGGCCAACGACGTGAACACCGTTGCGCTGACGACGCTGCCGGGGACGGGGGACATTACGTTTAACGGCAACAGCGGGTACACGGTCGGTACGGTTGCGGGCGTTGCAGGTTGGAACAGCGCGGCGGACCTGGTGGGCGTGCGTGCAACGCGCGGTGCCGGGGCGACGCCGGGGGATGGGGCGGTCGTTACGCTCTCTGGCAACGGGCTGATCGGGCAGTCGGCGGATGTTGCGGGCGTGGCAACGGGGAACGTAGAGGGGGATGTGGTACGCATCACCGGCAGCGGGTCGGCAGACCTTGGTACGTCGCTGTTCAACGACGCCGACGCGCTGGAGGGGGCGTTGACGACGGCGGGTTCGGCGCTGGTGTATGCCGACCGGAACAACCTGCGCATCGGGCACACCGGTGGGCTGGCGGGTGTCTTGACGAACAACGGGAACATCACGATTCGCACGGGTGTGTTTGATACGCCCAGGACCAACCCGCCGGTGGTGGTCGGGGCGTTGACGGTGGGCGAGGAAGTCTCGGCGGGGACGGGGCTGGTGGTCATCGACAGCACCGGCGGGGCGACGCAGACGGGCACGGGGCGGATCCTTGCCGGTGGGTTGAGCCTGCTGGGACAGGGTGCGTTCATCCTCGACACGCTGAACAATGATGTGGACACGCTGGCGGGGCTGGTTACGGGCGCGACCTCTGGGCTGGCGTTCCAGGACGACGACGGGTTTGATATCGGCGCGGTGGGGCCGACGTTGGGCATGAACGTGGGGACGGCCGTGGGCAACGCGTTGGTGCTGCGTTCGACGGGGCTGGTAACGCAGAGCCAGGCACTGGTTACCAACCAGCTGGGGCTGCGGGGCGTGGGGCCAACGTATGTGCTCTCCAACTCGGGCAACAGCTTTGCGGTGCTGGCTGCGAGCACGAGCGGTGCCGGTGGGATCACGGCGCGGACGGGTGTGGCGGCGCAGGTCGGGACGGTGACTTCGCCGGATGCGAGCACGATCAGCGGGGTGAACACGGGGGCGACGACGGGTGTGGTGGCCTTGCAGAGCACGGCGGCGTTCACGCAGGCGGCCGGTGCGCCGGGCGTGATCACGACGGACCAGTTGGTGCTTATGGGTGCGGGGCCTTTTACACTGACGAACACTGGCAACGACATCAACCGCCTGGCGGCGGGGCCGTCCAACGGCGCGGACACGCCCTCAGCGGACCGGTTGACGAGCGGGCCGGCATCGATCTCGTTTGCGAACGCCAACGGGTTTGCGGTTGACACGATCGACCCTGCGGGTGCGAACATCGGGGTGGTATCGGGGCTGAACACCAACGGCGGGATAGAACTGCGGGCCGTCAACGGGGACCCGATCACACTTCGGCAGAACGTGGCGAGCACGGGTGGCGGTGCGGTGGCCTTCTTCAACGCGGTGCTGCTTGATGCGCCGGGTCCCTCGCGGACCGTTACGGTCAACGGGGGCAACGGGGTCGTGCGGTTCTATGGGCCGATCGATGGGGCGGTTGGGACGACGAACCAGCAGCGCCTGGTGGTGCGTTCGGCCGCGGTGCCGAGTGTTGATTTGCCCCCGATTGGGCTGTTGGGGAGCGTTGGCAGCACGCGTGCGTTGCTGTCGGCGGACATCGGGGGGAACCTCGGGTCGGTCCCGGCGTCGTCGACGGTGGTCTTTGCGAGCAACTGGTTGCAGGCCGCGGGGCCGAACCAGCACCGGATTTCAGTTACGCCCGGGACGGGGCCGTTTGTGGTTACGGCACAGGAGAGCGTGCGGTTTGGGGACCAGCAGAAGGTGCTGAGTTTCGGGAACATGACGATCAACAGCACGGGCGCCAACGGGACCGTCAACGGCGGGGACACGGGCGCAAACCGGGGCGTGGCGCGGTTTGGTGATGTCTCGGCGGTGGGGGACTTGACGGTCAACGCCGACCGCATCGAGTTTGTGCTGCGCTCGATCGCGGGGGCGGGTTCGCCGTCGCGGCCGTTCGGGCCGAACTTTGTTGGGAGCGTGCGTGAGCAGTTTGCCGAGAACGGCGTCGGGCCCGACGGTGGCTTCCACCCGGCCAGCGACACCAACGGGGCGGACGTTGTGGTCAACACGCTGAACATGTCGGTGGAGCCGACGTTGTACCTCTTCGGGCTGGCGGTCTCGCGCGGTGCGGCAAGCGTGGCGGGTGTGGTTACCAACTCGCTCTTTAGCATCTCGAACCC
The DNA here is from genome assembly GCA_046339895.1 of bacterium. Taxonomy (GTDB): domain Bacteria; phylum Planctomycetota; class Phycisphaerae; order Phycisphaerales; family UBA1924; genus JAJTGZ01. Next base: position 301,681 of record JBKDDT010000012.1, on the reverse strand, counting down.
CGGGGGTACGAGCGTGCCCGGGTATGGTGGGGCCTTTGACCTGCGCATCCGGCCCAACCCGGTTACGCTGGCGGCGAACTTTTTGCCGTCGAGCGGCCCGCTGCCGGCGAGCATGCCGGGGTTGGATTTGATCGCAACGGGCACGCAGGGTGCAGTTGAGATACGCAACCCGATTTTGGTGCCCAACTTGCCGGAGGTTGATGCGGGTGTTCGGCTGGACCGAGCCAACCGCGAGTTCCTGTCGCGTTTGCAGGTGCGTCTGCTGACCGATGATGATCCTGCCGCGGCGTTGGACCGGCTGGTGGGGATTTCGTTCTACAACAACGCGACTGGTCGCACGGCCGAGCCATCGCGCGATGGGCCAGCGTTCGTCCAGCGTCTGCGTGAGGACCACGGCGTGAGCGTTGGGCGTATGAACAACACGGCGACGACGCAGGTTCGGCTGGCGTACGAGAACCTGTTTGGCCTGCAGCCTGATGGGACATCCTCGTCGGCGCGGCTGCGGGATCAGTTCGCCCGGTCGTACGCGGCTTGGGTGCAGGCCGTGCAGGGTGAGGCGGGCACGCCGAGGGAGTGGGGGGCGTTTATCAAGGATGAAGGTGGGGATGCGTATCAGAGCCTGCTGCGGGTGCGCGAGTTCTTTGCGAGCATCGAGACGCTGGGGTTGTCTAGGGGTGAGAACGCGATCCCGCGGGATGTTCTCATCGAGGAGGTGCGCCCAGGCGCGGTGCCGCCGGCGGAGTTCCGCGCGTTGATTTTGGGCACGGCCAGCGTGGTGCCGGCGTCGTCGCAGTCGGGGGCTGGGGCCGGGGCGGGGTCTGTGGCGGGTGTTGCTGTGCCCGCGGCTGATCGTCAGCAGGCGATGGCGATCGAGCAGCGTTTCAGCGAGTTGTTCCTGCTTCAGGTGCCGGTGGTCGATGGCAAGGGCGTGCCGGTTGCAGGGGGCGCGACGCAGGGGCGGTTCAACGCGATGAAGGGGAGCTTTGGTAGCGCGTTGGGCGGTTATGCGGCGGCGCGGGGTGGTGCCGGGGACGCGGCGTCGTTTGATGCATACGTGCGTGCCAGCGACCCGGTCGCGGCGGGGTACCTGGCGGAGGTGCGTGGGTTCCTGGCCGACCTGAAGCGTTTGGGGATGACACCCGCTGCGTTGCAAGAGGCGCAGGGCAAGACGCTGGAGATGGTGCGGCCGAACAACATCTCGCCGGAGGCGTTTGCGCAGTTGGTTATGGGCGTGGGGTTCTGATTGGGATCGTTGCTGTAAGTTGGGCGCACGAAGTGGATAACCCCACCGCTGCCCCTCCCATCGGGGGAGGGGTTCAAGAAAAGAAACAACCCTGATCTGTGTGAGGCCCGGTGCCTCTAGCCCTTTGCCGGCGGGTTGGCCTTGAGCCACTGGCGTAGCGAGCGGACCTCGTCGAGTGTCAGGTGCTGGGGGGTTCGGTCGGCGAAGCCCGGCGGGCCGGCGCTGGCGATGAGGGCGGGGAGTTTGTCCTGTTTGATCTTCAGTTCGTGCGCGGCCTCGGCGGGTGTGTAGGTGCGCACGGCGGCCTTGGGCTTTTCGGGGGTGCTCTCTTTGAGGGTGATGGTGCGGTTGAGCAGGAGCGCGCCGGGTCGTGAGTCGGGGTCGATGGTGAAGTAGCCGAGGCGCTCGAACTGGAACGCCTGGCCGACGGGGGCGTCGGCGAGGATCGGGTCGAGTTTGCAGCCGGTGCAGACCTTGATGGAATCGGGCGTGAGGTCATCGGCCCAGTTGCCGGTGCGTTGGCCCGGGGCCTCGGCATTGAAGAGTCGGTCGAAGAGGCGGGCGTGGCCAGTGATGGTGTGGTGGGCGCTGATCCAGTGGAGTGTGCCCTTGACTTTTTTGTTTGTGAGCGCGTCGGCGCCCGGGGGGGCGTTGCCGCCACGCGTTTGGGGGTCGTAGGTGCAGCGGACGAGGTTGACCTTCCCGTCGGGGCCTGCCTCGAATCCTGTGCATGTGATGAAGTAGGCCCAGCGGAGGCGGACCTGTGCGCCCGGGGCGAGGCGGTGGAACCCTTTGCTCGGCTCGGGCATGAAGTCTTCGCGTTCGATGAAGAGTTCGCCGGTGAAGGGGAGTGTGCGCTTGCCGCTGGCGGGGTCCTCGGGGTTGATGACGAACTCGACGTTTTCGACGTGCCCGGCAGGCCAGTTGTCGATGACAACGCGGAGCGGGTCAAGGACGCACATGGCGCGTGGGGCGGATTTGTTGAGCACAGTGCGTGTGGCGTTCTCGAAGCGGGCGATGTCGATGACGCTGTCGAACTTGGTTACGCCGACGTCTTCGCAGAGCAGGTGGATGGCCTCCGGCGGGACGCCACGCCTGCGGATGCCGCAGAGGGTGGGCATGCGTGGGTCGTCCCACCCGGCGACGGCGCCGGTCTGGACCATTTTCAGGAGGTTGCGTTTACTCAGGACGGTGTAGGTGAGTTGCAGTTTGGCGAACTCGACCTGCCGGCTGTGCCAGATCGTTGTGCCCCAGGGGCCTGAGCCGTCGGGTGTTCGGCCTTCGTTGATGGCATCGATGAACCAGTCGTAGAGGGGGCGGTGGTTCTCGAACTCGAGGGTGCAGATGGAGTGTGTGATCTGTTCGAGGCTGTCCTCGATGCCGTGGGCCCAGTCGTACATGGGGTAGATGCACCATTTGTCGGCGGTGCTGTGGTGGTGTGCGTGCAGGACGCGGTACATGACCGGGTCGCGGAGGTTGAAGTTGGGGCTGGCAAGGTCGATGCGGGCGCGGAGCGTCATGCTCCCATCGGGGTGCTTGCCGGCCTTCATCTCGCGGAAGAGGCGCATGCTCTCTTCGGGCGGGCGGTCGCGGTAGGGGCTGGTGGCGGGCACAGCTGGCGTGCCCCGGCGTGCGGCGACTTCGTCGGCGGTGAGCTGGCAGACGTAGGCCTTGCCCTTTTTGATGAGTTCCTTGGCGAACTCTTCCATCTGCTCGAAGTAGGAGCTGGCCAGGAAGAGGCCCCCGGCGTGGGGCCCGTGCGCGAAGCCACCGCCGAGGGGCTCGGTGAGCCAGGAGACGTCGGCCTTGATGCCGTCAACGTAGCGCTGCTCTTCTTTGCTTGGGTTGGTGTCATCGAAGCGGAGGTTGAAGCGCCCGTGGTATTTTTTGGCCAGGGAGTAGTTGAGGCAGATGGACTTGGCGTGCCCGATGTGCAGGTACCCGTTGGGCTCCGGTGGGAAGCGCGTGTGGACGCCGCGTGGGGTGCCCAGGCCGGTTGTGCCGGTGAGGCCCCAGCGTGCGTGTGCGATGTCCTGCTCGATGATCTGTTCGATGAAGTTGAGCGGGCGCGCGGCGTGGCCGGGGGTGTTGTTTGCCGGGTGTTCGTGCGGAGGCTCGGCCATGGTGCGGATGGTAGATAGAGGGTGGGGTGCTGGCGGGGTATATCGGTGCCGGTTCACACTTTGTTCGGAACTCATGGTCTCCGTATGGGTCTTGCTCAGGCCCTTCCCCCACCTCTCGCTGGAGCCTATCATCTCGACCCATCTGCGAACCCGGTGGGGCGTTGGGTCTGGTGGAGAAGTTGGTCAATTTCTTGGGCTGCTTGGGTCGCGACTACTCGGAGAACTGCAATGGCACACAAAAAAGGGCAAGGGTCAACGAAGAACGGGCGCGACAGCAACCCGCAGTTCCGGGGTGTGAAGCTCTACGCGGGGGAGACGGCTAAGCCCGGGTCGATCATCGTGCGGCAGGTTGGCACGCCGATCCACGCGGGGTTCAATGTCCGCCGGGGGAAGGATGACACGCTCTTTTCGGTGGCCGATGGGACGGTGGTGTATCAGGGCCGAAAGGTGCACGTCGCGCCGACGGACCCGAAGACGCCCCGGCCGTTTTATCTGGGTAAGTAAACCATCCTGGGCAAGTAAACCATCTCGGCAGTCGCTGGCCGAGGGGCTGGCTTGCGTTGGCCGTGCGTCATGGCAAGCAGCAACAACCCTGTTGATCCGGACCTCTCGGCACACTTGGCGCTGCAAGCGCCGTGGCGGCTGGGTTATTTGCAGCGCATCGCCGAGGGTGAGAGCGGTGTTGAAGGGGATCGACAGGCCGGGGCGGGGGCATCTTGTTTTCTGGATGAGTATTGGTCTTCGCCGCAGCGCGACGTGGCCAATCATGTGATCGTGCGTACGCGGTGGGGGATGATTTTGCTCAACGCGTACCCGTACGCCAACGGGCATTTGCTTGTGGCGCTCGGGCAGGGCCGGCCGAGGTTGCTGGACTACACGCCCGTCGAGCGAGCCCGGCTGTGGGCGCTGGTTGACGCGGCGGCGGACCTTGCGGAGGTAGCCTTGCAGCCACAGGGGTTGAATATTGGCGTGAATCAGGGGCGTGCGGGGGGCGCGGGGGTGCCCGGGCACTTGCATGTGCATGTGATCCCGCGGTGGGGTGGTGATACGAATTTTATTACGACGGTGGCGCGTGTGCGTGTGATCCCGGCGAGCCTGGAGGCGATGGCCGAGCGGTTTGCGCGGGCGTGGGAGAAGATCGGGCCTGGGTGGTCGGGTGTGCTCGGGGCCAGTGAGATGGATCGCCACTGATTTTTGCGGGTCCGAAGTAGTCAACCCCACCGCTGCCTCTGCACTTGGGGGAGGAGTTCGATACGAGGAACATCGGCAATCTGTATGAATGCGTGTGCCCGTCTGTGGCGGTATGCAGGCACGACCTTGGCACGCACGCGCTAGGGATAGGCGTTCATCCAGCTCTTGACGAAGACCTCGGCCAGGAGCCAGAGGGCCGCGGCCAGGGCGGCCATGCCCAGCAGAGTCTGGATGGTCATCACCACTACTTCGCGCCAGTAGTGATCGAGTTTTTTGCTGCGTACGGCTTTGTACGCGACGGCGATGAAAAAGGCCATCGGGACGATCCAGATGTACCACGTGCCGTGCATGCTCAGAGCGTCGATGAAGGGGCGGTAGGAAAAGTGCATGGGCTTCCTGCTGGTATGCTATCGGCGGCGTGCGTCCGGGTCGGTGCTGCGTTTGCGGCCCCACGCGGCATCGACCATCGCGATGAGGTTGAGCATCCCGGCCAGGCAGGTGAATAGCCCGCCGATTTCGCGCATGCGGCCTAAAGAGGGCACGTTGGGTGGGCGGTCGGCGAGGGTCGAGAGGCGTTTGGAGCCCGTCGCAGGGTCCTTGAACTCGATGGGATTGCCGGTGATCGGCTCGCGCACGGCGATGGCCAAGCCCGTGGCGGGGTCGCGGATCTCAAAGGGCTTGGCGTTGCGGCGGATGAGCACCGGACGCCCGCCGAGGTAACTCTCGGCGAGCACCTTGAAGCGACGCTGGTGCAACTGGTCCACGGCGATGGCGACGGGGCCGACAAAGAGTGTGCCGATGATGCCGACCAACTCGCGGTCGACGGGCGTGATGATCGGGGGTGAGGTGGTCGATGCGGGCATGTAGAACTGCCCGGAGTCCACGGCGTCGATCCCGGCCGTCAGCAGCCCGCAGGCGAAGAGGCCGAGCACGCCGAGGGCGATAAGCCTTGCCCGCCGGCGCAGGCCGAGATACCAGTGCCCGAGGCCTGGCAGGAGGAACGCCAGCAGGAGCGCGACGGGCTGGAAGCGCTCGGGTAAGAGGTCTTCAGCGGCGTTCTGGTCGAGTGTGGTCATTGCGGGTGGGGTGGGGCGGGGGGTGGGGCAGGCTGTGGGGGTGGTCAAGAAGGTGGTGGCGGGGTGGTTGACTGTGGGCGTGGGGGTCATAGCCTAGGGGCGCATCAGCCGGGCGATGGGCGCTTGGGTGATTGGTCTGGTGGCGGGCGTTCTGCCTGCCGAGCTTTGCACGAGGTTGTCTATGTCGAGCAAGAAGATTCAAGGGGCCGGTTCTGTGCCAGCGGGGACGTTGCTTGCGGGCGCGGGCGTTGATGCGGGAGCGCTCGTTGATGACGCGCTGCTGGCGGCGGTCGTGGGTGCCGAGGTGCTCGGGGCCAAGAGGCCGGGCAAGGAGCCCGACGGGGACGTGCCGGGCAAGGGCAAGGAGGAGGAAGAGGACCTCGACGACGACCTTGAGGACCTTGAGGACGATGACGACGATGACGACGACGATGAGGATGATGACGTCGATGAGGATGAAGATGAGGATGAGGACGTCTTTGAGGATGATGAGGAAGAGGAGGAAGAGGACGAGGAAGAGGACGAGCTTGACGACGAGACCGAGTTTGACGACGACGACGACCTGGATTATGACGACGACGACGACGAAACGCAGGAGTTTGGTGCCGGGGCGGACGATGAGGACAACGGCGTTTGACCACCCGAGGGTGGGTGGGCACCGCTGGAGTGCTTGCTATGTCATCGCTTGATCCTACAAATGCTGGTCAGAACGCGCCCCATGGCCAGAGCATGCCCGAGCGTGGGCGCAGGGCGAGCGATAGGGCCAGCGAGCGGGCTGGCAATGGGGATCGGCGTGCCGTCGGTGTGTCTGACCGGCGTGTGGCAGGCTCGGATCGCCGGGCGCCCGGTAGTGCGGGGCAGGGTGGGCAGCGGTCGGGCCTGGAGCGTCGGCGTGGTGTGGGCCGCCGGCTGAGCGATTTCAGTCGCCGGGCCGAGGAGGGGGACTTGACGCCCGAGCAGTTTTTGTTCCTGATGGCGATCGAAGAGTTCAAGCACGCTAACGAGATCACGCACCCTGCGTGGACGGACGTGCTGGAGGTGATCCGGCTGCTGGGCTATCGGAAGGTGGCGCCCAGCGAGATCACCCTGCGCAACGCCGAGGACTGGCGTGAGCCGGCCACCGCCCCGAGCAACGTCCGCCCGCAGGGGTGGGAGAGGCGCTTCCGCCTCCCGAACGCCGAGGGTGCCCGGGCGAGCAACCCGACAAACAAGCGTGCGGCGTAGACAGCCAAGCCCGTCTCGGGGCCAGGCCGGTGGTCATGCAGGCCAAACAGCCTTGGTGCCGTAGGGGGTGTTCTTTGTCCAAGGGTCATGCAATAGACCTCGGGTGTGGGTCGTTGTGCTGCTGTAAAGACGCACAACCAATGGAGATACCCATGAACCCGACGACCGCAACGCCCCTGACGATTACACGCAAACTCGGCAAGATCACCGTCGCGCTGGCCCTGCTGGCCGGGGGCACGGCAGCCCTTGCCCAGCCTGCGGCCAACCCGGGCGATGCGCTCAAGGGGCCGCAGGTGCCTGAGCGCAACACGCCGGGTGGGTCGGGGAGCTTTGGTGAACAACGAGGGGAGCTTGCCCGTCGCACGGAGGTTCCACTCCCGTTCCCGGCGTTTATGCGGATGGTGCGCGAAACCCTCGGCCCCGATGCGCCCGAGGCGCTGCGCCTGAGCCAGGCACAGCAAGAGCAGGTCCAAGAGATCGCCGGCAAGCACGGCGACGCGATGCGGGCCTTTATGAACGCTCACAAGGACGAGATTCAGGCGATCATCAGAGAACACCCAGAGGCAAGGAGGATGCTGCGTGAGTTTGGTGGTCCGGGTGGGCCCGGTCGTGGTCGTGGTGAGGGTCGTGGCAGAGGGCCTGGTGGCCCGCCGGTGGGGGACCCCATGCACGATGGTGCGCCGCCGGCGGCGATGAGTGAAAAGGACCGTGCGGCAGTGATGGCCAAGGTGCAGGAGCTCCGTGCTCAGGCCCCCAAGGCCGAGGACGCGCAGACGGCGGTGTGGGGCGCGCTGACAGAGCCGCAGCAGAAGGCGGTGCAGGTGAAGGTCGATGACTTCAAGGCCAAAGAGATGGCCCGGCGCGATGAGCGGTACAAAGAGCAGCAGAAGAAGCGCATCGAGGAAGGAAGGGGGCAGGATAAGAAGCCCGGCGCGGGCAAGGCCCCGGCGAAGCTCGACGACACCAAGCGTGCCGAGGTGCTCGCGTCACTGCCACAGCAAGCACAAGATCGGCTGGGCAAACTCCCCGCCGAGCAGCAGGACCGGTTACTGGCGCGCCTGGCTGAGTTGCCTGCGGACCGCCGGGCGGAGGCCCTCAAGCGGATGGCCGAGCGCGGGCGCGGGGGGCAGGGGCGTGGTCCGCAGCCCGGCTCAGATGAGCAGCCCAAGTAAGGGGGCCTGGGTGCGTGCCGGGGTCGGCTAGGCCAAAGAAGAAGAATATCCAGCCCTACAAAGGCTGTTTTTATTTTGTTTGCATTTCAATAGTGTTTTGTAAGGTACACGGTACTATTTTGGTACTGGATTTGTGAGTTCAGGAGAAAATTTCGTTTGCAATGGGGGAAAATTGTGATATACTGATCCTTGCAAGTGTCGTATGACGGCAGTGAGGCCGTCGTGTATGGTTGTCATCTGAATACGGGATTCTGACTTGAGGGTGTGCGGGCGATGCCATGAGTCCCCTACCCGGCGTGTTTGGTTTTCGATGAACTTGCGGGCCAGCTGGCGTGCACCGGCGGCCCGATGATGAACTCTCTCTCCTCCAGCGGGGCGCTGTCTAACGATAGCGCCCTGCTTTGTTTTTGAGCTTCGCGGTCTCTGCAATTGGCCAGCGTGGCGATGGCGTGGGTGCATCCACCCGCCGCCTGGCCGATACACTGCTGCTGATGACCGCAGCCCCCACACAACGGCCGTTTCTTTGTTATGCCGTCAAGGCGGGGGGTGGGAGGTCTTTGGTCGTTCGAGCGGCGTCGGGGCCTGGGCAGCTCGCGGGTGTGCTGCGTAAGGAACGGCTGACGGTTTTGCGTGCCTATCCCCTGCCGAGGGTTTTTACACCCGAGACGAAGTTGGCGCTCAAGGACCAGGCGATCCTCAACGAGCAGTTGCACGCGCTGCTCTCGCGCGGGGTGCCGTTGGTGGAGGCTCTGGAGGTTGTGGCCGGGACGGTTACGAGCGTGGCCAGACCGGTGGTGAGCACGATCCGCGAGCAGGTGGCCAACGGGATGAGCTTTGCCGAGGCGTGCGCCAAGTCGGGCGTGCTCGATCAGGTAACGGTGGCGATCTACCGTGCGGCGGAGCGTTCGGGGGACCTCGCCGGGGCGGCTAAGCAGCTGGCGACGAGCCAGCGCCGGACGCTGCTGGTTTCAGGGCGTGCGCAGTCGCTGTTGATCTACCCGTTTGTCTTGATGATTGTTACGACGTTTGTGGCGTTGGTGCTGCTCATCGGGGTGTTGCCGACGATCGGGACGCGGCTGATGGACATGGCCGAGGGCGTTGCGCTGCCGATCTACAGCCGGGTGCTTATTGGGGTTGGGTTGTTCCTGCGTGAGCACATCGTGATTTTCCTGGGGTTGTTTGCTGCTGTGGTGGTGGCGTTGGTTCTGGCCCGCCAGCAGGTGCGTGTGTGGGTGCTGGGCATAGGGCGGAGGCTGCCGATTATCAGGGACGTAACGCTTGCCGCCGAGTCTGCGCGGTTTTTCACGGTCATGAGCGCGATGAGCAAATCGGGCGTTCCGCTGGCGGAGGGGTTGGTAACGGCTAATCAGGTCGTCTCGCACCCGCTGCTGCGCAAGCAGCTGGAGAACCTGCGTGCGAAGCTGGTGGCCGGGGGTTTGCTGCGGCAGTTGATCGAGAATGTTACAGCGATGCCCTTGGCGACGCGCCGGCTGCTGCTTGCGGCCGAGCGTGCGGGGGACCTGGACAACGCGTTTTTGACGCTGGCGATGGACATGACCGAGGAGGTCGAGAAGGGGAGCGCCAGGCTCTTGGCCTTCTTGCAGCCAGCGTTGATCGTGATTTTGTCGGGCGTGGTCGGGACGCTGCTGATGGCGATCCTGGTGCCGATCTTGACGATCTCCAGCAGGATCGGTGGGGGCGGGTGAGCAGGGGTGGGGAGATGGTAACCGGCAATGGGCTCGGTTTAGGCTTTGTTAGTTGTTCGGTTTGCCTGGGGTGTGAGGTTTGCTAAGTGGGCGTGGTGTAGTGTGTGGAGAATGTGTGGGGTTTGTGAATCTGGGTAAGATGGCCTAGGGTATTGGCTGTTCTCGGAGCGGGTAAACCATCATTTGCGCTGTTTTTGTGGGGCTGCTCTTGCAGGCGGGGCAAGTGTGCGGTACATTGATATGCCCTCGGCAGAAGGTGTGAGCCTTGTGCCTGGTGCCCACAAATACACGGCGGCCGGGTGAAAACCGGGCCTGAAGTGTGCCGCGCTTGGTTTCTTTGAGAGTGCGGAGGCGAGGGATGTGGGCCGGGCTGATGTTGTCGCGCCTGGTAGCAGGCCGGTGGCATCATATTCGATGAATTCCTGCACCCGGTTGTCGGTGCTAGGGTTTTTCATCGATGGTTCGAGCGCGGCAAAGTGGAAAGCGTTTTGCTTGTTCCTTCTGCCTGTCGCGTATGCCCGAACCCAGCACGACAAATCGAGCCTCGCTTTTGCCCGTTGGGGTGCCCGCGCAGGGGAAGCGTCCGACGCTTGTTGGTGCCGGTCCGGCGATGGAGCGCCTGCGTGGGGTGCTCGGGGCGGTGGCCCGGCGTGATTGCACGGTGATGATCGAGGGTGAGTCTGGCTCGGGCAAGGAGCTCGCGGCCAGGACGATCCATGCGATGTCGTCGCGGCAGGGTGGGGCGTTTGTGGCCGTGGACTGCACGGGGCTTCGCGACACGCTGCTGGAGAGCCAGTTGTTCGGGCACGTCAAGGGAGCGTTTACGGGTGCCGAGAGCGCTGCGCTGGGGTTCATACGCTCGGCCGACGGGGGCACGCTTTTTTTAGACGAGATCGGGGAACTGGAGATCAAGACGCAGGCGAAGTTGCTGCGTGTGATCCAGGAGCGTGCGGTGGTGCCGTTGGGGGCAACGAGGCCGATCCCGGTGGATATCCGAGTGGTGTGCGCCAGCCACAGGGATTTGCGTGCGATGGCCGGGCGTGGGGAGTTCCGGGAGGACCTGCTCTTCCGTCTGGACGTGGTGAAGGTGGCGTTGCCGGCGTTGCGTGAGCGGGTGGAGGATATTGGGGCATTGGTGGGTCATTTTCTGGGTCAGTTGGCGGAGTTGTACGGCGAGCCGGCGTGTGTGCTCAGTGCCGGGGCGATGGACGCGCTGTGCGCATACCGCTGGCCGGGGAACGTGCGTGAGCTGGCCAACGCCGTGGAGCACGCGGTGGTTTTTAGCCGGGGTGGTCTGATCGAGGTGGGTGATCTGCCCGAGCGTGTGCGTGCGGGTGCGTTTGCGGTCGGGGATGGTGGTGCGATTGGGGTGCAGACGGCGGGCGTGGGTGTGCCGACGCTGGCGCAGATGGAGAAGGAGTTGATCTGCCGGGCGTTGCGGGTGGCGATGGGGAACCAGAACCGAGCCGCGGCAATCCTGGATATCGAGCGCCGACGGCTGTACCGGAAGATCACCCTGCACGGGCTGCGCGGGCTGGTAGAGAAGAGGTCTGCCGGTGATGCGGTGTAATGCATAGGCGGTTGTGCGTGCTGGCGTTTGAGCCTGCGCGAGTTGGGTTACCCAGATCGTTTGCGTGAGCCAACCCCACCGCTGCCCCTCTCCACGGGGTAGGGTTTTGTGCGATAGGTATGCAGGTGATCGCATGCCCAGTCGCACACCGTTCTGCTTTCACGACTGATCGCTCATCATTTGGACGCTCCCGCTAGAAGGCTCTGAGATAGCCGTCGCGCCGGTGTGCACGCTGTGCGCCTCTGTCGTTGTGCTGTTGTGCGACAGCTGTTTTGGTACAGCCTGTCATAGTGGTACAGTGTGAGCGTGAAGAATTTCTTACGCGTTTGTGGGTATTGATCTTCTCGGAACGAGGGTTGGCACGCCCTTCGCTTCAGTGGAGTCAGAGAGATTTCCAGCGCCCTGCTGGAGGAGAGAGAGAAGAGAAATGGTTTGTGCCGGAGTGCGCACGCCGGTGGCGGTTGCGCGGGCAGGTCCACGCTTGTGCGTGGGTGCTGCGCGTGCGGCTATCCGCCACGGGTGGCCTGTGCTGGACCAACTTGATCTCCGGTTCGTACGCGATGCGCTCACGTCTGGCGTGCGTGTTCTGCTCGTTGAGATGGATTGCCCGTGCGAGCACGCCCTGGAGTTGATCCACAGGCTCAGCAAGCACTGGAACCCGGTGCGGTGCGTGGCGATGGACGCTTGGCCCACGCCCATGCGTGAGTCCTTGGCCCGGCAGGCGGGTGTGTGCGCGTATATGCACGCATCCAGCGAGATGGAGATGATCGAGCAGGTGGCCGAGCAACTGCTTGAATCGGCCGGCTCGGCTTGGCTTGCCGTGGGCGTTGGTTCTGAAGTGGAACCGGTGGTGCGTGGTGCTCGCAGGCTGGCGTGAGGGAAGGATTTGGTGCCTTGGCCTGGCACGCGGATTGATGTGTGTATCACAGAGTAGAGAAGAGAACAGTAGAAAACAGAAGAGAAGAGATAGCAAAGAGAGAGGGTACAAGGACTCTGCTGCACTCGGCGACCGGCTAGGTTCCGCCGGAGGAGAGCAGGAACATCACGACGCGACAACTCCTTCCCCCCCTGATTTTTTCCGGAGGAGAGAGGCTTGGTCGGTCGTCGAGTGGAGCAGAGTTTTGTGCCAAGCCGGGAGGTTTGACAAGTTCACGTTGGTTTGGGAAGAAGCTTCCTGCCCGAGTGGGCAAGTGTTTTCTTCGTAGTTTCGCCTTTTCTATCGGGTTGTTGGTTTCTTCAAGGTGTCTATCTGGTTTGTCTGTCTCGACCTTCTGCCTCTGCCGGTGCCACGTGCGTCTGGCGTGAGGCCCAAGATCGACTCAGATTGCCCGTCCCCGAAAGGGGTCAACTCCAAGGTGCTTCTCTAGTAGAGGGTTGGGAACGTGGAGGCGAACGACAACCAAGAGGGTCTGAGCGGAGAGGCCACGCGTTGCATTGCATGCACGCGTGGAAGCAGCCCCGGCCCTGCGAAAGCAGGTCGGCGGAACTTGAGGAGAGAGAGCACGGCACGCGCGGAAGCGCCTGCACCGTGCGTTGGGTGGGGGTCTGCTGGACATGCTTGAGTCTGGGGACGGATCAACCGCACCCTTTGCCCCTGCCCACCAGAACGTTCGGGGTGGGGGGTTCTAGAACCATCACTCGTCGCTACTGCCTGCCCTCCCCCGGCGGATCTCACTTCGCCGGGTTGCCCAGCGTGTTTTGAGGTCGTGCTCGATCTCCAGCAGGTCCAGAACTTTGCCGACGGTGAAGTCGATGACCTCGTCGATGGACTTGGGCAGCAGGTAGAACCCCGGGTTGGCCGGGGCGATGATCCCCCCGGCTAGTGTTACCTGCTCCATGTTTTTGATGTCGATGAGGCTCAGCGGGCTTTCGCGGTGGACGAGGATGAGGCGTCGGCGCTCTTTGAGCGTAACCATCGCGGCGCGGCCGAGGAGGTTGCTCCCCGAGCCGGTGGCGATATAGCCCAGTGCGGTGCTCGAGCAGGGGACGACGACCATCCCGTGGTGTAAAAACGACCCGCTGGCGATCACTGCGCCGACGTCTTTGTGCGGGTGGATATAGAGGCGGATATTCTCGATCTGCTTGGCTTGGCTGGCGAGGCTCGGCACGAGTTGGTCGAGGGTGAGTTTGGTGATGCCGAGTTCGTCGTGCAGGAGTTGCCGGCCGTATTCGGTTACGACCAGATGGACATGGTGCCCGCGTTTGAGGAGTTCTTCGATAACGCGTGTGGCGTACTGAGCGCCTGACGCGCCGGAGATGCCGACGACGATTTTTTTGGGCGTGCCGACGGGGTGTGGGTGGCTGTTGGCCTGGACTCGTCGTTGCACGCGCTTTGCCATGTCTGCTCACATCCCTTGCCGATGCCCGCGCGGGCGGGAACTCACGGCCATTGACAACAGTAGACAGCGTGCCGTGCTCGCCGATCCTGGGCCAGAAGGGGTCGGTACGATTGTGGTCTCAGTTGCTTGCCGGAGTCGCTCTATGTCTGCACAAGAAGCTTTCCCGACCCCGAAGTCGCCCACGGCCTCACATACCGACCCCGCGGCCGGTGCGTTCACGCACCTGCACCTGCACACGGAGTATTCCCTCCTGGACGGCGGCAACCGGATCGACAAACTGATGGACCGCGTCGCCGAGCTGGGGATGCGGGCCGTGGCGTGCACCGACCACGGGAACATGTTCGGCGCGGTGGCGTTTTATCTGGCCGCCAAGGAGCGCGGGATCAAGCCGATCCTTGGCGTCGAGGCGTATGTCGCGCCGGGCGACCGCACAGACAGGACCTACACCGGCGTGGGCGACGGGGGGTACCACCTGGTGCTGCTGGCCGAGAACAACACCGGTTGGCAGAACCTGCTCAAACTCTGCACGCAGGCCTACCTGACGGGCTTCTACTTCAAGCCCCGAATCGACCGCAAGCTGCTGGCCCAGCATAGCAGCGGGTTGATCGCCATCAACGGGCACCTGGGCAGCGAGATCGGCGAGCACCTGCTCGAGTTTGAGCGGACGGGGGACAAGACGTATTGGGACCGGGCCGTCGAGAGCGCAACGTGGCACGCGGGCGTCTTTGCCGACGTGGGGACCGGGCCGAGGATGTTCGTTGAGCTGCAGCACCACGTGCGCGAGCAGATAAGCATCAACAAGCACCTGATCGCGCTGGCCGATGAGCTCGGGCTGCCGGTGGTCTGCGACAACGACAGCCATTTCTTGCGTGCCCAGGACCACGATGCGCACGACACATTGATCTGCATCTCGACGGGGAAGGCCAAGAACGACCCCGACCGGATGCGGTACGACGGCAACCTCTACGTCAAGTCCCCTGCGGAGATGTCGGCAATCTTCACGCCCTACGGCAAACCGGGCGCGGAGGCCTTAGCGAACACGCAGAAGATCGCCGAGCGGTGCAACGTGGTGCTGCCGATCGGGGCCAACAACGCGCCGATGGTGCGGATCAGGCGTAGCAAGGGTGAACTGCCGCGCCACGACGACCCTTCGTTCGGCGGCGACCTGAGCAGGTGGTACTCGGCGTACTGCCAGGGCATCGAGGTTGTGCCGTTCGTGCTGCCCGATGGGTCCAGTGAGCAGGAAAAACAAACACTGCTGGCGCAGGCCAAGAGCGAGTGCGACGACGCGCTGCGATTGCTGGCCGAGGGTGGGTATGTGTGGCGGTACGGGCCGTCGGGTCCGGTTACGACGGGTACGCCCACGCTCGGCGTTGGGAAGCAAGAGAGCCACCACGCCGAGCGTGGTGGTACCCAAATCGGTGCTATGCAGAGTGATGCCCGGCGCGCACGCCTGGAGCGTGAACTGAAAATACTCTGCGACAAGGGGATCGCCGCGTACTTCCTCATCGTCTGGGACTTCGTCAACTGGGGTCGCACGCGTGGCATCCCGGCCAACGCCCGTGGCTCGGGCGTTGGCACCATGGTCGGCTACGTGCTCGGCCTCTCCAACGCCTGCCCGGTGCAGTACGGGCTGCTCTTTGAACGCTTCACCGACCCCGACCGATCGGAGTTCCCCGATATCGATATCGACCTATGCCAGAACGGGCGTGCGGAGGTCATCAAGTATGTCGCCGACAAGTACGGGCACGTTGCGCAGATCATCACCTTCGGGACGCTCAAGGCCAAGGCGGCGATCCGCGACGTTGGGCGCGTCATGGAGATGCCGCTGGCGGAGGTTGACAAGATCGCTAAGCTCGTGCCCGAGCAGGTTGGCATCACGCTGGACAAGGCCCTGGAGCAGGAGCCGGATTTGCGCGCGATCTACGACCGCGACCCGATGGTCCAGAGGATCATCGACAATGCGCGGGCCATCGAGGGCCAAGCCCGGCACGCGAGCGTGCACGCCGCGGGCGTCATCGTCGCCACGCGACCGCTCGATGAGATAGTCCCCCTCTACCGCCCCAGCGGGACGCAGGAAACGGTTACCCAGTGGGACGGCCCGACGTGCGAGCAGATGGGCTTGCTGAAGATGGATTTTTTAGGCCTGCGCACGCTGAGCGTTGTGGAACGCTGCAAGAAGTTGATCAACGAGGGCCTTGCCCAGGAGCAGGTTTGGGAGGCTGTTGGCCGCAGGCAAGACGACGGCGGCCCGCACCCGCTGGACCTGGACCGCCTGGAGCCGACCGATCAGGCCGTGCTCGAAATCTTCCGCCGCGGCGACACCACCGGCGTCTTTCAGTTTGAGTCCCCCGGCATGCGCCGACTGCTCCTCGAGATGAAGCCCGACCGCCTCGAAGACCTCATCGCCGCCAACGCCCTTTTCCGCCCAGGGCCGATGGACCTAATCCCCGATTACAACAAACGCAAGCACGGCGAGGTCGAGGTCCCGTACGTACACGCCGTTGTCGATCAGTACACCAGCGAGACCTACGGCGTCATGGTCTACCAAGAGCAGGTCATGCAGATCGTGCACGGCCTGGGCGGGATCAAACTCCGCGACGCCTACACGCTCATCAAAAACATCAGCAAGAAAAAGCATGACAAGATCGAGAAGGAACGCCCCAAGTTTGTTGCCGGGGCGCAGTCGCAGGGCCTCAGCAAGCAGGGTGCCGAGGAGCTCTTTGAGCTCATCCTCAAGTTTGCGGGGTATGGCTTTAACAAGAGCCACAGCACGGGGTACGCGATCGTCGCCTATCAGACGGCGTACTTGAAGACCTACTTTCCGCAGCAGTACATGGCCGCGTTCTTGACCTTTGAGAGCGCAGCAAGCCAGGTGAGCGACTGGGTGCCGTACCTTGAAGACTGCAAGAACATGCGTGTGATCGACCCGGCGACGGGCAAGACGCTCAAGGTGGGCGTCGAGGTCAAGCCGCCGGATATCAACTTGTCGCAGGCGGACTTTGCGGTTGTCTTTGCCGACGGTGAGGCGCGCAAGGCCGGCAACGGGCACATCCGCTTTGGCCTCGGCGCGATCAAGGGCGTCGGGGACAAGGCGATCGAGAGCATCCTGCGCGAACGCGCCGGCAGCGCATCGGCTGCCCCCTCGGGCCTCACCCCTCGGCCCTTCACTTCTCTGCACGACTTTTGCGAGCGCGTCCCCGTCGGTGGCGGCGGCGGCAGCGCGGCGGGGAACGTCAACAAGGCGACCATCGAGGCGCTCATCAAGAGCGGGTCGTTTGACTGCCTGCACGGGCGTGCCGCACGCTCGGCGATGCTCGCCAGCGTCGAGGGTGCTGTCGCCTCGGGCCTCAGTGCCGCACGCGACCGAGCGTCGGGCCAGGGTGGCCTCTTTGGCATGGGCGGTGGCGTGGGCGGTCCGGTCCAGGCGCCCGCCGTCAAGGCGGCCAGCACGCCCCTGGCGCGAGCCACGCCGTGGACGGAGGCCGAGACACTCCAGCACGAGAAGGAGACGCTGGGCTTTTATGTCAGCAGCCACCCCCTCGACGAGCACGCCACGCTGGTGCAGGGCTTGGGCAACACCACTTCACGCCGGCTGCGCGAGAAGATGCACCCGCAGGACCAGCGTGTGGCCATCGGCGCGCTCATCGCGGGCGTGCGTGTGCTGGTGGTCAAGAGTGGCAAGAGCGCGGGCCAGAAGATGGGCGTGCTGACGGTCGAGGACAAGGAGGGGACCGTCGAGTGCGTCTGCTTCAGCGACTGCTTTGCCAAGTATTCCGAGACGGCACGGGTGGACAAGATCGTCTTCATCGTCGGCAAGGTGGACATGAGCCGGGGTGAGTCGCAACTGATCGCCGAGCAGATCGTCCCGATCGAGGCCGCGGCAGAGCTGCTGGCCGCACGCGTGCGGGTGGTCATCGACGAGCGCCGGCACAACGGCAGCGCGCAGGCGAAGCTCGCCGGGCTTGTCGCGCACCTCGCCCAGGCCCGCCCGGGCGGCGAGCCAAAGCCCGCCGAGCTGCTCGTGCGCACGCCGGGGGCAGACATCATGTTGGACCTGCCCCGTACGCGCATCACCCCGACGGCCGAGTTCCTGGCCTGGGCAGGCAGGGAGCTTGGCCCGGGTGCCGTGGAGTTTGAGGCCAAGAAGCCGGAGATGGTCAAACGAGAAGCTAAGCCGTGGGAACGCAAGCGCGTCCCGGCGGGTGGGGAGTGATTGACCTCGGGTACCTCGGACCTCCGGGTCGAGTGTCTTTGACCCCGGGTACCTCGGACCTCCAGGCCGAGTTTGGTTCAGATTTTGGTGGCGCGGGCTTCCAGCCCGCGCTCATGCTTTGCTGTTGGCCCGATACCACTCGATCGTCCTCTTGAGCCCATCCTCAAAGCCCACCTGCGCTTTCCACCCCAGCAGTTTCTGGGCCTTGGCCGTGCTCAGGCACCGCCTCGGCTGCCCGTCGGGCTTGCTCGTGTCCCACACCACCGCCCCCTTGAAGCCCGTGAGTTTGACGATCAACTCGACAAGGTCCTTGATCTTGATCTCAAAGCCCGCGCCCAGGTTGATCGGCGTCGGGTCGTCCATCACCTCAGCCGCACGCACGATTCCCTCGGCGGCGTCGTCGGAGAACAAAAACTCGCGCGATGCGCTGCCCGTCCCCCAGCAGACGATCTCCTTATCCCCACGCTGCTGCGCCTCGACGCACTTGCGGATCAACGCGGGGATGACGTGCGAACTGCCCAGGTCAAAGTTGTCGTGCGGGCCGTACAGGTTCACCGGCAATACGTAGGCGCTGCGCATCTTGTACTGCAGTTTGTACGCATCGAGCATCTGCCACGCGGCTTTTTTCGCAACGCCGTAGGGTGCGTTGGTCTCCTCGGGGTACCCGTTCCACAGATCATCCTCAACAAACGGCACCGGCGTGAACTTGGGGTACGCACAGATCGTACCGACCTGCACAAACTTCCCCCCACGCTCGACCAAGCCATTGGCACGCGCCTGCTCGATGAGGTGCAACGCCATGGCCATGTTGGCAAAGAAGTACCGCCCCGGGTTGAGCAGGTTCGCCCCGATCCCCCCAACCTCCGCGGCCAGGTGGATGACGACATCAACCTTCGCCCCCGCAAAGGCCTGTGCGTACAGCCGGGCTACACCACCCTCGCTGGTGAGGTCAAAGTCTCTGCGTCTGGGGACAAAGAGGTCGCGTTCCTGCACCCCACGCGCCCGCAGCACGCCGAGCACCGACCTGCCCAAAAACCCGGCACCACCGGTTACGACGATCTTCTTGCCCGCAAGGTCCATAGTTGCTCCCGCGCCGCTGAGGGCGTACTAAAGCGGTGAGGGTAGGTCGGCCGCGATTTCTTGTCGTCCCGGCCCCGCCCGCGAGCCTGCTATCGTCGTACCTGTGCCGACAAGCCCCGCACCAACAGCCGAGGTTTGGTTGCATGCCGCGATCGAGGGCGTACGCCTGGCGGGGCAGATGTGCAAACGGCTGCAGCAGTCCCTCGCGCACGAGGGCGTCAGCAAGGCCGACGGCTCACCGGTTACCGTCGCCGATTATGCCGCCCAAGCCCTCATCGTCCGCACGCTCATCGAGCACGAGGCCGACGCGCCCATCGCCGGCGAGGAACAGGCCCACACCCTCGGCCAAGCCCCCGCACTCCTGGCGCAGGTCGCCCGCGCCCTGCAAACGGCCAGCGCATGGACCGACGCCACGCCCGAGCAGGTCCTTGCCATGCTCGGCCATCGCGCATGCACCACCGACCTGCTCCCCGAACGCGCCTGGGTGATCGACCCGGTCGACGGGACCAAGGGGTTTTTGGCCCAGCGGCACTTTGCCGTCTGCCTGGCGCTGATCGAGCATGGGCGCCCGGTCGTGGCGGCGTTGGCCTGCCCGAACCTGGCCTTTGACATTTCGCACGAGCCAAGCACGGCTGCCGACGAGCACGCCGTACGCATCGACCCGATCGGCATGGTCATCGCGTGCACCGCCAACGGGCCGGTCCTGCACGGCCCGCTGCTGACGCACGCCGGGGAGATTTGCCAAGCACCCCTGCACCCGATCCCGCCCCGCCCCGGCCTGCCGCGTGCGCAACCGATCATCACCTTCTCTGTCGAGGCTAGCGAGGGGCGCGTCCGCAACTTCACCGCCCTGGCCGACGAGATGGCCCACACCCTCGGCTGCCGGCCGGTCCCGCTGGCGATGGACAGCCAGGCCAAGTACGCCCTCGTCGCGCGTGGCCAAGCCGATGTCTACGACCGACCCCCACGCCGAAACAGCGAGAAGGCTTGGGACCACGCCGCCGGGTGCCTCCTGCTCCAACGCGCCGGGTGCCTGGTTACCGACGCGCTCGGCCAGCCCCTGGATTGGTCCCGCATCACGCTCGGCCAAACCCAGGGCATCCTCGGGGCGCGTGCCGACCTGCACGCGGCGGTGCTGGCGGCTAGAAAGGCAGTGGGGGGCAGGCAATAGGAAGCAGGAAATAGGGAATGGGCAATAGGCAATAGGCGCAAAAGTGCTTCACGCCAACGCCCGGCCAGACGCGCCTGTTGCCCATTGCCCCGCCCCCTCACTGTTCATCAAACCCATTATCCACCAACTTCTTCAACGCCTCGCACGCGGCCTCCGCGTCCGGGCCGTCGCAGATGATCTCGATGGGCGTTCCCTGCGTCGCCGCCAGCAGCATCATCATCATGATGCTCTTGCCATCGACGCTCTGCCCGTTGCCCTCTACCGCCACGCTCGCCTGGAACGCGCTGGCCGCGTCGACAAAGACCATCGCCGGCCGGGCGTGCAGCCCGAGCTTGTTCTTGATCACGGTCTGGACTCGGGCGCTGGGCATACTGGGCAAGGCAGGTTGAACAAGGATCAGCACAACGGTCGGAGGAACAAGGGCAGCAAACAAGGGCGGCAGGTACAAGGATCAGCGGTGCAATAGGCGGCGTGAGCGTCGCCACCCCGCGCACCCGAGGCTCACCTTGCTGATCGGTGTGCCCGGGTGCCCCTCTCAGACGTGCTGTGCGTCGACGCCGTCCAGCAGCGATTGCACCTCTTCAGCCGTACTGGCCTGGCGAAGCAGCCGGCGGAAGGAATCCTGGCTGAGCACCTTGAAGATCACTTCCATCGCGTGCAGGTGCTCATCAGGCTTCTCGTGCGGGCTCAGCAGCAGCACCACGGTATATACCGGCTGCATGTCGATGCTCGAAAAGTCCAGCCCCGATGCCGAGAGCCCGATCGCCCCGCTCACACGCGTTACCCTCGGGTGCTTCGCATGCGGCACGGCGATCCCCGCGCCAAAGCCCGTCGTGCTCCGCTTCTCACGCTCTAAGAGCATCTTGATCAGTTCATCGCGCGTCCCCTGTTCCACGCCCCCCGCCTGCACGAGCGTATCGACAAGCTCGGCAATCACGCCGTCCCGCTCCCGGCTGGTCAGCTGGGCGACTATGGCGTTCGGGGCGATCAGGTCAGTGAGCTTCATAGAGGCAGCTGCATAGAGTGCGGCAGAACTTCAACAACACGGGCACGGGCGGCAATCAACCACCCTTGAGCTTTTCCTTGAACGCCACGACCTGCCGATCGACCTTGGCCACCGCCTCGTCGATCGCGTGGTACAGGTCCGCATGATGACAATGCCCGATGAAGTCCTCGTGCTTCTCGACATCGCACACCACCTCGGCATGGAAACTGGTCTTCTGCGGGTCCTGCTCCAGGCGAAGCGTGATCGACTGCACACGGTCAAAGTGCATCGGCAACTTGCTCGCCTTCTTCTGGGCGTATGCGCGGATGGCCTCGGTTACTTCCATATGCTTGCCGATGACGTTGATCTGCATGTTAAAGCGAGCCTTTCAATGTGCCAACACAACCCCAAACGAAAAACCAAACAAAGCATAAACCAAACCGACACCCCGCAACGACCGCCAAGCGCGGGGGGGATGATACCGCCGCCGGGGGCACCGGGCCGGTCTCAGCCTCAACTCCCTCACCCCACGTCCCGTCTCTCAAACAGCAGCACCGCCAGGCTCAAAAACACGCTCACCTGGCACAACGCATACAGCACCAGCAGCCCAAAGTGCGACATCGGCACCGGGTTGTTCTGTGCCACGGCGTCCAGCAGCCAAAAGAACTGCACATTCGGCACCAGCCCCCACGCCCCCAACGCCGCATAGTTCACGCTCGTCGGGGTCAAAAAGATATAGTCCCCACGCTGCGGCGGCCGCTGCACACGCAGATCATCCCCACCGATCGTCATCACCGTCAACTTCCGCCCCTCCACCGCTGTGATCACCAGCGCCGGCGCCACCCCCGGCGTGATCATCGCCTCACGCTTGGCTAGCCCCACCCCCCCGCTCCCAGGATCCGGGTTCACGAACGGCCGGAAGTGTACCGGGCGGTCAACCCCATTGGGCGAGGCGGCAAAGAAGAACGGGTCTCCAGGCTTGGGCGTTACCGTCAGCCCCGTCTCGGCCGTGATGAACCAGATATCCCCGGGCTTCTCCATGCTGCTCATACGCTGCCGCTCAGGCTCGGCGATCAAGACCTGCCCGATCGGCTCGTTCCGCAGCGCCCGGCTGCCCAGCAGGTTCGCCGACAACAGACCAAGCACAAACACCCCAAAGCACACAACAATCGTCATCACCTGCCCCAGACGCGTCGAGACCGCCACCGCAATACTCGTCAGCACCGGCACGCTCAGCAGCAACGCCAAACAGGCAAGCATCACCTGCGGCTTGAGCGTCGCATCGATCGGCTGCCACCCCCACGCCTTCTTCTGCGTCAGCACCAGCACGTACGCCACGGCCGTCAACGGCAGCATCGCCAGCGACGCCGTCTGCGGGAACGACCACCCATAAAAAAACGATCCCCACACCCCCAGCCCCAGCGACAGCACAAACGCGCTCAACCCAAGGATGATCGCCGGCTGGTCGATCGGGTCCGACACCGCCGTCAGCACCCCGTGCCGAATCCCCAACAGCAAAAACAGCAGCATCGTTGCCGTCGCCAGCAGCATCGCCCCTGTTACGCCCATCCACTTGCCCACGATCAGCACCGTCCTGGGCACCGGCTTGCTCACGATCGTCAGCACCGTCTTGTTCTCGATCTCACGCGAGACCGCCGCGGTCGCGATGAACCCCGCCAGCAGCACCGACAACGCCAGCACGCTCGCCAGCCCAAGCTCCAGCAGCAACTTGTCGTCCCCAGAGACCTCACCACTCTCGGTGTACCCCATCGTAAACCCCGACACCGCCGTCGTCAGCACCGTCGAACCCGCGGCGATGACCAGGATCAAAAAATAAATCGGCTGACGCACGCACTCGGTGAACGTCGTCCGCGCAATCGGATAAGTCAGCGTCAGCATGGCCCGTGAGGATAGAGGGCCTCCAACACCGGCAGACCTATACTCCAACCCAATCGACACCACACCCACCCATACCACTCAGTTCGGCTTCTGAAAGGAACTAAACGTGGCTGACTCGAACAACCACTTTGATCTCGTCGTCATCGGCGGCGGCCCCGGCGGGTACGTCGCCGCCATACGTGCCGCTCAGCTCGGCTTTAAGACCGCCATCGTCGAGCGCGCCAAGCTCGGCGGCGTCTGCCTCAACTGGGGGTGCATCCCAAGCAAGGCCCTCCTCGCAAACGCCGAGCTCGTCGAAAAAATGTCCAAACTCGAAGATCAAAAATTCTGGGGCCTCAAAGTCACCGGCTCTGTCGAGCTCGACTGGGACCGCGTCATCACACGCTCACGCGAGGTCGCCGCCAAGCTCAACAAGGGCATCGAGTTCCTGATGCGCAAGAACAAAATCACCGTCCTGACAGGCAACGCCAAGATCACCAAGGCCGAACGCTTCGGCCCCACCAAAGCCAAAGTGACCATCGACATCCAAGAGTGCGCCGTCAAGGAAGAGCTCACCAGCGCACCCGCAACCCCCGGCAAAACCACACAAACCATCACCGCAGACTACACCGTCGTCGCCACAGGAAGCGTCGCCCGAGACCTCCCCTTCGCCCGCTTCGACGGCGACCGCATCTGGGGCGCTCGCGAGGCCATGTTCAACAAAGAAAAACCCAAAAAACTCATCGTCGTTGGCGCCGGCGCCATCGGCATGGAGTTCGCCTACTTCTACCACACCATGGGCACGCAAGTCACCGTTGTCGAGATGCTCGACCGCGTCCTGCCCATCGAGGACAAAGACGTCTCCGCCGCCATGGGCAAGCTCTACACCAAGCACGGCCTCAACCTCCTCACCGCACACACCACCACCGCCATCGACAAAACCCCCACCGGCGTCAAAGTAACCGTCGCCCCCCTCGCCGACGGCAAGCCCGACGCCTCCAAAGCCCAGACCCTCGAAGCCGACCGCGTCCTGCTCGCCATCGGCGTCGTCGGGCGCACCGATGGCCTCTGCGACGCCTCCCTGGGCCTCAAAACCGACCGTGGCCACATCGTTACCGACTTCAAGCCCGCTGGCCCAGGCACATCGGGCACCAAAGACGAACCGATCGACTACATCACCAACCTCCCCGGCGTCTATGCCGTCGGCGACGTCATCGGCCCACCCTGGCTCGCCCACGTCGCCAGCGAAGAGGGAACCATCTGCGTCGAACGCATCGCACACAAAGCCGGCAAACTCAACCACGAACCAATCCCCATCGACTACGCCGTCGTCCCAGGGTGCACCTACTGCCTCCCCCAGGTCGCCAGCGTCGGCTTCACCGAGCAACGCCTCATCGAGCAGGGCAAGGTCAAAGGCAAGGACTACGCCGTCGGCACCTTCCCCTTCACCGCCTCCGGCAAGGCGATTGCCGCGGCTCACACCGACGGGTTCGTCAAAATCATCCGCGGCCTCCCCCGTGGCGAAATCCTCGGCGCGCACATCATGGGCGATCAAGCCACCGAACTCATCGCCGAGATGACCCTCGCCCGCCGGCTCGAAGCCACCACCGAAGAGGTCATCTGCACCTTCCACGCCCACCCGACCATGCACGAGGCCATCCGCGAGGCCGCCTTGGCCAGCGAGGGACGGGTTGTGAGTGCGTAGTTCTACGACCTGATCACAGGTGTCAGGATGCCCGGCTCATCTCTTGGGAGATATTCGCGCAATCTCCCGTCGATGGGTTGCATTCCCTCGCTGCTTCAGTTAGATTATCCCTGCTTGAGGCTGTACCGGCCTAACCAAATCGTTAGGTCTTTGATCTATCCATTGGCCCAATGGGCCGCAGAAGGGGATTCTGACATGCGCACCACCACCAGTGTCCAGGCCTGTCATACCTCCACGTTGAGCTCACCCTTACTCCGCATCACCCTATCCCCCGCCCGCCCGCTCGGTGCGGTGCTGCTGGCATTGGTCCTTATGCTCCTATTGACCAACCCAGCCCCGGCCCGTGCGGAGTGTGGGCCGGGGTGGGTCGAGACTGGCTCCCCTTTCAATGTTGGTAATGTCTCTGCCGTGGCCGCGCTCCCGAATGGGGACATTATCGTGGGCGGGGACTTACAATACATCAACGACCAAGGCCAGTCCGATGTAACCACCACCTACCGCTACTACCAGTCAACCAGCCAGTGGTCAAGGATCGATTCGGGGTTCACCGGCACGGATAGGACCGTCAACAACCTGGCCGTGCTGCCCGGTGGGGACGTCATCGCCGGCGGGTTTTTCAACTCCATCGGCGGCATCCCGGCCAACAACATCGCCCGCTACAACCCCGCCACCAACACCTGGTCGGCGATCGGCTCGGGGGTCTCGGGGGCGACATTCGGCTTGGTCAGCGCCCTGACCGTCCTCCCGGACGGGAGGGTGGCCGTGGGTGGGTCCTTCACCACCGCCGGGGGCGTGCCCGCGAACAACGTCGCGATCTACGACCCAGCGACCAACACCTGGTCAGCGCTCGGCTCAGGAGTCAATGGCGAGGTCTTCGCCCTCGCCTTCAATCCCGCAACCAGTGATGCCTATGTGGGTGGAAATTTCTACAGTGCCAGCGGCGTGTTTGTGCGGAACGTAGCACGCTACAACCTCGACACCGACACCTGGTCCCCGCTGGCGTCTGGGAGTGAACCGGGGTTCGAGTTCGGAACCAACAGCGTCATCAACGCCCTGGCCGTGCTCCCGGGTGGGGACGTGATCGCCGGCGGGCAGTTCACGAGCGCCGGGGGCGTGCCGGTCAACAAAATCGCCCGCTTCAACCGGGCCACCCTCACCTGGTCGGCCCTCGGCTCGGGCGTAACGGAGGAAAACTTTGCGACCGTCTCCTCCCTCGCGACGCTCCCCACCGGCAACGTGCTCGTCGGCGGGGCGTTCACCACCGCCGGGGGCGCGCCGGCAAACAACATCGCCCTCTACAACCCCGCGACCAGCACCTGGTCAACTCTTGGCTCGGGAACGAACTTTTTCGTCACCTCACTGGCATCCCTCCCTGGCGGGGACGTGCTCCTGGGCGGGGGGTTTAGCTTTGCCGGCGGCCTCTTCTCCCCCCGTGTCGCACGCTACTCCTTCACAGGCCCGACCGTCAGCATCACCACCGGCCCGGCAGACTTCGAGGCGTGCGAACCAAACACCACCGCCACGTTCTCGGTTACCACCGTGAGCACTGGGAATGCCCCGGTTACCTACCAGTGGCGCAAAGACGGCATCCCGGTCAGTGAACTAAGCAACCCCACCGCCAGCACCCCGACGCTGACGATCGAGTTCGTCAGTTTCAACGACGAGGGCACCTATGACTGCGTCGTCAGCAACGGGTGCACCACCATCACCAGCACCCCCGCCAGGCTCTTCCTCTGCGGGTGCGGGCCGAGGTGGGTGCCGATGGAACCACCAACAACTATGAGGGGCGTCGCCAACGACTCGGCGGTCCTGCCCGACGGGGACCTGGTCCTCGGTGGGTTTTTTACCACTACCACCGACTGGCTGACCAACCGCCTGGCGCGCTACAACCCGACGACCAACACACTCTCGCAGCTCGGCTCCGATGGGTTCTCCAACAGCAGCAGCATCAACGCCGTGGCGGTCCTGCCCGGCGGGGACGTGATCGTCGGCGGAACCTTCACCGCCGCCGGGGGAGTCCCGGCGAACAACATCGTCCGCTACAGCCCCGCCACCAACACCTGGACGGCCCTCGGCTCGGGCTTGAATGCCCGCCCACTTGACCTGCTGGTCATCCCGGGTGGAGACGTGATCGCAACCGGCGACTTCACCACCGCCGGGGGTGTGCCGGCGAACTACATCGCACGCTACAACCCGGCGACGAACACCTGGTCGGCCCTCGGGTCGGGGTTGAGTTTCATCGGCATCTGCCTGGCTCTTGCGCCGGGGGGGGACGTGATCGTCGGCGGCATTTTCGGCACAGCCGGGGGTGTGAATGTGAACAACATCGCCCGTTACAACCCGGTCGCCAACACCTGGTCGGATATTGGCTTCGGGGTGGTCTACCAGGTGAACTCCGTGGCCATCTTGCCCGGGGGGGATGTGATCGCCGGTTCATACCCCGGAATCAACGACCCGACGATGCAACGCATCCTCCGCTACAACGCCTCCAGCAACACTTGGTCGCCACTCGGTTCAGGCCTGCAAGGAGTGGAGATTGAAGTCACGAGCCTGGCGGTCCTGCCCGGCGGGGACCTGATCGCCGGCGGAAACTTCACCACCGTCGGGGGCATCACGGCCAACTCCATCGCCCGCTACAACCCGGCCAGCGACAGTTGGTCGGCGCTCGGGTCGGGCCTCGGTTCCACCTTCCACTTCACGCCCTACGTCCGCGCGGTGGCGGCCCTGCCGGGTGGTGATGTGCTCGCCAGCGGGAGCTTCGACCTCGCCGGGGGCGTGCCGGCGGAGCTGATCGCCCGCTACCGACCCCTCGGCACCCCTGCGCCGGTCATCACGGCCCAGCCCATGCCGCAGACAACCACCTGCCCGACACGCTCGGCGACTTTCACCATCGGCCTGACGGCTCAAGGTAGCGTCTCGTACCAATGGCAGTGGCGGACCGACCCTGCCAATGAGTGGAACACCGTCAACGACGGCCTCAACCTCGATCAGTATGGCTCATCAAGCCGTTTCACCGCCCAGGGTGCCTCTTCCAGTGTTCTATCAATCACCGGCGCCAGCGGCTCAGGGACCGCCGGGAGCCACTGGGAGAAGCGGTGCGTCGTCCTCAACGACTGCCACCTCGTTGTGAGCAACGCCACGACGCTCACAGCCCGCACCTGCGGGTGCGGCTTGAGCGACATTGCCGGTCCCGGGCAGTCCGTCGGCAGCGACAACACGCTGACGGCCGACGACATTATTGTGTTCCTGAACTGGTTCTTCGCCGGGAACACGGGCGGCGACGTGGCCGGGGCGGGCCAGAGCACCGTGCCTGACGGGCAGTTCACCGCCGACGACATCATCGTCTTCCTCAACCGGTTCTTTGCGGGGTGCTGATCCTGGGCAAGGTGGGCATGTGCGAGGCTCACCAGAGGATGCGGCGCTGGACGAGCGTTGAGCAGGGCACCGGCGGGTGCTTGACCCGGACGCGGTGCGCCTCGAGCTGGGCGGGGTCGATGCCCAGGCGGGCGCAGACGCTCTCGAGGGCTTCGAGATAGGCGGGGGACTCTTCCAGGCGGAGGCCCGCCAGGCCCGCGCCGCGGGGCTCGATGGATTCGCACAGCGCCAGGCTGACGCAGTCGCGCGGGTCGGCGTTGCCCAGGACGAGGCCCCCAAGCTCGGTGTGGAGGGAGAGCTCGCACGGGCCCAGGGGCGGGAGTTGGCGGTGGAAGAGCAGGTCGAGCACGAGGCTCTCGCTGGGGGTGTGCGAGTTGGCGACCAGGCGCAGGTGGGCGTTGCGGTCGTCGCGGCCCTTGGGCAGAGCCGGCGCGATGGTCTCGCCCATCAAGAACGTCATCGCGCCCTGTCGCCCGACGGGGCCGCCTCGGACGCGGTCGACGACGGTGCCGTCGGGCAGGAGCGTGCGTGCGACGCCGGCGTGGCCCCGGGAGCCGGCAGTGTTGAAGCCGGGCAGGAGGGGGACGCCGCCGTGACGCTTGGCGGCTTCGGGGTCGATGGGGCGGGCGACGTGCATGGCGGGGCGCCCGCCGTCGTTGTCGGTGCGCCGCCCGCGCCCGATGACCCAGGAGACGTCGGTGCGTAGGCGGCGGAGGCCCACGTAGCCGCGGATGATGGCAACGGCGGTGCGGGCCGGGTCGGGCTCGAGCCCGGCGTCGGACGTAGGGTAGAAGAGGTAGGTCACCACCTGGGCCTCGGCCTGCACGCCCACGAGCGAAGAGACGGCGCGAAAAGCATTCCGGCGGGCGGTGAGGTCGGCCCTGGCACCCCCGGTGCGGGCCAGGTGGCCCAGGAGCGAGTCGAGCGCAACGCGGCTGCCGGCGTGCTCGGCCGTGAGGCCCTCGTAGGCCTTCAGGGCCTCCACGACGCGGGCCAGGGCGGCAGGCTCGACCCCGGCTCTCCCGGCGGCCTTGAGGAAGATCCGCATCCCCGATCCGCCCGGGAGCTTCTGCAGCCCGGCGAACGGATCGGCCGCGGCAACGAGGTTGCAGAGCTTCCAGGCCAGGTTCATGTCGATCGACAGAATCTGGGAGAGGTCCAGCGGGCGACGCGGGGCGCCGGGGACGCGGTCGAGTACCTTGCCGATGGCAGACCGCAACTCGGCGGCAACGTCGCCGGCGGCGGACTCGAAGCCCCCGGCGGCGGTGGGGCCGGGGGTGGGCGGTTTGCTGGCGGGTGCGGGCCTTCGGGTGCGGGGCATGTCGGGCTCCTGGCCAGGCCTGGCCGGTCGGGGGGCTAGGGGCGATAAATCGAAAAAAATTTTATTCCGTCACCGCGTTGAATCAATTTGTACAAATTGTCGTACAGTGTATTGTGGAAGAATCTGCGGGCGGGTTCTGGCCTGCGGCGGCGTCGCCGCGTCCCGTGCCCGCAGGTTGCTTCCGCATCACCGCCGCCCGCCCAGGGCGGCCCAGACAGGAGCCTTCCATGACCCGCGTCCCCCGCAACCACCGCGTCTGCCCCGTCCCCGCCCTTCGGCTCGCCGCCTGTGCGGGCGTCTTGTGTTTGTCCGGCACTTTGTGGGCCCAGGCCCCGGTGTGGGTCCGGACGTGGGACGGGGCCCGGACGGGCTTGAGGGCCCCGGCGCGGGACGTCGCTCATGCGGCGCTGGCGGACGGGTCGGGGGGGCTGTACGTCGTCGGCGCGTCGCAATCGAACGCGAACACGCCCCTGCCCCCGCCCCTGCCGCCGATCCCGGCCAAGTTCCAGTCGCACGACGACCTGGCGGTGGTGAGGCTCTCGCCCAGTGGCGAGGTGCTCTGGTCGCTGACGTACGACTTCCCGACGCAGGGCGACGACAACCTGACGCCGCAGACGCAGTCGGGCAACGACACGCCCTACGAGGCTGCGCTCGGGGCGGACGGAAGCCTGTACGTGCTGGCCCAAGTAACGTACCGGTACGTTGCGGCTACGGTCGACAGCGGGAACCCGCCGCAGCCCACCGAAACCACCGCGCCAGAGTTTGGCTTGGGGATCGTGAAGGTCTCGCCCTCGGGTTCCGTGCTGTGGAGCAAGACATACGTCCTGGAGGGGGTCACGCAGATAGACCCGACGTCGCTGGCGATCGGCGACTCGGGCAGAGTGTACGCTGCTTATCTTGCCAGGGAGTCCTCAGGGCAGCGTAACGGCGTGCTGGTGGTCAACCCGGCTGACGGCGCAACAGTCACGGACCTGATGGTCAACGCGTCTGGGGCGTCGGCGTTCACGCTGCCCAGGGTGGTGCGGCGGGGAACCGGCGGGCGGGTGTACGTCGCGAGCACGCCGCCGACGAGTTCCGGAAGCTCAGCACTGCTAACGGTGATCGACGATGCGACAACCGCCATCATCGCCGAGACCTTCGCGCCCGGGCCCGGTTCCAAAGGGGTGACCGGGCTGTTCGTCGGCCCGACCAGTGGAGAGGTAGTTGTCAGCGGGGGTGTCATCGATCTGGACGTCCACAGTGCGATGGCGGCGAAGTTCGACGCCTCGGGCACCCACCTCTGGACCGCGACGTGGAACGACGCTGCTAACAGACCGTGGTTCTCGGCGGGGGTCGTGATGGACGCCTCGGGGAACGTGTACACCGCGGGGATCCAGTCCGCCTCCAGCAGCTCACCCAGTGACCTGTTCATCGTCAAGTTCCCCAGCGCCGGCGGGCCCGCGGCGTGGGCGACGGTGTGGAACGGGCTGGCCAATGGGTCGGAGTTCGCGACCGGCCGGAGCAGCGGGATCCTGCTGCGGCCAACGGGCGAACTGGTCGTGAGCGGATGGACGCAGGGGACGGCGCCGGGCGATTTCAACATGCTCGCGCTGCCGGTGGCCTCGGCGACGGGCGTCGTCGGCACGCCGATGATCTACAACGCGGCCCTGTCGAGTGGCTCGGACGACCGTGTCAGCGCCGGCATGGTGCTGATGCCCGACGGCGGGCTGGTGCTGGCGGGGCGCTCGTCCACGACCTCACAGAACATGGACTTCATCGTGGCCAAGTTCGGCGGCACCACCGCCTGCGGCCTCTCGGACGTCGCTGGCTCTGGGCAGTCCATCGGCGCCAACGGCGATCTGACGGCCGACGACATCATCGTCTACCTCAACTGGTTCTTCGCCGGCGACACGCGCGCCGACGTCGCCGGGGCTGGGCAGAGCAGCACCCCGGACAGTCAGTTCACCGCCGACGACATCATCGTCTTCCTCAACCGCTTCTTTGCGGGGTGCTAGAGGAAGGGGTTGGGTGTTGGGTTTTAGGGCCGAGGGCAGGCTGCCCTCGGCCCTTGGTCTTGAAACCTCGGCCCATCCCATTTGCGACTGATTCTCAACTGCCTTCGGGGGTGCTACACTGATGGGGATGGATCGACCTGGGCGTGAAGTTGTCGGCGGTGGGGGGGGTGAGGGGCTGTCGCCTGCGCCGGGGGTTGGTGCGGGGCGGGTGGCGTTGTGCGATGTGCTGGCCGGGGGTGTGGGGGTGGTGCTGGAGACGGCCGTGGGGGAGCAGGATGGGGCGATGTTGCGGGCGATGGGGTTGGTGCCCGGGGCGACGGTGCGTGTGTGCCGGGCTGGGGAGCCGTGCATCGTGGCGGTGCTGCACACGGGCGCCTCGGCGTGCGCATGCGGCGGCAGCCGGATTGGGTTGGCGCGTCGGTTGGCGCGCGGGGTGTATGTCCGGCCGCGGGGTGGTGCGGGGGATGGGCCGGCGTGCTAGGGCCGGGTGCGAATATGACTGAGCGAGGGACAGAATCGCAGACCGCTGGCGGGGTTGCCGATGGTGATGTGCCCAGTATTGCGCTGGTCGGGAACCCGAATACAGGCAAGACGACGCTTTTCAACCGTCTGACGGGCCTTCGGCACAAGACGAGCAACTTTGCGGGCACGACGCTGGAGGCTCGGACGGGTCGGGTGTCGGTTGGTGCGGCGCGTCTGGAGTTGATTGATCTGCCCGGTGCGTATTCGTTGGAGCTGGAGCAGCCTGAGGCGCGGGTTTGCCGGGATGTGCTGGGCGGGGAGGCGCGGGGAGTGCCAGTGCCCGATGGGATGTTGGTGGTGCTTGACGCGACGAACCTTGGTCGGAACCTGATGCTGGCCGGGGAGGGGCTTCGGCGTCGGCTGCCGACGGTTGTGGGTGTGAACATGATCGACCTTGCCCGCCGGCAGGGCCTGCACGTGGACGCGGGGAAGTTGAGCGCGCGTCTGGGTTGCGCGGTGGTGCTTGTCAGTGCGCGGACGGGTGAGGGGATGGAGGAGCTCAAGGGGCGTCTGCTGGAGGTGGCGCGTGCGGGGGTTGTGCCGACGCAGACGCCGCCGGGCGATGAGGTGGGGCTGCGTGCGTGGGCCGAGGAGGTCTATGCGTTCGCGGCCAGCGGGGGCGCGGGGGACGAGCGGTTGGCGCGGAACACCGACCGTGCCGACATGGTGCTGACGCACCCGGTGCTGGGTTTGCTTGCGTTCGCGGTGGTGATGGGGTTGATGTTTGCGGGGATTTTTTGGCTGGCGGGGTTCCCGATGGGCTGGATCGAGGGGCTCTTTGCGTTTGCCAACGGGGGGCTTCGGGAGGTGCTCCCTGCGGGGGCTGTGCGCGATTTGCTGACGGACGGGGTGCTGGCCGGGGTGGGCGCGACGGTGGTGTTTTTGCCACAGATCGCGCTGCTGTTTTTCTTGATTAGTCTGCTGGAGGACACGGGGTACCTGGCGCGTGCGGCGTTTGTGGCCGATCGGTTGCTGCGGCCGTTCGGGTTGCCGGGGCACAGCTTTGTGCCGTTGCTGAGCAGCCACGCGTGCGCGATACCGGGTGTTCTGGCGACGCGGACGATCCCTGATCGTCGGGAGCGGCTGGCGACGATTTTGGTTGCGCCGTTTATGACGTGCTCGGCCCGGTTGCCGGTGTACGTGCTGCTGATCGGGCTGATCGTCGCGGGGTTGAGTAAGTCCGGTGCGGTCAGCCACCCGGCGCTGGTTGGTGGGTTGCTGTTTGTGGGGTGCTATGCGCTGGGGATTGTGGCCGGGGTGCTCAGTGCGCTCTTGGCCCGGCGGACGATCCTGCGTGGGGCGGCAAGACCGATGGCGTTGGAGCTACCGAGTTATAAACTGCCGAGCGTGCGTGGGGCATTGATCACGGCGTTCGACCGGTCGTTGATGTTCATCAAGAAGGCGGGGACGGCGATTTTGGCGGTCTCGGTGGTGCTCTGGTGGCTGGGGGCGTTCCCGCACGCGGGGCCGACGCCGGAGGCCCAGGCACTGCGTGCACAGGGGGCTGTTGCGGGAGCGGATGCGGGCGTGCTGATGGCCAGGGCGGATCGGATCGACGCCCGGCATGCCAAGTCGGAGAGTTTTTTGGGCCGGATCGGGAGGGCCGCCGAGCCTGTCTTTGCGCCGATCGGGGCGGACTGGCAGTTGACGATCGGCATCCTGGCGAGTTTCGCGGCGCGGGAGGTCTTTGTGGGGACGATGTCGGTGGTGATCGCTGGGTCAGACGGCGGGGATGACGCGGGCGAGCAGGGGCGTGTGCGCGATGAGCTGGCGGGCGCGGTGCGGGCGGATGGGAGGACGCTGGTTTTCAGCCGGGGTACGTCCTGGTCGATGCTGGTGTTCTATGTGCTGGCGATGCAGTGTTTGCCGACGCTGGTGGTAACGGCGCGCGAGGCCGGGGGCGTGCGGTGGGCGGTGCTGCAGTTTGCGTGGATGAGCCTGGTGGCGTATGGGGGGGCGATGGTGGTGCTTTGGTTGGTTGGGGGGAAGTAGGAAATGGCCAAATGGCCAAATACTTACGTATGTAAACATTTGGCGATTTGTCTATTTGACCATTTGAACACCCTCGCTGATCGCGAGAGATGACTTCAATCGGGACTACGCCATCCGCACCCAGCGCAGCAGCGTGCCGAACGTCGGCGGCTTGCCGTAGAGGAGCACGCCGATGCGGAAGATTTTGGCGGCGACCCAGATGGCCCCGAGCGCGCCGGCGGCCGAGACGAGTGCCGAGAGGGCGATCTCCCACTGGGCGGGTGGCTGGTTGCTGCCGACGCGGGCGATCATGGCAAACGGTGAGAAGGGTGGGATGTAACTGAGGACCTGCGCGAGCATCCCCTTGGGGTTCTGGATGATGGGAAAGACGGTGAACATCGGGATCATGATCAGGAGCATCGCGGGGGTCATAAGGCTGTTGGCCTCTTGGATGTCCGACACGGCCGAGCCGATGGCGGCAAAGACCGAGGCGATGAAGAGGTAGGCCAGGACGTAAAAAACACAGAGCCAGACGAGCTGCATCGGCTGGACCAGGTCCCCCAGGGTGAGGCCCACGAGGGCGACGAGGCCGACGCCGGCGTAGACGGCGATGATGACCAGGCCCGCGCCGAGCTGGCCGATGATTTTGCCGGCCATGAGCTCGAAGGGTGAGACGGCCGAGAGCAGGACCTCCATGATGCGGTTGGATTTTTCTTCGATGGTGTTGTTGAGCAGTTGCCCTGCGCCGCTGAAGGCGGAGATCCAGATGAGCATGAAGAACGCGAGCGGGATGAGGAACTGCAAGCCGCCGGTGCTGGCGCGCTGGCCGTCTTTGGTTACTTCGGTTGTGCGTGCGCGTGGGAGGTTGGTCAGTTGTTCGACGCGTGCGGGGTCAAGCCCGGCCTGGAGCAGGCGTGCCTCGATGACGGCGGCGCGGACCTGCTCATTGACCAGGGAGTAAACACGCGGGTCGAGCTTGGGTGCGGTAAAGACCTGATAGGTTTCGCCGGCACCCACCTGGTCTGCGGTCGCGGCGGGGTCGATGACGGCCCGGTCGATGATGGCCAGATAGAGCCGGCCGCCACCATCGACGGTCCAGTCGCGGAGTTTGTCCTTCTCGGCCTCGGCGTCGGCGGTCGGGGGGAGGGTTTCGAGGGTGAGGTCGGGGGCTTTGGAGGTCGCGCCCATGACCTCTTTGACGGCTTGGAGTTGGGCCTGCCCGCCGTCTGCCCCGGGGGGCTTGGTGGCGGCTTCAGCGGCTTCGTTGGCTGCTTTTTTGATAGACTCGCCGGCGGCGCGTGCGGCGGCGGTGGAGATCGCCTCGGGGGTCATCCGCGTGCGGATGCCAGCGATGACCAGTCCCTCGGCGGTGGGGGGCGTGGGTGAGGTTGGCGTGCTGGCAGCGCTGCGGTCGATGATGGCGACGCTCCCCTTGACGGCCGGGGCGCGGTCGGTGCCGAAGAAGACCGAGATGCCGATGCCCAAGACCATCAAGACCGGGGGCAAGAGCAGCCCGAGCAGAAAGGCCTTGCTCAGGACGGTGGTGCGGAACTCTCGCCGGGCGACGATGAAAGTTTTGGTCATGCGCTGGCCTGGGTCTTTTGCTTTGGCCGAGGTTGGTCTTCGGAACCGTTTGGGAACCCAGTGGCACGGGCTTCCAGCCCGTGCGTTTGGGATTCTGAAACGGCCTCTTACTTCTTGCCGTCGAGGGCGTCCTGGGTCTTCTGGGCACCGTACTGGATGTCTTTGCCGACGCCTTTGGTAGTCTCGCAGGCGGCCAGGGCCAGCCCTGCGCCGATGATGGAAACCACGGCGACGATGCGGACGATCTTGCGTGCGTTCTTCACTTTGAAACTCCTGGTAGATATCTGGACGCGCCAACCATGCCAGCAGGCCACACGCCTGGCGGTGTAGAAGTATACCAAACCTCCTTGTGCCCGTTCTATCCTTGTCCATGAAGTGCGACTGTTGCGAACGCGAGGCGACGGTCCACGAGGTGTCGATCCAGCACGGCAAGCGGAGCGAACGGCACCTGTGCGAGCAGTGCGCTCAGGCCAAGGGGGTGCTGCAGATCGGCCCGGTGCCAGGGCTGGTGCCGGGGCAGGCCAAGTCGGTTGAGCACCCTGCCGGCCCGCAGGTGGCGCGGGGGGTTGAGGCTCAGCAGAGCAGCGTCTGCCCGGCGTGCGGGATGACCTTTGCGGGTTTTCGCCAGGCCGAGCGGTTGGGGTGTGCGGCGTGCTATGTCGCGCTGGAAGGGCACCTGTTGCCCTTGATCCAGCGGGTACAGGAGGGTGCGTGCCAACATGTGGGCAAGGTGCCCAAGCGGGCGCTGGGGGCGTCAGCGGGCCTTGGGCAGGAGGGGGGGCCGGTAGTGGAGGCGGGGGTGGGCGTTGGAACTGGTGCGGCGGAGATCGTCGCGCGTGTGCGCGGCTTGCGTGAGGAGCTTGAGCGTGCGTTGAGCGATGAGCAGTATGAGCGTGCGGCATCGCTGCGCGATGAGATCGCCCGGCTGGTCCGGCGCGTGGGTGGGGGGCCGGTGCTGTGAACGTGCCCGAGGACCAGATGCCGTGGTCGGCTTGCTCGGCTCGGCGGGGTGCGTGCTGGCTTGGGGGTGGTGCCGATGCGGACGTGGTCGTCTCGTCGCGTGTGCGATTGGCGCGCAACCTGTGCGGGTATCCGTTCCTCTCGCGGGCGACGCCCGGGCAGCGGCAGGAGGTGATCGCGGCGGTGCGGGCCCGGCTGGCTAGCACCCCGCTGGCGCAGGGGCTGCTCTGGGTAGACGTGCAAGAGTTGTCCACGCTGGACCGGCTGCTGCTTGTCGAGCGGCACCTGATGAGCAAGGAGCTGGCCAAGGGTGATCTGCCGCGCGGCCTGGCCGTGGGGCTGCCCGATGAGCAGATGACGATCATGGTCAATGAGGAAGACCACCTGCGCGTGCAGGTGCTGCGCCCGGGCCTGGCTCTGCACGAGGCGTGGCAGGGGGCCAGCGACATCGACGACCAGCTCGAAGGTGGGCTGGATATGGCCTTCTCCCCGAGGTTTGGCTACCTCACGGCGTGCCCGACGAACGTGGGCACCGGGGTGCGCATGAGCGTGATGCTGCACCTGCCGGCGCTCCGGCTGACAGGTGAGATTGACAAGGTCAAGCGTGCGGCGGCAGACATGGGCATGTCCGTGCGTGGGTTTTATGGCGAAGGCTCCGAGGCGACGGGGGACTTCTTCCAACTGAGCAACCAGCGGACCCTCGGGCGTGCCGAGCAGGTGATCTTGCGGGAGTTGGCCTCGGAGATCATCCCGAAGGTTGCCGAGTATGAGCGGGCGGCCAGGCAGGCGCTGCAGTCGCGGCGGGCGCGGTTTTTGGAGGACACGATCTGCCGGGCGCTTGGGTTGCTACGGCACGCGCGGCTGCTGACGCCCCAGGAGGCGATGGGCAACCTCTCGCTGGTACGCCTGGGGACGCTCTTGGGCGTGCTCGGCGGCGAGGCGCCGGGGCTCGAGCCGCACGCGGTTACGCAACTGCTGGTGCAGGTCCAGCAGGGGCACTTGCAGAAACTCGCCGACCGACCGATGGACCAGCAGCAACGGCGGGAGTTCCGGGCGGAGTTGGTGCGGGGGCGGCTCAAGTGATACGGATCGCCGATGTTTCAAGCAGGACCCCTCCGCCGAGGGCAGGGGCAGGGGTGGGGTTGGCCACTTCGAACGCACGAGAATCAGCGGTGATCAGTGCCGGTGGTGTGCCTTCGCGTTGGCATAGAAGACTTCCAGCGCATCGACCATCTGCCCGGCGCCGAATCGCTCGCGGCAGAGGGTTTGCCCAGTGTGCGCAAGGGCCTGGCGGGCCTGCGGGTCGTTGTAGAGGTCGAGGATCGCCCGGCCAAGCCCGGCTGTATCGCCTGGGGTGATGAGGCGACCGGTCTGGTTGGGGATGCAGACCTCGCGTGTGCCGTTGACGTCGTAGGCGACGGGGCAGACGCCCGCGAGCAGGGCCTGTGTAACCGTGCGGGGGAGGCCCTCGCGTGTGCTTGGGTGGGCGAGCACGTCCATAGTCCACAGGTGCTCGGCGACGCGCTCGCTGGGGACCAGGCCGGTGAGCACCACCTGTGTGCGCAGGCCGAGGGCTTCGAGTCGGCGTTCCAGGCGTGGGCGCCACCAACCGTCGCCGACCCAGAGGAGTTTCCACGTCGGGCGGGCCTTGAGGTGCGTTGCCAAGGCATCGAGCAGGTCGTCGTGCCCCTTGTGCTCGGCTAGGCGGGCGACGGTGCCGATGACGAAGTCCCCGGCACCAAGGCCAAGGGCTTGACGGAGCGAGGCGCGACGCTGCGCGTAGTCGGCCGGTGGGAGGTAAGCCTCCACGTCCATCCCTGAATAGACCGTGGCGTATTGCCTGGGCCTGCCGATGTTGCGGGCGAGGAACTCATCGGTCATCGCCTGCGCGACGGAGGCGATGGCGTGGCAGCGTCTGGCCGCGAAGCGCTCGGCCAGTGTGTAGGCGTAGTTGACGGCTCGGGTCTTGCTTCGCTGGAGCGCGGACCCTTGGATGGGCATGAAGGGTGGGCCGTGGATGGTGTGGACGATGGTGGGCTTGCCCTGGCCCTGGGCGATGCGCCAGGCGGCCCACCGGCCCAGGATGCCCGCCTTGGAAGAGTGGGTGTGGACGACGGCGGGGTCGAGCCGGCGGATGAGCGTTTCCAGTTCACCCAGCGCCCGTGCATCGCGCAGCGGGCTGACCTGCCGGCAGAGGTTGGGGACCTCGTGCAGGCCGATCGGCGTGCACGGCAGGCCGGTGGTCGTCCGTTCATCCCCCGCGGCGCAGCGGGCGTTGAACGCCTGGACCTGCGCCAGCAGCGACCCTTCAGGCCCATAGATCGGCCCAAAGGCCAGATGCACGGCGTGCCCGAGCCTCGCCTGCCCCATGCACGACAGGACCGTGTTCTCTTGCGAGCCGCCGAGGATCAGACGCGTGGAAATGTGCAGGTAGTTCGGCACGGTTGCAGACGATACACGCCGGGGGCGTGCCACGCGACCCAGCCGATCACTTGCCCGTCAGCGACGTGAGCGCCCCGGCGTACACGGCCTCTTGCTGCAGGCCCGTGAACTTCTGCACCACCTGACCCTTGTTGAACAGGATCACGGTGGGGATGGCGTTGATCCCGTATTTAACGGAGATCTCCCGGCTGTCGTCGGTGTTCACCTTGCCCACCTTCGCCTTGCCGGCAAACGACTCGGCGATCTTCTCGATGGTGGGCGTGAGCATGCGGCAGGGCATGCACCACTCGGCCCAGAAGTCCACCAGCACCGGCTTGTCGCTGCTGAGGACCTCGGCGGAAAAGTTGCTCTCGGTAAACTCGTGAACATTGGCGCTGGCCATTGGAAAACTCCGTAAAAAAGCGGCTTGGGCTTTGCAAACGCGGGACA
Organism: bacterium; assembly: GCA_046339895.1. Taxonomy (GTDB): domain Bacteria; phylum Planctomycetota; class Phycisphaerae; order Phycisphaerales; family UBA1924; genus JAJTGZ01. The sequence goes on along the minus strand of JBKDDT010000012.1, from coordinate 262,404 downwards.
TACACCCGGCAACAGATATTAGGCCCGGCCCGGTTGCATGCCACGCTTGGGTACCACGGTGGTGCTGGCGGGGCGGGCCTGCCTGATCCGCTTGCGGGCCACGGCAATCGCCTGAGCACTGCGGTCGATGCCGATGCCCTTCCGCCCCGCGAGCGTGGCGGCGACGAGCGTCGTCCCGCTGCCGCAGCAAGGGTCCAGCACTGTCCCACCCGCTGGTGAGCAAGCACGCACGAGCACGTCGAGGAGCGCGAGTGGTTTTTGTGTCGGGTAGCCGGTCCGTTCGCGGGCCATGTTGTTGATCGATGGGATGGCCAGCACATCGGTCATTTTCTTGCTCTTGCCGCGTAGGAGATTACTGGTGGTGGGCACGCGTGGGGGGTCGAAGTAGTGGTTGCCCGGGGTGCGGGCGTAGAAAAGGATGTCGTCGTGCTTGCGGGCGAAGCGGCGGGGGGAGCTGCCGCCGAGGCCATAGGACCAGATGAGGTGGTTGACAAAGCACCCCGGGCCGAGCAGGTCGTCGAGCAGCAGGCGTGCATGGTGGCAAGCGCGCCAGTCCAGGTGCAGCAGGATGCAGGCGGTGGGGCGCAGTGCCGGGAGTGTGGCCAGCAGGCGCGGACGCAGCCAGCCGATGAACCCATCGCTGCCGGCGAAGGTGTCGGCGTAACTGGCGTTGACGGTGCGCCCGGCACGCTTGGCGTTGGGGGGCGTGCGTTTGGTGCTGCCCGTGGCAAAGGGTAAGTCGGCGTAGAGCAGGTCGATCGACGCCGGCGCGAGCGTGGCCACCGCGTCCAGCCAGTCGGCGTGGTGCAGGTCGATGCCGATCGGGGTGGGCTGGCCTTTGGCTTTCACCCGAGCCTTGCTTCATCATCATCCACGGGCACCTTGGCCCCCTCGCCGGCGACGTTCGCCTCGAAGGGAACGCTCGTGGTCGTGCCGGCCTGGCGGTCGGCGGCCATCTGGGCCTTCATGGCCTGCCATTCTTCTTCGCCCATGACGACCTCACGCGCCTGCGTCCCCTTGTGCGCGCCCAGGATGCCCACGTGCCCCATCAGCTCGATAAGCCTTGCCGAGCGCGTGTACCCGATCGCCAGGCGACGCTGCAGCATCGAGACGCTGCCGACCTTGGTCTCCATCACCACGTCGACGGCCTTCTCAAACAGGTCGTCCTGCTGGGCCACGGCGTACCCGTTGTTGATCGCGTTTGGGTCTGCCGGCGCGTCGTCGCTGTCGTCGGCGACGGTCCCTGCCGCGGCGCCGGTCTTGATCTGCATCAGCGAACGCTCGTAGCTCGGCTGGGCGATCTCGCGCAGGAACTTGACGACCCGCCTGATCTCCTTGTCGTCCACCAGCGTCCCCTGCGCACGCGTCAGCTCGCTCGACCGTGGGGAAAGGAAAAGCATGTCCCCCTGCCCCAGCAGCAGCTCGGCGCCCTTCTGGTCCATCACGATCCGCGAGTCCATCCCGCTGGAGACCTTGAAGGCAATCCGGCTGGGCATGTTCGACTTGATCAGCCCCGTAACAACGTTCGCCTGCGGCCGCTGCGTCGCCAGGATCAGGTGCATCCCGACCGCGCGGGCTTTTTGCGCCAGGCGGATGATCGAGGTCTCCACCTCCTTGTTCGTCATCATCAGGTCCGCCAGCTCGTCGATGACGAAGACCATGTACGGCAGTTTCTTGGGGATGCGTGCCGCCTCGGCCTCGTCGGCCGGGTTGAACCGCTCGCGGAGTTCCTCCCACGACAGGGCGTTGTACGACGCGATTGCGTTGACGCCCGCCTCGGCCAGCAGTTCGTACCGTTCATCCATCTTGCGCACGGCCCACTCCAGGATCGCCGCCGCCTTGCCCATCTCTGTAACCACAGGGCACATCAGGTGCGGGATGTCCTTGAACTGCGAGAGCTCGACCATCTTGGGGTCCACAAGCACCAGCTTCAGCTCGTTGGGCTTCTTGGTGTAGAGGAAACTCATCAGGATGCTGCTCATGCAGACCGACTTGCCCGAGCCGGTGGTGCCCGCGATGAGCATGTGCGGCATCTTGGCCAGGTCCTGGATCAACGGCTCGCCGCTGGCGTCCTTGCCCAGGAACATCGGCAGCGTCATGCTCGAGTAGACCGCGCTCTTGCCCATGAGTTCCTTGAGCCGAACCTTCTCCTTGTGCGCGTTGGGCACTTCCACGCCCACCGTGTCGCGCCCGGCGGTGTTGCTGACGATCCGCACGTTGACGGCCTTGAGCGACCGGGCCAGGTCGCTGGCCACCCCCGTCAACGCCGAGACCTTCGTCCCCGGCGCAAGGCGGATTTCATAGTTCGTAATCACCGGCCCGGACTGGATGCCGACCACTTCCCCGTCGATCCGGTATTCCTTCAGTGCACGCTCGAGCGCGCCCGCCTGCTCGCGGACGTACGCCTCCATCGTCTGGCTGAAGTTCGCCTCCGGCTCCTCGAGCTGGTCCAGCCCTGGGAACTTGTACCCCTCCAGGTCCCCCATGCTCTGGATGTCGCGTAGGTCTTCCTGCGTCGCACTCTTGCTGGTGGTGCCGGCCATCTGCAGCGGCAGCCGGGCGATCTTGGCACGCAACTCTTCGGGCGTCCAACCCTTCTTCCCGTTGGTCGGTTCTGATTCTTTATCTTCCGCGTCATCCTCGACCTCGGCCCCGGCCACGACCTCGGTGTGCTCCTGCGGGTCGAACGCCTGCGTCCCCCCAATCCCCCCGGCGTTCTCGTCGATGACCTCCACAGGCCCGGCCTTCTCCTTCTTGGCACGCTTCTTCTTTGCCTCCACCTCGCTGACGGGTTTGTCCTCATCCTCCCCGCCGAGGGCATCGAGCGTTTCGTCATACCCCGGCTTGGCCCTGCCAAGGCGCGCAAAGATGTCCCCGGCCATCCCTTGCAAACGCCTGGAAACCCCGACCGTCCCCGCCGCCGTCGCGCTCGTTGCCCGCACCAGCGGCGGCCCGGCCCGAACCACCTGCCGGGCTGCCCACGCCGGCGCAATGATCACCCACACGTCTAGCGCCACCACCGCACCAACAAGCACCACCAGCAGCAAGATGAACGTGCTGCCGAGGGTGCTGAAGTTGTCGCGCAAGATTCCCGCCACGACCGTCCCCAGGCTCCCGCCACCCAGCCCCGCGATCGCCCCGCTCTGCGGCCAGTGCAGCCCCTGCACACCCGCCACGCCCGCGGCGATGAGCACCCCACCAAGCCCACGCACCACCGGGTGCCCCACACGGGCCACAAACCCCGTTACAAAGAGGTACAACCCCCACAGCATGACAAGCACCCACGCCCCCGCACCGAGCAGCGAAAGCAGGAAGTAAGCCGGCACGGCACCCGCGACGCCACACCAGTTGCGGGCCGGGTCGTTGTGCGGGTAGACCGACGCCCCCGGCCAGTCCCCGGCGTCAAACGAGAAGAGCGCACAGGCCAGAAACACCAACGCCCCAACCTGCACAAACCACGTCAGGTACGTCCCCACACCCGTCCGGGTATCCCGCGTCAACGTGGTGCCAAAGACATGACCGTCGCCAAGGGACTTGGTCGAGGAGATTCGCGCCATAGTCCAGCCCGTATCGGCACGCCCGGCAACCGGCCCGCAAAAGACGCCACCGCCAACCCACACTACCCATCCCCCCGCCCGGCCCCGCTCGCCGGCCCGCACCCATCTTCCCTACATTCCCCCGTGCCGATTCCGCTGCGCGACCGCGATCCTGGCCGGGGTCTCTTGGGCCTGCTCTTTTACGAGGCAGGGTGGGCGCTGGCGCGCCTCCTCTACGGCCTGTTCTTCCGCTACAAAGCCCTCGGCTCGGCCAACGTCCCGGCCAAGGGGTCGTTGCTGGTCGTCAGCAACCACCTGTCGAACCTGGACCCCTTCGCCATAGGCTTGGCGATACGCTGCCGGCATCTGGTCTACATCGCCAAGGCGGACCTGTTCAAGAACCCGATCGCCAGTTTTCTCTTCCGCGGGGTCAACTGCGTCCCGATCAAGCAGGGCGCGCCCGACACCGCCGCGATCCGCGCGGCGATTGACCGCCTCACCGGGGGCTCGGCCGTCCTGATCTTCCCCGAAGGCTCACGCTCGCCCGACGGTGCGATGCACCCGTTCAAGCGCGGTGCCTGGCTGGTCTTTGCACGCACCGAGTGCGACGTGCTGCCGGTGGCAGTGGAGGGGACGTTCGACGCCTTCCCGCGCGGGCGATCGACGCCCAGGTTCGGCATGCCGATCCGCGTCAAGATTGGGCAGGTGATCCCCCGCGCCACACTCTCGGCGATGAAGCCCGACGCCGGGCTGGAGTACCTGGCCGAGCGCATCGAAGCCCTCCGCTTGGAACTTGCCAAGGAGTTGAAAGACGCCGGCGCGACGCTGACGACCAAGCCCCGCAGCATGGTGGAACTGGACGATGCTGGCCTGATAAAACCAGATGCCGGTGCTGCCGGTAGCACAACCCAGAAATCGGCCTCTGCATGAGCGGCGTTTTGCAAGAACTCGTCGGTGATCGCAAACTGCTCATCGCCGTGGCCGCGATGAACGAGGCCCACGCCGTGCTGGGCGCGTTCGGCGTTGAGAGTGGGGGGGTTGCCCGCTGGCAGGCTTTCGCGCTCGCGCCCGGTGTGGACTTGGTCATCACCGGCGTGGGCAAGGCCGCCGCCGCCGGTGGTGTAGCCACTGCGCTGGGACACAATCGCGGCGTCTACGCCGGGGTGCTCAGTTTGGGCATCGCCGGAACCCTGGTCCCAGCCAGTGCGCACCTGCTCGGCTCTGTCGCCCTCGCCAGCGCAAGCATCTTTGCCGACGAGGGCGTGCTCACCCCCGATGGGTTTGAGACCTTTGCCGCGGCTGGGTTCGGGCCGTTCCCCGATGGGTCCCTCGGGTTGCCCATAACCCCGGCGTGGGGGCGTGCGCTCGCGCGCCTGTGCCCGCACCCCCCGGCCCCGATCGCCACGCTCTCGACATGCTCAGGGACCGACGAGGCTGCCAGGCAGGTCGTCCAACGCACCGGCGCGACGGTCGAGGGTATGGAGGGGGCCGCGGTCGCCTTGGTCGCCGTTCGCCACGCCCTGGCATTTGCCGAGCTCCGCGTCATCAGCAACACCACAGGCCGGCGGGCCGGGCAGGTCTGGAAACTCCCCGAAGCCCTGGCCCGGCTGGGGGCTTTGGCCCGCCAGATCGCCCGCTGAACCGGGGGCCTCGCCCCGGCTCTATAGTCCTCCCCCACGCGGGCCGATACCCCGCCGGCACGTCCAAAAGCGAGCCAAGGAGCAGTTGATGCGTCTGAGCATGGTCGGTACTGGTTACGTCGGCCTCGTTACGGGTGTCTGTTTAGCCAACACCGGCAACACGGTTACGTGCCTGGACATCGACCCGGCCAAGGTCGCCAAACTCCGCCAAGGGACCAGCCCGATCTACGAGCCGGGGCTCGACGAACTGATGGCCCACAACATCGCCGCCAAACGGCTGCTCTTTACCACCGACGCTTGGGAGGCCCACGAGCACGCCGACATGATCTTCATCTGCGTCGGGACCCCCAGTGATGAGCGTGGGCACACCGACCTGAAGTACATCCACTCCGCCGCCGACGCCATCGCCGACGCGCTGATCAAACTCGGCCCCAAGCAACGCCCCAAGGTCATCGTCGTCAAGAGCACCGTCCCCGTCGGCACCACGCTTATGGTCCGCGACCGCATCCGCGCCAAGGTCGGCCCCGCCATCCCGTTTGAGGTCGCCAACAACCCCGAGTTCCTCAAAGAAGGCGCCGCCATCGACGACTTCAACAAGCCCGACCGCGTCGTCTGCGGCGTCGAGCACGACGCCGTCGGCGACCGCATGCGCGAGCTGTACGACCCCTTCGTTCGCAACGGGCACCCCATCTTTGTCATCGACATCCTCTCCAGCGAGATGGTCAAGTACGCCAGCAACAACTTCCTGGCCACCAAAATCTCATTTATCAACGAGATGGCCAACCTCTGCGAGGCCCACGGCGCCGACATCGCCCGCGTCCGCGAGGGGATGTGCTCGGACAAACGCATCGGCAACCAGTTTCTCTATCCCGGCCTGGGCTATGGCGGCTCGTGCTTCCCCAAGGACACCCTCGCCTGCATCATGATGGGTGAAAAGACCGGCATACCGACGCTCGTCAGCAAGGCCGTGCACGAGACCAACCAACGCCAACGCGACCGCTTCTTCGACAAAGTCATGGGCCACTTCTCCGCCAAGACCGCCGCGGGTGGGCTGGCGGGCAAGACGATCGCCTTCTGGGGCATCGCCTTTAAGCCCAAGACCGACGACATCCGCGAGGCACCCGCCATTACGCTCATCCGCAAGGCCCTGGGCTATGGCGCCAAGGTCAGGGCCTATGACCCCGTCGCCGCCGAGAACGCCCGGCATGAACTCGGCAGCGCCGCCGAAATCACCGACGACCAATACGCCTGCGCCCGCGACGCCGACGCGCTGGTCATCAGTACCGACTGGGACGACTTCAAAAGCCCCGACTATCTCCAGCTCGCCAAAGTCATGAAGTCCCCCGTGATCTTCGACGGCCGAAACCTCTACCGCCCCTCGCAGATGCGCGAGCACGGGTTCACGTACTACTCCATCGGCCGCGCGGCTGTGAAGCCGGGGTGATGCTCATGCGTGAACCAATCCCCTGATGGCAGGCGCAGCGGTGGGGTTGGGCCAGCGCTTTGTTCCCTCTACCCTTGCCCCATGACCGTCCCCCGCCTCCTGATCATCCTCGGCCTCCTGCTCTTGGCCACAGGCTCGGCGATGCTCGCCAACGCCGGCAACCAAGGCCGCGCCACCGTCGGTGAGGCTGCCAGCAAGTATGCGGTGCTGGTCAACTCCGGCGCTATCGACCAGGCTCGCGTCGATCCACGGCTACCACAGGCCTTCCGGTCCAACCCCAACCGTGCCGAGGACGTCGCGGCGTGGCTGACGGACCAATCCCGGCGTGCATACTTCCAGCGTGAGCTCACCCAGGGGATCGGGGCAGTATCGCTCGGGGTCGCGGGTGTCGTGCTGGGCTGGCACCTGGGCCGCCGCGGCCGTGCGGGCCTCAGCCCTGCGCCGAGAGCCTAAAAACCTCCTCGACCATCTTCCCAATCCCGACGCTCACCTGCCACGCGTTGGCCTCTGCATGCATATATGCTGGCGCCGTGGCGACCTTGAACCCCTCATCGACCACGCACTCGAGCACCCCCACCACGCGGTGCACACTCCCCCACGCGCGCACGGCGTTCGGCGCATCCCCCTCCCCGCCGAGCGTAACGGCAACCCCCGTCAATACCCGCGCCGCGATCACCGGCGCGATGCACGCCAGCCCGATCGGCTTGCCCGCGCGGTGGAACCCACGCACCAGCCGGTCCACCTCCGCGTCCACGGCCATCTTCTCCCCATCGCGTGCAAACGTGCACAAGTTCTTGGCCGCTCCAAACCCGCCAGGCAGCAACAACGCGTCAAAGTCCTCCACCCGGCAAGAAGCAATCGGCGAAATCTCCCCACGCGCGATCCGTGCCGACTCTACCAGACAGTTCCGGCTGCCACCTTCAGCCTCTCCCGTCAGGTGGTTGATCACGTCCTGCTGGGCCTTGTCCGGCGCAAAGCACCGGTACGTCCCACCCAGCCGGCAGACGTGCTGCAAGATCGAGACTGACTCATGAATCTCCGACCCATCCCCCCGGCCGCAGCCCGAGAGGATGATGGCACAGGTGGGCATACACGGCTCCTACGAACACACCCCTCGGGCGAACCCTTGGTCTATCCCCTCGGCCCCGCCGAGCGGACGTTCTCGGGCATGTCAAACTTCTTATCGTTGTCGCGGAACTTTGCCGCCAGGTCGCGGGCCTTTTTGTCATACTCAACCCCGCTCGCCCACGCGTTCCTCGGCTTGAGCAGCCGCCACGGCACGCCGGGCACCTCGGCCGGGATCGGCAGCCCAAAGACCGCGTCCGGCTCGCACTTGATCCCCTTGAGCGACCCATCCAAAATCGCCCGCACAAACGCCCGCGTATACGCCAGCTTGAAGCGTTTGCCAACGCCATAAGGCCCACCCGTCCACCCCGTGTTCAGCAGCCAAACATCCGCGTTGTGCTTCTTGACCCGATCGGCGAGCATCTGCGCATAGACCATCGCCGGCCTGGGCAAGAACGGCCCCCCAAAGCACGCGCTGAAGTTCGGCTGCGGCTCCTTGACACCCAACTCCGTCCCCGCCAACTTGCTCGTGTACCCGTTGATGAAGTAGTACATCGCCTGCTCCCGGCTCAAACGTGCGATCGGGGGCATCACGCCATACGCATCGGCCGTCAGGAAGACCACGTTCCTCGGGTGACCAGCCAGGCTCGGGATCACCGCACCCTCGATAAACTCCAGCGGGTACGTCGCCCGGCTGTTCTCCGCCAGCGCATCACTGTCATAGTCCGGCACGCGCGTCTGCCCGTCGATCACCACGTTCTCCAGCACGCTCCCAAACCGGATCGCATCCCAAATCTCAGGCTCACCTTCCTTGGACAGCTTGATGCACTTGGCGTAGCACCCACCCTCAAAGTTGAAGGCACCCCTGTCGCTCCACCCGTGCTCATCGTCGCCCACAAGGGCACGCGCAGGGTCGGCCGACAGCGTCGTCTTGCCCGTGCCCGAGAGGCCAAAGAAAAGCGCCACGTTCTTCGGGTCGTCCTTGGCAACGTTGCACGAGCAGTGCATCGGGAAGACCCCCTGCTCGGGCATGTCGTAGTTCATCGCATAAAACAGGCTCTTCTTCATCTCCCCGGCATACTCGCTGCCGACGATCACCACCAGCTTGCGCTCCAGGCTCTGCGCGATGATCACCGGGCTTTTCACCCCCAGCTCGGCCTGCTCCGCCGGAGTCAACCGCCGTTTGCTGGCGTTGAGGATCGTCCAGTCGTGCTTCCACTTTGCCGGCCGGCCCTGCGCGTCCGTCCCCGCCGCGGGCGAGCCTTGGGGGATAAAAAGCGTGCGGATAAAGAGGCTGTGCCACGCCTGCTCGGCAATCACGCGTGCGCCCAGCCGGTGCTTCGGGTCGGCTCCCACAAACCCCTCAAACACAAACACGTCCTTCTGCGCGTTGAGGTGGTCGATCGCGATCCCCACCACCTTATCAAAGTTCCCCGGCGTGATGGGGGTGTTGAACCCACCCCACCCGATCTTGTCGTGGATGCCCGGGGTGTCTTCGAGGTACTTGTCCTTCGGGCTGCGGCCGGTGCGGTCGCCGGTCTTGGCGACCAGCCCCCCGTTGCTGGCCAGCACCCCCTCACCCCTTGCCACGGCCAATTCTACCAGCCTGGCAGGGGCCAGGTTCGAGTGCGTGCGGGAGGGGGAAAGGTCCAAGCGGTCAAGGAGGCTCTGCATGTGCGGCTCGCAAAGGGCCAAGGTCATACCAGGGGCCAACGCTGGGGTCCATACCACCACCAGCCTACCCCAACCTCAAAGCTCGGCCAAAAACAACGGCTCCACGCCGCGCAGGCCTCTTTGAGGGGATCCCAGCATAGCCGGTCCTGCTTGATGCGTGGACAAGCCGCCGGGGGGTTACCCTCTGTCCATGCGGCGCAATGACTCAAACAACCCCGAGGGAGGACTGTCGGCTCGGAGAGCCGACCCACCCCGCACGCTCATCGCCCCCTCGATCCTCTCGGCGGACTTCGGGCACCTCGCCCGCGACTGCCAGCACATCCTCGCCGCGGGCGCCGACCTGCTGCACCTAGACGTTATGGACGGGCACTTTGTCCCCAACCTCACAATGGGGCCCGATGTCTGCAAGGGCGTCCGCGCCGCCTGCCCCAGCGCACTGCTGGACGTGCACCTCATGGTCGCCGACCCGGCTAGATTCATCCAGCCCTTTGCCAAGGCAGGGGCCAACCACGTTACGTACCACTGCGAGGTGCTCTCCCCCGCCGCGGGTGCCGAGTTCGCCAAACAGGCCCGCGACCTCGGCCTGACCGTCGGCGTCGCGATCAACCCGCCGACCAAGATCGACCTGCTCTGGCCCCATCTGGACATTGTCGACCTCGTGCTGGTCATGAGCGTCAACCCCGGCTTCAGCGGGCAGGCCTTCATCCCGGAAGTGCTCGACAAATGCCGCGCAATCAAGCCCAAACTCAACGCCCATCAACACCTGCAAATGGACGGCGGCCTCAACCCCACCACCGCCCCCTCGGCCCGAGAGGCCGGGTGCAATGTCATCGTCGCCGCCACGGCACTCTTTGGTGCGCCAGCAGACCAGCGTGCCGGGATCATCACCCAACTGCGCCGCTGAGGTGCGCGGCTAAGCCGCGCGTCCGAGCTGCTGACGCTGCTCAACCGATCTGCACCTTCCCACCCATATACGCCCGCAGCACCTCGGGCACCTTCACCGTCCCGTCCGCCTGCTGGTACATCTCCAGGATCGGGATCATCAGCCTCGGGCTGGCCGCGACGGTGTTGTTCAGGCTGTGGCAGACCGCCGTCGGCCCCTTGCCACCCTCGCCCCCAGGGCGGTAGCGCATATTCAGCCGGCGGCACTGGTAGTCGTACAACCGCGACGCCGAGTGTGTCTCGCCAAACTCGCCGCGGCCGGGCATCCAGCACTCGATATCGATCATGTCGGCGTTCTTCACGCCCAGGTCCGCCGTGCAGCACTGCAACAGCCTGTAGGGCAGCCCAAGGCTCTGCAGCAGCGCCTCGACATACCCGATCATCTCCCTATGCCACACCCGGCTCTCGTTCTCGTCGGCGCGGGCGATGATCACCTGCTCGACCTTGTCAAAGACGTGTACGCGGTACAGACCCGCCGTGTCCTTGCCCGCCGCACCCGCCTCACGCCGAAAACACGTGCTCACGGTCACATACTTCAGCGGCAGCACCGACTCATCAAGAATCTCCCCCTCGTGCAGCCCCATCAAGCCGACCTCACCCGTGCCCGTCAAAAACAGGTCGTGCCCACTGCCACCGGCACCACCACTGCCACCACCACGCTTGGACTCTTCAATCTGATACGCCTGCTCCCGACCGGCCGGGAAAAACCCCGTGCCGACCATGCACTCTTCACGCACCAGCACCGGCACGCTCATCGGCTTGAACCCGTTGCGGTGGACCATGAAGTCCAGCGCGTAGCGCAGGATCGCCTGGTGCAGCAGCATCCCGTCCCCGGCCAGCACGTACGACCGCGTGCCAGACATCTTCACCCCGCGGGGAAAATCCGCCAGCCCGAGCCTCGCGCACAGGTCGATGTGGTTCTGTGCCGGGAACCCCTTGTTCTCAGCAAAGGACTTGCCCCAGTCCCACCCCGCCGGTGCCCAACGCTTGGCCTCTATGTTGTCCGCCGGGCCTTCGCCCCTTGGCACGTCCGCATCGGGCGGTTGCGGCACCGTCAGCAGCAACGCCGTTAACTCCGGCTCGATCGCACGCTCCTGCTCGTCGAGCGCCTGAACCTGCGCCTTGAGCGCGGCAGGCTGGCCCCGCAGACTCGCAATCTGCCCCTCAATCTCCCTCCGTACGCCCTCATCGGCCGCCTTCTTCAGCTCCCCGCTGAGCTTACCCAGCTGCGGGCCGACGACCTTCTCCAGCTGCCCCTGCTCGGCCGCCAACGCCTGCCGGCTCGTTTGCAACGCTCGCCGGCGAGCGTCCAACGCCAGCAGGTGCTCGATGTCCACCGCCACGCCCTTCAGGCGTGCGCCTTCCTTGAAGTGCGCAGGGTTCTCTCGCAGCAGTTTCAGGTCAATCATGGCCCGCGAGGATAGGACGGATCACCAATCACCCACACCCCAACACCCCCACACCCGCATGCCCTCACCCCGTAACAATGTTCACGAGCTTGCCCGGCACCACGATCACCCGCTTGATCGGCTTGCCCTCGAGCGCCCCTTGCACCTTGGCGTCTGCAAGTGCGATCTGCTCGATCGTCTTGGCGTCCGACCCCCCCGGCACCAGCACCTTCCCACGCAGTTTCCCCTGCACCTGCACCGGAATCTCCACCGTCTCTTCCACCAGCATCGCCGGGTCGTGCGTCGGCCACGACGCGTCGGCGATGGTCTTCTCGTGCCCGAGGCGCGACCAAAGTTCCTCGCAGATGTGTGGGCAAAAAGGCGCAAGCAAGACCAGCATCGGCTCGATGATGCTCTTGGGCACCGGCCCAACCGCCGCGGCCTTGGTGATCGCGTTGTTCAGCTCGATCAGTTTGGCAATTGCCGTGTGTAGCGAGATGTTCTCGATATCCTGCGTAACACCCGCGATCGTCCTGTGCACCAGCCGCGTCAACTCCGCCGGCGCCCCCTCGCCTGCCAGCACCACCGCCCCGCTCTGCTCATCGATCACGTTCCGCCACAGCCGCTGCAAGAACCTAAACGGCCCGATGATGTCCTTGGTGTTCCAAGGCTTGCTCGCCTCCAGCGGCCCCATATACATCTCATAAAGCCGAAACGTGTCCGCCCCATATCCCGCGATGATCTCATCAGGGTTGATGACGTTCTTGAGGCTCTTGCTCATCTTGGCAACGATCTGCTCGACCACCTTGCCCGTGGCACGCTCAACAAAGACACCCTCGGGCCCCTCGTCCACCTCATCAACGGGCACCAGGCTCTTGTCGCCGCGCTGATACGCAAAGCTCGTGATCATCCCCTGATGAAAGAGCCTTCTAAAAGGCTCCCGGCACGTAACATGCCCCAGGTCGCGCAGCGCGTTCTGCCAGAACCGCGCATAGAGCAGATGCCCCACCGTGTGCTCGCTGCCACCGATATAAAAATCAACGCCATCGCCCATCCAATACGCATCGATCTTCGGGTCGATCATCGCCGAGGTGTTCTTCGGGTCGCAGTACCGCAGAAAATACCAAGACGAACCCGCGCTGCCAGGCATCGTGTTCGCCTCGCGTGTTACCGTCGAACTCGCGTTGAGCAGTGCGGGGTCAACACCCTCAACGCCCGCCGCGCCTGCGGTCGTATGCATCCACGCCTTCGCCTTGGCCAACAACGGCTGCGCATCGTCGCTCTCAGCCGGGGCATAGTCCTCCAGCTCCGGCAACTCCACCGGCAAGCCCGATGCGCTCACCGGGTAATGGTTCCCATCCTCATCAAACACAATCGGGATCGGCTCACCCCAATAGCGCTGCCGGCTGAACGTCCAGTCGCGCAAGCGATAGTTCACCTTCCGCACCCCACGCCCGCTCCCCTCCAGCCACACGATGATCTTCTCCTTCGCCTCGGCCGTCGGCAGCCCATCGATCGAAACCTCAGGCCCCGACGAGTTGATCGCCGTGCCCGCGCCACTAAAGCACACCCCCGGCTTGCCCTTGAACTCCGCAGGTGGCCGCACAACCTCCACCACCGGCAACCCCATCGCCTTCGCAAACTCAAAGTCCCGCTCATCATGCCCAGGCACGGCCATGATCGCCCCCGTCCCATACCCCATCAGCACATAATCCGCCACCCACACCGGTATCGCCCCCCCCGTCGCCGGGTTGACCGCATCGATCCCCAGATCAACCCCCGTCTTCGTCTTGGCCTCCTGCCGATCCACATCACTCTTGTGCCGAGCGGCCTGAACATACGCCGAGACCTTCCCGACATCGGTCCTCGGCCCAGGCGCGGCCAACACCCGCCCAATCAACTCATGCTCGGGCGCCACAACCATGTACGTGGCGCCAAAGAGCGTGTCGGGTCGGGTGGTAAAGACGGTCAAGCCTTCGCCTTGGGTACCCTGCCTTTGGGTACCCCGGACCTCCGGGCCGGGCCTCTCGCCTTCGACTTGGGTACCCCGGACCTCCGGGCCGGGCCTCTCGCCGCCGACCCCCTCCAGCACCACCGGATCAACATACAACCCCCCATGCGCATCAGCATGGTCAACCAGCCCACCCTTGATCGGGTTCGACACGATGTAGTTGACAAACTCGGCCAGGTACCGCTCATCACGCACAATGTGGTCAAACGCCTCGGGTACCCACAGACTCCCCCCCGTGCCGCGTCCCTTGTTGATGCGTGTCGCGCTGAACTGCTTAACGCTTGTTACAAGCTTGCCAAGCTCTTCCCCCTCGTTGGGCCGAACAAGCCAGTGCACGTGATCCGGCATCACCACCGCCGCGAACGTGTGGTGCCGCTCGTGCTGAAAATGCAGCAGCGCGTCGAGCGTTATCTTCATCTCATCAGCACTCAGCACCGTCCCCGGCACCGCTCGCCAGGTTACAAAGTACGTCGCGCCCGGCAGCCGGTGGTGCGGAAGAAAACGGTTGTGTGAGATCAAATCCGCGACCGGCCCGTGCACCCCCGGCGGGTAAGGGTCGCGCGCGAGAAAGCTCGGGTGCTTGATCAGCTTGATGTTCGCTCGGTAGAGGTCGTCGGCAGAACGCCCGGCCCGGAGGTCCGGGGTACCCAGGGGCAGCCCCCCGGCCCGGAGGTCCGGGGTACCCAAATCCAAAACCCCCTCCCCACCCAACCCAAACTCAATCTCCGCACCCTCACTCCGCCCGATCCACTCCCGCTGCATCGTCTTCGTACTCTCCGGCCACGCCAGCGCGTCCAACTGCCCCAGCAACCGGTCTGCGTAATCCGTAATCCGCAGCATCCACTGCCGCATCGGCTTGCGCAGCACCGGGTGCCCCCCGCGCTCGCTCCGACCGTCGATCACCTCGTCGTTGGCCAGAACCGTGCCGAGCTTCGGGCACCAGTTCACCGTCGTGGTGCTCTGGTACGCCAAGCGATAACTCCCCAGCACCTTCCTCTGCGTTGGCTTGTCCAAACCCGCCCACTCCCCCAGCCCGGCACCACTCTCCCCCGCCTCCCCCCTCGGGTTGTATTCCACCACCCTCTTCCCGCTGGCAAACTCCTCGACCAACTCCGCAATCGGCCGCGCCCTCTGCTGCTCGTGGTCGAACCACGCCTCGTACAACTGGATAAACACCCACTGCGTCCACCTGTAATACCCCGGGTCGATCGTCCCCACCTCCCGGCTCCAGTCGTAGCAGAACCCAAACCGCTGCAACTGCCGGCGGAAGTTCTCGATCGCCCCCTTCGTCGTCACCGCCGGGTGTACGCCCGTCTGGATCGCGTACTGCTCAGCCGGCAACCCAAACGCATCCCACCCCATCGGGTGCAGCACGTTGAAACCCTTCGCACGCTTATACCGGCACAAAATATCCGTCGCCGTGTAACCCTCGGGGTGCCCAACGTGCAGCCCCGCTCCGCTCGGGTACGGGAACATGTCCAGGCAATAAAACTTCGGCCGCGACGCATCAAACCCCACCTCACCCGGGTTCGGCTGCACAAACGTCCCCCGCTCGGCCCACCACCGCTGCCAACGCCCCTCGATACGCTCGGCAAGCACAGCCGTATACCTGTGCTCAGGCCCATCACTCGGCAACGTACCCGCAACAGGTTGATCAGGCGTCTGGCTCATGCGGGGCCAGTTTACTCATGCCGACTCACCCCCACCCCCACCCCCACCCCCACCCCCACCCACTTTCCTACCATCACACATGCCCGTTGCAATCGAGCATCTGACGATCGTCCACTACCCACACCCCGTCCTCCGCCAGACGGCTCAACCCGTCGCCGAGGTCAACGACGAGGTCAGGGCCGTCGCCATGCGCATGCTCGAACTGATGCGCCAAGCCCCCGGCATCGGCCTCGCCGCACCCCAGGTCGCCCTCCCCTGGCGCATGTTCATCCTCGATATCCCCGAGTTCCCAGGCGACGAAGATGAAGACCCACGCACCCCCGACGCCGACCCACCCTCGGCCTCGCGCGGCCCGATGACGTTCATCAACCCCACACTCAGGAAGCCCGAAGGCCCATTGTGCACCTATGAAGAAGGGTGCCTGAGCCTGCCGGATATCCGTGGCGACGTCCTCCGCCCCGAGATCATCACCGTCGACGCCACAGACCTGCAAGGCCAACGGTTCACCCTCCGCGCCGCCGGGCTGCTCGCACGCTGCATCCAGCACGAGTTTGACCACCTCCAAGGCACACTCATCCTCGACCGCATGACCCAGGGCGCACGCCTGAAAATCCGCACCAAGGTCAAGGCCCTCGAGGCCGGCCAGTGACCGCCCACGCCCCCCAGCCGATCATCTTCCTCGGCTCGGGTGCCTTCGGCGTGCCCACCCTCGCCGCCCTCGCCCGCACGCACAACATCCTCGCCATCGCCACCCAGCCCGACAAACCCGCCGGGCGAGGGATGAAACTCACACCCACCCCCGTCGCCCAATACGCCTCGGCAAACCTGCCAAGCGTGCCGGTCTTCAAGCCCGACGACATCAACGCCGCACCCGTGCGCAACCAGCTCCGCGCACTGGCCCCCTCCGCCTGCGTCGTCATCGCCTTCGGCCAAAAACTCGGCCCCGAACTCCTCGACGGCCTCTTCGCCATCAACCTGCACGCGAGCCTCTTGCCCCGTTGGCGCGGCGCCGCACCGATCAACGCCGCGATCCTCGCTGGCGACGAGGTTACGGGCAACTCGGTCATCACACTCGCCCAGCGCATGGACGCGGGCCTGATCCTCGCCCAGTCCCGCCGGCCCATCGACCCCGCAACCACCGCCGGCGAACTGCACGACCAGCTCGCCAACGACGGCCCCGCCCTCGTCCTGGGCGTCCTCGCCCAGCACGCCGCCGGCACGCTCAACGCTCAAGCCCAGGACGAAACGCTCGTAACCAAGGCCCGCAAACTCAGCAAGGCCGACGCCGTGCTCGACTTCGCACGCCCCGCCGACGACCTCCGCCGACAAATCCACGCCCTTACCCCCTGGCCCGGCGTCCGCTGCCAGATCGGCCCACACCACGTCAAACTCCTCCGCGTCGCCGCACACGCGCTGCCGAGCAATCCAGCACCCCCCGGCACGCTCCTCTCCACCAACCCCGCCCTCATCTCCTGCGCCCCCGGCAACCTCGAAATCCTCCAACTCCAGCCCGACTCAGGCCAACCCATGACCTTCCAAGACTTCACCCGCAGCCGGCCCCTCACCCCCGGCACCACAGTCCAACCACGCTAATCCCCCGCGCACTGCACCATCCCAACCCCCACAAGCCGGAAAGACAAAGGCGTTTCACCACAGAGCCACAGAGACACAGAGAAGAACAGCGCAGTGATCGCGCGCAGAATAAAAACAAGCCCGTAGCCATTCTCTGTGCCTCAGTGCCTCTGTGGTCAAACGCCTCTGCCTATCAAAACCCACTCTATCCACACAACTAAACAGGGTTCTTCCGATCACGCTGGAGAAGCCCCGTCAGCGCCCGGTAGTGCGGCGTGATGGATTCGGGGTGCGGAGTACGCGGTGCTGAGCCTGCTCTGTCCGTAGATCGTCTACGACGCCCCGGGCTCACGGGATGTGCGCCCCTCCCGATATATTTGCCACCCCTCGGGCCGGGGAATGCATAGGGGGTGCGGCGCTCGCCCGGGGCTTCTCCAGCGTGATGCGGTGCAGTCGTTACGGCCCGAGCGACAGCGCCCAGTTCGCCTCCTGTATCTTGCCGTTGAGTTCGCGTAGTTTCGATGACAAATCATCCGTCTGCTTGTGCAGCACCGCGGCATCCAACTTTGCCACCCACTTGATCTCGCGCGGGCTGTACCGATTGAGTTCAGCGATTGGCACCGTCGCGCTGGCCGCAAAGGTCGTGAGCGCAATCTGCTGCTTCAGCCGGTCCCGCTCGGCGATCACGTCCAGCATCGTCCGCCCGTCGGCCAACTTCACCGTCGCGTTGGTCCGGTTGATCCGCGCCACCAGCGCGTACAGGTCGGTGATCACCCCGCCGCACTCGGCCAGCAACTTCTGCGGGTCCTCCGGCGACTTGTCCCCCTCCTGCACCAGCGCGCACTTGCCCAGCCGCTCACGCAGTTTGGAAACCTTGTTCTGCATCTCAGCACGCAGCGCCAATGCCTCGGCTAACTTCATAACCGGCTCCCATACACGGGCAATCAACAAGTCGGCGCGCACATCACACCAACCAGCCCGTCATCCAAGCCCATTCTATCAGACTTTCCGACCTGGAGTATCAGCGCCGAGCGCGCACCCTCACCTCAGAAGCGGGGCTCCGTCACTATCCCTGTACCTCTGTGCCCCTGTGGTGAAACGCCTCTGCCTTAAAAAGCCTCACACCCCCGCAAGCCCCTTACCTCCCCACCAACTTCTTCCCCTTGGAGACAACCCGCGCCCCCCCGGCATATTCCGGCGCACCGAGCGTCCTACCAAACAAGTCCGCAAACTTGAACCCCTTGCGCTTCTTCCACGCACCCCGGTGGTACGCATCGCTCGCCAGCACCGGCAGCAACGCCGAGAGCTCGCCAAAGACCATCTGCTCGTGCACCACGTCCACCTTCCCCCAGCTGCACGCCTCACGCAGCGTGCTCCCCGAGAGCGCACCATCGCGGCTGTCGGCCACCGTCATCTGGATCGCATACTTGTGCATCCCGATGTCCCCGCGCGCCTTGCCGCCCTTGCGCTCGCTGAGCAGCTCGGCCGCCACCACGATGTCCTGCGCAAAGTTCTTGGGCACGCCCCCGCCGAGCATCAGCAGCCCCGTCTCCTTGCACGCCAGCTTGATGTCCGTCAACTCGCGGAAGTCCTTGCCGCTGTCGAACGCCACCTGCCCACGCCCCTGCTCGATCGCCTCGGTCTGCTGCAGCACGATCCCGAACCCGGCCGAGCAGTCGCTGAACGCCGGCACAAAGATCGGCACGCGCTTCTGGTAGCACGACTTGACGATGCTCTCGTTGCGCCCGTGGTGCTTGACCAGGTACGCACCCATCGCCTCGATAAACTCGCGCGACGAATACGCACCGGGTGCAAAGTCGTTGAAGATCTCGTGCGTCGCCGCGTCGCACGCACGCAGGTCGTCCTCATCGATATACGTGTCGTAAATCCGGTCGATCATCAAATCCCGCAGTGTCATGTCGTCCACCGGCGGCGCCTCCGGGCTGCCCGGGGCGATGTAGTGCTTGTACCCCAGCCCCTCAAAGAAGTCCTGGTCGACGATGTTCGCACCCGTGCTCACGATCGCGTCGACCATGTTGTTCTCAACCAGCGTGATGAGCGCACGCTTAAGCCCCGCCGAGACCAGCGACCCGGCCAGCGTAACAATCACCGCGCACCCGGCGTCCCTGAGCATCATGCTGTAGATGTCCGCCGCCTTGGCCAGCGTCCGCGCCGAATACGCCATCTCACGATACCCGTCGATGATCAACCGCCCGTCAAAGGCCGTGATGTCGATGTGCTTGACCGGACGCGAAAGCAACTGCTTCTTTGTCCACTTCCCGTTGGTGTTGCCGCTCGCCATTGTTCTATCTCCAGCATCGCCAAGCCCCCCTGGCTAGGTGGTTGATCCCACAAACCGGCGGGGGTGGCGCCGGCGCAGAAGCATAGTCAACGCTGCACACTCCCTACCACCCGGCCACCTCACCGCGCCACCTCACACGACCACCCCTGTGGGTGATTTTCCGCCCGCACCTCTAGTCCCTACCGACGCTCGACGATGCTCCCCCGGCCCGCAGCCCGGTGCGCACGTGCACACCCAGCCGCGCCGCGTTCACGACCACGCCATAGAGAGGCCGCACATGATCTCCAAACTCAGCGTCCGCCAGCGTCTGCTCCTGTTGGTCATCATCCCGGTCATAGGCGGCGCGATCAACGCCGTGCTGCTCTTTGGCACCATCAACAGGGTGCGCGTCGGCAGCGACCTTGCCAACACCCTCTCGCGCCAGCAGGAACTCATTGCCGACATCCTCCCACCCCCGCTGTTCATCATCGAGCTCTTCAGCACCGCGGGGCGCCTCGCCGCCGAGACCGATGCACAAAAACAAACCACCATCATCCAAGAGGTTCAGCGCATCGCCGGCGAGTTCGAGGCCCGCGAGAAGCACTGGGCCAACCAGCCACTCGACCCCGAGGTCCGCACCGCCATCTTCACAGACGCGGCCACCCCGGCCCGCGAACTGATCACCATCATCCGCCAGCAACTCATCCCCGCCGTGCAAAAAGGCGACACCAAAGCCGCCCAGGCCCTGATGCACGACCGCATCGACCCACTCTTCCAGACCCACCTCGCCGCCGTGCGCGTCGCCTCTGAACTGGCGATCAAGACCAGCGGCCAGATCACCACGCAGGCCTCCGGGTCCGTCGCCGCCGCCGTGACACAATCGATCATCACGGTGATCGTCATCGGCCTGTCGATCATCCCCCTCGCTTACGTCATGATGCGCAGCATCCTCCGCCCCATCGGCAGGCTCAGCACCGCCATGCACAGCGTTGCCGACGGCACCGGCGACCTCCGCACCAAACTGCACGTCGGGGGCGACCGCTCTGAGATCGGTCAGCTCGCCGAGAACTTCAACAACTTCCTCGCCTGCGTCAACGGCATGGTCCTGAAGATCGAAGAAATGGCCACCGACCTCGGCGCCAGCGCTGACCAAATCTCCAGCAGCGCAGCCGAGGGCCTCCGCGCAACACAGCACCAGAACGAGAACCTTCGCAAAATGCTCGACGGCGTCAACGATATGTGCACCTCCGCGGGCCAGATCGCCGAGAGCTCACGCAAGGCCAACGACGCCGCTAAACGCACCGGCCAGATGGCCGGCCAGGGCGACAAGGACGTCGCACAGACCATCGAGGGCATGGGCCGCATCGACACGACCGTCTCCGACGGCGCACGCAGCGTCGGTAAACTCGGCGAACGCAGCCGAGAGATCGGCCAGATCATCGCCGTCATCAACGACATCGCCGACCAGACCAACCTCCTGGCACTCAACGCCGCCATCGAAGCCGCACGCGCCGGCGAACACGGCCGGGGCTTCGCCGTCGTCGCCGACGAAGTCCGCAAACTCGCCGAACGTACCACCGCCGCCACCAAACAAGTCAGCGACTCCATCGGCGAAATCCAAACCATGACCGCCGGCTCCGTCGAAAGCATCGTCAAAGGCACCGAAGAGGTCAAACTCGGCATCACCGCCGCACAGAACACCACCGAGAGCCTCAAACGCATCGTCGAGCAGGCCAGCACCACAGGCAACCTCATCACCGAGATCGCCACCAACGCCGCCGACCAGGCACGTATGGGCGAAAACCTCCGCGACGGCGTCCGACAGGTCAGCTCCGCCGCCGAGCAGCTCGAAAGCACCAGCACCCTCACCGCCAAGTCCACCGCCGACATGGCCCAAAGCAGCCGACAACTCAAACAACTCGTCGCACGCTTCCAGGTCGAACGCCGACGCTCAGACTACCCACGCCTCGCCCTCGCCCAGCCCATCCCCTCCACCCTCGGCACCATCCTGGACATCAACCCCGACGGCGCATCGATCTCCCTCCACCCAGGCCACAAACTCGCCATGGGACAGCCAGCACTCCTCGAGTTCACCGCACTCGGCCGCCCCTTCAAACTCCCCTCCACCGTCCGCTGGATCAGCAAACGCAACAACGCCGACCACGCCGGCCTCCACTTTGAACCCCCCGCACCCGACCTCGCACGCCTGAACCCCTAAGAGGCCATTTCACAACCCTCTGCCACGGGCTTCAAGCCCGTGGCACAAGGTTTCGCAAACACCCCCTCACTGCCCCTGCGCCAGCGAAAACCCCTTGATCCCATCGAACGTCCGAAGCAGCTCGTACGAACAGATCGTAAACTTCTCCGCCACCCGGTCCATCAACGCCACGCACCGGCTCTGCCCAAAGCTCCCAGGCAACACCCCCTCACGCAACTCAAACCGCGTGCGGTAATAGTCCACACACTCCGTATAAATCGTCCCCGTCGGCCACACCTGCGTACCCCGATTGCTGATGATCGTCAGCCGGAACGGCGTATCGGCACAGATCCGCTGCATCTCCTCGGCCACCGTACCCGTGCTCATCGGTGTGTCAATATAAATATCACACCCCACCACCTGCGTAACCACATTCGTAAACGTACGGATCACCTCCTGATGCACCGGCTTGGACGCTCGCGTAAACGTTGGCCCTCCAACCCCGCTCTCAGGAACACCCGGCACGCTCGCCGGCTTGCTCCCAAGGCGATCAACCACCCCCGCAATAAACTGCTTCGTGCTCAGCACCGGCTTAGACGGGTCCCCAAAGTCCCCCGTCCGAACGCCCTGCTCCAACGCGCACAGCAACGCGTTCTCGATCACCGCCGCGTGCCCCAGCATCCCCACATGCCGCAGCATCATCAACCCTGACAAAATCAACGCCGTCGGGTTGGCGATCCCCTTGCCCGCGATATCCGGCGCCGTCCCGTGCACGGCCTCAAACAGCGACACGTGCTTGCCGATGTTCGCCGACGGCGCAAACCCAAGCCCACCAACCAGCCCCGCGCACAGGTCCGACACAATGTCCCCCTGCAAGTTCGGCAGCACCACCATCGCATATTGCCCCGGCTTGATCACCAGATTCATGCACAACGCATCCACAATCACATCGCCGAGTTCCAGCTCCGGAAAATCCTTCCCCATCGCCTTAAACCGCTCCAAAAACAGCCCGTCGGTCATCTTCATGATGTTGGCCTTGTGCCCGCAGTGGACCTTCTTGATCCCCAGTTTCCGTGCCGTGTGCAGGGCAAAGCGGTGCACCTCGTCTGAGCCCGGTGCGCTGATCAGCCGCTTGCACTGGATCATGTCGTTGCTCAGCCGGTGCTCGACGCCGCCGTAGGTGTCCTCGATGTTCTCACGCACGATCGTCAGGTCGATGTTCACCCCCGCCTTGGAATACACCGTGTGCACCCCCGGCAGCGTCTTGAACGTCCGAAGGTTCGCATATGCATTGAACATCTTCCGCAGCGTTACGTTGATGCTCTTGCCACCGCCACCCTTGGGCGTCTCCATCGGACCCTTAAACACCAGCCCCAACTCCTCGACCGCCTTGATCGCCTCGTCGGTCATCCCCTTGCTGTTCCCCTTGTCAAACACGGCCTTGCCCATCTCCACGGGCACAAAGTCCAGGTGCTTGCTCACCCCCGCGTGCTTGAACAACTCGATGGTCGCGTCCATGATCTCCGGGCCGATCCCGTCCCCCTTGGCCAGCGCGATCGTGAGGTTGGACATGGTGTGTTCTCCTGATACAAATATGGTCAAATGATCAAATCGCCAAATGGTCAAATGAGCAACTTGGCCGATCAGCGGGCCGAAGTTTAGCGTCCGCACCGCGCCGGCAACGCCCCTATGAAATGTCATGCCCCCCCGAGGCTCACAACCCCACAAATCCACCCCGATCCTCCTGGCCGCCTACGCCCATGGCGCCTTCCCGATGGCCAGTAGCAGGCACGGCCGCGTCGAGTTCTACACCGCTCCCGCCCGCTCGATCCTCCCACTCACCGAAGGAGCCTTCCACGCCCCGCGCTCCCTCCGCCAAGTCTTCACCTCCGGCCGATTCGTCATCACCACCGATGCATGCTTCAGCCGCGTCATCACCCACTGCGCCAACGCCACCCGTGCCGAGTCTGGCACCTGGATCAACGACTGGATCATCGACGCCTACACCCACCTCCACCACGCCGGGCACGCCCACAGCCTCGAAGCTTGGCTCCCCAAGGTTGACGCCCCCACCCACGCCGCCACGCTCCCAAACGATGCTACCCACACCCTCGTCGGGGGCCTCTATGGCGTCCATCTCGGTGCCGCCTTCTTCGGCGAAAGCATGTTCTCACTGCCCACCCTCGGCGGCTCCAACGCCAGCAAAGTCTGCCTCCTGCACCTCTGGCACCACCTCCGTGCACGCGGCTTCGATCTCCTGGACACCCAACTGGCCAACCCCCACATGCAGCAGTTCGGCATCGTCGAAATCCCCCACGAGCACTTCCTCCCCATCCTCAACGCCGCCACGGCCAAACAAACCACCTGGTCCACAGCGCACCCCGGCCCCACACTCCTGCAATACCATCGCCCATGAGCGACCAGGGAAGCCTGATGCGCAATCTCGGTGCCTTCTTCGGCGAGGTCGCCAAGGCCGTGCGCACCGACGCCCGCGCACCGGCTAACCAACCACGCACCATCGAACTCTCCTCCACCGAGCACAACGAACTCGTCCAAACCCCCGTGGGCCAGGGCCAGGCACGCACCAGCGTGCGCCAACAGGTCGATATCCACCCCGACCACCTCACCGCCAGGCGCATCACCATCGAAGAAATCCAGGTCCCCCGCCCACCAAGTCCCCCCCCAAACGGCCAGTAGCCAGGGCCCCACCGCTGCCGAGTGTTTTTACTCCACCCACACCATCTCCCGCCCCGGCAGCAGCCCCAGCGCAACTCCCTCAGCAAAGAACCGCGCAATCCCCTCGCGCTGCCCCGCACCCATCTCATACCGCAGATACTCCGTCACATACCGCACCGCCAACTCCCTTGGCCACCGGTGCTCCCGCACGGCCTTGTCGATCAACCAACCCGTCCGCATCGTGTTCCGCAGACGCTGCCGCTCCAGCAACTCCCCCACACCCCGCACCCACTCCGCACCCGCATCCTCACCCCGGCACATCCACGCCGCGTACACAAACGGCAGCCCCGTCAACGCCTTCCACTGCTCACCCAAATCCAACTGATAGCCATACACCTCCCCCGGCGGCGCATCACTGACCACCTTGTCCCCGATCAGCAGCACCGCCTCGGGCCACTCGCCCCCGTGCGCGCACGCATCAAACCCCACCACCTTCACACGGTTGCCAAACCCACGCGACAGCACCACCTGCGCCAGCACCACGCTCGTGTGGCTCTCGATGTCCGCGTGCAACTGCCTGATCTCCCCAGCCGGCACACGCGAAAACACCCGAACCGTCAGCGTCGCACCATCGCACCCGATACCCCCGCACCTCATCAACGCCAACGGCACCGCGCTGCTGGCGTAATCAACCAGCGACACCAGCCCCACATCAATCTCACCACGCCCGAGCATCCCCCCGAGCTCCGCAGGCGCCGCACCACGCAGCCGCAGACCCGCGTTCGCACCCAATCCCTCCACCAACGGCAACGTGTTCAGGTACTTGACATACCCAATCCGCACCGGTGCCGGTGGCAGGCCTCTATCGAGCAACTCCGCAGGTTTGGTCGGCATCAACAACACTAGCGGCCGGCACCAGGGGCATCCCGCGCCCCCGACCATCGGCTCGGTTATCCTCGCCCCTATGGCCCAACGCCCACCGCCCAACCCCACACCCGACCAAAGGCACCTCGGCATGCTCCTGGTCATCTCCGGCCCCAGCGGCGTCGGCAAAACCACCATCACCCGCGCACTCGAAGAGCACATCCCCCAAGCCATCTTCTCCGTCTCGGCCACCACCAGACCCAAAACCGATGCCGACCGCGAGGGACTCGACTACCACTTCATCAACGACGCCCAGTTTGACGCCATGATCGCCCAGGGCGAGTTCCTCGAACACGCAGGCGTCTTCGGTAAACGCTACGGCACCCCCAAAGCCTGGGTCGATCAGCGCCTCGCCGAGGGACGACTGGTCATCCTCGAAATAGACGTCCAAGGCGCCATCAACATCCACAAGGCCCACCCCTCGGCCATGTCCATCTTCATCCTCCCGCCCGACGAGCAAACCCTCCTGGCCCGCCTCCGACAACGCAAACGCGAAGACGAAAGCACCATCCAACGCCGCTTCGGCGAGGCCCGACGCGAGATGGAAATCGCACACACCTGCGGCGTCTACAACGCCTTCCTCGTCAACCGCGACCTCCAGGCCACCGTCGTCCAAACCGTCGCCCTCGTCAAGGCCGAGTGGAACCGCAGAAACCCCCAAGAAAAACAGGCACCTCTCCCGCAAACAATCAACTCCACGCCCTCACACCATGGCACAAACCCCACCCCCGCCGCCAGGCAAAGTGGTGAACATCTTGACATCAAATACCCACCCCCCTGAATCTTGCCCCGCTGCGGCCCTCATCAACTCCACAGCTATCGGCCTTGCCACGATCGCACCCCTTCGGGCAAGCCGCACATGGAACCCATCTTTGCTGGACCGGTGTTCGCACTCAACGCCGCTGCCTTTGTCCCTCCCACAGGCACAGCCCCGCACGCTTGCACAGACCCCACCCTCGCACCCTGCCCACGTACCCCGGCCATGGCTTCCGCCCCCAACCAAGTCTTCGGGCCAGTCGTCGGGCCAGTCTTCTCTCCACCCGCACCAAGCAAGCGCCTTGTACGCACGTAAACAACCCGCACCCTCGTTGCCGGGCCGATATCCTCTGGCGATGACACACGCCCAACCCACCGCCACCACGCACGCACACGCCCGCACCGCGCGTCGGCCTATTGCGTGCCACGTGGCCCTCGCCCTCCTTGCACCCCTCCTTGCCGGGTGCGCCGGCCAGTCCCCGGTCCTCTCCGTCCGCGAGGCCTATGTCTATTCCGAAAACCCCCAGGCCACCGTCCTGCACGTCGTTGTCGATGCGCAGAACCCCAGCGACCAGCAGATCCCACTCAAAGCCATCAACTACTCCTCCCGCGCCGCCGTCGGCACCTTCACCGCCCAGCGCGATGCCAAACTCGTCGTCCCCGGCGAGTCGGTCCAGCGCTTCGAGATCCCCGTCGTCCTCCCCCCCGGTGCCGATGGCCAAATCACCCTCGACGGCCAGGTCTCCTTCATCCCACAAAACCGAGTCCGCGAACTCCTCACCGACCTCTACCCACTCCCCACCGCCACCCTCGCAGGCACCACCACCATCCAGCGCGGCCAGCGCCCACCCGCCCCACCCGACCGCAATGGCACCATCATCTTCTTCGCCCAACGCATCAGCGCACCCCCAGCCCCGCCAGCGGACACCCTCCCGCCACTCCCATCAACAAAGTAACAACTCACACCCCTAGCACTCACTCAACCCCACCGTTACATTCACCGCCAGCCCACCCTCGGCCGTCTCTTTGTACTTGCTCTGCATGTCCAGCGACGTCTGCCACATCGTCCGCACCACGTCATCGAAACTCACCTTCGCGCCCGCCGGGTCGCTCTCGCATGCGATGTTCGTCGCCGTGATCGCCTTGATCGCACCCATCGTGTTCCGCTCGATGCACGGGATCTGCACCAGCCCGTTGATCGGATCGCACGTCATCCCCAGGTGGTGCTCCATCGCGATCTCCGCGGCCATCAACACCCGCGCCGGCGTCGCCAGATCACCCAGCGTCGCCTGCGACAGACCCGCCGCCGCCATCGCGCTGCTCACCCCGATCTCGGCCTGGCACCCACCCATCGCCGCGCTGATTGTCGCGTTCCGCTTGAACAGCGCCCCGACCTGCCCGGCCACGAGCATGAAGTCCACAATCCCCCCCGGCGTGCTCGCGCAGAACCGGTCGTAGTACATCATCACCGCCGGGATCACTCCCGCCGCACCGTTCGTCGGCGCCGTTACCACACGCCCAAAGCAGGCGTTCTCCTCGTTGACGGCCAGCGCAAAGCAGCTCACCCACTTGTTGATCCTCGTAAAGTCCTGACCAGCCGCTCGCACCGCGTCCTTCCACGCCCCAATGTCCCCACCGGTGTGGTCCCCGGCAAACCCGGAGGCAATCCCCAACAGCCGGCCGCTCATCTCTGCCGCTCGCCGGCGCACCTTCAGCCCGCCCGGGAGCGTCCCAAACGTGTGGCAGCCGCGCCAGATGCACTCGGTCATCGTCTGCCAGATGTGCAAAAGCCCCGCCCGCACCTCCGCCTCACTCCGCCACGCGCACTCGTTGGCCAGCACAATCTCCGGGATGCTCTTGCCCGTCGAAGCGCACGCACGCAGCAGGTCCGCGCCCGTATGGATGATAAACGGCGGCGCGGGCCTGGCATCGGCGCCGGCGTCAGCACCCTCCTGCACCACAAAGCCCCCACCGATGGAGTAGTACGTCTGCGCAAGCTCCACCCCATCATCCAGCGTCGCCGTGCACGTCATCCCGTTGGGGTGATAGGCGAGCGTCTCGCTGCGGAAGATGATCTCCCTTGCCGGGTCAAAGGCAAAACCCCTGCGCGTCCCCCCCAGCGTCAGCTGCTTGCCCGCCCGCACCGCCGCGGTCCGCGCGTCGATGCTGGCGGTGTCGCACGTAACAGGGTCATCACCCGTTAACGCCAAGATCACGGCTACATCCGTCCCGTGCCCATGCCCGGTCTTTGACAGCGACCCAAACAAATCCACCCGCACCCGCCTGACCCGCTCAAACACCCCCCGAGCACGCAAAAACGCCAGGAACCGCTCCGTCGCTCGCCACGGCCCCATCGTGTGCGACGAACTCGGCCCGACGCCGACCTTGAACATGTCAAATACTGAAAGATGGTCCACGCCTTAGGGTAGTCTCACGCAAGGCAAAGAGGTTCGCCAACCTCCGCCCCCTCGGCGAACCTCTTGCCCCCTGGCCTCAACCCCCCCGCACTACCCTTGCTCATGCGCTGGCCCCTCATCACACTCGGCATCGCACTGCTCGCACTCGCCACGCTCGGCCTGATCGCATCCCGGCGTGCCTCCACCCGTGCCGACTTCTCCTTCATCAACCGTGGCGACCTGACCACACTGGACCTCTCACGCATGAGTTGGGCGCAGGACCTCCGCGTCGCCGCGATGCTCTTTGAGCCCCTCGTACGCAACGACCTCTTCACCCACACCTACGCCAAAGTCCCCGGCGTTGCCGAGCGATGGGAAACCTCCGCCGACGGCCTCACCTGGACCTTCCACCTCCGCCCAGACGCCCGCTGGAGCAATGGCCAGCCCGTCGTCGCCGGCGATTTCGTCTACGCCTTCCGCCGGGGGATGCTCCCCGACACCGCCGGGGACTATGTCAAACTCTTCCACCTCATCGCCGGCGGCAAAGCCTTCACCACCTGGCGCGACGAGGCACTCGCCCGCTTCGCCGCCCAGGGCCAGGGCCAACCACGCCCCGCCGAGGCACAGGCGCTCTACGAACAGACACTGGCCAAGTTTGACGAGCTTGTCGCGCTCAAGGCCGTCGACGATCGAACACTGGTGCTCACCACCGAGCGCCCCGTGCCGTACATGCTCGATGTGCTCGCCTTTGAGGTCATGGCCCCGCTCTACCCCGAGTTGCTCGACGCGCACCAGGTCATCGACCCGATCACCGCGCGCGTCAACACGCGCTACGACTGGACGCGCCCCGACCGGCTGGTCAGCAACGGGCCGTACACGCTGGCGGCGTGGCGCTTCAAGCGCGACGTTCGCTTAGAGAAGAACCCGTACTACTGGGACGCCAGCAGCATCCACATGCAGACGGTCAACATCCCCAGCGTCGAGGACCGCAACGCGACGGTGCTGGCGTATCAGGCCGGGAGCGTTGATTGGGTCAGCGACGTTACCGCCGACTATCGAGGGGACCTGCTCGAGGCCAAACGCCAGTACATCCGCGAGCACCAGCAGCGGTACGACGCGCTGGTGGCCCAGGGCCTGGACCAGTTTGCCATTGACCGCCGGATGCCCAGGGATAGCAGGCAGAACATCCACGCCGTGCCCGCCTTCGGGACCTACTTCTACAACTTCAACTGCCAGGCCAAGCTCCCCGACGGGCGCGATAACCCCTTCGTCGATGCCCGCGTGCGCAGGGCCTTTGCCATGGCGATGGACCGCGACAACATCGCCAAGAACATCCGGCGGATGGACGAGCGCACCGCCAGCGTCCTGATCCCCCCCGGCTCACTGCCAGGCTACGCATCCCCCGCCGGGATTGCCTATGACCCCGAGGGCGCGCGCAAACTCCTGGCCCAGGCGGGGTACCCCGGTGGGAAGGGGATGCCGACGGTGGACATCCTCTTCAACCGCGACGCAGGGCACGACGTGATCGCCCAGGCCGTGGCGTCGGACTGGGAGCGCAACCTCGGCGTCAGCGTCTCGCTCCGCCAGCGCGAGATCAAGGTCTTCCGCAACGACCTGAAACAAAAAAACTACATGATCAGCCGGGCCGCCTGGTTCGGCGACTACGGCGATCCGCTGACGTTCCTGGACCTCAACCGCACCGGCGACGGGAACAACGACCGCGGGTTCTCCCACCAGCCCTACGACGAGCTGCTCGAAGCCGCCGACGCCGAACTCGACGCCGATAAACGCTACAGCATCCTCTCGCAAGCCGAGAAAATGGTCATCGAGGAGCAGGCGCCGCTGATCCCCATCTTTCACTACAACCAGGTCTATCTGTTTGACCCGCACGTGCTCTCGGGCATTTCGCCCCACCCCCGGCAAAAGCAATACCTTTTCCTGGTCGAAAAACTCGACCCCGCCGCCGAGCCAACCAAAGCCCTCGAAATGCCCGCACGCCCGCCAGGCGCCGTCAAGTAATCCCTCCCTAATGAGCGTTCGCATCTCCGCTTCGTTGCGATCAAAGGTGGATATGCACCACGATGGCTCAGGAGCCGATCGAGGGGGTCGGACATACATCTGGAGCCTCCCCGACATGCACGTCCCAGCGGGGCTGTAAACGTCGCCGTAGGGATGCGCGCAAAGTGGTGGAGATCGTCAACACCCACCCAGATGATCAACCGGGCCGCACGCCCATGGCTACTTGTCGTGTGCGTTCGGCCTGTGCCTTGCGTGCGTTGTCGAGCGTTGCTCGCGAGATGCGCAGCGCATCGCCAGGCCCACCGTCGCCGGCGGGCTGGGCTTGCTCAAAGTTTGTCAGCGAGCAGTGGTCCTGGATGCACTGATAGAGCAGCTTGAACGCGTCCCTGGGTTGGCGCATCTGCTCCAGCGCATCGAGCAGGTGCTCGCGTGAGACGTCCTGTGCGAAGAGGCTCGAGAGGGTGATCGGTGCCGCCTCGTGTGGGCGGCAGGCCAAGAGGCGCTGCGTCGCCAGGTCGTAGAGGGTTACGCCCGTCCATGAGAGTGCCTCGATGAGAGACTGCTTGTCCAGGCGCGCGTCCTGGAAGAACGCCGCACTCTCGCGCATCAACTGGTGCCGCAGGTCCATCGGCAGCAGGAGCTTGAAGGCAATGGCCTCCTGCTGCAAGAACCTGTTGCTCAGCAGCGGCCAGACGACGGCCTTCATGCGCTCGGGGTCTCCCTGGATGATCGGCGGCTCGTCGAGGCGGTCCATCACGACCAGGACGCTCTCATAGCCAAAGGCCCTCAGCACGCGCACCAGGCGTGAGAGCATCGCCAGGCGCACCTCTTCGGAGTCGGTCGTGGGCAGCAAAGTGCTGGCACGCCACCCCGGCGGCAGCTGGCCGATGGCCTTGATGAACGACCATTCCGAGCGTGGGGTGGTGCGCAGTTGCCTGTACATCCGGCGTGCGCGGGCCCGGATGCCGAAGCGTTCGGACGCGGCGCGCTTGAGCAGGGCGACAAGCCAGAGGCCCATGGCGACGAAGAAGGCTGTAACAGCGACGGCGTCTTGCATTGCCGCGCCGCGTTTGCCGAGCATGACAAAGACCAGCGCGGGGACGACCCACCCGCCGTAGGCGAGCACGTCTTCGACGGTAACGCTCAGCGGCGTTCGTACGCCGAGGGCCTTGCGGAGTTCGCGTGTGCGTTCCGGGCCGTTCTCTGGGCGGTCGTAGGGGACTTGCAAGACGAGCAGGTCGCGTTTGAGGTTGCGGTCGAGCCTGCGGAGGGCCTTGCGTGGTCCTTCCTCGGTGCCGCCCAGGTCGAGGCGTTCGCTGGTGCCGGTGGTCGCCCCGGTGCTGGTGTGCTCGAGCAGGGCATCGACGAGGTTGGGCACGACGTGCATGAGCAGGGCGTCAACGTGGTCGGCGAGTCGTATTTTTTTGAGCGAGTCAACGGCGGGGCTTTCCTTGCCTCGCTTGACGGTGCGCAGTCGGTTGTGCAGGCGTGCAAGTGGTGCGGAGAGGTCGTCGTGTATGACGAGCAGGACGCGTTTGTCGGCGTTGGCGGCGTTGTACGCCGCGGCGCTGGTGGCCAGCTGCATGCGGATGGCGGTTTTGCCTGAGCCTTTTTCGCCGAAGACGATGGAGGTGCTCGGCCGGCTGAACTCGCCGGCGATTTTGTCGTAGTCTGGGTGCCTGGGCAGGCGGCTGGGGCGGAGCGGGTTCTGTGCCGCGGCACGGACGGAAGCATCGACCATGCGGAGCAAGAGTGCATCCTGTCGCGCTTCCTCACCCCGGAACGGGTGCTCGGCGAGCTTCCAGTGTTCCAGGAAGGTGTCGATGGTCATGGGGAAGGATACAGCCGAAGCGCGCGGTGGGGGGTGCGTTGGACCGGTGATCTGTAAAGACTATTTCAGAAGTCTGGCTCTGGTGGCACAGGCCTCTGGCCTGTGCGCAAAGGCCCGGGTGATCCGCACAGGCGGGACGCCGGTGCCACCAATAGGAAGAGTCTCGGTGCTCTCTTAGTGATCGACCTTGTGCCCGAGCATCGGGCTGAGTTGGTTGTAGATCGTGTCGAGGGTTTTGCGGTCTTTGGCCTCGAGGTTCAGGCGGAGGAGCGGCTCGGTGTTGCTTTTGCGGATGTTGGCCCACCACCCGTCCTTGGCGAAGCAGTCGATGGTTACGCCGTCGAGTTCGTCGAGGTTTCCACGCTTGGCGTAGGCCTCTTTGATTTTGGCGAGCGCGGCGTCTTTGTCCTCGATCTGGAAGTTGATCTCCCCGCTCTGGACGTAGCGTGCGATGGGCTTGATGAGCTCGCCGAGCGTTTTGCCGGTGTTGGCCAGCACCGTGAGGATGGTGCACATGGCGATGACGCCCGAGTCGGCGTTGAAGTTTTTGGAGAAGTAGAAGTGCCCGGAGAGTTCCCCGCCGAAGACGGCCTTCTGCTCGGCGAGCGCGCCTTTCATGAAGACGTGCCCGACGCGTGAGCGGACGGGCTTGCCCCCGGCCTTGACGATCTCTTCGAGCACGGCCTTGGTGCTGCGCAGGTCATAGACGATCGCGCTGCCCGGGCTGGAGGCCAGGAAGTGCTTGGCCAGCACGGCCGTGAGCTGGTCGCAGCCGACGATGCGGCCTTTTTCATCGACGGCAACGCAGCGGTCGGCGTCGCCGTCGTAGCAGAAGCCGGCGTCGGCCTTGTGCTTGATGACGGCGTCGCAGGTTTGCTTGACGTTGGCGGCGACCAGCGGGTTTGGCTCGTGTGCGAACTCACCCTTGGAGTTGTCGAAGTTGATGGGGATGATCTCGAAGCCGCCGGTGTTGAGTTTTTTGCCGAAGAGCTTGGGGATGGTGGTGCCTGCCATGCCGTTGCTGGCATCGATGACGACCTTGAGTTTCTTGCCCTTTTGTTTGGAGAGGTCCAGGAATGCCAGGACGTGTTTGGAGTAGGCCTCCCACAGGTCGCGTTTCTCGGTTCGGCCGCCACCTTGAGGGGGGTTGTTGGTGTAGTCGACAGTGGCGGCAAACTTGCGGATCTCGGCCAGGCCGGTGGATTCGCCAACGGGCTTGGCTTTGCGTTTGCTGACTTTCATCCCGTTGTAGTTGGGTGGGTTGTGGCTGGCCGTGACCATGACGCCGCCTGCGCAGTCGAGGTGGTTGACGGCAAAGTAGATGAAGCTCGTATCGACCATTCCGACGTCGATGACGTTTCCACCCTGGTCGTTGATCCCTTTGATAAGTTGCTCGGCCAGGGAGGGTGAGCTTTTGCGCATGTCGCGCCCGACGACGAGGTTGCGCATCATCGGGCCGTCGTCGCCGAGGGCCTTGGCCTCGGCCAGGAGGAAGCGCGAGCAGCCGAAGCCGATCTGCTTGGCCATCAGCTCGTTGAGGGGGTCGGGGTATGTGCCGCGGATGTCGTAGGCCTTGAAGACTTTGCCGAGCATGATGGATTCCAGGGAGAGTGTTCGGTCTGCGTACGGACAACCAGATGGAGGGGCAAGTTTAGACTGCGATGGAGCACTTTTTTACTTTGTTAGGAACTTGCAAGGTCAAATAGTCGAGATGGCCGATGTTGCAGCGGTGAAACGGGGCTGATTGATAGAGGTCCGCCACTGAAAAGGGTGCGGGGTAGGCAGCGGGGGTGTTTATTTACTTTGCTGGAGGCGTGCCGTCAACCCGGCCTGGTTTTTGAGGGTTGCTTGGCGGGTGGGCAAGGCGAGCTCGGTGAGGAACCATCCGGGCAGGACCGGCTCACCGACGCGGTACGCCCGGCCGTTGATAGTTACGACGAGTTCACCGCCCAGGCGCATGATGGAGGTCATTTTCAAGGCCTTGACCTCTTGGGGCAACTCTGGCTCGGCCGGGTTCGTGGCGGGGTTGGGCACGAGCGTGGGGGATCCTGGTGTGGTCTTGGCTTGGGGCTTGGGGCGGAGCAGGGGGTTGCCGACGATGGGTGTTTGGAGTTGTTCCTTGCCCCATTGGAGTGCGAGTGTTTGAGTGGGGCTGAGATTGGGCAGTGCGGGCATGAGGGGGTTGGTGCCCGCGTCTGTGCCGTCTGTGCCGTCGGTGGGGGGTGTGAGAGCGGAGGCTTGTCGTGGGCCGTGGGTGCCTGGTATGAGCCGGACCATCTGCACGGCCAGGACGGGCGCGAGCAGTGCGCAGGCGGAGATGACGGCTTCGGGGCGTAACTGCCAGCCGCGTAGGCCAGGGCCGGTTGTCCGTGATCGCCAGGGGAGTTTCATGGCAGGCCCCCCTGGTTGACTTTGTGGGCGTTTGCCTGGGCCTGGGCTTGGAGGAAGGCCTTGGTGTCGATGGCGACGTGCTCGGTCTCGATCTGGGCGAGGAGCACGCTCGGGTCGGTGGTGGGGAGGATGCGGATGGAGCGTACGACTGAGAAGCCGACGTTCTGCTCGAGGGCGTTGATGAAGCGTGCGATGGCCGGGTATGCGCCTTGAACGCTCAGGGCGTAGGCGACGCGGGTGTCGAAGGTGGGCTTGGGTGTCTGCGTCGGCGGGGCCTGTGGGGGTGCTAATAGGGCCCTGGCACCTTGTGCGCCCTTGGGCTGCGGCGTGGGTGCGGGTGTTGCAGTGGTCTGCGCCAGCTGTGCCGGGGGCTTGGGTGGCCTGGGGGTGGAGGGCTGGAACTGGTTGACGCGCACGCCGGCATCCTCGGCCAGGTTCATCAGTGCGCTGAACATCTCCGTGCGGTCGGCGACGATCTTGCTGCGGGCTTGTATCTCCTCCAGGGCACGGTGCGCCTCTTGCACCTTTGCTTGCGCTTCGACGAGTGCGCTGGGGGAAGTCTTGAACCCGGCGACGGTGCGCTGGAGGGTGCCGACGTGCTGTTGCGCATCGGCCAGGCGGCTTTGCAGGGGATCGACCAGGAGCATCATCCCGCCGCCGCAGACTGCTACACCGATGACAAAATCGGGGAGGCACTTGCGTACGACAGCCCAGATCGTGTGCTGCTTCATGGCGCACCACCTTGGCCCGGTGCCCCGGCCACGCGTTCAGTCTGGCCGTTCGCGTTGTTGTTCGAGGGCATCACGTCGGTGAAGGGTGCTGGGGCGTTGTAGGCATAGGGCGTGGCGACGAGGAGGATCGCCAGGTCAAAGTTGAACTCGTTGGCCTGCGCACCGGGCGCACCAGCCGCACGCGCGGTGCTGCCCATCTTGACGGCGCGGATGATGGGCATACCGGTCAGGCGGTCGGTGTAGGCCTTGAGCCTTTGTGCGAAGACCGCGTCGTCCTCGGCCTGGATGGTGCACGAGAGGCGTGCGGTGGGGCCACCGTCACCCTCGCCCATATCGATCGATTTGATGAGGGTGTGTTCGGGTGTGGCGTGCACAAGCCCGGCCAAGACGGCGGACCACTGGGGCATGACGCCGAGGGCATCGTTGATGCGCACGGCCGCGAGTTTCGCGGCGTATTGCGTGGCTAGCAGCGCCCGGCGTTGCCCGTCGAGGCGCTGGCCGGTCTCGGACTGGACTTTGAGCGAGGCGACCTCGCGTTGGGCAGCAAAGAGGGAGAGCCAGGTCCACCCGGCGTAGATGCCGACCATCGCGGCCGAGGCAGCGATCCCGGCCCAGAGGGCTCGGCGGGTCTTGCCGACCAAGCAGGCCTGCTGCATGGTGTTGGGCAGAAGGCTGAGCGTGAGTGTGTTGGCGGCAAGGAAGGCCGCGATGTTCCCGGTGCTGGCGCTGCAGTTGCCGGTGCCGGCGTTGACAACGGCCGGCGCCTCGGCGGCGACCTGTGCGGCGCAGAGGTGCGTGAAGGCCTCGGCCAGCCCGGGCAGCGATGCGCCGGGGCCGATGATTGTGATCTGAATGTCGGCACGGTCCTTCTCGACAAGCCCGAAGCGGAGGGATTGTTTGAGTTCGACGGCTGCGCGTTGCAGGACCGGCGAGAGCAGTGGGATGATGGATTGGCCCGAGAGGTCCAGGCGTGGGTCCAGGAGGTCATCGGGTCGAGGGACGCCGAACTTTTCGAGCAGTGTGCGGGCGGCGGCGCGGTCGATGGAGATTGCCTCGGCCCCGGCGGTCCTGGGCTGGATCGGGCGTTGGAGGGCCTCGACAAGGCTCTCGACACCGATGCCCATGGTGCGGAAGAGGCGCAGGCCTGCGCCATCGCCCACGGCCAGGAAGGACTCGTGCTCACCGATCCAGAGCAGTGCGCTGGGCTGGCTGTCGGTGGGTGGGAGGGCGAGCAGGCGGGTGAGTGCGCTGGCGATCGGCGCGGCGGTGGTCGGGACGAGGCCGGCGACGGTCAGGCCGGTGGAGGTTGCCCAGCGTGCGAGCAGCTCGGCGACCTGGTCCTGTTCGACGGCGGCGAGGGCGTGGGCCATGGGCTGGCCTTGTGCGTCTCCCTCGCGTGTGCCGGGGTTGGGCTTGCTGAGGGCCTTGGTGTCGGTGCCCAAGTGCTGGACATCGACGGGGTGCCCGGCGATGTCGTAGCCGGCGATCTCGCTGAGGGCCATGCGAGCGGCGCTGTCGAGGGCGGCGGGGCCAGCGCTGGCGGGGCAGGAGAAGAGCGTGCACGTCTCGGTCGTTGAACTGAAGAGGATGGTGGAGGGCCAGGAATGCAGGCCGAGCTCATTGACCCACCCAGCGAGTGTGGCGTGGCGTGCGCGGAGGGTGTCTGCGAGGTCGGCGTCGTGTGCCGGGGGGTTGGCGCGCTCGACGCGCCCTTGCCCGATCTGGCCCGAGCGCACGACGACCAGCTCCAGGCGTGTCGGGGTGATCTCAACGATGACAGAACTTCGCTTGAGCACGAACGTGTCCCTGGCCGATCGCCGTCGGCAGTTGATCAGCAGAACGGGCGTGTCTGCCGCTGTGATATCGGGCAGAAGCCCACAACGCTTTGGTCCAGGCTCGCGCTGGGACCACTTTGGCTCTGTGCCGGGAGCAACAAAGACGGCCCGGGGTATATCGCCCCCGGGCCGCATGTGCTGCTGGTTGAACAGGGGCCTTTAGAGGTTGTTGGCCGTCAGGAAGCCGCCCGAGCCGTCGCCGGCGGTCGTTACGTTGCTGCTGTTGCAGAAGAAGATCGCTACCGGTGGCACCGAGACGTTGTCGACAAAGTACATCCACCCGTCGGTGCCGACGACTGTGCGAGCGTTGGCAGCGGTGAGGTTGGCGGCGGCAACGACTGTGTTGCTGTTGTTGTAGGGGTTGCGGGCCATCGTGTCCTGCATGACCGTGCCGTTGGTGGTCAGCTCGACGAGCGTGGGGTAGGCTGGGGTGCCAGAGACCGACGCGTTGGCGTAGAAGTTTGCCAGCGCCGAGCGGACGTTGCCCAGGATGCCCTGGGTCGCGCCGGTGCGGGCGCGGTCGGTGTAGTCGAAGTACCGCGGCACGGCGACGCCCGCAAGAATCGCCAGCACGACGATGACGGCAACAAGTTCGATGAGGGTAAACGCCTTGCGATTCATTCGGGTGTTCATAAAGACTCCTTGTTCGATTGGTTCGGTCTGGTTTGCTATGGCGAGCAATCGCCCGGCCTTTTCTAGATCAGCATTTCCCCCTTACAACTTGAACCCGGGCACCATGGACGAACGGTTTTGTTAACCCAGGCGCACAAACAACCCTTCCATCCGGTTATCCCGGACAGGATGACACCGCAACGGGTGCCCGGCGTCGGCGCACGGGCCGAGGCGTGGAGTGTGTGCTGGGCTGGCCGGCCTAGCCGTAGACTCGGGCGTATGGCCGAGCGGGTGGATATCGCCGTTATTGGTGCTGGCGCGGCGGGATTGTTCGCGTCGATCTGGGCGGGCCGGCATGCCCGGTCCGAGGGGCGGTCGCTTTCCATCGTCGCTCTCGATGGTGCGCGGAAACTTGGGGCGAAGATTCTTGTGGCCGGGGGTGGGCGGTGCAACGTAACGCACCGGGCGGTGGACAAGTCCGATTACGCGGGGTCTTCGCGGAACGCGATTGGCAAGGTGCTGCGTGCATTCGATGTGCCGCAGACGATCTCGTTCTTTGCCGAGTTGGGGGTGGCGTTGAAGGAAGAGGAGACGGGCAAGTTGTTTCCGATAACCGACGACGCGCACACCATACTTAATGCGCTCTTAGACGCCACGCGCGATGCGGGGGTGCAGTTGAGGCACCCTTGGCGCGTTGGGAGTGTTGCGCGGCTGGCCGATGGGCGGTTTGTTATCACGGGTCAGGAGCAGCCGGGCGGGCAGGAGCTACCCACGATCACCGCCGGGGTGGTGATCCTGGCCACCGGCGGCATGGCGTTGCCCAAGACAGGGAGCGACGGGGCGGGGTATGGGTTTGCGCGGGCCCTTGGGCACACGGTAACGCCTGTGGTGATGCCTGCGCTGGTGCCGTTGGTGCTTGATGCGCGGTCGTTTGTCCGCACGCTCTCGGGCCTGACGCTGCCGACCCGGCTAGAGGTGCGTTCGGGGACGGGGAAGAAG
Source organism: bacterium (assembly GCA_046339895.1). Classification (GTDB taxonomy): domain Bacteria; phylum Planctomycetota; class Phycisphaerae; order Phycisphaerales; family UBA1924; genus JAJTGZ01. The sequence continues at coordinate 223,813 of JBKDDT010000012.1, read as the reverse complement.
CTGTGTTCCTTTACAAACAGCACGTTGTGCACGCACTTTGGGCTCAGCGGGCCGGGGCCGCTGGATATCAGCCGGTATTACTTTGATGCGCTGCTGGGGGACCCTGGGGCGGGGCTGTATATCAACTGGTCGCCGGGGGTTACGGGGGAGGAGCTGGACAGGCTGCTGATTGACAAGCGTGCGCAGTCGCCGGTGTCGGTGTTGACCTCGGTGCCGGTGTCGATCCCTGAGCGTTTGGCGCGAGCGTTGTGCTTTGAGGCGGGCGTGGAGGGGAACCTGCGAGCGGAGCACTTGCCGCGTGAGTCGAGGCGTGCGTTGGTGACGATGACGACGTCGATGCGTCTGCCGGTGGCCGAGAGCCGGGGGTATACGTACGCGGAGGTCACGGCCGGGGGGGTGCCGCTGAGCGAGTTGCACCTGGCGACGATGGGCTCGCGTGTAACGCCGGGGCTTTATATCTGTGGGGAGATCTGCGACGTGGACGGGCGGATTGGGGGTTTCAACTTTCAATGGGCGTGGGCGTCTGGCTATTTGGCGGGCAAGGCTGCGGCGGGGGCGGTGGGCTAAGGGGCGTGGCAGCGTTGTCGGTAGATGCGCCTGTGGTTGCCCCGTGGTGCAGGTGTGAACCTGCCGAAGCAGGAGATGCAAAGGCGTTTTCCCACAGACGCACCGAGGCACAGAGAAAAACAGAAGACAGGGTTTGGTTACCGTGCACGATCACATATTCCCTCTTCTCTGTGCCTCGGTGGCTTTGTGGTGAAAACTCGTAGTATTCAATACTCCACGCCCTCAAGTACCCCGTTTGTTCCCATACAGCTGGATGTGCAAGCGTGGGCAGAACCTCCAGCCGCGCTTGACGCACGCCTGCGCGACCCACGCCAGGTGTTGGGCACTCGGCTGGACGACCCCTTCGGGCATGAGCAGCACGTCTGCGGGGGACCAGCCTGTTAACTTGGCCAGGAGGGCTTCGATCTCTGGCACGTCCGCGGGCGTGCAGGCGACGAACTTGAGTTGGCGGTCGCAGGTGCGGTTAAGGAGGCTTTGCAGCGCGGGCAGGTTGATCCGGCGGGCTTCGTGCCGGGCTGACCATGCGGGCGTGCCGGCGAGCTCGATTGACCGCTGCGTGCTGGGCGTGCTGGTCGAGAGTTTCGGGCTGATCGACAGCAGGTCTGCCGGTGCGGGCAGGTCGATGGTCCCGGCGGTTTCGATCGTTACGTGCATCCCCCCGGCACGCAGGCCCGCGGCGAGGTGAACCAGGGCGGCGAAGAGCATCGGCTCGCCGCCGGTGAGCACCGCGTGGCGGACGCCTGTGGTCAGGCCCTCGGCGATCAACTCTTGGACTTGTCGGGCGTTCCCTTCGGGTTTCCAACTCGCGTAGGGCGTGTCGCACCACGCGCACCGCAGGTTGCAGCCCGAGACCCGGCAGAACCAGCTCGGCACGCCGGAGAGTTTTCCTTCCCCCTGCAAGGAGACAAACGTCTCGGCGATGGGCAAGGCCCCGTCGGCGGTGCGCACGTGTTCGTCTGTGCGTTGGTCAGTGCCTTTGTTGAGGATCGGCAGCGGGGGTTCCAACGCGCACCCCTTAGATGCCGAGCGTTACGGGCTGCGGGCGAACCTCGTGCCCCCGGCCAGAGAGCGCAAGCCCCAGGCCCACGCGCTTGCCCCCGTTGATCCTGGGCGGTATGCCGGTGCTATCGATGATCCGCTGGATTGCCATCACGCCCTCGATGAGCTGTTCGGGCCGAGGCGGGCAGCCGGGGACGTAGACGTCTACTGGGATGAACTGGTCGACACCCTGCACGACGGCGTAGGTGTCAAAGACGCCTCCTGTGCTGGCGCACGCGCCCATGCTGATGACCCACTTGGGCTCGCTCATCTGCAGGTAGATGCGCTGGAGCACGGGCATCATTTTGACGCTCACGCGTCCGGCAACGATCATGAGGTCGGCCTGGCGTGGTGAGAATCGCACGGCCTCGGACCCGAAGCGGGCCAGGTCGTAGCGCGAGCAGGCGGTGGCCATCAACTCGATCCCGCAGCAGGCCGTGGCAAAGGGCATCGGCCAGAGGCTGTTGCGGCGGCCCCAGTTGATGATCCGGCGCAGCTGCGTGGTAACAAACCCATCGACCGGCAACGCCGCTTCAAGACCCATGGACAATCCTCCAGATGAACTCAACCTCATCATATCTCTAGAACCCCCCGCCGGGATGGTCTGGGGGAAGCGGTAGGGTGGGGTTCGCATCAACCAAGACGCCCGGCTCGGAGATCCGGGGTACCCAGAGAACCCATCATACTTACTACTTAAACGCAGGGGGCTGCCCCACGCTCGGCTTGACTGGCTGCACGCTGCTGCCGAAGAGCCAGTTGTCCACCTTGTAATCCTCCTGGTACGGCTTCTGAATCTGCACGCCGCTTGCGCCAGGCCCCTTCGCCTGGATCACTCGCTCGTAGCACCCACCCAGCCCCAAGGCCACAACTACCAGAGCGCACCCCACCACACGCCCCCGGCTCATCGACGCAGACACATATGCACAGCGCATGGGTAACTCCAGTAACAGGTCCTACAACCGGGCAACAGCCCTCAAGGGCGGTACGCCTGGGGTTCCTGTATTGTTGCACACCCGCAGCGTGCGTGCACGCCGGGGTTGCGGATTACTCCACCTGCTCGGCCTCGGCCTCGGCGGTCATCTGGTAGCCCACGCCCCGCTGGGTCCTGATCTGGTTCCCGGCGGGCCCGAGTTTTTTGCGGATCGAGGCGATGTGCACGTCGATGGTCCGTGCCGTGACGATGATGCCGGGGCCCATGACCTGGGCGATCAGGTCGGCCCGGCTGAGGACACGCTTGGGCGATTGCATCAGGGCTACGAGCAGTTTGAACTCCGTCAGTGTCAGGCGGATGGGCTGTCCTTGGACCGAGGCGGCGTGCAGGTGCTGGTCGGCCGAGACCAGGCCGAGGGTGACGATGGCTGCGCCGTCGTGCTCTGGCACGGGCTGCGCCCGGCGGAGGAGTGCCTCGACGCGCGCCAGGAGCACCTTCATGCGGAAGGGCTTGGTGATGTAGTCATCGGCCCCGACGGAGAGGCCGACGAGTTCGTCGGCTTCCTCGGCACGGGCGGTGAGCATCAGGATGGGGACCTGTGCCGTGGCCGGGTTGGCCCGCAGCTGACGACAGACCTCAAGCCCCGATAACCCTGGGAGCATGACGTCCAAGAGGAGCAGGTCAGGGACCTCGGCCAGGGCGAGTTGCAACCCTTGCTGCCCGTCGCTGGAGATGGTGGGGGTGTGCCCGCCACGCTCGAGGTTGTACGCGACCATCTCGGCGATGTCGCGTTCATCCTCGACGATCAGAATCCGCCGGCTTGGCTGCATGGTGGTCTCCCAAACCCCGATCCGGGTGTTTTGTACGGTTTTTGTGCGTACTTTGGCGCAACAACGGCATTTTGCGGGTGCCTGCGTGATGTTCTTGGCAGTAGTTTAGTGCCTCCGCGTGGCGGGGGATGTGAAAAGATCATTGAGATTGAGGGTGGGGGACCGATTATCTCACCTTGGGAGTTTGCATTTGCTAAGTTACCTGGTCTAGACTATGGTTCGGCGGGCTGGGGTGCTGATGGGTCCCTCCCTTTGCAGTCAACGTTCTGGTCTCCGAATCGCTTTCTCGTCCGGTATCTTGGAGTTTGCAGGTTGAAGTTCGCTGTTTCGGGGTGTGTTGCCCCGGGAAGATTCAGAAGGAACGCGCAAGAGGCGGGCGTTCCGACCCATCGGGCAGATGCCGTGGGTAGAGCCGCCTCGAAACTGATGCAAGGAGTTAGATGATGAAGAAGACACTTTTGCTGAGCCTCCTGGCTGGTGCAGCCATGAGCAACGTGGCCTTGGCCGATGACCAGGGTGTCAGCCGCGACGAGGTCCGCGCGATGGTTGCGGACATGCTCGCCGATGCCGACACGCGTAGCAGCCTGCTGCAGGGCGGCGGCGTGGCTGGGTATGACAAGGGTTTCGTCGTCCGCAGCCCGGACGGGAACTATTCGCTGAAGATCAACGGGCTGGTGCAGTTCCGCTACGTGGCCAACTATCGCAACACCGAGGGTGATGCGGGCGTCTTCCGCGACGTCGACTCCAGCAACGATACCACGGGCGACGTCGTCCGGGGCGACGACTTCAACGGCGCCTTTCAGCTGCGTCGGGTCAACATCGACTTCTCGGGCAACCTGATCAACAGCGACCTGACCTATCGAGTTCAGTTGCAGCAGGCAGCCAGCGGCAAGAGCACGATCGACAGCACCAGCGCGACGAACCCGGTGCAGAGGAATCCTTCCTCCACCGGCTCGAGCATCTACACGACCGACACCTGGGCTGAGTACAACCTCGGTCAGGGGTTCAAGATTCGTGGCGGTCAGTACAAGGTCAACTTCCTGAAGGAAGAGCTCAACTCCACCGGCAACACGCTTGCAGCCGAGCGTGGCATCGTCAACGCCTATTTGGGCCAGGGTTACTCGCAGGCTGTGGGCCTGAGCTGGGCGATCAACGACACGCTGGACTTCTATTTGGACTTCGGCAACGGCTTTGGCACCGGCGGGACGAGCGGGACACCCAAGGACACCGCGGAGTATGCCCTGACCAGCCGCATCAACTGGGTGATTGAAGGGAGCAAGGCCGATTTGGCCGAGTACACCAGCAGGCCCGGCTCGGCCACCTCGGCCCAGATCGGCGCTGCCGCCCACTACCAGGAGACCGAGCGTGGCGCAGGGACGATCGGCCCACCCGCCACCCCCGTCTTCCCCAACACCAAGTTCTTCGCGGCAACTGCCGACGGGCAGATCAAGGGTGGTGGCTTCGGGCTCTTCGTTGCTGGCGTTGGCCAGTTTGTTGATTCTCCGATTGGGAACACCAGCATCTATGGCGTGACGGCCCAGGGCTCGTGGCGTTGGGACGAGGCTCCGGAAGTCTTCGTCAAGTACGACGGGATTTACACCAGCAACGACCTCTTCCGCCCCGAGAACTACAACTTCATCACCTTCGGCTTCAACAACTACTTCGCCGGCCAGGCCGCCAAGCTCACCATCGATACCGTCGTGGCTCTCAATGCGACGCAGGCCTCCATCAAATCTGCCACCGGGGAGAATGGTGCTTTGCCGGGTCTGCTGAACGCTGGCACGGGCCTGAACGGCTCAGGGAAGGCTGGCGAGGTTGCCGTCCGCGCTCAGTTCCAGCTTCTGTTCTGATCCCAAGGGGTCCCCAAGGGGTCCTCGCTCCCTTGCACAACTGGCACCGCTCCAACACCGGTGCCACTACATGCTCTTTGCATCAGACCGCCCGAGGCACACGCCCCGGGCGGTTTTTCTTTGCAGCCGGCCAAACCTAGTAAGTTCCCTCTGCGTTTTGGTGATCTTCTTGCGCGTTTTTCACCCGCGTGGCCTAGCTGTGTCGATATCGGCAGACCTGACGGAGACACCCATGACCCCCGCGCTCACGCCGCGTACGCACCGACTGATGACCTTGTGCACCCTCCTGGGCTTGGCTCTGCTGTTGACGGTCCCCTCGTGCGGCAACTGGCAGGCGCAGATGCCGACGCTGCCCACATTCGGCGATGATGAGCCGGCCACCCCGGCGCGTGCAAGCAGGACCTCCAAGAGCACCTCGGCGTATCCAGGCCCTGATGCTGTGCCGATTGCGGTGATTGCGGGGATTGCCGGGGAGCCTGATATCCGCGTGCGCCTGCGCGAGGGGACGACGACGGCGACGATCGGGCTGACGGGTGGGGACGCGCTCTGGGTGCTCGGGCAGGACCGTGCACGCCCGGCGGCGGCGATGCGTCCGCCGGTTGCGGTGGCGCTGACGGAGTCGGGGTGGACGTTTACCGACGCGGCGGGGTTGGTTGCAAGCTATCCACGGCTGATCGACGTGCTGGTCGCGCCCGAGCGTGAGATGCTGGCCGAGGGGGCTGTGGGCGTTGCGTCAACGAACGCGCCGCCGCTTGGAGCGCCGACAGGGAACCTCGCGCGTGCCGCGAGCACGGCGAACCTGGCGAGCAAGTTGACGCTCGACCGCGCGCGGTTTGGTGGGAAGTTCATCCTGAGTGCACGCAGCGATATCTCGCCACGGACCTTTGATCTGGTGGAGGACGTGGGGATCGAGGAGTATCTCGTGGGCGTGGTGGCGGCGGAGATGTGGCCCTCTTGGCCGAGGCAGGCCTTTGGCGCGCAGGCCGTGGCGGCGCGGAGTTACGCGATCCAGCAGCGGCAGTTGGCGCGGTCTCAGGGTGAGCGGTTTGATGTGGAGAGTTCGGTTCGTGATCAGGCGTACAAGGGGGCGTCAGAGAACCCGACGGCCGCGCTCGCGGTGCGGGACACGCAGGGCGTGGTGCTGACGTGGAACAGCCAGGTTCTGCGGGCGTATTACAGTTCGACGGCCGGGCCGAACCCTGCTAGTGCGCGCGACACGTGGCCGATCGTGCGTGGGTTTGAGTACAACCTTGCGGGGCCGTTGCAGGCGGGGGAGCGCCCGCCTGGGCTGGGGCAGGCAAGCCCTTACTACCGCTGGCAGGCGACGCGGGGCAAGGCCGACCTGACGGCACGCCTGCGTGAGTGGGGTCGTCAGAACGGGGGGACGCTCAAGCAGCTGGCGCAGATCACCGCCGTGAGGCCAACGCAGACCAACGCAGTCGGCAGGCCGACGCACTTTACGATTACCGATAGCGCGGGGGCGACGCACACGATCTCGGCTGAGCAGCTGCGGCAGGCCAGCAACACCGAGGCGGCGGGCCTGGCGAAGGTAACCAAGGAGATACGTGTGAACTCCTCGGACATGGACGCGTGGGCTATCGGTGGCGAGACGATCACGATCGTGGGGCGCGGCTTCGGGCACGGCGTGGGCCTGTGCCAATACTCGGCCAAGCAGCTCGCCGACGAGGGTGAGAAGTGGCCGGAGATCGTCGTGCAGTTCTACCCCGGGGCGCAACTGCGGCGGGCGTATTAGCACGCGGGCACGCAAAAGCACGCCAATGAAAAAGACCTCACACGCGGGCCTTGCTTGCTTGGTATGTCCGCGAATCTCACCCGAGCGTTGCGCTGGTGAACGGCAGCAGGCCCATGAAGCGCGCACGCTTGATCGCCTGCGAGACCATCCGCTGCTCGCCGGCGGTGGTTGACAGACGCTTGCGGGTGAAGATTTTGCCGTTGGGGGACATCATCCGGCGGAGTTTTTCGACGTCCTTGTAGTCGATATAGACCTTCCCACCGGCGGCCTCTTTGACGACCTTGACCTTGGGTTGGGGCGTGAAACGGGCAAACTGCGACATCAGAACCACCTCGCCATGGGCTTGCCCCGACACAGCCGAAACACTCGGGCCCCGGGGCAGCGGGGTATAAGGGGAAGATTATAGACCATACTCTCCCTCCAGGCGACCTGGGGTCAACCCAACACCTACGCTCTGCATCCATGCCCCAGCCATTAAGCCTGGATCAACTTGAGCAGACCGCCCTGGCGACTCTTTCGGCCGTGGGTGATGGGCCGGGCTTGGAGGCGTGGCGGATCGAGTTTTTGGGCAGCAAGGGGAAGATCAAGGCTGCGATGGGGGGGATCAAGGACGTGCCCGGGCCGGAGAAGCCGGCGTTTGGTGCCCGCCTGAACGCGGTGAGCAAGGTGTTGGAGGAGGCGTTCGCGGTGCGGCAGTCGGCCCTCGGCAGTTCTGCTGTGCGCGATGCCGGCCCGCAGCTGGACCTGACCGAGCCGGGGTCGGTTGTCTCGCACGCCACGGGGCGTGGGCACATCATTTCGCGTGTGCGTGAGGAGTTGGTGGAGGTCTTTGCGCGGATGGGCTTTGCGGTGGCCGAGGGGCCTGAGCTTGAGGACGACGAGCACAACTTCATCAAACTGAACATTCCTCCCGGGCACCCTGCGCGTGAGGCGACGGACAACTTTTATATCGACGAGCCAGCCGTTGCCGGGGGCAAGGCCCGCGCACCGCGGATGCTGCGTAGTCAGACCAGCACGGTGCAGGCGCGAGTGATGCAGGCGCGCGTGGCCGAGGGCGGGGGGCAGCTGCGCCAGCCGATCAAGATCGTCAGCCCCGGGCGCGTCTACCGCCCCGACACCGTTGACGCGACGCACAGTTTCATGTTCCACCAGATCGAGGGGCTGTGCATCGACCGGGGGGCGTCGATGGTTGATCTCAAGGCGACGCTCTTGCACTTTGCCCGCGCGTACTTCGGCAGCGAGGCGGAGATCCGCCTGCGCCCGACGTTTTTTCCGTTTACGGAGCCCTCTGCCGAGCTAGACCTGAAGGTCCGGCTGCGGCCCGACCAGCCCGTCCGCTGGATGGAGCTAGGCGGGTGCGGGATGGTCCACCCCAACGTGCTCACCTCCTGCGGCATCGACCCGCAGCAGTGGCAGGGGTACGCCTTTGGCTTTGGCATCGAACGCCTGGCGATGGGCAAGTACGCCATACCTGACATCCGCATGCTCTACGCCAATGACCTGCGGTTCCTGCAGCAGTTGTGAGGCCCACAGAAGAGAGATGCGGGGATTGTGCCGCAAGAGCAAATCCTGAGCATCTGCCTTTCTGGGTTCGTTTGTGGCTCTGTGGTGAAATGTCTTTGCGCACAGCCTGAATACCCAAGGCACGGCAGCTACGACAGCAACCCTCACGTCGCCAGCAGGCCTCCCATCGCCGCCGGTCCAAGGCGCACGGTCTGGTGCAACTCTGGGGCAGTAACGCGGCGTAGGACGAGTGCCCGCCCCGCCTGGCGGAGCAGGTCGGCGTCTGTGGCCGGGAGTGTCTCGCTCCAGCCCAGCACGCTGGTGGCGGTGAACGACTGGCCCGAGTCGGTCCGCAGTTTGGGCAGCGTGTCCAGCACGGCAGAGGCGATGAGTTCCGCCTGGGCCAGTGCCGTCCTGGGCATGATCAGGGCAAAGTCAAAGTCGTTGAGTCGAGCGATGTAATCACCCTCGCGTGCTTTCTCGCGCAGCACCCCTGCCAGGAGGGCCGCGAGCAGCGCGACGCGTTGCTGCCGGGCTTGTGGCGTGCCACCGGCGTGGCCCTCGACCTCGATCATCAGCACCGCGCTGGGGGGGGTTGACGCGGCACTCCCAGCCGCGGAGGCGGCGAGGGCCTTGCGCAGCCCGACGGAGGAGAGCAGCCCGCACGCATCCAGGTCATCATCGCCCTCGGCCCGGCCTTGATGGAACGCCAGCGACGCCAGCAACCCGAGGCAGACGAAGACCCCCAGCCGGCCCAGGGTGTTCCAGATCAGGATGCCCCAACTCCACATGAGCGTGTGGTCCAAGCTTTGCGCCACGCACCAGCACCCGGCGGCGACCAAGGCCAGGCAGAACCAGGCCAGCCCGGGCCGTGCCCACGCCATGACCAGCACCGGGGCTATGTAGAACGGGAGCACCGAGATATCCCCGCCGAGTTTCCAGTCTGACCACCCGACGAGCACGAGCGCAATGACACCCACGCCCAGTTGCACAGCCAGACCAAACCAACCCGAGTTGTCGTTGCGCCGCACGTCCATGCCGGGCACGCCTTTCTGGCCCCACCTGCCACTGGCATAATGCTAGGCAAACCCGTCCCGCGCGCTGGCCCGAGCCTAACTCCGAGGCCCCCTACCTTCACCCATGCCCAGCACCCCACGCTACGGCCTTTTCCCCACCGAGATCGATGGCCGACCAGGCTGGGTAACCGTCAGCATGGACTGGCTGGCCCGCCCGGACCCGAGCAAAGCGACGTGGTTGCACATCCGCTTCCCTTTCCAGCCCGCCGACGCTCAGGGTCTTCCAACCCCCGGTGCGATGGAGGTGATCAACCAGGTCGAGGACATGATCGTGCCGATGCTGGAGGAGAAACTCAAGGCCCAGCACGTTGGGAGCATCTCCAGTGGCGGTGCTCGCAACGTTTATTTCTACGCCCCGTCGGACCGGGGGATGGCCGATGCGTTGCGGCTTGTCGCGGCGCAGTTCCCCGCCGCCGCGCCTGGGGGGATTGGCCGGGCGGACCCGCAGCATCAGTTGTTTGCCGAGTTTTTGGAGCCGGACCTTGGCCAGTTTGAGTTCATGAAGAACGCCTGGGTGCTTGAGCAGCTCGAGCAGGCTGGGGACGACCATGCCGCACCGCGGATGATCGAGCACTTCGCCTCGTTCCCGACGGCGGAGGGGCGTGAGCAGTTCGCCGGGGAGTTGCCCGAGCTGGACCTTGCGTTGGGTGAGGACGCGTTTTTTACCGAGGGGCGGGACGGGGCGGAGGCGTTTGTCGTTAAGTTCACCCAGCACGCGGGGGTGGAGATCTTTGCTCTCAGCGACCTGACGGCGCAACTTGCCCAGAACGCCATCGACGCCGGGGGTGAGTATGAGGGTTGGGAAACCGAGCCGGTCGCCAAGCAGTAAACCCGCAGAGCACCGATGCCCACGACCAGCACACCTACCAGCAGCATCACACCCGGCGTATCGGGCAGTCGCACGCGTACGGCACTGCAAGTCTTTGGCTTTGCGCTCGGGCTGGCCGCGCTTGCGTATTGCATCTATCTGGTGGTCAGCAACCCGACTTATCTCCAGCAGCTTGCGCGCCTTGGTGCCGCGCCCGCGTGGCTGCTAGCGGCACTGTTTGCACTCTCGGCTGCTGCCACGGCCACCAGCGCGATGGTCTTCCGCGCCACGCTCAAACCGGTGCGCATCATCACGATCGCCGATGGCCTGGCAATCAACGCCTTCTGCACGCTGCTGGGAAACGTCCCCTTCAAGCTCAGCCTCATCGCCCGCATCGTGCTGCACAAGACCAGGCACCACCTGGCGCTGGGCACCATACTGAGTTGGCTGGCGGGCACGGCACTGGTGATCGTCATCAGCCTCGCGCCCGCGCTGGCGGCGACGCTGTGGATCAGAGAGGTCAACGCCGGGTGGTGGGTGATGACCGTCGCCGGGACGATCTCGCTGGGGGTCGTGTGCGTCCTGCTGGCGCGCAGGTTCGCCCCGGCTGAGCGCTGGGCGAGTTTCACGCACAGCCTGCCCGCACCACTAGAGCGCCTTGCCCACATTCCCTTTGCGATCAAGCTCCAGCACGGCCTGCGCACAGTCGCCTCCCCCTGGGCGATGGCCGAGGCTTTGTGCTGGCGTGGCATGGATCTGGCTGCGCAGGTCATCCGCTTCTGGCTCGTCGCCCAAGCCCTGGGCGTTGAGATGACCTGGGCGCAGTGCATGATCGCGGCAACAACCTACTTCTTCATCCAGAGCGCGTCGCCCACCGGCGCACTCGGCGCACGCGAGGGCCTCACCGCCGCGATCCTGACAGCGGCCGGCGCCCACGCGATCACGGTTGTGCTGGCTGTCTCGGTCGTCGAGAGCATTACCAACATCTTCTTGGGCGTGGCCGGGGGTGCGTACCTGCGCGTTGACCGGCTGTTGCTTAGCCGCAATCAGCCACTGCCCCGAGGGGATGGGTAGGGGTGGATTTGGCTGCTGCAAACCCGGCGTAGAAGCAGAAGTGGTTCGCGGAGGTTGCGGAGGTCAGCGGAGGAACGCGGCGTGCATGCCGGGTGTGGCTCACCGCACGGCCGCGCTGGGGCCGAAGTCATCGCCAAAGACAACCCTGGTTTACAACTCAGAAAACCTCTGCCCCTGTGGAGTAAAAGTTCTCACATCACTTGCCGCGTGTGTCGGTTGTCGCGCCGGGGTCGATGCCTGATCCCGGGTCCACCGGGAGGATCACTGAGAAGGTTGTGCCTTTGCCCAGTTCGCTTTTGAGGACCACCCGCCCGCCGTGCTGCTCGACGATGCGCTTGGTTACGACCAGCCCAAGGCCCGTGCCACGGATCCCCTTGGTCGTGAAGAACGGCTCAAAGATCCGCCGCTGAATCTCCGCCGGTATGCCCGGCCCGTTGTCGTAGACATCCACCCGCGCCTCGCCGCGTGCCTGCACCTTTCCCTCCTGCCCGCGCTGGGGGACGAACCCCGCGCGCACCGTAACAACACCGACGCGTGCATCGACCGCTTCCACGGCGTTGCTGAGCAGGTTCATCATCGCCTGGTGCATCTGCCCCGCGTCCAGCGGCACCGGCGGCATCTCTGGGTCGGCGTCGATGAGCAGGACAACGCCCCGCACGCGGCACTGCTCGGCGAGCAGGCTCGCGCAGTCGTCGAGCATCGGCGCGAGTTTGACGAGTTCGAGTTCCAGCGTGCGCGGGCGCGAGTATGCAAGCATGTTCATCGTCAGGCCGATGATCCTGTCGAGATTCCGCTTGAGGATCGGCCATCCGCCACGGGAGACTTTTAGGTCGTCCTTGCGGAGGCCCATCTCGACGACGTCGGCGCCACCGCGGAGGCCCTGGAGGATGTTTTTGATGCTGTGGCTGAGCATCGCGACGGTCTCGCCCATGGTCGCCAGGCGCTCGGTCTGGAGTTTCTGGGCCATCAGTTCGCCGATGACCAGCGCCAGGGCGGTCTGCTGGCCGATGGCGTTCATGAGCGCCAGGCGTTCTGCGGTGAAGTTTGCCGAGCCGACCGATGAGTCGATGTAGATCGCCCCAAAGGTGCGCTGGCCGGAGCGGACGGGCACGCACATGGCGCTGCGGATGCTCAGGCGTTGGACGCTGTCCCCTTTGCGGAAGCGTGGGTCGCTCATCGCGTTGGTGGACAGGACGCCCTCGCCGCGCCCTAGCGCGTGCTGCAGGATCGTCGTGCTAATGTCTATTGTCTCGGGGGTGCGTTTTCCGTCCCCCTTTCCGATTCTTTTGCCCACCCCCCTGGGGCTGGCGAACCGGACCACCGCCGGCACGGGGACGCCGTCTTCGACGAGCACGATGCACCCGCGCTCTGGGGCAAGCTCGGCAAAGACCAGTTCGAGCACCCCATCGAGGAGTTGCTCTTTTTCAGGAAGCGTGCTGACGAGGGCACTGAGGCGGTACAACGCGCGCAGGCTCGTCGCCGCCGAGCCACCAGCCGCGCCACCACCGGAACTCAAACCCCCGGCCGAGGACCCCTCCAGTGCCTTGTCGAGCACCAAGATCACCGAGTCCTCGTTGCTCAAAATCGACCGCTCGATGGACGTGTCCATCTTGTCCCCGGCCAGCAGGCGCACCGGCGACGCGGGCTTGCGCTCGGTACGCCCAAACGTCAAGAGTGTTACCCCGACGCGCACCTGGTCCCCGGCCTTGAGGCGCACGCGCTCGTCGATGCGCACGCCGTTGACCTGCGTGCCGTTCTGGCTCCCCAGGTCGCGGATGTACCACTCACCCGCGTCGGGTGTCAACTCCGCGTGCCGGCGCGAGACGGTGTTGTCCGTGATCGGCAACGCCTCGCTGGACCGCCCCAGCAGCTGCGGCTCGTTGTCGGGCAGCTCAAAGACCCGCCCCTTGTCAGGCCCCTGGATGATGTTCAGCACCAGCACGCAGCACCATACGCCTACACAAGTAAACACATCTTCTGATAGAAGAGATTATTCTACTACCCAGTGGCGGAAACCGGTGGTGCGGGCGTCCCGCCCGCGCGGCTGATTCGGCTCTTTGTGTGCAGGCCAGACGCCTGCTCCACTGAATCTACTGGCCTTTGCCCACAGGCCAGAGGCCTCGGCCACAGTGCCAGAGCTCTCTGAAAGAAACTCTCAGTCCACCAGCCCCTTGAGTTCATCGCGCAGCTTCGCCGCCAGCTCGTACCGCTCCCCGGCGATCGCCTCGGCCAGCCGGCTCTTGAGCTGATCCCGCTTGCTCACGGGCTGCTGCGGCAGCAACTCCTCACGCATCCGCCCGAGCATTTTCGCCTCGCTGCTCTGCTCGAACAACGACCCCTGCCCGATATCCTCAAAGTGCCTGCGCAAGGCCTCAAGCCCCTCTTCAACCGCCAGCAGCGCGGCCTTGGGCTCGTTGTCCTTCATCGCCTGGCTTGCCAGCGCCCGCGCACGCGTCATCATGATGAACGGGCGGAACTGCTCCAGCGCATCGCGGTCCTCCTCGCTGGCGGCGTGCTTCTTGCAGAAGTCAAGCAGCCGCAGGTTCCGCGTCGTGTCGCGCACCACGCCATCGTAGTCTTCGAGCACCAGCAGGCCCGTGTAGCGCTGGTAGTACTGCACAGCTTCCTCGCGCAGCTCCCGGCAGTCCTCCGAACCCAACTCAAAGCCCTCACCCCCCGCGGCAAGTGCCTCGTCCAGACGCGCTTCCTGATACTCCAGCACGCTCTCAAAGCCGCGAGGCCGAAGCCCGTCGGGCCGGCCTTCCAGCTGCATCTGCAGCAGCCCAAGGTCAAGGCGAATCTGCAACCTCGGCTCGTTGTCGTCGCCCATGATAAAACGTGCGGCGATCTTCCCCGATTCATACGGCCAGTCGCTGAGCAAACGCGACAAGTCCGCTGAAGGAAACTGCTCCCCACCCCCGTCGTTACCCCCATTACCACCCGCGCCCAGACCATCAGCATCCCCACCCGACCCCGCCCCTCCTGATTTTGGCCCCCCGGGCGGGGTTCCATCCGATTTGCCGTTCTTTTTGCCCATGGGTGCTTCCTCCTATTGCAGACTATACCGGCTCGCCCGCTCCCCTGTTCGCGGCGTGTGAAGAAACCATTATCAGACCCCATCCCTCTACCCCCCCGCACGCCCCGGCTACCCTTACCAGACCGCAACAGACGAACGTGCCGGTTGCGCCCGGCCCACACCGCTCCGAGAACACCGCGCAGGTTTGTGCGCACTGAAGCAGATTCGATATCCAACCGATTGCATCCCGGTGCGTGCACCGGCGTATGGAATGGGGTTCTGCCCCGTCCCGATTCCGGGAACGATGCACGCGGCCGTTCTGGTTGCAACAGGCAAGGGGCCTTGGGCCATGAAAGGGTTATTGGATTGTCCGCCGCCCGAGCACAACGCATGTCCACCAGCGCCGGCCTGCAAGGCTCGCTGCAGATTTACCTGCGCCAGATCAACGAGATCCCACTGCTCTCAGCCGAGGATGAACGCCAGCTCGGCTGGGCCATCATCAACGACAACTGCCCTATCGCACGCGAACGGATGATCCGCGCCAACCTGCGCCTGGTCGTCTCCATCGCCAAGAACTACTCCAACCGCGGCCTGCAAATCCAGGACCTTATTGAGGAAGGGAACGTCGGGCTGCTCCGCGCCGTCGAAGGTTTTGACCCCGCCCAGGGCGCACGCTTTAGCACCTACGCAAGCTGGTGGATCAAGCAGGCCATCAAGCGTGCGCTGATCAACGCCGTGCAGCCCATCCACGTCCCGGCGTACATGGTCGAGCTCGTCGCACGGTGGAAACAGTCCAGCCGGAGGCTCGAAGGGCAGCTTGGGCGCCAGCCCAGCTTGCAAGAGCTTGCCGACGAGATGGAACTGCCGCTGAAGAAACTCCGCATCATCCGCAGGGCCATCCGCGCGGTGCGTGCCCCGGCACCCGGCCCGGCCGATGACAACGGGCAGTCGCTGGGGATGGGCGAGCTCGTCGCCGACCCGGGCGCGATGCCCCCCGAGAGCGACATGGTCCGCCACGATGAACTCGAGACGATCCGCAGGCTGCTCGATGCGATCGACGAGCGTGAGGCGACGATCCTGCGGATGCGGTTTGGGTTCGACGGGCACGAGCCGTTGACGCTCAAGGAGATCGCCGCGGCGGTGGGCATCTCACGCGAGCGCGTCCGCCAGATCGCCGACGAGGCGCTCAAGAAACTCAACGACCAACTCGCCGACGACAAGCCCAGCCGCTTCTACCGCAACCCACTGGCGGGCACCGCCAGCGCGAATGATGGACAGTGACCTTTCGGTCGGCGCCCCACCGGAGACCGGCGGCGTTGCAGTTTCTGCCTCGGCTCGGGTACCCCGGACTTGGGTACCCCGGACCTCCGGGCCGGGCCTCGGACTTGGGTTCCCGCACCTCCAGGCCCTGCTCACTCCCCCATCACTGAGCCAAGCCTGACCAGTATCACCACAATGAAAAAGGGCGGGCTCGGAAGCCCGCCCCACCAATTTTTTAGAAAACTATCCCTTCACTATATGAGGAGGAAGGCTGAGTGCTTTGTGGTCTGGCAACTAATGGCGGATGAACTATGGAAAGCGCTCGATGATTTCTTTGACGCGATCAAGGATGTCCCGGAGCGTTGGTATCACGGGGCGACCCTCAATCTCGACTATTCCCCGGTCAAATTGTACCTCCGGGGTGATATGCGGCTTCAAGACAATCTGCGAGCGAGCATTGGTGGTGAAGTCCGCGATTTCGGTTTCATGTTCGGATATTTTTCCGCCGCGAACATTGAACACGACACCATCTCCGAAAGAAATGTTTGTCGCATTGCTGAGTCTTACTCCAAACCCGCCAAAATTGTTGGTCCCAATGCGCCCGCCCATCGACAATCCGCCATTAGCGGCAACTGCGGCGGTGGTCTGAATGGCATGGTGTTTATCTCTGATGTTGATCTTGGCCAAGAGGGTGAGCGGGTCGTTCGCGCCACGTCCCTTGTACGGCTGGAAGGATTCGATGAGGCTGACCATGCCGGAATCAATGCCCCTAAGTCTGGACTGCACTCTCTCGTGAAATGCCCTGTAACTGTCACAGATGGGGAAGTAGAGCTCTCGCCGCTGCGGGCTACTGGGTGGCAAACTACTGGCTCGGTAGACGATATAGTCCAAGGCGCTTCGGGTATTATTGGCAATTTCGCCAACGATGAGACCCCAGTCTTTGGGACAACTCGCACACTTGGCGAGGATTCTGCACTGTCCTGGTTCAGGCTTCTCTTCAATCCGAACGGAGTAGGGGCCAGACTCAATGAACTGCCTGACCTGCAGATCGAGAGCCTGGAAATGCGTGTATGCCCGATCCAATTTGCGAAAAGAATCGCTCGGAGAGGCCATGAACAATCATCCCAAGAAGAACCATCAGACACAACAGGCACTTGGTGGCACGACGATCCAGATTCCGAAGCGGACGGAACTCTTCGCCAACCTGAAACAGGCGGTCAAACCCAAGGCTAAATCACGCAGGCGCCATTATTTATACCTATAACCCAACACGTAAAACCCAATTACTTGCCCATCAGCGTCAGCAGGCGGTTCTGGTTGAGCACAGGTATCCCCGCGGCCGTGGCCGCCGCGAAGAGCGTGTCGTAGTCCGCCGCGGCACGCTTGGCACGCACGAACTGGTCCACCAGCGCCGCCGGTGCATCGCTCGGCGGCGTCGGGGGGACGATCGGCCGCGAACCCAGCACCACAAAGTCAACGTCCCCGGCCAGCGCATCGACCGTCAGTGCGCCCCACCCGGTGATCAAGGCCCTGATGTCCTCGGCCTCACCCGGCGTCGCGCGCCCGTCGCCGGTGGTGTCAAAGAGGCCCGCGACGACAAACTTGTACTTCTTGCTCGGGTCGTAAACGGGGTTGACGATCACATCGCCGCGAGAGATCGGGTTGCCGCGTGTTGCACGCACCACCCGGGCCACCGACGAGTTGTCGTCAACGCTGATGACCTCGACGGCCCCCTTGCCACGCCCGGCATCAGACTTGATCTGCGTCGCGTCGCTGTAGACCTCAAAGCTCATCCCCAGCACCACGCGCTGGTTGCGCCCACGGTTGATAAAGACCGTGTTGTCCGCGTCGACCAGGGCTACGACCTCACCATCAACAAGTGTGGCCTCATCGCCCGGCTTGAGCACCGCCCCGTTGCGTGCGCCCTGCAGCGACCGCACCTTCCCCTGGGCGATGAGCAGTTCCTCGTTGAGCTTGGCGATCCGGTCGTTGAGCCGGGTGGCCTCGTCGGCCGCGTCGCGCTTGATCTTGTCGACGGAGGCCTGCATCTCCGAGACGCGCTTGTTCAGATCCTCGCGGTAGGTGTCGATCTGACCCTTGTAGGTGTCCACGCCCGAAGAGAGCGAGGCGATGGCCGCCTGGTGCGCCTCTTCGAGGGCCTTGATCCGCTCCTGGCTGCTGCGCAGCGTGTCGATCGACTCCTGGCGCGAGGCCTCGGCGGCCTTGATCTCCGCTCGGGCCTTGATCAACTCGGCGCCCAGCTCGGATACCCCCGCCACCAGGTTGCTCTTGCCCAGGGGCGTCAGCACCGCATCGATCTTCTTGACCAGGCTTGCCGGCGTCTCGTTGCGCTGGCCCGAGACCTTCTCGGCGAGGTTCTGGAAGTTCCCCGACAGGTACCCGACGAGCGATTGTGGCGGCGTAGCCCGCTTGGCCTCGTTGACCAGTTCGCGCACCGTGTCGTTGTTCTTCTCACCATCACGGACGTAGTCGCCCACCTCCTTGCGTTGGTCGTCGAGCTGCTTTTGCAGGCTCTGGCTCTGCGTGTACCCCCACAGGCCGACCCCCAGCCCGCCGGCGGCGAGGATGCCAAGAACCGAAGTCAGAACGATCAAACCGGATGAGCCGCGACTGGCCATGGATACCTCGTTGTTGAAACCGACACCAACCGAACACGCCAACACCAAACCGATACCCTGAGGGGACTATCCGGGCAAACCGATCCGGCCACCCGGTCTCGGGCGGGGAGTGTAAGTCCGACAAACCCGGGGCGTTGCGTCCAAGCAACCGATTTTTTCCCGCCGGCGGGATCCCCCCTCACCCGTTCGACCCCCTGGCGTTCTCGGTTGCAGCATCTCCAGGTTTGGTCGATGTTCCGTGTGGAACATCGGTAGACCTACGGCCTGTCAACCGACTTGGATCGCGCAGTTTTGACGTTTTTTGTCAGAACCGACCGATACTTGTTAGATGAGTGGAACACCCAAGGAAAACCGCATGGGCACGCACGGCACGGTGCTGGTTGTAGATGATAAGGAAATGCTCCGCGACAGTGTGGGCACCACCCTCACCCGGGCTGGTCTGACCGTCCTGACGGCCGACGGGGGGGAGTCGGCCATCGCCCAGATCGCCAAGGAACGCCCCGACTGCGTGGTAACGGACCTGAAGATGCCTGGGATGGACGGGTTGCGTCTGATTGAGGAGATCCGCAAGCTCGACGACGACCTGCCCGTGGTGCTGATGACGGCGTTCGGGACGATCGAGACAGCCGTCAAGGCGATGAAACTCGGGGCGTTTGACTATGTAACCAAGCCGTTTGAGGGGGACGAAATCCTCATCACGGTCAAGCGGGCGATCAGGCACGGTGCGCTGGTGCGTGAGAACGCGGTGCTCAAGAGCGATAAACCCAGCGATGCGCCACGGGCGGCGAGCGGGGCGGCCCTGGTCGGGCTGCACCGTTTGGTCGGTGAGTCGGCGGCGATGCGGCGTGTGAAGGAGCAGGTGCTGGCGGTGGCCGAGTCTGCCGGGACGGTGCTGATCTGTGGCGAGAGTGGGACGGGCAAGGAGGTGATCGCCCGTGCGATCCACGAACTGTCGCCACGCGACGGGCAGGCGTTCCTGGGCGTCAACTGTGCGGCACTTTCTGAGAGCCTGCTGGAGAGCGAACTGTTTGGGCACGAGCGCGGGTCGTTTACGGGCGCGGACAAGCTGCGCAAGGGCCGCTTTGAGTTGGCCGACCGGGGGACGCTGCTCCTTGATGAGATCAGCGAGGTTCCGGCGCGTGTGCAGGCGAAGCTGCTGCGCGTGCTGCAAGAGCGGGTGCTTGAGCGTGTGGGTGCGAGCCAGCCGATCGGGGTGGATGTGCGGGTGATTGCGTCGAGCAACCGGGACCTGCCCAAGAGCGTGGCCAAGGGTGAGTTCAGGCAGGACTTGTTCTTCAGGCTCAACGTGCTGCCGATTCATCTGCCGCCGTTGCGGGACAGGCTGGAGGACATCCCGGCATTGTGCGAGCACTTCCTGCGGCAGATCGCCCTGCGCGACGGCAAGCCACTCTTGCACGTCAACGAGGAGGCCCTCTCGGCGATGCAGAACTACACCTGGCCTGGGAATGTTAGAGAGCTGCAGAACATTGCCGAGCGTGCGGCGGTGCTGTGCCGGAGCGAGGCGATCGGGCCAGAGTTGATCCGCCCGTGGCTGGGGCAAGGGTTTGTGATGCTCGGCGGGCCGGCGCAGCAGATTCACCGCGACGGCGAGCACGAGGTGGGGATGCAGCTGGCAGGGGCCGGTGGGAGCAACGGGCATGCTGGGGGGCACTCCGGCGGGCACGCGGGGGGCCAAGGGCACGCTCATGCTGCCGGGCATCCATCAAGCACCAACGGCCAGCACAACCCCGGCACAAACGGGCACACGCTCAGCCTGCCGGGGCAGGGTCGTGGGTTTGCGGGAACCTATCCGGGCAGCCAGATCGAGGCCAAGCAGAGCGTTGTGCACCCGGCGGCGACGGGTGAGACGGTGGCGATCAACAACCGCGTGCTCGAGGACATCGAGCGCGACGCGATCGTCAACACGCTCAAAAAGTTCGGCGGGCACCGGCAGAAGACCGCCCATGCGCTGGGCATCGGCGTGCGGACGCTTGGGTTGAAGCTCAAGAAGTGGAAGAGCCTGAGTCTGGTTGAACAAACGCTGTGAGTTGCCGGGGTTATGACGCGGGGTGCCGGTGGCCCTGAGACGAACTCTCTCCTTCTAGAACGCCCCGACGCTAGCGCGCGGGGCGTTCTTGGTTTACAGGGCTAGAAGTGGGGGGGGTGGGGTTCTACTGGCAGGCTTCGTCGGGCCGCTAGGATTCCGCAGCGGAGGTATCACTTATGGCTCAGCGACTGCTTGTTGTGACCCTTGTGGCACTCTTGGTATTGTGCTCGGCGGCGGGGCGAGCGGCGGCCAAGCCGCCGGTGTTTACCGACAAGGTGTACAGCGAGGCGATGGCCCAGGCCAAGGCACAGTCCCGGTTTGCGATCATCAAGGCGACGGCGGAGTGGTGCCCGCCGTGCAAGCAGATGGACCGGACCACCTGGCTGGACGAGGGCCTGATCAAGTGGATCAACGACAAGGGCGTGGCGGTCTATCTCGATGTGGACAAGGAGCCGGGGCTTGCCAAGGAACTACGCGTCGAAGCGATGCCGACGATCATTGTCTTCAAGGAGGGCAAGGAGTTTGATCGTGTCGTTGGGTACCAGTCGGCCGAGCAGATGATGGCGTGGCTGGGCGCGATCGAACGGGGCGAAACGCGGGCCGGGGAGTTGCAACGCCGGGCGGGTAAACGTGCCGACAAGGACGGGAGGGTCGATGTCGATGCCCGGATGGATCTCGCACGTGAACTGGCCGGGAGCGACAAGGAGGAGGACCTCAAGGCCGCTACTGAGGAGTATCTCTGGTTATGGGAAAACATGCTCGAGCACGAGGAATCGATGCGAGGCGTGCGTGTGAGTTTCATGGCCGGGTACATGCAGCACTTGGCCAAGAAGCACGCACCTGCCCTTGCCGCGTTCACAGCCCTGCGCGACGAGACCGCAACGCGGCTGAAAACCAGCCCAGAGTGGGAAGACCTCTCGGACTGGATCGTGCTCAACACCCGCGTGCTGGAAAAGAATGGCGAGGTTTTGGCTTGGTTTGACCGAATCAGGGGGGACGCGGACAGCTATGAGACGGTTCGGCGTTTTGCCGACGACATCCTCCCGCTGCTTGTGGAGGCCGGGCGGTGGAAGGACGCGGGGGAGATGCTCAAGCAGCCGCAGTTCTATGTTGCCGATCGGCTCAGGATGTACGCAAGAAGCAAGATGTTTGCCGGCCACGAGCCAGAGTCGAGGGAGTATGTCGAGCGGTTCTCCATGACGCCGTTGGCGCAGTTGCACGCCAGTCTGCTCGCGGCGGGCCGTGAGGAGGAGGCCTGGAAGGTCGTCGCCGACGTGCTGTCGGCCAACGACACGCCGCTGACGCGCACGGTCTTTGCGGAGGTGGCGTTGGAGGCCAAGGTGGTCTCATCCAAGCACGTCGAGCTTGTAACCAGCCTCGCGGCCAAGGGGGTTGATGCCGGGCTTATCGAGCGTGTGAAGGCCGCGGCGAAGTAGGGCCGGGCAGGCGGGTTACGAATACCACTGATATGGAGCTCCGCTGCATGTCGCGTGTGCGAAGCGTCTAACCCCACCTCTGCCCCTGGCCTCGGGGGAGGGGTTCTTAGTGAGAACCATCGCGAGGTTCGGATCACTCCACGTTGGCCGCCTGCTCCTTGATGCGGTCGATCGCGCTCTTGATCTCCACCACCGCCCGGCTGATCTCCACGTCGTTGCTCTTGCTGGCCATGGTGTTCGCCTCGCGGAGCATCTCCTGGGCCATGAAGTCGAGTGTTCGACCGATCGGCTTGCCGTCTTCTCGGGCGATGAGCTCGGCGAACTGGGCGAGGTGGCCCCCCAGGCGGGTTACTTCTTCGCTGATATCGGTGCGCTCGGCGTACCCGGCGATCTCGCGGATGACGTCGACGGGCTGGGCGACCTGCCCGCTCTCGCGGAGGAGTTGGTCGATGCGCGTGCGCAGCCGGGTGGTGTAGTCGCCGACGACGGAAGGGACGCGTGCGGAGACAGCTTTGAGTTGCTCGGCGATGACGGTGCGCTGGTTGAGCAGGTCGGCCTTGAGCAGTGCGCCCTCACTGATGCGCATTTTTTCGAGTTCGGCGCACGCGCGGGTGAGCAGTTGCAAGAAGGCGTTGCGGGCGCGGGTGAGGCGTGCCTCCTCATCGGCTGGGGGCTGGAGCACGCCGGGGAGGGCGAGGAGGGGCCCGATCTCGATCTTGACTTCGCCCCCGGCGACTTGGGGGGTCTTGCGGAGTTGCTCGATGTAGCTGCCCAGTGCGTGGCTGTTGATGGTGTATGCCGCGCTTGCGGTGGCGTCGGAGCAGGAGGCGGTGACGGTTACGCTGCCGCGTGTGAGTTTCTGTCGGAGTGTGGCTTCGATCTCGGCTTCGAGGCCTTGGAACTCTTCGGGGAGCCTAATGGTGCCTTTGAAGTAGCGGTTGTTGAGGGAGCGGATTTCGAGGAAGTAGTGCGTACCTTGGTGCTGGATCGAGGCCTCGCCATAGCCGGTCATGCTGCGGATCATGCAAGGTCCTCGGGGTAACGTGAACATCCGGTCCGTGCTGGTCGGCTGCCGCACACCGCGTGGGGCGCGGTGTGCCAGGCCCCACGCGCTTACGGCACGTTGGAAGGGTTCGGGGCGGGTGCGGGCGCTGGGGTCGGGGCGGGTTCGGGGATCGGTGCAACGCTTGGCTCACTTGGCGTCTGTGCGCCCGGTGCGGTCTGATCTGGCACGCTTGGGGTAGTGGGGGGAGTAGTGGGGGGTGCAGGAGGGGTGGTTGTGTCCGGCTCGGCGGGGATTGTGGGAGCGGGTTCGGCGGGCGTCGTGCCGGGCGTGGTGGTGGGGGGGGTCGGGGCTGTTTCCCCAGCCGGTGCGGGCTCGGCGGGCTTGGATGGGCGCGAGGCATAGTTCATCCCGATGGCCGAGGCGATGTAGAGGACAAAGAAGGTGATCGTCAGCCAAGTCAGGGCATCTCCTGTGCGTGTGCCAAAGGCGGTTTGGCCTGAGCCTGAGCCTGAGCCGAAGGCGCCGGAGAGGCCGCCCCCTTGTGGTTTTTGGATCAGGACGATGAGGATCAGCAGCAGGGAGATGATCACCAGCCCGGCCATGAGGAGGCCGACGCCGAACTGGGAGTAACTGATGCCCATGATGTCCGCGGCGATGGTCAGGTTCGGGTTGCTCATGGGGTTTGATGCGGTATTGGGGGTGGGGAGGGAAGGGAAGGGAAGGGGGGATGATAGCCACGCCTTGAGATGATCCCACAGGAAGGCCCGACGCACCGCTCTGCTGTGCCAGCCGAGTTGCGACTGGATGGGCAACCGGTTTGAGATCGGGAGATATCGATGCCCGCTGGATCTGCCATGCTGGCTCGACACCAGAGCTGGTTCGGTGGTGTTGCTGGTTTTATTTATGTTAGGGCTTGGGAGGATAAAAAACACCCCCCGCCCCCGTTGACTTTGCCTTCGGCACGTCTACCTTTCCCTCCCCCCTCGCGGAGCAGGCGTTCTGTTGTGCGCAGGGGGTGTTCGGTGCAGGTCGAGGAAGCAATCGCATGACAGGTGGCAAGATCCGCATCCGAATGGAAGCCTATGACCACGTCGCTCTTGATGCCTCGGCTAAGGAGATCGTCGACAACGCCAAGCGCACCAACGCGAAGGTTGCCGGGCCGATCCCGCTGCCGACGCGGATCGAGCGGTACACGGTTTTGCGGTCGCCGTTTATCGACAAGAAGAGCCGGGAGCAGTTTGAGATCCGCACGTACAAGCGTGTGATCGACATCATCGAGCCGAATGCTCGGACGGTCGAGGCGCTGAACCGGCTGGTTGTGCCCGCCGGTGTTTTCATCAAGATCAAGGCCTGAGCAGGGAGCATCAGGCAAGCAGAGAGCAGGTCATAGTCCGTTTTTCAGCACGCACCACAGGCTTGATCCCGCCGGGGTGAATCTCCGGTGAACTCAAGCAAGGATACGAATCAATGCCTTTTACACTCCTCGGCACCAAACTCGGCATGACACGCGTTTACACCCCCAAGGGTGTGAGTGTTCCCGTTACGGTGATCCAGCTTGGGCCGTGCGTGGTTACGCAGCTGCGGACGATGGAGAAGGACGGGTACACAGCCGTGCAACTGGGGTTTGGCGAGGCCAAGCCGAGCCGGAGCACGATCCCTGTGATGGCGCACGACTCGAAGGCTGGGACGACGCCGAAGCGTTACCACCGCGAGTTCCGCTGCACGGCTGAGGAGCTGGCTCAGTTCACGCTGGGCCAGACGCTGACGGTCAAGGACTTTGAGGGGACGATGTTTGTCGACGTTACTGGGACCAGCAAGGGCAAGGGGTTCCAGGGGGTGATGAAGCGGCACAACTTCAAGGGTGTCTGTGCCAGCCACGGCACCGAGCGTAAGCACCGCTCGCCTGGCTCGATCGGTGGGCTTTGCTCCAACCGTGGCTTCGGCGGCGGGTTGAAGAAGGGCAAGCGCATGGCCGGGCATATGGGTGATGAGCGTGTAACCATCCGCAGCCTGGACATTGTCCGCATCGATGAGGGCAAGGGTCTGCTGCTGGTCAAGGGTCCGGTCCCTGGTGGCGCACGTCAGATGGTCATGGTCCGCACGTCCACGCGTCTGTATAAGAGCAAGGCCAAGCGTCTGGCCGGGGGGAAGAAGTAGGTCGTGAGTGATACAAGGCCCACGTTGGGCCTTGCTTTGTTTGGAGCCGGGGTGGGTTGAACCCGGCAGTTGGATTGAGGTTTGGTCAGAGTTTCATTCGCCGTTGGCAAGGCAATGCCATCTGCGAGCCGGGCAGGGTCGGTCAAGGGTTGCTGTAAAGCGACCCCCAACGACAACCACCCGGTGCGTACAAACCAGCGTGCCCCGGCCAGTGCCTTGGTTGGGGTTGATGCCGAGTCGATTCCCCGAGCGTTGCGCAAGCACCGACGCGGATAGGCAGAGCCGTGCAGGGATACCCCGGTTTACCGGCCCCGCACGAGGCGTCCGACGAAGGAAGACTTATGCAAGTCCCCGTCTTGAACATGCAAGGCTCCCAGGTGGGCACCTTTACCATCGATGAACAGACCCTCGGCGGGTCGGTCAACTATGCCCTGCTCAAGCAGGCGTATGTCCGCTATCACGCCAACCTTCGCCAAGGCTCGTCGCGGACGAAAAACCGGCACGAGGTTGAGGGCACGACGAAGAAGATGTACAAGCAGAAGGGTACGGGCAACGCCCGCCACGGCGACAAAAAGGTGCCGCAGTTCAAGGGTGGTGGGCACGCGCACGCCAAGAAGCGCACGCGTGAAGACTTCCGCCTGGATATGCCCAAGAAGATGCGTCGCAAGGCCAACCGCAACGCCCTGCTGGCCAAGTTGATCGACAACGAGGTCAAGGTCATCGACAACCTCTCGATGGACAAGCCCAAGACCACGGCGTTTGTCGACTTCCTCACGGCGATCAAGGTGGACAAGACGGCGCTGGTCGCGCTGCACCAGACGCAGGAGGCCGCACGCCTGGCGGCGCGCAACGTTGAGAGCATCGAGCTGTGCAAGGCCGAGAGCCTCAACGCGTTCCAGATTCTCAACAACAAGTTCCTGGTCATCGGCAAGGCGGAACTCGAGGCGTGGCTGAACGGGCCCTCCTCGCAGATCGGCAAGGAGGCCAAGTCGGCCCCGCTGGGCGCGGCGACCGCTGGGGAGGCTGTCAAGGCCCCCAAAGCCCCGAAGGCCCCGAAAGCAGAAAAACCCGCCAAGGCAGTCAAGGCGGCCAAGCCAGCCGTCAAGAAGGAGGCGAAGTAATCCATGGATTACACCTACGTGATCAAGCGTCCGGTCCTGACTGAGAAGAGCACGATCGCATCGAGCGAGCTGGGTGCGTATGCGTTCGTCGTCGACAAGAAGGCGAGCAAGGACGAGATCAAGAACGCGGTGGAGAAGCTTTATAAGGTCTCGGTCGTTTCGGTCAACACGATGATCCACAAGGCGAAGAAGCGCCCGACCAAGTTCGGGATCATCGGCGGCGAGCACACGAAGAAGGCTGTCGTGAGGCTCAAGGATGGCGACAAGATTGAGATGTTCTAGTAGGAAGTGGTTAGGTTTTAGGTATTCGGTTTGAGCAGAAGTTTCGAGTATCGAGCCAGTGCGAGTATCAAGTCCGTACGAGTCAGATCAACAACCGCGGCAATGCCGCTGATTGGACAGTGAGGCACCCATGCCCATCCGCATCTACAAGAAGACCAGCGCCGGCCGCCGCTTTAGTTCCGTCAACCTCAACACCGAGGTGACCAAGAAGGAGCCGGAGAAGTCGCTGACACGTGCGCTGACCAAGAGCGCCGGCCGCAACCACCACGGCAAGATCACCACGCGCGGGCGTGGGGGCGGGGCCAAGCGGCTCTACCGCGTGATCGACTTCCGCCGGCTTGACCGCGACGGGATTGTTGGGACGGTAACGTCTATCGAGTACGACCCCAACCGCACGGCCCATATCGCGCTGGTGCAGTACGCCGACAAGGTGAAGCGTTACATTTTGGCCCCTCTGGGCTTGAAGGTTGGGGAGGAGATAGTCACCAGTTCGACGGAGGCCGTGGAACCGAAGGTTGGCAACGCGATGAGTTTGAAGTTCATCCCGACGGGCCTGTCGGTGCACTGCGTGGAGTTGCAGCCAGGCAAGGGTGGGCAGTTGTGCCGGGGTGCGGGGATGTATGCCCGCCTGACGAACAAGGAAGGGCACTATGCGACGCTGGTGCTCCCATCGGGGGAGCAGCGTCGCGTGCATATTGACTGCCGGGCGACGATCGGGCAGGTCGGCAACGCGGACCAGCAGAACGTCCGCTGGGGCAAGGCCGGTCGCATGCGGCACCTCGGGCGCCGGCCCATCACGCGTGGCATGGCCAAGAGCCACAACGCCCACCCGTTGGGTGGTGGTTCGGGCCGGAGCAAGGGCAACCGCCCGCCGTGCGGGCCGACGGGCGTCTTGGCTAAGGGTGGGCGGACGCGCAACCCGCGCAAGGCGAGCAGCAAACTGATTATCCGCCGGCGTGTGAGCCAGCGGTATGGGCAGGTCAAGTAAGGTCTATTCAAGCAAGTTTTTTTTCTAACAGTCCCCAGCAGATTCACCAGCACAAGAGCACACCATGAGCCGCAGTCTGAAGAAAGGTCCGTTCGTCGATGAGCGCCTCTACCGCAGGGTCGAGCGCCTCAACCAGACCAACAAGCGTGAGCCGCTCAAGACGTGGCGTCGCGCCTGCACGATCGTCCCCGAGTTTGTCGGGCACACCTTCAAGGTGCACAACGGTCGTGCGTTCATCGATGTCTTCATCACCGAGGACATGGTCGGGCACAAGCTCGGGGAGTTCAGCCCCACACGCACCTTCAAGGGCCACACCAACAAGAAAGAAGGCCTTGCCGACGGGGCCAAGACCGCGGCACCGACCAAGTAAGTAAGGCAAAGACAAGCAACACCCGTTCCCCGTTCGACAGTTTCCAGCATCCGACGCGCCCGCCACCCCGGCAGCGCACAAGCGAGGTTCACACGTGCGAATCCACTCAGACAACTTCAAGAAACTCGCCCGCTCGCGCGGCATCTCGGCCGAGCAGCTCGCCGCCGCCGTCGTCCGCCCGGGCCTCAAGGCCAGCGATGCCCCCAGCGCGATCAGCAACTGGATGCAAGGCCGCGACCACCCGCGTTGCAAAGCGCAGGACGTTCGCCGGCTGGCCGGGGCGCTGGGCGTTGAGGTGCCCGCGATCGCCAAGTTTGAGTGCACCTTCTACTTCCACCGTGGCAGCCCCCGCAAGATCAGCCTCATCACCGACCTGATCCGTGGCAAGGGGTATGAGACGGCACTGAACCTCGTCACCTTCACCAGCAAGCGTGCGGCTGTTGACGTCAAGCAGGCCCTGATGTCTGCCCTTGCCGACGCCGAGCAGGGCGGAGCGGACGTCGGCAAGCTGGTCGTGGCCGAGAGCGTCAGCGACGAGGGGCCGATGATGAAGCGCTTCCAGCCCAAGGACCGCGGGCGCGCACACCGCATCCTCAAACGCATGAGCCATATCAAGATCGCCCTGGTTCAGAAAGACTAATCCCAAGACCGCACAAGAGCACCTCCGCACTGGCACACGCCCTCACGAGCACACGAGCACACACAATGGGACAGAAGACACATCCATACGGCCTCCGCGTCGGCATCACCGAGCCTCACAAGAGCCGGTGGTACGCACCCAAAGCCCTCTACGGCGAGCTGCTCGTCGAGGACTACAAGATACGCGCTTTCATTGACAAGCGCCTCAACCGCAAGCCCCCCTTCGCGGCCGTGGCTGGCGTCGAGATCGAGCGCACGCGTGAGGAGCTTAAGGTCATCATCAGCAGTGCCCGCCCGGGGCTGGTCATTGGCCCCAAGGGTGCCGAGGTCGAGCGTTTGACCGAGGAGTTGCAGTACATGACCGGCCGCAAGGTGGGCATCTCGATCATGGAAATCAAGAGCCCCGACCTGAACGCGACCCTTGCCGCCGAGGGCGTTGCTGAACAGTTGCGTAAGCGTGTTGCCTTCCGCCGGGCTGTGAAGATGAAGTGCGAGCAGGTGATGGCCGCGGGTGCCAAGGGCGTTTGGATTGTTTGCAGCGGCCGCCTGGGCGGTGCCGAGATGTCCCGCGTGCTCAAGATGCGTCTGGGCGCGTTGCCTCTGACGACCTTGCAGGCCCAGATCGACTACGGCACGGCTGAGTCGTTCATGTCCTACGGGACCATCGGCGTCAAGTGCTGGATCTTCAAGGGCTTCTACCAGAAGCAAGAAGAGCAGGGCGTCCCCGAGGCCGTCGGCACGCGCCTGAAAGGCCGCGGCCGGCGCTGAGTTCTTTTGTCCGACGTTGTTGGTTTGTTCCTGAGTTGCGTTTTCTTGTTCCGAATCCACCTCCGATCGTTCTGGAGTCTGTCCGATGGCCCTGATGCCCAAACGAGTCAAGTTCCGCAAAGAGTTCCGCCGAGTGCGCGACCGCAAGGCGACCAAGGGCAACTACGTCGCCTATGGCGACTATGGCCTGCAGGCCCTCGACGGGCTCTGGCTGCCGGGCAAGGTGATCGAGGCCGGCCGCGTTGCCTGCCAGCACTTCCTCAAGCGGGAGGGGAAACTCTTCATCCGCGTCTTCCCCGATAAGCCGATCAGCAAGAAGCCGCTGGAGACCCGAATGGGCACCGGCAAGGCGGATGTTGATTACTGGGCGGCCCGCGTCAAGGCCGGGACGATGCTCTTTGAGATCGCCGGCGTCAGCGAGGCGACGGCGCGCTCGGCCTTCGCCCGCGTGGCCAACAAAATGCCCTGCCGAACGAGGATGGTTACACGCCGTATCGCTGTCTAAGCCAATCACCGAGTTATTCACCCGCCGACGAGACCGAGGTACCTATGCCCGCCCTTCAGACCAAGCACGACACCAACGCCCAGCTCAAGAAGTCCAGCGACGAGCAGTTGACCGCATCGCTCCGGGAGGGTCGCGACGAGCTTTTCGCACTCCGGCAGAAGGCCGTCAGCGAGAAGGTCGCCGACAACTCGGTCTTCAAGAAGAAGCGTGCCGACATCGCCCGCACACTGACGGAGATGAACGCCCGCCGGCTCGCCAAAACGCCCAAGAAGACCCGTACCGCAGCCGCCGATAAGGCCAAGACGAAGTAAATCAACCAGCCCGCAGATTGAGTAACGCACACGAGAACCGACCATGCCAGCAGCGACCACCAGCACGAAACCAGCCAAGTCCGAGGCCAAGAAGAAGATCGCCACGCGCACGGGCCTGGTCGATAGCGACAAGCGCCCCAACACACGCCGGGTGATTGTTCAGACGCTCTCGACGCACCCCAAGTATGGCAAGATCATGCGTTCACGCACGATCCTGCACATTCACGATGAGAAGAACGAGTCCTCCTTCGGGGACCTCGTCGAAGTCGCCGCGTGCAAGCCAATCAGCAAGACCAAGCGCTGGAAACTTATCCGCATCGTCCAGAAGGGCGTCGGGATGAAGTTCGAGGGCGTCCAGGCCCCCGATACCGACGGCAACGCACCCGCCCCCGCAACCCCGGCCAAGGCCCCCGCCAAGGCAGGCAGTAAGCCCGCCGTCAAGGCCCCCGCCAAGCCGGGCACGAATAAGTCGCAGAACCCCGCCAAGAAGAAGTAATCCCCGTCCGCAGACCTAGACCCCCGGCCTAGACCCCCGGCTTAGACCCCCGATCAACCCCAGGCCCGGCAACCCGGCCCTGACGAACACGAGAACCACCAATGCTCCAGCAAGAAACAAGGTGTGTAGTTGCTGACAACAGCGGGGCGAAGATCGCCTATGTCATCCGCGTCTATGGCGGCTCGACGGCAACCGGCAAGTTCACGCGCCGGACGGCCTCCGTTGGCGACAAGGTCTTCGTCTCCATCAAGAAGGCCGACCCCGGTGCCGAGGTCAAGGCCGGCGACAAGCACAAGGCCGTCGTCGTCCGCACCACCAAGGCACTCCGCCGGCTTGACGGCTCGTACGTCAAGTTTGACAGCAACGCCGTGGTCCTGATCCAGGACGACGGGAACCCCAAGGGCACCCGCATCTTCGGCCCAGTCGCCCGCGAACTGCGCGAGAAGAACTATATGAAGATCGTCTCACTCGCGCCGGAGGTTATCTAACTCATGTCCAGCAAGCACGTACGTAAAGGTGATGTCGTCATCGTAACCAGCGGCGACTTCAAGGGTAAAACCGGCGAGGTCCTCCGCGTGGTCCCCAAGCACGACCACGTCATCGTCAAGGGCATCAACCTCGTAACCCGCAACATCAAGCCGAGCAAGGCCCAGCCCCAAGGCGGGCAGGTCTCACGCGAGGCACCCCTGCACATCAGCAAGGTCTCACCCGTCGTCGACGGCAAGGCGACACGCGTCCGCTTCCCCACCAAGGCCGACGGCACCAAGATCCGCCTGGCCGTGCGCGGCAACAAAGAGCTCGGGATCATCCGCAAAGCCCCAGGCAGCAAGCCCGCCACCAAAACCACCAAGGCCGCTAAGGCCAAGTAATCACCTGCACCACCTCGACTGAGCACACACATGGCAGAGAAAGACACCAACCAGGACAAGCCCGCCAAGCCCGCACCGGCAGCCAAGGACATCGCCGCCAAGGCCAAGGGTGAGGCCAAGGCCGCCGCCGCCAAGTCCAAGGGCAAGTCCGGCGCGATCAAGACTGATGAGGGCGTCTACAAGCCCGAGGGTGAACGCGTTGAGCCGCGACTGCAAGCACGCTTCAAAACCCAGGTCCGCAAGCTCCTGGCCGAGAAGCACGGCATCAGCAACCCGATGCGCCAGCCCCGCCTCGACAAGATCGTCCTCAACGTCAACATGGGCCGCCACCTCGAGGGCACCAAAATCCCCGCCAACGTCCGCAGCACCGTGCTTGACACGCTCATCCGCGTAACGGGTCAGAAGCCCGTCGTTGTCAAGGCCAAGAAGAGCGTCTCGAACTTCAAGGTCCGCGAGGGGCTTGAGTCGGCCGCGATGGTAACGCTCCGCCGGGACCGCATGTGGCACTTTCTTGACCGTCTGCTCAACCTTGCCGCGCCGCGTATCAAAGACTTCCGTGGCGTCAGCGAGAAGGCCTTTGACAAGCAGGGCAACTACGCCTTCGGGCTGACCGAGCAGGGCGTCTTCCCCGAGATCAACATGGCCGAGGCAACGTTCACGCACGGGATGAACATCAACCTCTGCTTCAAGAACAGCACACCCGAACTCAGCCGGGCGGTGCTGACGGAACTGGGCATGCCCTTCCGCAAGCCCGAAGAAAATCGCCGGCGTTCATAACCCCACACAAACAGACCCCCGCACCACACGACCCCCTAGGAAAGACCATGGCCACCAAAGCACAGGAAGCACGCAGCCGGCGCAAGCCCAAGTTCAGTTCACGCATCGTCCGCCGCTGCCAGCTCACCGGCCGCTCCCACGGCGTCTACCGCAAGTTCCGCATCAGCCGCATCATGCTCCGCAAACTCGCCCTCGAAGGCAAAATCCCCGGCATGCGCAAGTCCAGTTGGTAAGTCCGCACGCACGCCGCACCTAGACATAGCCAGACCCAGCCCGACCCGACCCGACAGACGAGAACAGAACATGGCCGTTTCAGACCCCATCTCCGACATGCTCACCCGCATCCGCAACGCCCTGGACAACAAGGCCAAGGCCGTTGACTGCCTCAACAGCAACGTCTGCCGAGGGATCGCCCAGGTCCTCAAGGACGAAGGGTACATCGACTCCTTCGAGGTCATCACCGACCCGCGTGGCGGCAAGCTCAAGCTCAAGCTCAAGTACGGCCCACGCGGCGAGCAGATCATCACCCACGTCAAGCGCGAGTCCAAGCCCGGCCGCCGGGTTTACAACTCCGTCGAGCAACTCCCACGCCCGGTCCAGGGTCTGGGCATCGCCGTCGTCAGCACCAGCAAGGGCGTCATGAGCGACCGCAAGTGCCGTACCGAACGCGTCGGCGGCGAACTCCTCTGCATCGTCCAGTAATACACACGGCACACATAGCCCCCAGCACAAGGCAGCACACCATGTCCCGCATCGGCATCAAGCCCATCACCATCCCGGCCAACGTCAAGGTCGCCATCAAGGGGAATCTCGTCGAGGTCGCCGGCCCCATCGGCACGCTCACCGTCCCCTTCAAGCCACAAGTCAACGTCGCCCACGACGCCCAGGAGAAGGCCATCAAGGTCTCGATCGACGAGGCAAAGCACGGCGACAACCGCCAGGTCCGCGCACTGTGGGGCACCACCCGCGCCCTCATCGCTGCCGCCATTGTCGGCGTGACCAAAGGCTACGAGAAGACCATGGAAGTCGTCGGCGTGGGTTGGACCGCCGCCGTTACGGGCGACAAACTCAAGCTCGTCGTTGGCTTTGCCAACCCGATCATCATGACGATCCCCAAGGGCGTCAAGGTCACCGTCGATAAGCAGTTCGTCAAAGTCGGCGGCCCCGACAAACAAGCCGTCGGCATGTTCGCCAGCACCATGCGGCAGAACCGCAAGCCCGAGCCGTACAACGGCAAGGGGATCAAGTACACCACCGAGACCATCAAGAAGAAGGCCGGCAAGGCGTTCGGGTCGGCTTGAGTAGGTGTTAGTTGTTAGGTTTGAGCAGAGTAGTTGGTAGTTAGAAGTTCAGAACACACACGGGCTTTGCCCCGCATCGTTTGAGAGGCTCCACCATGGACAAGGCCAAGCACAAGACCGTCCGCCGCACACGCCGGCACATCGGCATCCGCAAGCGCGTCGAGGGTCTGCCCACGCGCCCGCGCCTGAGCGTTTACAAGTCCCTCAACCACATGTACGCGCAGGTCATCGACGACCTCGCCGGCAAGACCATCGCCTCGGCCAGCACACGCGACGGCGAGCTCAAGCTCGACAAAACCGGCAACAGCGCCGCCGCCGCCGCCGTCGGCGCGCTCCTGGCCAAGCGCGCTAAGGCCGCCGGCATCAGCACCGTCGCCTTCGACCGTGGCGGCTTCAAGTTCCACGGCCGCGTCAAGGCCCTCGCCGATGCGGCCCGCAAAGAAGGCCTCAAGTTCTAACCCACCTCCACCCCCTCACACCCAACACCTAGCACCGAACACCTATCCCCCAAGGCGACCACCATGCCCGAGCTTCTTGACGAAAAACAGCAGATCGAGTCCACGACCATCGGCGTCTATCGCACCTCCGCCACCGTCAAGGGTGGGCGTCGCTTCACCTTCGGCGGCCTCGTCGTCGTCGGCGACCGCAACGGGCGCGTTGGCTTCGGCTACGCCAAGGGGGGCGAGGTCCCGCAGGCCGTCGAGAAGGCCCAAAAATACGGCCAGCGCGCACTCATCAATGTCTCCCGCGTCGGCACCACCATTCACCACGAGGTCGAGGGGAACTTCGGCGCTTCCAAGGTCAGGCTCATTCCAGCCGCGCCGGGCACAGGCGTCGTCGCAGGCACCGTCGTCCGCGCCGTCCTTGAGCTCGCGGGCATCCAAGACTGCCTGACCAAGTGCTTCGGCAGCACCAACCCCGAGAACGTCATCAAGGCCACCTTCGCCGCGTTGAAGATGGTCCGCCCACCCGTGCTCGTCAAAGAGCTCCGTGGCACCGACCTGGCCCGCACAATCATCGAAGACAAAATCGAAAAGGGCAAGGCCTTCATGCCCGCCGCTCGCACCGGCGAAAAAACCGCTAAAGGCCCCGTCAACACGCTCGCACGCGAACGCCGTGGCGGTCGTGGCGGCCCGGGCGGCGGCAGCCGTGGCGGCCCACGCCGCGACCGCGCTGCCGAGAACGCCACCGGCACACCCGCAGCACCCGCAGCCGACGCACCCCCGGCCCCCGCACCCTGATCACCCCACACGCCCCCGTCAACCGCCCACGCAACAGACACCCGCACCACACGTGCACCCCAGATCAGCGATTCAGCTACAAGGACGAACCGAACATGATGATCCACGACATCACCGCCAAAGCAGGACGTTACAAGAAGCGCCTCCGCGTCGGGCGCGGCGAGGGTGGCGGCCGCGGCAAGCAGTCCGGCCGTGGGAACAAGGGCGCAGGCTCACGCTCGGGCACCACACGCCGCGCTGCCTTCGAGGGTGGCCAGATGCCACTGTTCCGCCGGCTCCGCAAGTACGGCTTCAGCAACGCCAAGTTCCGCACCGAGTTCTGGACCGTCAACCTCGGCCAAATCCTCACCCACCCCTCCTTCAAAAACGGCGGCACCATCGACACCGCCACCCTCATCAAGGCCGGCCTCGTCCGCGACGACAGCCGGCCCCTCAAAGTCCTCGGCGGGCTGCCCAAGGGCCAAAAGGTCTCTGCCAAACTCACCATCAACGCCGAACGCGTCAGCGCGTCCGTCCGCAAAATGGTCATCGACTCAGGCGGCACCGTCGCCGAGTCCGGCACACGCAAGGACATGACCCGCGGCATCGACCGCAACAGCGAAGACCGCACCCCCAAGAACCAAACCAAAAAACTCAAACGCCGCACCGCCGGCCTGACCAAAACCAAGAAAAACATCCCCGCCGATACCGAATAACCCACGGGCGGTTGTATTCCCAAGGTGGTATTTCTGAACCCCTCCCCCGAGGGGAGGAGCAGGCGTGGGGTTCTCTTACGGTCCTGCAGGCATCCACCCTGCACAGCAAACAGCATCCATCACCAAAGCGCACCCTCACCGAGCACCACAAAGAGCCGGGCAGCTGGACCCCAAAAAATCCAGCCTCTCTCTTCTCAGTGCCTCTGTGTCTCTGTGGCAAAAACTCTGTGTATAAACTCCCCGCGTTGCAGGCACCCAACCCGCCCTATACCCCCACCCCACCCCCCATCGGCAGCAAAATCTCAAACTCCGCCCCCGGCCCATCCACCCGGTTGCGTGCCGTCAGCACCCCGGCGTGCTCCTGAATAATCCCCTGGCTCACCGCCAGCCCAAGCCCCGTCCCCCGCGCGTCCAGACGCGTGCTCGCAAACGGCTCAAAGAGCCTCCCGATGACCTCCGGCGACAGCCCCGGCCCCGTGTCCTGCACACGAATACTCAGCCACGGCTTCTCCTCACGCACCACCACACGCCCGCGAACATCAATCCTCCCCCCCGGCTGCGCGACCATCGCGTCCGCCGCGTTCCGCAGCAGGTTCACCAGCACCTGCAGCAACCTATCCGGGTCCGCCGGCACCACCGTCCCCGGCGTTATCTCGTTGCCCAACGCGAACCGCTTCGCCTCACGGTCGATCCTCACCAGCGTCCACGCCTCATCGACCACCGCGTGAACGTCTGTCGGGCGCACACTCGGCGGGCGGGCACGCGCAAAGTCCAGCAGGCTCTCACTGAGCCTCTCCAAACGACCCACCACACGCAAAAGCAACTCCGCCTCCCCCTGCGCCAGCCCCGCAACAGGGTCCGACGCCAACTTCTCGACCAACCCCTTGGCCACCGCCAACGGCGTGTTGAGCTCGTGCGCCAGCCCCGCGCTCATCATCCCCAAACTCGCCAGCCGGTCCGCGTCGGCTAGGTTCCGCTTGGCCGCCTCCAGCAACTGGTTCTTCTGGTGCAGGTCGCTGGCGATCCGCTCGACCTGCCCCAACGCCTCGTTGAGCCGGCGCTCGTTGTCGCGCATCGCACCCACCGTCGCGTTCCGAGACCGCATGATTTGCCCCAACTCATCGCCCGGGATAAACCGCTCCGGGATGATCTCCCGCGCCCGATCGTTCTCACGCACGCCCTGATCGGCCTCCAGCACCGCTGCGATCGGCCGCCACACGTGCCTGGGCAATATAAACACCTCCAACGCAAAGGCGATCAACCCATACACCGCCAGCAGCGCAACGACCACGATCCCATACAACCGGCCCACCGCACGCCGAGACTCCTGCAGCTCCACCAACACACTCACAAACGCCCCACGCCCATCCCCCACCAGCACCCTCGGCGGCTCCCCACCCTCGGCCACAACCATCGCCTTCCCCGCCGACGCGCTGAGCAACCCCGCAAGCCCCCCGGCTAGCCCAAGCCCACCCGCGTCCCCGGCGGTGATGGTCACCTCATCGGGCAACCGCGACCGCAACACCAACGCCGCATCACCGGCCCCCGGCATGCCGCCCGCATCCCCCAACGCCCTGCCAACCAAATCCGCAACCAACCGCGCCTGGTGCCCCTCCGCCTCGCGCACGATCTGCCCCACCGCAGGCCGCAACGCCAGCACCAGCACCGCCGCCAAGGCCAACGAAAAAACCGTGTGCAGCACCACCAACTTCTTGCGAATCCGCATCCCCGTGAGCAACCCCCGGCGCAGCGGCACCCCCTCGAGCCGCGCTCGAACCGCTGACGCCGGCACGGGTGTCGGTGGTCTTTGGTCCATATCCTCCCCGGTGAGCAACAAACCGCCCGCACCGGGCCGACAAGCGTACCCCGAAGGTTCCAAGCCCAAACCCGCACGGCCTGCACCCACAACCCCGCCGCGCAAGCAAGAAACCCGCAAGCCCGGCAAGCTCGGCCGCAGACCCGAAACCCTCCCCGCCGGCACGCCCACCCGCAAGCTCAAGCCCGGCCAGCGTCCACCGATCCAGCTGCGCGTCGCCAACACCGGCGACATCGCCCGCGACGCCGCTGCCGCCCACCTCGCCCTCAGCGCCGAGGCCTATCCGAACCTCGACCTCCGCGACCTGATCCTGCCCACGGGCCTCGACCGCCGAGACGCCGCCCTCGCCCACGCCATCGTTGATGCCGCGACCAAACGGTGGGTAACACTCGAGCGCCTCATCGCCAAGGGTTGCCGCCAGCCAACGACGAAACTCCAGCCCACCGTCCGCGGCGCGCTCTTGGCCGGGGCCGCACAGATCGTCCTGCTCGAGCGCGTCCCCGCCCACGCCGCGCTCAACCACGCCGTCGAGTGGACCAAACGCTCGCTCGGCTCGGGCGCGGGGGGCCTGGTCAACGCCGTGCTCCGCCGCGTCGCAGAGTTCGTAGGCCCGCGCGTGCCGATGCCCCAAGACTGGTGGCTCAGCCGCAGGCACATCCCGCTGCCCGACGGCCGAGCCCTCCAACTCTCTGCCGACGTACTCCCCCAAGAGCAAGTCCACCTTCTTGCCGCCAGCACGGGCGTGCCGCGCGCCGTCCTGCTCGTCTGGGCCAACTCTCTGGGCGTGCCCGAGGCTCGCCGGCTGGCACTTCACACTGTGCAAATCCCCCCGGCCATCATCAACACCGAAGCCGATAAACATATCAAAGCGGACCAGCAAACCCGCCCGCACGACCTCCCCGGGCACCTCCTCTGGCAAGGTGAACCAGGCGCCCTGGCCACCTGGCTCAGCGCCCACCCGCGCTGCTGGGTGCAAGACCCCGCCTCGGCACACGTCGTCCGCTTCCTGAAAAAAACCATCACCACCGCGCCCAAAACCATCGCCGACCTCTGCGCCGGGCAGGGAACAAAGACCCGCCAACTCGCCCACCACTTCCCCGCCGCGCAGATCATCGCCACAGACATCGACACCGCTCGCCGGGCCACGCTGGCGCAGACCTTCGAGCCAAAGCCCGGCACCGGCGAAAGCCCGCAACCGCACGCGGGCGTGCGCGCCGTCGAGCACGCCGCACTCGCCGCCTACGCCGGCTGGGCCGACCTCGTCCTGCTCGACGTCCCCTGCTCCAACACCGGCGTCCTCGCACGCCGACCCGAGGCCAAGTACCGCTTCGGCGACCACACCCTCGGCCAACTCATGGCCGTCCAGCGCGACATCCTCACCCAAGGCCGAGCCACCCTCAAAGCCCCCGGCTCCCTCCTCGCCTACAGCACCTGCAGCCTCGACGAACGCGAGAACCGCCACGCCTGCGACTGGGCCTGCGCAAAACTCTCCCTCGAACTCGTTGCCGACGAACGCACCCTCCCACACGGCTCACCCCCCGACGGCCCCCAGTCCTACACCGACGGCAGCTACGTCGCCCTCCTCCGCGCCAAGTAGCAGATACCGCCGAGATGGCTCTTCAGAACCCATCCCCCGATGGGAGGTACAACGGTGGGGTTATCAAAATGGCCAAATGGCCAAATGGCCAAATGGCCAAATGGCCAAATCAAGCCGCGTCCTATCCGTGCCTTCACTCTGCTACTTTGCCACTTTCCTATCTGACCATTTGACCATTTGACAGTTTCTCCCCCCTCCCACTTACCATCCCCCATGCCCGCACAGAACGCGCCCAAGCCAGCCCCCGCCCACCTGACCGATTCCCTGGGCAACACCATCCTCATCGGCGACTGCCGGCGAGTGCTACCCACGCTCCCGCAGGTGCAGCAGAGCCAGGTCGATCTCGTCTTCGCCGATCCACCCTTTAACTGGAACCGCGACTACGACCAGTGGAAAGACGACATGCCCAGGGAGGACTACCTCACCTTCACCTACGACTGGATCGATCTGTGCGCCCGCGCCCTCAAGCCGACGGGCTCGATGGTCATCAACATCCCCGACGATACTGCCGCCGAGATCGTTTGTTACCTCAAGGGCGCCCTCGCCCGCAAGCCCGCACACCAGATGCACATGGTCAACTGGTGCATCTGGCACTATCGCTTCGGGCAGAACCGCAACGGCTCGTTCATCAACAGCAAGGTCCACGTCCTCTACTTCTGCCGCGACCCACTGCGCCGCACCTGGAACCCCACCCAGGTCCTCGAGCCCTCCGACCGCGCCACGACCTATGGCGACAAACGCACCCTCAGCAAACGCGACGGCATGCCCCCAGGCATGCGCGTGCCCATGGATGTCTGGTACGGCCCCTTCTGGGGACGCATCCAGGGCAACAACAAAGAACGCAAGGCCGAGCACGACAACCAACTGCCCGAGGTCTATCTCGAACGCGTCGTCCGCTGCGCCAGCAACCCAGGCGACACCGTACTGGACCCCTTCACCGGCTCGGGCACCACCGCCGTAATTGCACGCAACCTCGGCCGAACGTTCCTCGGCAGTGAGTTCAGCGCCGACAACGCACGCCGCGCTTTCCAAAGAATGCTCGACGGCCCCACACGACCCCTGGGCACATCGATCAACGCATCCTCAGCAATCGTCAAGACACGCAAAGCGCTGGTCATCCCAAAGATCAAGGTCTAAACAGCTCCCCCGAGGGGAAGGGCAGGGGTGGGGTTGATCCCCGCCTGTGCCAATCTCAAACCAACCGCGCGACCAACTCCCCGCCCCAAGAGGTTTGCGGAGGTTGTCAAGGGACGCCGAGTGCATGCAAGTTGTGGGTTACAACGTCTTCAACCCCAACGGGGCCAGTCTCCCCAAACCCAATCCCGTTTTCCCATTCTCAAAACCTCTGCCCCCCGTCCTCTGAGTGAACCCCCTCAGTGCCCACCCTTGGCCTGCCCATCACCCGCCGCCGGTGCGTGCACACCCCGCTGCGATTCGCCCTTACCTTGGCCCTGCGCAGACCCCTGCGTCTGCTCCTGCCCCGGCACCTCCGGCGCGTGCGTACGCGGCCTCGGGTTGATGAAGAAAAAGACGTACACCAGCGTGATGCTCGCCACAAACGACGTCGTCACCCCGATCCACGCAAATGTCTGCTGCGTCTTGGCCGGAATCCGCCCAAGCCGAAGCGCGATCGGCTCGATCAAAGGCGTAACAACATCCCAGAACCTATCGGCCAGCGTCCAACCCCCCGCAACTTCCTTGACCCCCGCCGCACCCGCAGCAGGGGCAACCGCCGCTGAAACCTGCACCGCAGCCGAAGGCACCCCCGCACCCACCGGCACGCGCTCAACGACCGGCGCTCCACCCGGCACCGCCGCCGCCGGCGCCTTCTGTCCAACCGGTCCTTGCCCCACGCCCATCGCCACCGCTGCAACCACCGCCGGTGCCACACCCTTGGCCACCGGCACCGCCGCCGCCGGCGCCTCCACCGCAACGACGGCTGGCTCAAGCTTCTTGTCCACATCTATCTTCACCGGCACAGCCACCGGCACCTCACCCGTCGGCGGCACGTCCTTGCCGTCTATAAACTCATCATCGCTCACCGTGCTCGCTAGCGCTTTGGACAACTGTGCATCCAAATCCTCGATCGTCCTCGCATCTAACCCAACAACATGCTCACCCTTGACGGCTGGTTCCTGCACCGGCGCAGTCGCAGACGCAGCCTCGGCAGACGGTGGCTTCTCCGCCGGCGTATCCCCCGCCGAGACACCCGCCACGCCCCCCGCCCACGCACCACCCCCGGCAGTTTGCTCGGCACCCTTGACCGCCTCACTCGCACCCTCACCCGCCTCACTACCCGCCTCGGTGGGCACCTCAACAGCCCCACCACCCGCAGGCGCGACCTCTGCCGAACTGCCCCCACCACTCCCTGCCGCCGGGGCTGTGGGGGGTGCGGGGGCCGCCCCGGCCGCTAACGCATCCACCGATCCCTCGGCTACAGCCGGCGCGCCCGCCGCCAACTCGGCCGTCTGTTTCAACGCCGCGTTGAGGTTCCGGTCTAAGTCCGCATCATCCTCACTCGGCGGCCAGTCCAACCTCTTGGTCACACGCGCGTGCGCCGCATCCATCTCGCGCAGCAACGCACCGACGCGCGCGTCGAGTTCCTCAGCCGTGTTGATGCCCTTTGCGCTCATGCCTCTGCCACCACACAAACCGTATCGCCCCACAACCGCCGCGCACCGGCAATCCCTCAACGCGCTGCACCCAAGCCACGACAGACCAATCCCCGCCACAAAGCCAGATTGTTCTACCCCGTTAGATCGAACCGCCCACCCCCCTGCGTGAGCCAACACCCACAATCACCACAACCCCCAGGCGGTTATCCGCGCCAGCCCGCGTTCGCCCCAGAACCACTCCCCCAGAACACCAGGCAAGCCGAGGGGCACGGGTGGGCTTTGCCCCCTCCAATACGCCACGCTCTCATCCAACCCCTGTTATAGGTCCACGCCAACAACAGGCCGCAACCGAGCACCACACACGCATATACTCCACTTGCCGAAACGCCCGTTTCGGCTACCCACCCACTTGCCGAGCCTCTGGTTATGCCCCACATCATCGCTGAGCCTTGCGTCGGAACCAAAGACACCTCCTGCGTCGATGTCTGCCCCGTCGACTGCATCCACCCGACCAAAAACGAAAAAGACTTCGCCACCACCACCCAACTCTACATCGACCCGAGCACCTGCATCGACTGTGGCCTCTGCGTCGACGAATGCCCAGTCAAGGCCATCTTCCCCGAGGAAGACCTCCCGGCTGAGTGGAAAAAGTACGTCCAGATCAACCTGGACCACTACAGCAAATAACCACCCTCCCCTGCCATCACCCCCACATACCTCGCGTACCCAGGGCCGCCACTCCCCCCTGATCTCGGTTAGCGATGTTTTACCTAGGTATTTTTACGATTTCACCTATTTTCCGCTGATGGACGCATAAAAATAAAAAAATCCCCCCCTCCCTCTTGCATCCGGGGCATTTTTGTGGTCTAATGATTTTTACCCCGGTGTTCTGCCGGTGCCTGCGCAATCCCTCGTGATGAAGCAGTGGCTCTTGGCGTCCCCTCCCCCCCACACTCGACGTATTTCGTTCTGCACGCCCTCTTGAACACGTCCGTTTGTTCACCCATTTTTTCAGAAGGAACCCCACATGACACGCACTTCCGCCGTCGCACTCGCACTCCTGGCCGGCACATGCTCGGCAATCGCCGCGCCACGCGAAACGTTCACCTACACCAACCCCGCCACTGGCGACACGCTCAATGTCTTCGGTGCCACCGCGGCATCGACGACCAACGGCGTTGTCGTCCCCTTCACCCTCGACGGTTACACCACCAAGGGCGTGCGCGTAACAGGCACCCTCACCACCGTTGACCCCGCCTCGTTCGGCAACCAAGTCCGCATGAGCGTCTTCGCACCGGGCACACCCTCCCCCATCCTCGTTACAACGGTGCCGATCAACGGGATCGGAGCCTCAGGCACCTTCGGTGTCAACTTCGCATGGGCCGGTACGGCCTCTGCTCCTTTTCCCTTCGGCATGCCCCAGACACCCGGCAACTGGACCATCACCTTCTGGGATGCAACCCAGAACGCCCCGGCTGGCTCCCCCGATGCGCAGATCACCAACCTGCAAATCTCCATGGATGACGACCTCTCCCCCGCCGCCGTCGCCACGACCCTGGACATGACCTCTGCCAGCGGCTCGATCCAGCACAACTTCGAGCTCGGCAGCCCGGTCAAGTGGTACCGCATCACGGTGCCCGCGGCGAGCCTCAACATCGCCCCGCCGAGCTACTTTGAGATCTTCACCGGCGGGCCCAACACCGTCCTTGCCGACAGCGAACTTTCGCTCTGGCGGACGCAGGACGCCTTCAACGGCGCGTTGACCCCCGCCGCACAGCAGCAGCCCGGTGCACGCTTCGCGCTCGACTTTGGCGACGGCGACGACAACCAGGCCGCCCTCAGCTTCGGCGTCGGCTCGGGCCTCCCCCTCGGGACGACCAACGCTGTGATCGGTGTCGGTGCCGACGGCATCCTCACGGCCGGGGATTACTACCTCGCCGTCGTTGCCGGCGGACATGGCTACTTCCCCCGCACGTGGGCCCTCTTCCCCACTTCCCTGACTCCAGCCGACGGCAACGTGGACATCAACTGGCGCTCGGGCACCCGCGTGGTCCCCCCACCGACCACCGAGGCCAACCTCGGCACCCTCGTCGCCAACACCACCGTCGCGCAGACCGTGAGCGTTACCGCCGACGATGTCACAGCCGGCAACCGCGTCAAGTGGCTCCGCTTCACGCTCCCCCAGACCGTCGGCGTCTGGCCCAACATCCGATCGCTCACGATCGATACCGAAGGCTCCCAGACCGTCGGCGGCACCTTTGGCACCACCCCCACACGCCAGACCTTCGTGGCCCTCTTCGCCGCCGACGGTCTCCGCGTCGCCTCAGACTTCAACGACGGCTCGGACACCCTCGGCACACTCACCTTCGGCACCGATGACCGCCCCGGCGCACTCTCCAGCCTCACCCCCACAGACACCAGCACCGCCGGTGGCATCATCAACGGGCGCGACAGTGATAACCTCCCGCCCGGCGAATACTACATCGGCGTCGGTGTCGGCGACAACTCAGTCATCATTTCTCCCGGCGCGTTCCTGGTCTCCACCACCGAGAGCGGCACAGGAACCATCCGCGTCAACGTCAACTACACCGACCCCTTCGTCCCGACTGTCACCGCCGTGCCCGCCCCAAACGCCGCAGAGAGCATCTCCATCAACGACCTCGGCGACGTCGCCACCACGACCCCCGGCACCGAGAAGGTCTCCTCCGTAACCGTTGATGTCGCCGCTGGAACAGGCACGACCTTCCTCACCCCCCAAAACGTCGACTGGGTCAAGTTCACCATCCCACAGCCCACCACCGCCGACCCCTCCTATTACGTCGATATCGATACCTTCGGCGGCAACCTCCCGGC
Source organism: bacterium (assembly GCA_046339895.1). Classification (GTDB taxonomy): domain Bacteria; phylum Planctomycetota; class Phycisphaerae; order Phycisphaerales; family UBA1924; genus JAJTGZ01. The sequence continues at coordinate 179,578 of JBKDDT010000012.1, read as the reverse complement.
AGTCGGTTCCGGAATCGGCAGCTTCCCTGCCAACGACACCGAAATCTCCCTCTGGCGCAACGACGGCCTCATCATCGCACGCAACGATGACTTCAACGGCAACACCGTCCTCTCGGGCCTCTCCTTCGGCAGCAACACACCCCGCAACTTCCCCGATTCGGGCGTCGGCACCTTCACCGGCGCGCAGGGCAGCCTCCCCGCGGGCACCTACTGGATCGCCGCCGCCCCCTGGAACATCGTTTCCGGCATGCAGACCATCAACGACGTCGGCATCGGCCTCAACGGCGAGACCTTCCCACGCACCAGCAGCCCCACCCTCGACACACGCTTCCGTGTATCCCGCACCAGTTCCCCCACCGGCGTCATTAACTTCAACGTCCCCGCCGGCACCATCCAGGTCAACGTCCGCACCAACATCCCCGCACCAAACCCCTGCCCCAACCCCAGCAACGTCTCGGGCCCCGGCCAGAACACCACCGCCATCGACGGCGAACTCACCGCCGACGACATCATCGTCTTCCTCAACCGCTTCTTCCAGGGTTGCTAAAGCAAGAGGTCAGCGCTTAGGTTTGAGGGTTTCGTCTCATGCCCACGCACTGACCTGACAACCTCAAACACCACACCCACCTACAACCCATCAACCACCAAGCCCCGGCCACGAGCCGGGGCTTTTTTTCACCCTGCACTTTCCGCGCACCCCAACCAGGCGTTGCATCCCGGCGGTGCAGGCTTCCAGACTGCACAGCAACCAGATTCCTCTACCGAGGCACCAAGGCACCGAAGAATGCAGGAAGTTGGGTGTGTGATTCCTACACAACCCCCGCATCGCTCTTGCCTGTGCCCCTGCATCCCTGTGGTGAAACCTCTTGCAGCACAGGCAAAAACCTCTGCCACAAAGATCAGAACCCCTCCCCCAGAACGTTCAGGTGCTCAGGGTCAGCGGTTGAGGTTGGCTACTGGCGACACCCCACAATCAATGTGTTCGGTATCAAACACCCCATCCATATTTGCACCACAGACCAACCCCCATCACCCGCCGCTCGGGCACGTATCCAGCCCGCGCTTCTTCAGGTAATCCTGGTGGTACTCCTCGGCCTTGTAAAACTCCCCCCCCGGCTTGATCTCCGTCGCGATCGGACGCTTGTACGCACCCGACGCCCCCAACTTCGCCTTCGCACCCTCGGCAATCCCCTTCTGCGCCTCATTGGCGTAAAAAATCACCGACCGGTACTGCGGCCCAACGTCCGGCCCCTGCCGGTTCACCTCCGTCGGGTCGTGGCTGGCAAAGAAAATCTCCACCAACTCCGCGTAACTCACCTTCGACGGGTCAAACGTTACCTGCACAACCTCCGCGTGCCCCGTCCGCCCAGTGCACACCTGCTCATACGTCGGGTTCTGCACGCTCCCGCCCGCATACCCAACGTCCGTCGAAACCACCCCCGGCAGTTTGGAAAACCTCAACTCCGGCGACCAGAAACACCCCAGACCAAAGACCGCCGACTCCGTAACAACCACCCCCGGCTGTGCCGAGGGCTTCGATGACGCGTTAGGCATGCTAGATGGAACCGCCGGCGTGCTTGGTGTGCTCATTGCAGTGGGGGCCCAAGGGGCATTGGGGGTGGTGGGGGTGGTGGTGCCCGAAGTGCTTTGGGTGGCCGTCGATGGGACCGCGGGCACACCCGACCGCCCAGGCCCGCACGAGCAGGCCGACAGGGCAACCAGTGCGGGCAGGACCAGCAGCGACTCTTTGATCGATCTCATGGCGTTACTTTATCTGTACGGATGAGCTGGCCTCTGGTTCGTCCTAACTCAATGCCCCCGTCATGCCGGGCCGTCTTGCCGCGATCGATGAAACTCTATCCCCCGGCGTGGACCCCAAACGGCCAGCCCGCCACCGCCCTCTCCGCCCCACGCCCACACTCCAGCGCGCCCGCGTCAACGACAGATGATCCTCCAAGCCCCACCTAGTCGATACTCACCTTGCCCGTGCATATATTGCCGCTCACGGAGGAACCATGATGAACACTCGATTTGCGTCCAAACACTTTGCCCCCCTGGCCATCTCACTGACCCTGCTGGCCACACTCACAGGCTGCTACAAGTCCGACTTTGAGGCCGAGAAGAAGAAGACCGCCGACCTGCAGACCCAGATCGACGCCATCAAGGCCGACCTCAACAACGCCAGCAAACGCGCCGCCGACGGGCAGGTCGCCATCGCCGAGCTCAACAAACTCCGCACCACCGGCGGCGTCATGTCCACCTTCGGCTGGACCGGCGGACAGTGGGTCCTCGTTGGGCAAGACTCCATCCGACTCAACGACAGCAACGTCTTCGTCCGCCACGGCGAACGCAAACGCGAGAACGGCTCCCTCCGCTTCATCGACGGCAAACTCGCCGACCAGACCTTCACCCTCAACTCCTCAGGCTCCGCCGCCAAGGTCGTCGAAGGCTCCATCAAAGGTGGCAAGGCCGACGGCATCTGGACCTGGTTCAGCAAAGACGGCAAGCCCACCAACCGCGAAACCTTCGCCGACGGAAAACTCGTCTCCGTCGAAAGAATCACCATCGGCAAAGACAATAAGCCCACCTACACCAAACTCCCCAAGGCCGAGGCCGAAAAGTTCAGCAAAGCCCAATCCGCCCGCTTCGCCGTCATCACTGAACTCGACCGACCAGTCTGACTACCCGGCAGCAAGCATCAAACCCCTCCCCCGAGGGGAGGAGCCGCGGTGCGGTTCCCGGTGGTGCAGGCTTCTAGCCTGCACAGCAACTACATTCCATTACCAATGCGCGATGCACTGGGCGCAACAACACGCACACCACATCAGCGGCTTGGCGACCCCGCCACCTCCAACATCACCATCCACGCCACCACAGCCGCCACTTGTAGATGCGCATCAAGTCCATCAACGTCCCGCACTCGGGGCAGCGTTCCCCCACGGCCACGCGCATCGGGTAGTGGCACACCGGGCAGATGTCCCCCTTGGCCGACTGCACCAACGTGCGAAACCGCTCCTTACGCTGTATCCACAAACGCCACCCAACATACATGCTGCCAATTAAGCCGACATACAGCAGTATGAACACGACGTGATGGGGCCAAGTCGATCCCCTCAAGCTCGTAAAGATCCGCTCTAGCACCTGCATGCAAAGGATTGCTAGAAATGCCGATAAAAGAATGAACAACCTGAACGGCGTGCGTTCACGTACCCCATGCCCCCATGGCTGACGAAACATCTTCCGGGCAAGCTTCCTGATCTTCACAGCAGTTCCCCTCAGCCGCCCACAGCCGAACTCCCATCGCCCCCACGATCCTACGCGGGACGAAAACCCACATCCGCTGCCCACGAGCAGCCCGTCGAGGTCCACCCCGACCCGCCGTGATTCGCACCGATCCTCACAACGCGCGTTCGCCCGCCCCATCAACAAAAAACGCCCGGCACAAGCCGGGCGTCTTCTCTAACAAGTGATTAAACACAAACCGACCACACTCACCGACGACGCCGACGCGCCGCCGCCAAACCACCCAGCCCAATCAACGCCATCGCACCCGGCGTCGGCACCGCGGTGTTCACACCGATGTACCCCGTGAACGTCGCCGAGGCCCCCGGCAGCAGCGTCACGTTCCACGTATACCCCCCGAACGGGTCATTGCCCGGGGCATAAGAGATGCTGTTCGACAGAACATTGGTTGTTCCGTTCGTTGACGAGGACAGCCGCGTGCGGATGTTCGACCCTGTGGTCGTCTCCGTCCCCGCCTCCCAGGCACCAGCATTGTCGGCACCAAAGTTCACGGTGTACGCCCCGCCCCCGCTGCCGGGGTTGGCCACGTTCGCGTCCTGGAACTGGATCACCCGAGTGCTCCCGACCAGCGACCCTGTCGCCCCCCCGAAGGTGTCGTTGTTCCCGCTGGCAATACCCAGGATTTGCGCATCGACCATGAGGAAGAACTGCAAATTCTGCGTGGCAAACGTCGAGGTGTTCGTAACCGTGATCGAGTTGGTAACAAACGCCTGCCCAATACCCGGCCGCGACACGCTGATGTTGTTGGCCACCGAGAACTGATACCTCGGCGCGGAGGTTAGGCCCAGCTGGATGTTGCTGAAGTTAATCGTCGCTGAGCTCGTCCCCTGCCCGATCGTCGTCGGCGAGATCGTCATCGACCCCACACCGCCGGCTGACCCACCCAGCGACGACCCGAGCGTCGAGCCGTTCGTCGGGCGGAAACCCCACAAAAACGAACGCAGCGGGCTGACGTTGTTCGGGCTGATATACCCGCTGGAGCCAGACGAGAACGTCCCGTCGGTCAATATGTTGCCGTTGGCCACGCTGATGCCGAGGTTGTTGCTGTACGGAATGGTTGTGTTCGACAGGTTCGACGAGTTGAACCAACTGGACGTCCCGATCCCCGTTGTACCAGGCTGATACACAGCCGCAGGGCTGACCGTCGCGTTGTTCGACTGCAACGAAACATCGGCACCCGCCGCCGACGCCATGCCCAGGCCCGCAAGGGCCACGATCATCAGATTCCTGTTCATCCTCTTCTCCTTTTGTTCTCTATCTACCAGGCACCCCGCACAGTACCACCAAACAATAAGCGAACAACAAAGCCGTAGCGGCACGGCTGCTCAAACACACAACAAATTCGCTGCAAGCTCGATCCTCAACGCCAGACCCAATTACCTCATTACATGCCCCGCCTGCTTGGGGATTATCTACACCATACAGCGCATCGGGGCATTTTCAACCCATTTGTCCGATTTTGTTTCTCTGAAGTACCCCCCCACACCCTGGTCATTGAAAACTTCCTCGCACCCAGCAACCCTTCGAGCACAGTTCGAGGCTTGTTTGTGCTGCGCATCGGGTAATCTACCGATCCGCCCAGCCGTGCTCACAGGACCGCCCATCCCCATGCTTGGCCGAGTGCAGCAGAACAAGCACCGCACCGCGTGCATCACCCATCGATCAGGTGCCACCGGTCGTCGGCCAGGCGCACCAGGCCATCCCTCTTGAGTCTTTGCTGTGCCGTGCGCACCGCGTGCTTCTACTTCTTGCCGAACCGCTTGCCGTCGATCACCCTGTCGACGCTGTCGTCGCACAGGTCCGGGTGCATCCGCTGGATCATCGGGTGCATCTGCTCGGTCGTCAGCGGCCCGTGGCGGCGCAACAAAAACTCGATCGTCCTGGCAAAGACCGCGTGGACCGGCCCTGCTGCCAGCCGTGCCCGCACAAGTGTGTCCGACGCCGACCTGAGCACGGCACGCAGGCGGCGGTTAGACTCCCGAGAGGCAGAAGCGGCCTGTGCTTTGTACGCCGCTCGGGCATCAACGGCCAGGGCGCACAGCTCATCAAGCCTCGCGGTATCCACTTCCGCCCCCAGCCCCGCGTACGCCGCAACCTCCTCATCGACCCGGGCGGCGGCAACGGGATCATCCACTAACAGCCCGCACTCGTGGTTACCAACCAGCCCGCCATAGGTGAGATTCCCCGATGTAACGATTGCGCGGGCGCGGTCCGCAACATAGACCTTCGCATGCAGACGGGGCAGATGCACACACCGACACGTGGGGAACTGTTCGCGCAGCACCGCAACGGCTGCGGGTTCTGTGGAGCCTGTAGAAATGGCCAGGGGTGAAAAATCTGTCAGTACCAGCACGCTCAGCCCGTCCGCGGAGGCCATTCCCCTCACCGATCGAACAACATCCACACCGTAGCCGGTGATGTACGGCGCACAAAGAGTGATCCGATGCTTAGCGAAAAGAAGCACCTCCTCAAAGGCTCGCTGCCAAGAATCCGCGAGCACCACAGTTCGTGGTGAAGGGTTCACTTGAGAGGGTGCGTTCAGCATCGTGCACACCAACTACATGTATACCGCATCGGCATCGAAGGCTATTCCGCTGGCTTCGCGTTCGATTACCCAATCCGGCAGACCGTTGACGATCTCAAGCGAGCCAGCGCACACATCATCAACAATGAGTTGGAGCCCACGCACCGTCCACTCGATGGAATACACCAGAACGAACCGCTTGCCTCGCGATCGAAAAGTATGTTGACGTGTCCCCCCTCACCTGCCATACCTCTCCGCCACCGCCCGCAACCCATGCTCGATCGTTGCAAAGTGCTCGTCCGTCAGCCCATGGTGCATCGGCAGGCTCATCACCGTCTTGGCCAACCGCTCCGCCACCGGCCACGCGCCCTGCCCCTCCAAAAACCGCGCAAACGCAGGCTGCTCCGGCAAGCTCCGCGGATAGTGCAACGCCGTTGGCACGCCCAGCGCACCCAAATCCTTCATCACCTGCTCACGCGTCGCCTTGAGCACGCCCAAGTCCAAACGCACCGTATAAAGGTGGTACGCGCTCGTCGCACCCGCGGTGATCTTCAACGGCACAAACCCCGGCACCTTCGCCAAGATCTCCCCGTACCGCACCGCCGCCTCCTGCCTCGCCTTCGTCTCCCGCGCCAACCTCCCCAACCGCGACAGCCCGATCGCCCCCGTGATGTCGTTCATCCGGTAGTTGTACCCAACCCGCTCGTGCAGATACTTCTCCGTCTCGCCGTGGCTTCGCAGTAACTGGATATCCCGCGCCAACTTATCGTCGTTGCACGAGATCAAACCACCCTCACCCGTCCCCAGGTTCTTGGTCGCATAGAACGAGTACGTCACTGCATCACCAAACTCCCCGATCCCCCTGCCCTTGTACGTGCTCAGGTGCGCCTGCGCCGCGTCATAGACCACCCGCAGCCCATGCTTGGCCGCCAGCGCCTGCGTCGCGCCGATATCCACCGGGCACCCGTACATATGCGTCGCGGCGATCCCGCGCGTGCGGGGCGTTACACGCCTGGCGGCGTCCGCCAAATCAATCTGCCCCGTCCCCTCGATCGCATCGACAAAGATCGGCTTGCACCCCCGCGCCACCAGCATGCTCGCCGTTGCAATGTATGACCACGCCGGCACCAGCACCTCATCGCCCGGCTCAAACAACGGCTCATACGCCAGCTGCAACGCGCACGTCCCGTTCGCGCACGTCATCGCGTGCTTGGCGCCCGACAACTCCGCAAACTTCAACTCCAACGCCGCACACTGGCTCGCCGAACGCAACATCCCCGACCGCAACACCGCCGTCGCCGCGTCGATGTCCGCCTGGTCTAAGGCCGTGAGCATAAACGGAACAGGCTTAACGGCAGGTGCGGCGGTAGTCATATTGCGGCTCCAAAATCTACAAATCCTTCGACGCCGAACACGTTGTTCCACGTCAGGTCTACCCGGCCACACCCACCCGGCCAGACCACTATCATAAGCCCCAGAACCACGCCGGGCAGACAATCCACCCCTTCGCCCCCAACTCACACCCAGATGCACCGGCACAAACCACCCCCCGCGTGCGTATGTGCTGCTGAGACTCCAACCACAATCCCGAACGGCCCACCACTGAGAACAACACCTAACCCCATCGCTCTACAATACCACCTGATGCCATCACTCCCCCCAACCTCTAACCCCCACACCAACCGCCCGGCGATCCTCTGCGCCCTGGCCCTCATCGTCACACTCCTGCCAAGCACCTCCCCCACACTCGCCCAGACCAACACCCCGGCACCGCCCCCCGACCCCACCTCCACCTACGCCAGCAAAGCCCCAGCCTTCGCCGACCTCGAATGGGTCACCCGCCCCAGCCGCGACGCCGTGATGAGCTTCACCATCACCGCCGAGATCCGCGAGCTGCCCGTCAAAGCGGGCCAGCGCGTCAAGGAGGGGGACCTGCTCGTCCGCGCCCGCGAGGCCGAGGCCCTCGCCGGGCTGGCCGTCCAGCGTGTTCGCGCCAACAACACCGCCCCCGTTGACAGCGCCCGCGCCAACGTCGACCTTGCCGAGGTCCGCTACAAGCGCATCCTCGAGGCCGACGCCCAGGGCGCAAGCAACCCGCAAGAGATCGACGAACGCCGCGTCGCCGTCGATGCCGCCAAGGCCGCGCTGGCCAACGCCCAAAAGAACCTCCTCGAAGAGGCTGAGCGTCTTGTCCAACTCCAAGAGCAGGCCAAGCGCTACCGCATCGAGGCCCCCTTTGATGGCATCGTCGAGTCCATCGTCATGGACGTCGGCCAGACCGTCGAATCCCCCCAGCCCGTCCTGCGCATCGTCAACGTCGACCAACTCTGGATCGACCTGCCCGTCCCCACGCACCAGACCATCACGCTCAAACTGGCCCCGAACACACCCGCCTGGGCGATGCTCGACCTGCCCGACACCCCCATCCTCAAAGGCCGGGTCCTCTACGTCTCACCCGTTGCCGACGCCGCCGCTGAGACCCGCCGCGTCCGCGTTGAACTGCCCAACCCCACGGCCCTCCCCCCCGGCACACGCGCCCGCGTCCGCTTCTCAGCACCTGCCCCCTCGCCCATTACCACCAACACACCCGCGGAGGGGCGCAAGTGATCGACCTCTCTAACCTCCGCGCCCCGGGTTGGAACCGCATCGTCGCCGAGCTTTCACAGCCCGCCACCGACGACCGCGCATACCTCGACCGCCTCCTGCGCATCATCGCCCAGGTCTCGGCCGCCAAGCAGGCCTGCCTCATCCTCCCCCAAGCCGGGCAAGCCGGCGAGTTGCTCCCCCGCATCCTTGCCGTCTGCTCAGGCCCACCCTCGGGCAAGCCCGACGCCCCGCCCACAGTCGCCGCGCCCGAGGCCGTGGGTGTCGAGCATGAAAAGGAAGTCAAGCAGGTCGCCATCGCCTGCCTCGAAAGCGCCCAAAGCCGAGCCTTCGGCCTCGACGGCCAAAACGCCGTCTACGACGGGCAGTCCAGCCAGGGTTACCTCCTCGCCGTCCCCGTCCCCGACGCTGCCGGCCGGGCCATCGCCGCTGTTACGCTCCTCATCGACGCCCGCTCGCGCCAGGCCGTGCAGAGCACCCTCGCTATGGCCGAGGTCCTCGCCGGGTACGTCCACGGCCACGTCGCCCGCTCAGAACTCCGCCGCCAGCAGGCCAGCGTCATGGCCCTGGAGCTCGCCACGCGCCTGCTCAGCGCGACCAACACCCAAGACTCCTTCAAGGGCGCGTCGCTGCAACTCGTCAACGACCTCACACGCCAGCTCGGCGCCGACCGTGCCGCCCTTGGCTGGGTCAAGGGCTCCGCCATCCACCTCGTCGCCCTCTCTGATGCCGAGCACTTCAACCCGCGCACCGAGATGGTCAAGGCCCTCCAGAACGCGATGGACGAGTGCCTCGACCAAGAGCAGGCCGTCGTCTACCCACCACCGGAGGCCGCACAAGACGTGCTGCTCGCCCACGCCATCACCACCGCGCACCGCCAGCTCGTCGCCAGCAACCCGGGCCTGGTCGCCTGCTCGGTTCCCCTGCGCAAGGGCGACAAGACCGTCGGGGTCATCACCGTCGAACTCCGCGCCCCACCGCCCGCGCCAGGCACCGCGCCCAAAGCCCCCATCGACACCCGCGGCGTCGAGGTCCTCCAGGCCGCCGCCGACCTCCTTGGCCCCGTCCTGGCAGTCCGCAAAAACGACGACCGCATCCTCCCCTTGCGCACCCTCGACGCCAGCCGCAACGCCGGCGCATGGTTCGTCGGCTCCAAGCACACACCCTGGAAACTCGCCGGCATCCTCCTCATCGCCGCGTTTATCTTTTGCGCCCTCTTCCGCATCGAGCACCGTGTCGGGAGCATGGCCACGCTCGAAGCACGCTCCAAACGCGTCATCGCCGCTCCCTTTGACGCCGTCGTCGCATCCCTCCCCGCGGGCATCCAGCCAGGCTCAACCGTCCGCGCCGGCGACCTCCTCGTCGAGCTCGACACCCGCGAACTCAAACTCCAACTCGCCAGCACCGCCGCCAAACGCGACCAGGGCGAACGACAACTCGCCAACGCCCGCAAAGAAGGCAAAGTCGGCGACGCCCAACTCGCCCAGGCCGCCATCGACAAAGCACGCGCCGACGAACAACTCATCCAGCGACGCCTGGAACTCTCACGCATCACCTCACCCATCGACGGCGTCATCATCGCCGGCGACCTCAAGGACAAACTCGGCGCAGCCATCAAAGTCGGCGATGGCCTCATGCAGATCGCCCCCGTCGGCGACCTCTACGTCCAGGCCAAAGTCGACGAGCGCGACGTCGGCCTCATCCACCCCGGTGGCACAGGGCGCGTCCACACCCGCGCCCGCCCACAAGACGGCTTCGACGTAACCATCGACACCATCGTCCCACTCGCAGTCGCCAAAGAAGGGCGCAACGAGTTCGAGGTCCGCGCCACCATCCAAACCCCCGAACCCTGGATGCGCCCAGGCATGGAAGGCGTCGCCAGACTCGACGCCGGCCAACGAACACTCCTCTGGATCGGAACACGCCGGATTATCGATACCGTCAGACTCTGGGTGTGGTGAGGGAAAGGTATGAGGTTTTAGGTGTTAGGTAGTAGGTGTTAGGTCCCCGAATCCCCATGTCTTGAATCAGAACCCCTCCCCCAGAACGTTCTGGCGGGCAGGGGTGGGGTTGACTCCTTCGTCCGCACGACACTCACACCCAATCCGTATTGCAAGTAACAGGTTTTCTCCCCCGGCATCGAGCACATGGAACGACCCACCTTCAGCCCATTCTGGCACCGCCTCCGCTCCATGACCCCGCGCCTGCGCTCGCACGTGCAGGTTACCCGCCAGTTCTACCGCGCTAAACGCTGGCTCATCGCACACGACCCCACCAGCAACCAGCACTACCGCCTCTCCCCCATCGCCTACGACCTCGTCGGCACCCTCGACGGCCGGCGCACCGTCGAAGAGGCCTGGAAAATCTCCCTCTCCAAGTTCGGCGACGATGCCCCCACCCAACCCGAGGTCATCGAGCTCCTCGCCCAGCTCTACAACAGCAACCTCCTGCAGGTCGACACCACACCCGAGACCGAACAACTCCTCCGCCGGGGGCGCACGCGAACCGAAAAACGCTTGGCCCAACAGGCCATGAGCATCATGTACGCCCGCATCCGCCTGCTCAACCCCGACCCCATCCTCTCGGCCATGGAGCCGATCTTCCGCCCCATCCTCAACCGCTGGGGCCTGCTCGCATGGTCCGCCCTCGTCCTCTACGCCGTCTCGCAACTGCTCCCGCAGTGGTCCAGGCTCACCGAGCAGACAAAGACCATCACCAACCCCGCCAACTGGCTCTGGGTCGGTGCCGTCTTCGTCCTGCTCAAACTCTGGCACGAGTTCGGCCACGGCGTCATCTGCAAACGCCTCGGCGGCAACGTCCCCGAGATGGGCGTCATGCTCCTGGTCCTGCTCCCATCCCCCTTCGTCGATGCTACCAGCGCCTGGACCTTCCCCAACCGCTGGCACCGCGCCGCCGTCGGCGCAGGGGGCATGCTCTTTGAACTCTTCGCCGCCGCCGTCGCCGCCATCGTCTGGCTCAACGTCCAGCCCGGCACACTGCCCAGCCAGCTCGCCTTCTACACCATGTTCAGCGCCAGCGTCGCCACCGTCCTCTTCAACGCCAACCCCCTCATGAAGTTCGACGGCTACTACATCCTCTCTGACCTGCTGGAAATCCCCAACCTCATGCAACGCTCCCAGCAGGTCCTCAAAAACATCTTCCTCCGCCACCTCTACCGCGTCGAGAACGTCAAGCCCGCCGCCGATCAGCCCGGCGAACGCGTCATCCTCTTCACCTTCGGCGTCCTCTCGCAAATCTACCGCGTCGTCGTCTTCCTCTCCATCACCCTCTGGCTCGTCGGCCTCTGGTTCGGCGTCGGCCTGCTGCTGGCCCTCTGGACTGCCGCCGCCTGGTTCATCATCCCCGTGGGCATGTTCATCCACTGGCTGGCCAGCAGCCCCAACCTCATCGACAAGCGCCCCCGCGCCGTCGCCATCACACTCCTGCTCGCCGCCGGCGCCGCCCTGCTCGTCGGCGTTGTCCCCTTGCCCGACTACCGCCGGGCCACGGGCATCGTCGATGTCGAGAGCCGCGCCGGCGTCTTCACCAAGGCCGACGGCTTCGTCCGCCAGGTCCACGCCAAGCCCGGCGACCGCGTTGCCGCCGGCGATGTCATCGCCACACTCGAAAGCCCCGAACTCCTCGCCCGCACCGCCCAGGCCCGCGCCCAGGTCGCCGAACTTCAGGCCCAACTCCGCGCCGCCCGCGCCCAAGACGACGCCGTCAGCGAGCAGATCATCACCGCCCAACTCGACGCCGCCAACGACACCATCAGAGAACTCCTCGCCCAGGCCGAGGAACTCACCGTCCGCGCACCACACCCCGGCGTCATCGCCTCAGGCGACCCCGCCTCAAACCTCGGCAAACTCATCCGCAAAGGCGAACCCGTCTGCCTCCTGCTCGAGCCCGCCTCCGCCCGCGTCCTCGCCCTCCTAGACCAGACCGAGGCCGCATGGCTCTTTGACCTCCCCCCAGAGCAGCAGCTCGTCAAACTCCGCCTAGCCAGCGACATCCCCACCATCATCAACGCCCACGTCGACTCCATCGTCCCCGCAGGCCAGAGCGTCCTGCCCCACCCATCCCTCGGCTACATGGGCGGGGGCAGCGCAGAGGTCGACACCGCCCAAGACCCCTCAGGCCGCATCGCCAAGGGCGACCGCTTCACCGTCTACATCCACACACCCGAGCACGCACTCGACAATGCCCTGCCCGGGCAGCGCGTCTACCTCCGCTTCACGCTCCCAAGCAAGCCCATCGCCCAGCAGGTCGTCGACCGCATCAGCAAGGCCGTTCAAGGACGCGTGAACCTGTGAGCCAGGCACTGACCAACTACCAGGCCCTCTACGGCTCCATCCGCTCCCGCGCACGCCGGGAGCCTGCGCCCACCGGCCTTGACCGCATCGCCGCCACGCTCAACCTGCGCTGGCGCTCCCGCGGCATCACCCTCACGTTCCTTCGCCAGCAGGCCGAGCTCATCGACGCCCTCGCCCCGACCCTGACCATACTGGGCGAAAAAGCACTCGACGAACGCATCGCCCAGGCCAAGGCCGCCGTCATCGCCAGCCACCGCGACGCCGAGGTCGTCCGCAACGCCCTTGCCGCCACGCGCGAGGTCGCACGCCGAATCACCGGCGAGTCGGCCTACCCCGTCCAGCTCATGGGCGCACTCGCCCTCACCCATGGCCGCATATGTGAGATGCTCACCGGCGAGGGCAAAACCCTCACCGGCTCGGTCGCCGCGCCCATCATCGCCTGGCAGAACCGGCGTCTGCACATCTTCACCGTCAACGACTACCTCGCCCAGCGCGACGCCCAGAGCCGTGCGCCGATCTACCAACGCTGCCTGCTCGACTGCGGCGCGATCCAGCAAGAGATGGACGTCCCCACCCGCTCGGCTATCTACGCCAAGGCCATCGTCTACGGCACGCCCAAGCAGATCACCGCCGACTACCTCCGCGATCAGATCTCGCTGCGCCCAGCCACCAGCATCTGGGCCGGGCGCTCGCTGCCGAGCGCGCCGATGGTCCCGGGCCTCGCCGCCGCGCTCGTTGACGAGGCCGATGCCGTGCTCATCGATGAGGGTGTAACGCCGCTGATCATCGCCCAGGCCCGCACCGGCGACTCGATGGTCGAGGTCTACCGCGACGCCGACGGCATCGCCGCCGCCCTCCACCCGGCGGATTTCACCATCGACCATATCAAACGCAAGGCCGAGCTGACCGACGCCGGCCGCGCCAAGGCCAAGGCCCTCATGGAATCCCGCCCCGACCCGATCTGGCGCGCCCCACGCCGGGCCGAGGAACTCATCCGCACGGCCCTGGTCGCACGCCACGTCTACACGCGCGGCAAGCACTACGAGATCGTCGAGGGGAAGATCGTCATCGTCGATGAATACACCGGACGATTCCTGGCCGACCGTTCCTGGGAGCACGGCCTGCACCAGGCCGCCGAGGCCAAAGAGAAGATCGAGGTCACCGCCGACCGCGAAACACTCGCCCGCCTGAGTTTCCAGCGTTTCTTCCGCAGTTACCCCTTCCTCTGCGGCATGACGGGCACCGCCGCCGACGCCACCGGCGAACTCGAACGCACCTACCAGCGTCGCGTGCTGGTGATCCCGACGAACCGCCCGATCGCCCGCAACGACCAGCCGACGCGCGTCTTCACCTCCAGCGACGCGCGCTGGAACGCGGTGGCCGACGAGGCCGAGCGCCTCAGCCGCGCTGGCCGGCCGGTCCTCATCGGCACGCGCTCGATCGCCGCCAGCGAGCACGCCTCGCGCTTGCTTTCTGCGCGCCGGGTCGAGCACAAGGTCCTTAACGCGACGGTTGACAAGGCCGAGGCGGAGATCGTGCGCAACGCCGGGCGCGCCGGCGCGGTAACCGTCGCGACCAACATGGCCGGCCGCGGCACCGACATCAAGCCCAGCGCCGACGCCCTCGCCGCAGGGGGCCTGGCTGTGCTGCTGACAGAGATGCACGGGGCCCGCCGGGTCGACCGTCAGTTCCGTGGGCGCTCAGGCCGGCAGGGCGACCCCGGCTCCTCGGTGATGTTCGCCTCACTCGAAGATGAACTCGTCCGCCTCTACTCGCCGCGAATGCTCAGCGTACTGCTGCCCGCCGCCCGCGCCCGCGCAGGCGCGGGCGAACTCACCGGTCGCCTAGCCAACCTCGCCCGGCGACTCTTCACCTTCGCCCAACACCGCAACGAAGCCCGCGACCGCCGACAACGCGCCGAGGTCATGCGCCAGGACGACTGGGTCGACAAACATCTGCCGGGCGTTTAGTCCCGGTGGAGCGGGCTTTCGTTGGAGCATGATTGAGGTGGAGCGGGCCTCTGGCCCGCTTCCCTCACGCTGCATATTCCATGCCAGTACTGCTCTATCTCCACACCCTTGCGCCACAAAAAGCGCAACCACACGGACATGCACCACGATGGCCCACAATCCACGCCGAGGGGTCGGACATACCCATGCATCCTCCCGGCGACCGACGCCCCCAAAGCCCGGCAAACCCCCGCCGTGCGGGTGCGCGCAACGGCGTGGAGATCAGTGGTTAGGTGTTAGGTGTTAGTGGCTCGCCATCGGCAGGTTTTTGCGGATGATCTCCATCGCGGCCTGGAGGTAGACGCGGTTGCCCTCGCGCTCGATCAGCGCCGGCGCGCACGATGCCGTGAGCACACGCCGGACGCACGCGAGCATCCCGTAGTCCTCGTTGTCGTGCATCGCCAGCTTCGGGAGCAAAGAAGCCCACAGCCGAGAGTGTACCCGTGCCGGGCCGGGTGATGTTGAGATTAGTAGGAGTTGTGCTTGGTTACCGGCCCGTAGGCCGCCGGGCCGCGAGCCAGGAGCATGGCGATCCGTTCGCCGGCGTGCGCGTCGCCGAAGCGGCGGTCGGGCTTTGGTTTGCGGGCAATCGCCCTGCGTGCGGCGGCGAGGATGCCCGATGCGGTCAGGGCGTTGCACTGCAGGACGTTCTTTGGGCGCTCGCGCCCGGCCTGGCGCTGGCCGAGGTTGACCACCGGCACGCCGAGCGCGGCGGCCTCGATCAGCCCGGCCGAGGAGTTGCCGATGAGCACCCCGCGGTTGTTGCGGAGGGTTGCCAGCAGGTTCAGGAAGTCTTCCCTGTTGCGGTGGTGCTTGCAGAAGTGGACCTGGCCACTCTTGGCCAGCGTGCGTTCGAGGGTGTGGTAGGTGGTGGTGATGTCGTCGCGCCCTGGGTCGGAGTTTGGGAGCAGGACCTGGGCGTGGGAGCCGGGTGGGCGCGACTGGCAGAGTTGCTGCGCGGCAAGCACCGCCGAGCGTGCGGCCTTGGCCTCGTGGCCGGCGAAGCCGCCGGGGTGGAGGAGGACGACGGCGCACAGGCGTGTGTCTACGGCGATGGGTTTGTAGTGGTGTGGCTGGATGTCGTCCAGCGCGGGCGAGCCGGTCAGCACGACCCGGCGCGCAGGTTCGCCGAGTTTGCGTAGGCGTGCGGCACTTTGTTTGCTTGCGGCGCAGTGGAGGTGGGCGAGTTTGGTGATGGCGTGGCGCATGGCTTCGTCGGCGATGCCCTCGGCGCGGTCACCGCCGTGGATGTGGCAGATGGGGATGCCTGCGACGGCGGCGGCAGTGGCGGCGGCGAAGGCCTCGACGCGGTCGCCGAGGACGACGACCCAGGTGGGCTGTTCGTCGGCGAGGATCGTGGCAAAGCGTGCGGTGCCGAGGGCGAAGGCGCGGGCGTGGTCGAGGCGGTCGCGGTCGGCGGGGCGTTGCATTGCGGCGCGGTGGTCGATGTTGAACTCTTTGGCGACGTCTTTGATGGTGCCGGCGATGAGGTGCTCGCCGGCGACGCAGAGGCGGAGGGTGAGGGAGGGGGTTTTGGTGATCGCGCGGAGGACGGGGCGGAGGAGGCCGAACTCGGCACGGGAGCCGGTGATGACGAGGATGCGGCTGGGCGGGCTGGAAGCCCGCCCCACCAGTTTGTGGTTGGAAGGCCGCTCCACTGGGGATGGGGAGCGTGGCGGGCTGGGAGCCCGCCCCATCAGTGATCGTGGTTTATGCATGGGCGAGGTCCTGCGGTTGCAGGGGTGTGTCTGCGGGGACGTCGCGGGTGAGTCTTTGGCCGAGGATTTTTTCGATCATGGCGGGTGGGAGGCCGGTGCCTGGGCGTTTGAAGGTCAGGTCGTTGCGTGTGAGTTTGCTGCCCATGGTCAGTGCGTTGCGTGTAACGATCGACTGGCGCGACACGCTGCGGACGTCCTGCTCGATGGGGAGGACGCGTTTGACGATCTGGAGTGTGGAGCCTGGTGCGCACGCCTGTCGGACGGCGGCGTTGACGGGGGCGGCGCGGGCGAGGGTGATGTACTCGGCCATGTCGGGCTCTTCCAGTGAGGCGCGGTGGTCGGGGCCTTGGGCGTCTCGGCTGTAGGTGAAGTGTTTTTCGAGCACGCGTGCGCCGAGGCCCACGGCT
The DNA here is from genome assembly GCA_046339895.1 of bacterium. Lineage (GTDB taxonomy): Bacteria > Planctomycetota > Phycisphaerae > Phycisphaerales > UBA1924 > JAJTGZ01. The sequence continues at coordinate 162,700 of JBKDDT010000012.1, read as the reverse complement.
GTTGCGCCGGTGCGGGTGCTCTCGGTGTGGTCGCTGTAGCCGATGGCTACACCCAGGGCGCTGGCGAGGGCGATGATGCCCCCGAGCTCGGCGTCGTCGTCAGGCGTGGGATAGCTGCTGACGCACTGCAGGATCGTGATGCGGTCGCGTGCGTGCGCGAGGGCGTCGATCGCGGCGTGGACCTCGGCGAGGGTCGCCGCGCCTGTGGAGATGATCAGGGGCTTGCCCGTGGCGGCCAGGGCTTGTAGGAGCGGGAGGTGGATGATGTCGGGGCTGGCGGTTTTATAGGCGTCAAAGCCGAGGCGTTCGGCGACGGGAACCAGTTCGATAGAAAAGACGGTAACGATCGCGGCGATGCCCAGCGCGTGGGCGCGGGCGACGACCTGGGCCATCTCGGCCTCTGAAAGCTCGAGGCGCGCGAGCATGGCGACGGGGTCCTTTTCGCCGGCGTCTTTTTGATACCCGGCCAGTCGTGAGGCTCGGCTCATTAACCCTTCTGCGCGGAAGAGTTGGAGTTTGACAGCGTCGGCGCCGGCGCGGGCGGCGGCGTCGACCATCTCGAGGGCGCGGGTGATGCTCCCGTCGTGGTTGACGCCCAGCTCGGCGATAACCAGCGGGCAACGGTCGAACACCCCTGGCTGTGCGGGCCAGCGCGTCGGAGTGGCCGGGGGTGCTTTGCGGGGTATTGGTTGGGTGATGGCCTGGGGCATGGGTGGGAATCAGTCTGTGTGGGTGTGCGCTGTTTGCTCTTGCATCATCGCGCGTGCGACGTGCACGTCCAGGGGTGTGTCGATATCAACGACGCTGCCCGGCGGCGTGAGGATGCCCCTGCGGTCGAGGCCGAGGAAGCGGTGGGGGCCGTCGGGGACGCCTGGGATTTGCAGCAGCAGGGACCGACGGGTTACGACGAGGACGCCGCCGTCGGGGATGTGCGCGGGTGGGAGGTCTTGTCGGCGGAAAACGTTGTGGTAGAGGACGTCCCCTTGCCAGGGTTGCACGGTGCCGGTGTTGTCGATGCGGACGGTCCACCACGGGTGGTGCTTGCCGACGGGGGTGTAGCTGTGCACGCTGTGGGCGTTGGTGCTGGTGAGCAGTTCGATGGCGTTGTCGATCAAACCGGGCGGGCGGATGGGGACGTTGGCGTAGAGGATGACGATGGGTGCGTCGTCGCTGAGTGTGTCGTGGGTTGATTCCCAGGTGTGCAGGGCGTGGCGTGCGGCGGCGTCGACGGTGATGGTGTCGCCGGCGAGTTCGGGTGGTCGTGTGAGGACCTCGGCGCCCGCGGCGCGGGCGGCATCGGCGATGGGGGTGCCGTCGGTGCTAACGGCGGTTGCGTGGACGAGGCGAGCGGTGTGGGCGTGGGCGATGGTCCAGGCGATGCAGGGCCGGCCGGCGATGGGGATGACGTTTTTGCCGGGCACGCCCTTGCTGCCGGCGCGGGCGAGGATGAGTGCGAGGGCGGCGGTGCTCATGGGTGGGCCTCGTGTTGGAGGCCGGGGGCGATGTGGATTTCTTCAACGCTGGCGCGCTGCTGGGCGAGTGTGGGGATGGCCAGTGGCTGGATGCGCTCGGCAGGTGCGGGGCGGTCGAGCGGCTCGATGATGGCCCAGGAGAGGGTGTGCATGGTGTTGTCGAAGAAGGTGTCAATGTCGGCGTAGGTCGCGTCGCGGCGGACAAGCCGGGGGACGACCCAGGGTGTGCGGACCTGCGCGGCGGGGTCGATCGGTAGGCCGTTGACGAGGGACTCAAAGAGGCGCTGCGTCTTGGCGTGCGCATCGGGGCCGAGGCCGGCCAGCAGGTCTGGGCGGAGGCTGGCGAAAGTCTGCGGCGAGAGGGAGATTAGGTCGATGCTGATGATCGCGGGGTTGGCGGATCGGAGCAGGTCGATCTGCTCGGGTTGTGTCAGCGGGCCGCAGCGCAGGTGCACGGGTGCGACGGCGGATGCCGCGCGGGCGATGGTGTGCCAGGCGGGGTGGTTGAGGGTGTCGCCCTCGATGGTGATGGCGGCGTCGGGACGGGTGGCGATGGTGCGGGCGATGGCCGAGTGGGCGAGGTGCTCATCGAGCCAGTTGCCGGGCTGGCCGAGGTTGATGCGGAGGTGCCAGGGTTGGGCGTGGTGGTTGTTCAGGGCGTGGGCGCGGATTGCCAGCGCGGTTTGTGTTGCGTTGGCGTTGTGCGCGTCGAGGCCCGCGGCGTTGAGTGCGGCGTTGAGCCAGTCGGCTTGCTGGGGCGTGTCGGCGATGCAGCGGAGCAGGCCGTCGCGCACGGCGGGGTCGATCTGCACGCACCCGGCGTGTGCGATCGGGTCGACCATGGGGACGCTTGGGCGGTAGCCGGTGAGGCCCGAGAGGCCGGCCTGGATGCCCGCGGCGGTTCGGGCGGCGGCGAGCAACTTGGCGGTGGCGCGGGGGATCAGGGCGGGTGCGAGGCCCGGGACGGCCTGTGTGAAGAGGACGTGGGGGAGGTTGCCGAGGTTGGCGTGCTCGTTGAAGCGGTCGATGAGGGCGGCGGCGATGGATGGGTCGAGCAGGGGCCAGTCGCACCCGCAGATGAGGGCGGCGTCGGCGTTGGTGGATTCCAGGACGGAGTGGATGACGTTGGCGTCAAGGGCTTCGTCGTAGCAGGTGAGGTTGGCCAGCCCGCCGCGGTAGGCCGAGCGTGTGAAGGCGCGGGCGGCCTGCAGGACGGTGGGGGACCAGGCGTCGGGGTGGTTGGGGAGGGTGTGGATGTCGATGCGCGGGTTGCGGGCGAGTGGGCCGAGGATGGTGGCGACGGCGTCGGGGCGGTCGGTTACGAGCGTGATGGGGAGGGTTGGGTTGATGCGCAGGAGGCGGTTGATGGTGAGGGTGAGGACGTTGGTGCCGGCGATGTTGATTGCGCTGAGGTCGCGTGGCAAGCCCAGGCCGTTGCGCTGCAAGAGAACGGGGATGATGGCCCGGCAGGTCAGGGTTGCTTTGGTGGTGGTGTCGACGGTTTCGGCGTGGCTCTGGTCGCTGGTGATGCGGGGCGCGCCGTTGAGGGTTGCGGTGGCGGCGTCGAGCTGGTTGGCGAATCGAGTGGCGGCCTCGGCGAGCCATTGGACGTTGACGATGTCGCGCTCGGTCTGGCGGCGTTGGATGTCGTACCCGGTGAGGTTCTTCTCGTCTAGGCGGAGTGCGCGGTCGGCGCGCCAGCGTTTGAACGAGCCGATGGAGTTGTAGATGTTCAGCAGTTGCCACGCCGGGTCGATGGTGGTGATGCGCTTACGCATTTTGTCCAGCAGGTGCACGAGGCGTTCGACGCGCTGGTGGTCTTGCTGGTGCTCGCGGGCCTCGATGAGCAGGGCCTTGGCCTGGGTGCTCATCTGCTTGATGGTGAAGAGGCCCTGGCGCGTGTGGGCGAGGCGTTGTCGCACGGCGTCGAGGCGTTTGTGCGTGGCGGCCGGGGTGTATGGGTCGGTGGTGGTGAGCAGGTCGTCGATGTCGCGCTGGCCTGGGGTGGGTGTGAGCCAGGTGTCGATGAGGTCTTGGAGTTTTCGTGGCTGTGCGTTTTCTTTGCGGACGCCCCCCTCGGTGGCGTCGAGGGTGGTCAGGCCGCGGTCGGCGTCTTCCTTGAAGACGGCCAGGAAGTGCTGGAGGTAGGTGTGCATCTGCTCATCGGTGTAGATGGGTCTGTCGAGGATGTCGGTGGCTTTGCGGAGGATCCATCCCATGCGTTTGACGCGTTGCCATTCGAGCATTTCGAGGGTGTTGAGCGTGCTGAGCTCCCCGGCCCAGACGGAGTGGATGGCCGCGCCGCTGCTGTAGTACTGGCCGTCGGTGAAGCCGAGGTCCATGCCGGTGAGTGCGACGGGGTCGCACCCGAGGTAGCGTGCGAGGTAGTAGGCCAGGTGTGCGACGGTGGAGCCGCCGGCGATGGAGCCGAGGGGGCGGATGAGGTCGGTGCCCAGGAGGGTGTCGAGCAGGATGTCGGAGGTGACGCGGACGTTGCCCGGGAAGGCGACGGGTACGGCGGGGTTGACCTTTGGCTCGATGACGAGCGTTACACCCTGCACGTCTTGCGGTTTGAGGCCCTCGTAGAAGCGTGCGCTGATCTGGTGGTGGTCGAGCGCGCAGACGATGTGCGGGCGGATGCCGCGTGCGAGGAGGGGCTTGAGGACGGTCTGGGCGGCGACGATGAGGACGCGTTGGCGGACGCCCGGGCGGGCGAGCTGGTCGATGGTTCGGGCGAGGGAGGGGCCGGCGGCGACGACGACGGCGGGCCTGCCCTTGAGGATGTTGGCCCAGGGGGCGATGCCTGGGCGTGTGGTGTAGTAGTCGAGGTTGTGCAGGAGGTTGCGGAAGGTGCTCTCGGTCTGGAGCAGTTCGCTGGAGGCGATGGTGCGTGTGGAGGAGACGACGCCGTTGACGGCACGGAGGAAGGTTGCACGGGCCTGGCTGAGCCTTGGGAGGCTGGGGACGAAGTCGGCGATGTGTACGCCGAGGGCGACGCTGCGGTTGTGGCGTGCCATCGCGCCGGCGAGTGTGCCGGTGTCGGCGGGGTCGGTGGTGATGTAGATGGGGCGCGAGAGGAGGTTGGTGAGGTCGATGCGTTCGAGGACGGCACGGAGCAGGGGGATGTCGGTTTCGAGGACGAAGATGGTGTCGCCTGTGGTCTGTCGCTCGGCCAGGGCGAGCAGGTGCAGGCCCAGGCCGAAGCCGGTGCAGATGATGGCCGAGTGGTCGGCGACGCTCGCGCGGTCGGCCCACTGGCGGGCCTCGGTCATGGGGGTGCGCCGGCTGGCGAGGGCCCGGCCTTGGTAGAGGGCCGAGGGGCCTTCGGGTGTGTCGAGCCATTGGAGCGTGGCGGGTTGGGCCTCGAGGATGGCGCGGGCAAGCGCGGGCTGGCGGGGGACGAGGTGCTCGATATTGTTCAGGAGGATCGCCTCGCCTGTGGCTTGCATGAAGACTCCAGAATCTAACACCTGATACCAAAAACCTAAAACCTGTCAACTGAGCACACGGGACCGCCTTCGGGGTTGAAGCCCGCGGGTGGTGGGATCATCGGCGTGGTGAGTGGGTTGGCCCGACAAAACCCGGTGTAGGTCGGCTCTCCGAGCCGGTCGTGTTGCTGTTTGGGTGGGCTGTTGTGTGAGCTAACATCACCCCCGCCCGTTCCCCCAAACGTTCTGTGGGAGGGGTTCTAGAGAGGGAGCATCGGCGATCCGGGTGTGGTGTGTGTGCGTATGGGGCGGGGATGCAGACGCAGACGATTTTTAGTGATCCGGTGCCGTTGCCCTCGCCGTCGGTGTTGGAGCGGTGGTTGTTTGAGTCGCCGGGTGTGCCGGCGGCGGTGATGGTGGTGTTGGGGGTGGTGGCCGCGGTGGTGTTGTGGCGGGCTGGTCGGGGTAAGGTTGCGGGGTTGGTGGTGCTGTTGAGCGTGGCGATGGGGGGGGGTGTGGTGTTGACGGCAGGTCTTGTGCAGACCGAGCGTGAGGGGATGATTGTGCGTGCGGTGGGGCTTGTGGATGCGGTGGCGCGTGGGGATGCCGAGGGGGTGGGGGCGTTGCTAGCCGGGCCGGTGGCGTTGGAGGTGCTGGGGACGCGGAGTGGGCGGACGAGGGTGGATATTTTGCGTGAGGTGGGTGGGGATGTTGCGGGGCGTTACGGCGCGCGGTCGCCGAGGGTTGTGGAGGCCTCGGCGGTGATCGACGGGCCGTATGCGGCGCGGACGCGGCTGGTGGTCCGGTTTGAGGGTTTGGGTGGGAACGCGGGCGCGCTTGGTGGGGGTGGCCAGGTGAGCACGACGTGGCTGCTGCACTGGCAGCGCGACACGGGTGGTGTGTGGCAGGTGTGGACGATCAAGGCCGAGCGTATCGGGCTGCTGCCACAGGGGTCGGTGCGGTGGTAGGTGGGGGGGGTTAGCGGAAGACGGCGACGACGTCCTCGATGGGGATAACGAAGAGTCGGTTGTCCCCTTCGAGGTCGACGGGGATGGCGTGCTTGGGGTTGAAGAGGACGCGGTCGTATTGCTTGATGGGGTAGTCGGCGTCGCGCTCGACCTTGGCGCTGATGGCGACGACGCGGCCGGTGATGGTGGGGATCTCGATTTTGTCTGGCAGGTGGATGCCCTGTCGCGTCTGCTTGCGGTCCTCGTCTTTGCGGATGAGGACGCGGTCGCCGACGGGCTCGACGGTTTCCATCTTGGGTGGTGCTTTGGCGGGGTCTGGCATTGGTGGAGTGTATGGGGGGAAATGGTCAGATTGCCAAATGGTTCGATTGCAAAGTGGCAGAGTGGCAGAGTGAAGTTGTGGAAGTCGCGTGCATGTATTTGACCATTTGACCATTTCCTCCCGCCTTTGCGGCGCACGAACCTTGCTACGGTCTGCGTTATGGAAGCCTTTGAGTTGGCGGGGTTGATACGGACGGTGCCCGACTTTCCGAGGGCGGGGGTTTCGTTTAAGGACTTCACGCCGTTGTTGCGGCAGCCCAGGGCGCTGGCGCTGGCGGTGGAGTTGATGGCAAGCCCGTTTCGTGGGCAGGGCGTTGACTTGGTGCTGGGTGCGGAGTCGAGGGGGTTTATCTTTGGCACGGCCATCGCGCAGGCGCTCTCGGCGGGGTTTGTGCCTGTGCGCAAGCCCGGCAAGTTGCCGCATGCGACGGCGAGCATGGGGTATGACCTTGAGTATGGCAGCGACCGGATCGAGGTGCACACCGATGCCGTCGAGCGTGGGCAGCGTGTGATCTTGGTCGACGACCTGCTGGCGACGGGGGGGACGCTGGAGGCGTGCGCGAAGTTGGCGGTGCAGCTGGGCGGGCAGATCGTCGGGATGACGGTGCTCATCGAGCTGGCCGGGCTGCGCGGGCGCGATCGGTTGGAGGCGTTTGCGCCGGTGCAGAGTGTGATTCGGTATTGAGGTGGTGGGGGAACCTAGAGTTTGTGGATCAAGAGGCGGAGCGTTGGAGCGGGCTGTCGTTTCACTGGCGTGAACCCCACCGCTGCCTCTGCCCTCGGGGGAGGGGTTCTGAACAAGGAGCATCGCATGGCTGCTGGGAAGATGAATCGGATTGGTGTTTTTGTTGCAGTGCTGCTGGTGGCGGCGATTGTGGGTTATTTCAGGGGTCCGTTGGGGCGGGGCGCGGGTGGGGAGGGTGGTGCTACGCGGCCGGCTGTGGCCGATGATGCGCCGGCACCGACGAAGGCGACTGAGCCTGTCAAGATTGCCGAGCCGGTTAAGGCAGCCGAGCCTGTCAAGGGTGGCGAGGTGGTGATTGATCCTGCGTCGATCCGGTTTGGGTTACGGGAGCCGAGGGCGCGCGTGCCGGGGACGATCCGGGTGGCGACGTTCAACATCGAGAACCTGTTTGACGACAAGGACGACCCAACGCTGACGGGGTCGGGTGAGGACAAGAGCATGACCAAGCCGGCGGCCGATCGCAAGGCGGCGGCGGCGGCGATCCGGCGGATCGATGCGGACGTGCTGGCGTTGCAGGAGGTCGAGTCGCTGGAGGCGTTGCTCTGGTTCCGCGATGAGTTTCTCGGGGGGATGGGGTATGAGTTTGTCAGTTCGATCGATGCTGGGGACCCGCGTGGGATTGAGCAGTCGGTGCTGTCGAGGTTCCCGCTGTCGGAGGCGAAGGTGTACAAGCACATGGGCCTGGGGGGCGTGCAGCCGGAGCGGTTTGGGAACCGGGTCAACAGCGAGGCGGGCAAGCCGTTTGAGTTTAAGAGGTCGCCGTTGCAGGTAACGGTTACGGTGCCTGGGGCGTCGGTGGGGGAACTCTTGGCGAAGGTGGGGACGAAGGACGCGGTGGCCAAGGAGTATCAGTTGACGCTGTTTGTTGCCCACTTGAAGAGTGGAGGTCGGGACTTTGAGTCGCAGCGTGAGGCGGAGGCGCGGGGGACGATCGAGTTGGTGCAGCGTTTGGAGCGTGAGAAGCCGGGGGTGAATGTTTTGGTGCTTGGGGATATGAACGCGACGTTGAACCAGGGGAGTATGCAGCAGTTTGTGGCCGCGGGGATGCCGAGTATTTGGAATGATCGGAACCCGCGTGATGACGCGACGACGACGCACGCCTCGGGGCGTTGCATCGACCATATCTATTATAATGCGAACGTGAAACCTGAGATGGTGCTCGACTCGCGGTTTGTGCTCGGGCTGCCGACGCGCCCGGCGGGTGCGGACTGGAGGACAACGCCGGCACCGGCGGGGTATGGCAGTGATCACTTCCCGGTGGTGGTGGATGTGTGGCCGGTGGAGGGGGGGAAATAAACTGCCAAATGGTCAAACGCTGATTCAGCAACAGACTTGACCATTTGGCGACTGTGCAAACCGCACCCCTGCCCCTGCTCGCCAGAATGTTTTTGGGGAGGGGTCCTGAGATGGTTACCACAGCGCGCGTGCGCGGATGGTTTCGGGCAGATCGCGGAGGCCGGCGAGGATGTCCTTGCCGTGTTTGGGGGAGGCGTCGAGGACGGCGTATCCGACGTGCTTGTTGGTTTGCAGGTATTGGGCGTTGATGTTCACGCCGAGGTGGGCGATGAGGGTGTTTATTTTGCTCAGCACGCCGGGGACGTTCTGGTGGACGTGGAGGATGCGGTGGCTGCGCAGGCCGTCGGCCTCGTGCTGGGGTGGGAGTTCGAGTGCGGGGAAGTTGACGCTGGAGCCTGAGGACCCGGCGTTGACGTAGCGGAGGAGTTTTTCGCACACGTCCTGGGCGATGCTCTCTTGGGCCTCTTCGGTGCTGCCGCCTACGTGGGGTGTGAGGATGACGTTGGGCAGGCCCAGGAGCTCGCTGCGGAAGGGTTCGTCGTTGCCGGCGGGTTCGTGGGGGAAGACGTCCAGGGCAGCGCCGGCGAGGTGGTTGGCCTTGATGGCCTCGGCGAGTGCGGGGATATCGACGACGTTGCCACGGGCGTTGTTGATCAGGTGTGCGCCCTTTTTCATCAGTTTGATTTGGGCGCGGGAGATGAGTTTGTCGGTCTGGGGCGTTGCGGGCACATGGAGGCTGACGGCGTCGCTGGCTTTGAGCAGTTCGTCGAGGGTTCGGCAGGGGCGTGCGTTGCCCAGGGGGAGTTTGCTGACGATGTCGTAGAAGAGCACGCGCATGCCCAGGGCCTCGGCCAGGACGCTGACCTGGCTTCCGATGTGCCCGTACCCGACGAGGCCGAGGGTGCGGCCGCGGACTTCGTGTGCGCCGGCGGCGGATTTGTCCCACGCGCCGCGGTGCATCCCGGCGGACTGGTCGGTGAGCCGGCGGTGCAGGGCGATGACCTCGGCGATGGTCAGCTCGGCAACGGAGCGGGTGTTGCTAAATGGGGAGTTGAAGACGGCAACGCCGTGCTTGCACGCCTCATCGCAGGCGACCTGGTTGACGCCGATGCAGAAGGCGCCGATGGTGAGCAATCGCGGCGCGCTGGCGAGCGCGGCGGCGGGGACGGTGGTCTTGCTGCGGATGCCCAGCACGTGCACGCCGGAGGAGAGGGCCTTGGTGAGTTGGGCCTGATCCATCGCGCGCGAGGAGGTCTCGACGCTGAAACCCTCGTCGCGGAAGCGCTGGGCGGCACAGGGGTGGATGCCCTCGAGGAGGAGGACCTTGATCTTCTCTTTGGGGAAGGAGGTTTTGGTCATTGGAGTTGGGAGGGTTTGGGGAAATGGTCAAGTTGCCAAATGGCCAAATGTTTTGAATGGGCACATTTGGGCATTTGGCAGTTTGGCTATTTGACCATATTTCATTACACCCTGACCATCTTGGCGAACTCTTTGACCCTCTTGAGGATTTCGGGTTTTTTGAGTGTGCGGAGTCGGTTGAGGCTGAAGGCCTCGATGTTGAAGCTGGCCATGACGGTGCCTGTTGCGGCGGCTTTGCGGAGAAGGTCGAGGGTGATGGGCCGGCCGCCGGCGATGGTGGCCAGGTGGCCCATGAAGCCGCCGGCGAAGGTGTCGCCTGCGCCGGTGGGGTCGATGACCTTCTCGGCGGGGTATGCGGGGAGTGCGGCGATCCCTTCTTTGTGGATGAGCAGGCAGCCGTGCTCACCTTTTTTGACGACGACGAACTGGAGGCCCTTTTTGCCCTGTGTGAACTCGGCGAGGATGTGGCGGGCTGCGGTAACGGGATTTTTTTTGCCGGTGAAGAGCTCTGCCTCGTCGTAGTTGAGGACCAGGCCGTCGATCTGGCGGAGGAGGTCGCAGAGTTGTGGTCGTGCTGTGTTGATCCAGAGGTCCATGGTGTCGGCGACGGCGAGTCGGCGTTTGGGGAAGCTGGCCAGGAGTTGGGCCTGGACGGCTGGGTGGGTGTTGGCGAGGAAGACGAACTTGGAATCGGCGAAGGAGTTGGGGACGGCCGGTGGGGGCTCGGCCAGGACGCCGAGCTCTGTGAAGAGGGTGTCTCGGCTGTTCATGTCGGGCTTGTACTTGCCGCCCCAGGCGAAGGTTTTGCTGTTGGGGCGTACTTCGAGGCCTTTGGTGTCGATGGCCTTGTAGCTTTTGAGCAGGCGCGAAAACTCGGGGGGAAAGTCGCCGCCGACGGCGGCGACGAGGCGGACCTTGCCGAGGAAGGATGCGGCGACGGCGAAGTAGGTTGCGCTGCCGCCAAGGACTTTCTCGGCATGCCCTGCGGGTGTGTAGACCGAGTCGATGCCGATGGTGCCGGTGACGATGAGTGCCATAGTGGGTGGAGGGTAGGGGAGGGAAAATAGTCAAATTGCCAAATGGTCAATTGTGTTGCTGAATCAGCTTTTGACGCTTTGGCGATTTGGAAATTTGGACAGTTTGCAAACCCCACCCCTGCCCCTGCCCTCGGGTGAGGGGTTCATACAAGCAGTGATGCTGCTTACTCACCCGGTTCGGCTGGCTGCGGGCTGGCCTGTCAGGCGTGTGGCGAGTTCGTCGATGAGGGCGGCGAGGAGGATCGGCTGGCCGTCGCCGGCGTCGACGGTGGCTTGGGTAGCCAGTTGGTGTTCGAGGCGTTGGTGCGCGGTGATGACGGTGGAGTGGTTGGGCCGGCCGACGGCGCGGGCGATTTCGGGGTAGCTGGCGCTGGTGCAGCGGCGGGCGAGGATGGTTGCCAGCGCGCGGGCGAGTACGACGCGCTGGTGGCGGCCCTTGCCGGAGAGCTCGGCCATCGTTACGCGCAGGCGGTCGCAGACCAGGGCGACGACCTGGTCGGCAAGCACAGGCCGGCGTGGGCCGATGCGTGCGACGACGCCTGGGGAGCCGTCGTGGTCGTGGAAGCCGGCGGGGGCGTCGCCCATTGCGCGCTGGACGACGAGCATGCCGATGCGTGCGGGGGCGGCGGATTGTTGCGTGGGCGTTGCCGGCGTGTCTGCGTCGGTGTGCGAGTGTGGGTGGGCGTGGCCTGGGACGTGCCCGGAGCCGAGGAGGCGGTGGACGGCTTCGACCTTGGTTACGGCACCTTCGAGGTCGCGGACGGACAGGGGCGTTCCTGGGCGCATCTGGGCGCTGGTGCCGTGGGCGATGGCGCGGGCGACGTTCTCGTCCATGACGAGGCCGTGTTTTTGGGCAATGGCCCAGACGAGTTTGCCGGCGGTGGTTTCGTCGGGGGCGTGGACCTGGGCGACCATGCCGCCGGAGAGGCGGGAGATGAGTGCTTCGGAGAACCCGTCGAACTTGCGAGGGTGTGCGTTGGCAGCAAGGACGACGCGGCCGCCGCGGTCGCGTATGGCGTCGAGGGTGTGCTGGAGTTCCTGCTGCATGCCTGGCTTGTGGGCGAGGGACTGCAGGTCATCGATGCAGAGGAGGTCGAGAGCGCGGAGTTTTTTTCGGAAGCCCTCGGTGCGGTTATCTCGGCAGGCGAGGCCGAACTCGCTCATGAAGGATTCTGCGGTGAGGAATCGGCAGGTGGAGCCGGGCTTGCGTGCGGGCATGGCGTCGCACATGGCCTGGAGGAGGTGTGTTTTGCCCGTCCCGCAGGGTCCGAAGAGGACGAGCGGGACGCCCGCGGGCAGCCGGGCCTCGGCGACGGCAGAGGCGGCGTCAAAGGCGAGGCGGTTGCAGGTGCCGGTAACGAAGTTGGTCAGCGACTGGCGTGCGTTTGGGCGGTGTGTTGGTCGGATGGGGGCGTTGGTAGGGGCCTGAGTGGGGCCTGTGGTGTGGGCGGGTGTGGGTGGGGTTTGGACGCGGTAGGAGAGGCCCAGGCCGTGCTCGGAGGCGGTTTGTTTGAGGGCTGAGTCGTAGCGTCGTTCGAGGACCTCGCGTGCGGCGTGTGAGTTGACGCGGACGACGAGAGTACCGGTGGGTGTTGTGTTTGGGGTGGTGGCCAGTTCGATATCCAGGCCCGCGCCGTCTTGGAGGTCTCGGGTGAAGCGTTCGGCGCCGACGCGGCGTGCGAGGGCGGCCTGTATTTGTGCGATGCTGCGCACGCCGAGGGTGGGGCGTGGGGCAGTGGTGGGCTGTTTGCTGGTGGTGGTTTGGGTGGTGCTTGCGGCGGTCGGGGCGGGGGTGCGTGGTGTGGTAGCGGGGAACTCGGCGTGCCGGGGGCGTGCCGAGAGGGAGGCGGGGGCTTTGGTCACAGACGAACCCTTCCATGAGGACTGAACCCCGGCCTGGTGCGCACGATCTGGGAGGTCTGGGGTGGTTGCCCCTTGTTGCCAGTTGTGCGAGCAGAGCCGGGAACGTGCGAAAGCCATTCGAGTCCATCCGACGGCCAGCCAGACCAGTTGGAGCAAGCACGCAGCGTGGGTCCCATGTGAGTGGGTGCCTTTGCGGGTACGTTCTTGCTTTGCCGGGCCTAGCCGCTGGTCGATCCAGTGACCGCGTCGAGCGTAGCACAAATGCTCGTCAAGGGAAGGGGGCGGTGGGCAAATGGTGGGATGTTCAGAGTGCAAAAAGGGTGTTTGGCAAGTGTGAAACCGGGTGTAAAATCTTTTTGTCCACCGCCGATGGGAGGGGTGCTTGAACAACCTGTTGATAACGTGGATTGGTGGTGGCGGGACGGAGTTTTTACTCCAGAGTTCTCAGAGGGCCCAGAGGGATTCACTCAGAGGACGGAGGTGCAGAGGTTTTCAGAGAGGTTTTGTTGGTTGGGATTGGGGGGGACTTCGGCCCCAGCCGTGGGGTGTAGCGACGTCTCTGAGAACCCTTTGGTTCTCACAGACGTGGCGAGAGCCAGCAACCGCTTCGGGGTTGAAGGCCACGCAACACGCAATCCCCTGGGGGGAGGGGTTCGAGAGGCATTAGTGCGCTGCCTGGCGTACGTCGGCGATGAGGCCGAGGCGTTTGGCGAACTGGCGGAACTTGGTGTTTTTGTAGAGTTTGAGGGCGGGTGTGTTGGCGAGGTCGACAGCGCAGGCGAGTCGGCGTGTGCCGAGGGTTTGGAGTGTGCACAGGGCGTGCTGGAGGAGTGCCGAGGCGATGCCCTGGCCGCGGAGGAGGGGGCCGAGGCCGATGTAGACGAGTTCGACGGTCTCTTGCTGGGCAAAGGGGTTCAGGAGCAGGCACCCTTCGGGCTTGTGGTGGTGCATGACGATCGTCCAGAGGGAGGGGTCAAAGAGGCCGACGGCTTTGTGGCTGGCCAGGACGTCTTTGGCTTGGCGGATGGCGCAGAGGGCGGGGCAGTCGTGCGTGTGGATGTAGGAGCGTTGCATCGCGGCGAGCAGGGGTTCCTGCGCGGCCTCCCAGCCGAGGTCGGCGACGCGGACGAGCGTTACGCCCTTGGGGAACGTGGGGGGGTCCATGCGCCCGAAGCGGGGGATGTCGCGGCGGAGGTAGGCCAGCTCGGCGAGCCTGCTGAAGCCGGCAGCAACGAACGCGCCGGCGAGGTCTTCTTGGCTTGGCTCGATGAGGGCTTGGGCCAGGTGGATGTCGATGCCGATCTTCTTAGCCGAGGTGCGTAGCCATTGGAGGGATTCGCGCAGGAGGGCGACGCGTTGGTCGAAGCGTTCGGCGGTTTGGGCGTCGGAGAGTGGGTAGCCGAGGATGTGGGAGGGGGTGGTGGTGTGTGGGTGCTCGAAGGAGCAGTAGACGCCGGCGGTGCGGCCGCTGGAGGGGACGACCATGCAGGCTTGGCCCAGGAGGGTGGTGCCGTCGGGTGCTGGCTGGAAGGTGGCCCAGAGGCGTGAGGCGTCGAAGCCCTCGGCTAGGAGGTTGTGCTGGAAGTCGACAGCGGCCTGTCGGAGTTCGTCGTCGGTGGCGCGGGGGGCGAGCAGGCGTGCGATGGCGGGGATGTGGAGGGACTGCGGGACGGGTGCGACGTTCCAGCGTCGGTGGCCGGTTGGGTCCGTCGGGCCGGGGTGGTGTGTGTGGAGGGTGGCCATCGGGGGGAATCACTCAGAGGCCGGAGGGGCGGAGTAGAAATGCAGAGGTGGGGCGTGGTATAGGCCGGGTGGAGGGGAGGGTAGTGGTGTGGTTGGGTTGATCGGCTTGGAGTGCAGATTGCTGGTACACTATGAGGCTGGTGGTGCGATTTGGTGGTATGTTGTCGGCAAAGGATTTGAGGATGAACTTGCTGCGATTTGGCGTTTTGGTTGTGGTGCTGGCGGTGGCGTGTTTGCTGGCCGGGGGGCTGGCGCCGCAGCCTGATGCGTTGAGCAGGCGGTGGATGCTGGACACGACATTTGGGCCGTTGCGTGTGTTGTCGGTGGAGACGCCGGCGGGGCCGAGGGCGTTTTATTACATGACGTTCAAGGCGGTGAACAACAGCGGGCGCGAGCAGGTTCTGGCGCCGTCGTTTGAGCTGGTTGATGGGGACGGGGTGATTACGCGGGCGGGGCGCGATGTGCCGAGCGAGGCGGTGGCGGCGGCGATGGCGCGGCTGAACAACCCGCTGCTGCAAGACCCGATCTCGACGATCGGGCCGATCGGCACGGGGATCGAGAACGCCAAGGAGGGGCTGGTGCTCTTCGCGGCCGAGGACCTGACGCCCGGGCCGGTGACGGTGTACGCGGCGGGATTCTCCGGTGAGACGGCGTTGGTGCGGCCTCCTGGGGAGGGTGCCCGGCTGGTGATCCTGCGTCGGACGCGGGAGTTGCGGTTTCATGACCCGGGGGATTTGGGTGGGCGGCGCGATGTGCCGTTGGACTTGGTCGAGTCTGGGTGGGTGATGCGGTGAGTGTGCTTGGGTGGGGGCATTGAGGATTGGGTTTCCGCTTGGAGAGGTGGCAGAGCGGTTGAATGCGTCAGACTTGAAATCTGATTAGGGTTTCGGCCCTACGGGAGTTCGAATCTCCCCCTCTCCGCTTTTTGCTTTGCGGTTGTGTCAGGTTGGTGCGGCGTTTGTTGTGTCTGACACGAGACGTTGTAGTTGTATACTCTTGATTCCGCATGAACAGCAACGCCATTACCCGTCCAGACCGCGTGATACGACAGTTTCTCCGGCGGCTCCGCGTGCGTTTGACGCCGGGGGGAGCGCGTGTGCTGGAGGTTTACGATCAGGTAGCAGGGCAGATCATGATGCGTGAAGCGGGGCACCTTTACCGCCTGGCGCATGGGCGGCGCGTGATTGTGGAGATCGGCTCGTATCGGGGTCGATCGACCTGCATTCTTGCTTTGGGTTCTGAGGGTGTGGGTGGGATTGTTCACGCCATCGACCCGCACATCGATTCGTCCGGGCACATCGCGGGGACGTATTGCGCTGGGGACCACGAGCAGTTGCTGGAGAATGCACGTCGGTTCGGCGTGAGCGACCGCATCCGCCCGGTTGTGTTGCGGAGCGACGAGGCACGCCGGGGGTGGGACGGCACCCTGATCGACCTGCTGTGGATCGACGGGGACCACAGCTATGAGGCTGTGAGCGCGGACCTGGGGGATTGGAGCGGGTTGGTGCGCCCCGGCGGGATCATCTGCGGGCATGACTATTCCGATTCGTGGCCGGGTACCAAGCGTGCGTGGGATGAGTTCTTTGCCCGCAGCCCGGGCTTCACACGCAGGCCTGGAGTCAAGACGATCGTTTGGGGGGTTCGTCAGGAGTGAGCGTTAGTGTGGTGCATTGCAGATGTGCGACCCGGGCGGTTGGACGGACACCCCGATTGGATTGAGTCTGGATAAAAAACGCCCGCGACCTGGGGTCGCGGGCGTTGGTTTGGGCGTGTTGAAGTGAGGCAACCGACCGTTACCACTCCCCTGGGGGGAGGGGTGATGGATCAGCGAGCACGCCGGCGGACCATGGCCAGGGAGCCGAGGCCGAGGAGGGCGGCTGCGCCGGGGGTGGGGATGATCGAGGCGTTGACTTGGACGTTGTCGATGCGGTTGTTGCCGCCGGAGGTTGTGGCGCCGAGGAAGGTGATGCGGAGGTAGACGGTAGAGGCGTTGTCGAGGGCGTTGACGTTGGAGAAGTCGAAGGTCTGGAGGGCGAAGGTGGTGGTGAGGGCGTAGGTGGCGAAGTTGGTGTAGTTGATGCCGTCGGTGGACCAGGAGACCTGGTTGTTGTTAAAGCCGGTGGAGGTGTTGCGAGAGGCGAAGGTGAGGATGGGGTTTTGGAGGTTTGTGAGGCTGACGACAACGTCGAGGGTGGCGTTGTTGTTCGCCAGGGTGGTGGTGCCACCTTCGAGGGCCAGGGCCTGCCCGGCGGCGTCGGGGGCGATGGCGTTGACGGTGCTGCCGGCGAAGTTGGTGATGCCGAAGGGGGAGGTCGTGCCAGCCCTGGAGGTCCAGCCGGTGAGGTTGATGCTGCCTGCGCCGGTGGTGGGGGCGTAGGTGGTCTGGTTGGCGTTGCTGGGGGCCACTCCCGTGGCGGAGGGCGTGAGGTTGTTGAAGTTCCAGTAGGCGACGATGTCGGCCTGCGCGGCGGAGGCGAAGGAAGCGACGGCGAGGGCGGACAGTGCGAGAATGGTTTTCATCAATCTCTCCTCTTGGGCCTGTTGTGGGCCGGTAGTCTGGTGTGCCGCGTGGAAACCGCAGCGGGGCGGAGTTTAACCGGCTTTGAGGTGGTTTCCAGGGCTCCTGGCAGGGTTTGCGAAGGCTTCATATTTGAGGGGGATACCGGGCGTGGCGGGAGCGGGGGGGGTGGGTCGGTGGAGGGGTGCTGGAGTGGGTTTTTTTGCTTGGTATCGGGGGTGGGTGTGAAACTGGGTAATCTTGGGGGTGGATTGGTCGGGGTGGTGGGGGTGGGGCGGGGGTGGGGTGTCTTTACACAACCTTGACAATGAAACTGGCCGGGCTCGGCGGTGTTGGGGGGGTGTGGCGCGTGCGGCGGCCGGTCGTATCCTGCGGGTGTGAAGCGTTGGCAGCGCGGACTGGTTGTTGCGTGCTTGCGTTATTGTGGCGGCGCGGCTCTGAACGCGGGAAAGGCCCTCATGCGTGTTGATCTACGTGGCAAGGTGATCGCGATTACCGGGGCGTCGTCGGGTATCGGGGCGGCGACGGCGTTGGCGTGCGCGCGGGCGGGGATGGCGGTGGTGCTGGGGGCCAGGCGGGTGGAGACGTTGGAGGTGGTGGTGGGGGAGATCCGCCGGGCAGGGGGGCGGGCGGTGGGCGTTGGTGTGGACGTGGCGGATGCGGGGGCGGCGGGGGCGTTTATCGAGCGGGCGGGTGCGGAGTTTGGGCCGGTGTATGCGGTCTTTGCCAACGCGGGGTATGGGGCGTCGGGGGCGGTGCACGAGATGGGTGATGAGGCGTTGCGGCGGATGTTTGAGGTGAACTTCTTTGGTTCGCTCAATGTGATCCGCCCGGCGCTGGCGCAGATGTTGGCGCGGGAGAGGGCGGGGGATGGGTCGCCGAGGGGGCATGTGCTGTGGTGCTCGTCGTGCTTGTCGAACTTGCCGACGCCGTATGCGGGGGTGTACAGCGCGACCAAGGCGGCGCAGCACCACCTTGGGCGTGCGATGCGGTCGGAGTTGCGTGGGCAGGGCGTGCAGGTGAGCACGGTGCACCCGATCGGGACGCGGACGGAGTTTTTCACAACGGCGGCGGCGGGGAGTGCGGACCCGAGGTTGATCGACACGAGCGACGGGCCGTTTATGCAGGACGCGGGTGTGGTGGCCGAGCGGGTGGTGCGGTGCTTGCGGAGGCCGAGGGCGGAGGTATGGACGGGGTTGATGGCGGGGTTGTTGCGTATGGCGATGGGGTGTGCGGCGGTGATGCCGAATGTTGCCGACCCGTTGATTGGGAGGGTGGTGCGGAGGCGTGTGGGGGGGAGTGTTTCACTCAGAGGCGGGAAGTAGGGAGTGGAAAAGCAGAGGGGGGTTAGGTATCGTGGCACTGGCGTGTTTCTTCCAGGGTTGAGGAGGTTTGATAACACAAGGAGTGGGATATGTATCCGAATCTGATGAAGGGTGCACATGTGCAGGTGGGTGGATCGATTTCGCGTCGGGCGGCATTGGGTGTGCTGGGGGGTGCTGGGGCAATTGCGCTGACAGGCCGGGCGATGGGGTTGGGAGCGCCGGGTGGTGGTCCTGCTGTCGGTGGTGTGGGGGGGGGGAACCGGGCGTAGAGAACGCGAACGTGTACCGTCGGCGTGTTGGGGAGGTGGAGGTCTTTGCGATCTCGGACGGGACGGGGCTGAACCTCGGGTCGCCGTACCCGCTATGGGGTGCGAACACGGGCAAGGAGTCAGTGGAGGGGGCGTTGGGTGTGGACCTGCTGCCGGTGGTTGACACGCGTTTTTATTTCAATGCGACGTTTGTGCGTGCGGGTGGGTTGAAGATACTTGTGGACCTTGGCAACAAGGGGAACGCGCCGGGGTCGGGGCAGTTGGTCAAGGGGTTGAACTCGATCGGCGTCAAGCCGGGGGATATCGATGTGGTGATCTTCAGCCACCTTCACCCGGACCACTTTGGTGGATTGTTCGATGGGCCGAAGGAGGCCCCGACGATCGCATTTCCGAACGCGCGTTACTTTGTGCACAAGGACGAGGTGGACTTCTGGAGCCACGCGGACAAGGGGTCGATCCGTGGTCAGATCCCCGAAGCGTTCAAAGAGGGGATGCTGGCGGGTGCGTCGGCGACGCTGAAGTTGCTGGCCGGTAGGCTTGAGAAGAACGATTCGACGCTGAAGCTAGTGCCGGGGTTGACGATCGAGCCATTGCCCGGGCACACGCCTGGGCACCAGACGGTGCGTGTGGCGTCTGGGGATGAGCAGATTTTGATCATGGCGGACGCCGTGCACCACCCGAGCCTCTCGTTCCGCAACCCGTCGATGCACCTGCAGTTTGATGTCGACCCGGAGGTGGGTGCCAAGAGCCGCCTGGCCTTTGTGCAGCGGGCGCAGGCGGAGAAGATGCTGGTGTTGGGGTACCACATGCCCTTCCCGGGGATCGGGCGTGTGGCCAAGGACGGGGAGGGGTTCCGCTGGGTGCCGGAGGGGTGGTGGTGGTGAGGGGGGTAGTTTGGTGGATTGCGGGTTGGGGAGGTTGACCGGGGGGGTCGGAGGGGGAACAATCCCTCCCACGCAGGGTTGGCCTGCGGGGCTGTCATTGCTTTCCGGTGCACTGGCCCGGGCAGAGCGGCAGAAATGTCAGGGCAGCACGCAGGGCAGTAGTCAGGGTAGATTTCAGGCCGCTGTAGCTCAGTGGTAGAGCGCATCCTTGGTAAGGCTGAGGTCATGGGTTCAAATCCCATCAGCGGCTCTTCCTTCTGAACGCCCGGGCAGGGATGCCGGGGGTAAAAATGAGGATGGATTCAGGCCGGGTAGGTATCGGGATGGGTTTTGGTAGTCGGTAGACCGCAACGAACGTAACGCCACGGGGCAGAGCAGCAGACACACCGTTTTTTTTCTGGAGATTTCGATATGGCAAAGGGCACTTTCGCGCGTACCAAGCCGCACGTCAACGTCGGCACCATCGGGCACATCGACCACGGCAAGAGCACGCTGACGGCGGCGTTGTCGGCTCGTTCGGCGGTCAAGAACGGGCAGACGCCCAAGACGTACGCCGAGATCACCAAGGGTGGCACGGTGCGCGACGCGAACAAGACGGTTACGATCGCCAGCTCGCACACCGAGTATGAGACGACCAAGCGGCACTACGCCCACGTTGACTGTCCGGGCCACGCCGACTTCGTCAAGAACATGATCACGGGTGCGGCACAGATGGACGGTGCGATCCTGGTGGTCTCGGCGGCGGACGGGCCGATGCCGCAGACGCGTGAGCACGTGCTGTTGGCGCGTCAGGTTGGTGTGCCGTATATTGTTGTGTTTTTGAACAAGGTTGACCTGGTGGACGACCCGGACCTTTTGGAGCTGGTCGAGAGCGAAATCCGCGACTTGCTGAACAAGTACGGGTTCCCTGGGGACAAGACGCCGATCATCCGCGGGCAGAGCAAGCTGGCCCTTGAGAACCCCAAGGACGACAAGGCTTGTAAGCCGATCGATGATTTGTTTGACGCGATTGATAGTTGGATTCCCGAGCCTGTGCGCGAGATTGACAAGCCGGCGTTGATGGCGGTGGAGGACGTTTTTTCGATCAAGGGTCGCGGTACGGTGGCGACGGGTCGGATTGATCGTGGGGTGCTGAAGGTTGGTGACGCCGTTGAGATTGTCGGTCTGCGTAAGGAGAAGAAGGCGACGGTTGTAACGGGCGTAGAGATGTTCCAGAAGACGCTGGACCAGGGGCAGGCTGGTGACAACGTCGGGGTGCTTCTGCGTGGTATTGAGAAGGACGACATCGAGCGTGGGCAGGTTATCTGCAAGCCGAACTCGATCAGCCCGCACACGCAGTTCAAGGGTGAGGTTTATGTGCTCAGCAAGGAGGAGGGTGGTCGTACGACGCCGTTCTTCCCTGGGTACAAGCCGCAGTTCTACTTCCGCACGACAGACGTTACTGGTGCGGTTGGCGAGCTGGTTGGGAGCAACGGTCAGAAGGCCGAGATGTGCATGCCTGGCGACAACATTGCGATGACGGTGGACCTTGGTGAGAAGTCGGTGGCGATGGAGAAGGGCCTTCGGTTTGCCGTCCGTGAGGGTGGTCGTACGGTCGGTTCGGGCGTTGTAACTGAGATCATCAAGTGAGTGATAGGTGGGCGGGCTTTTGGGTTCGTCCAGATAGCCCGGCTTTCGCAGTGAGATAACCAGCAAGTGCGGCATCCGGCGGGATGGAGGGGTGTGCCCCGAAGACCGCTCCGGGCAACGGGATGGGCCTTGCGATCAGTGTGAACAACCGGCCCGGCGGGGAGACCCGCTGGGCCGTGTTTTCAGAGGTTAGTTAACGAGCAGGCGCAGAAGAAAGGATTGGTGCAAAGATGGCCAAGGGCAAGAGCATGGCTCGGGAGTATGTGTGGCTGCAGTGCAGCGAGACGGGCGACTTGAACTACCGGACGGAGATCAACGTTAAGGGTGGTATCGCCGAGAAGCTCAAGGCGGGCTTTAGCAAGTATTCGCCGCGTCTGCGCAAGCACACGCTGCACAAGATCAAGAGGAAGTAGGCGGGGGTCAGGTGTCAGGGCCGAGGGCCGAGTGAAGGATTTTTCACTCCGCCCTCGGCCCTCGGCGCTCATCCCTTGCTCCATACGCCGGTAGCTCAACTGGTAGAGCAGCGGATTCCAAATCCGCAGGTTGCGGGTTCAAGTCCCTCCCGGCGTGCTTGCGTATGTGGTTAGGGTGGTCGTGTTGGTCGGTTGGTTGTGCTGGATCGAAGGTTTTTTATGGCCATGAGCATCCACAAGCCGGGGCAGGGGTATTGGGTTCGTGCGATGACGGCCGGGCTTATTGGTCTGGCGACGGTTGCGCTGGCGGTGTGGCTGTACGGGCAGAGCCAGTTGGTTGCGGAGTTGTTGCCCAAGCAAGTGTGGAGCTCGGCGTTGGCCCCGGGGCAGACTGCGGCGCAGGCCGAGGCGTTGATCCCCAAGGGGTCGGCGGTGGTGCTGCGCGGCGCGCCGGACAAGAATGGGCAGCCGACGGTGATCGGCTCGGGCACGTTCAGCGGGATCACGGTCGGGACGACAGGCCTGCCGAGTGCTCGGCTGGAGAACGTCCGGCTTGAGCGCAACGACAAGGGGACTAGGCACGACGGGTCGGAGATCAAGGGGATCGTGCAGGCCTCGGCTGTAGTGCCGGGCGCGGTGGAGGCGGGTGCGGTGCTAGCGATCGATAAGTCTGTAGGCGAGCCGCCGATTGCTGGGAACCTACTGGGGGGGATCGTGGTGGCGGTGGTGCTGGTGGTGGGGGCTTTGCTGGGGTTCTGGATCGTCGGGACGAAGGTCTCGACGGTCGAGTGGCTCATCGCGTGCGATTATGAGATGAAGCGTGTGAACTGGTCGACGCGTAAGACGATCATCGGGAGCACCTGGGTGGTCATCGGCGCGTGCGTGCTGCTGGCGTTGATGCTGTTTGTCACCGATTACGGGTTGCAGACGATCTTCAGGGCGATGAGGCTGTTGTAGCCGTTGCCGCTGGGGTGGAGTGGCCGGGGCTTGGAAGTGTTGAAAACGAAAGTGAAAGACGACCTATGACCGAGCATCAGACAAGCACACCAACAAGCACACCCGGCAGCGAGCCCGAGGGGGGTCAACCGGCACCGGCGGTCGCTGAGAAGAAATCGCGCAAGGGCAAGGGGGAGGGCGAGGCGAGGCCAACGGTGCAGCAGTTGACGGAGGTACAGCGCAACAGCATGATCCTGCCGGGCGACGCGATGGTGCGTGAGGGGATGAACTGGTTTGTGCTTCGTGTGGCCAGCAACAAGGAGTCGGCCGTGCGCGACACGCTGCTGCGCAAGGTGCAGATCGAGTCGATGGGGCACCTGGTCGGGCGTATTTTGGTGCCGACGGAGAAGAGCCGGGTGGTCAAGAACGGCAAGAGCAAGACGCTGGAAACCAAGCTCTACCCGGGGTACTGCTTTGTCGAGATGAAACTCGAGGACGACGGGCGCATCCCGCAGGACGTGTTTTTCCTCATCAAGGAGACGACGGGTGTGGGGGACTTCGTGGGCACCAAGGGGCGCCCGACGCCGATGAAGACGCACGAGATCGAGAAGATGCAGGCGGCGAGCATGCGCGTGGAGGACCAGCCGCAGATCAAGCTGGTCTTTGTCAAGGGTGAGAACGTCAACATCACCGACGGGCCCTTCCAGGGCTTTGAGGGAACCGTCGACGAGCTGCTGCCCGAGAAGGGGCTGGTGCGCGTGCTTGTTACGATCTTCGGCCGGCAGGCGCCCGTTGAACTGCAGGAGTGGCAGCTGGCCAAGCCAGAGAACACGTGAGGGGGCGGCGGGCCGGCGGGCTTTGATCCCGGATTTCCCAGATAGGAAATGGCCTTCTGCAAATACGCGGCGTTTGACCGGATGCATACAGACAACTTGCACGGTTGGGCACAGCAGTCCGCGCATCCAATGCCCCCGACGGTCGCGGGCGGGGCGTCAATAGAGAAATCCTCGCTTGACACGGATATTGAAACACACTATTCTGTAAATTATGAAACACCTGCTGTTGCCGGTCTTATTCACGACAGCCCTGGGCCTGCTTGGCTGCTCCGCCAGCGATCATGCTGCAAAGCTCAATCAGGACGCACCGAATTCCGATAAGCTCACCGCCGGGAAGGTGCAGAGCCAGATCGAAAAGGGGATGTCCGGCGGGCGGGTTGCTGAGGTGTTGGGATCGCCCAACATCGTCACGACCGATGAGAACGGCCTGGAGGTCTGGGTGTACGACCGTTTCGCGACTGAGGTCCGCTCATCGGAATCAAGTGGCGGGGTCTGGCTCGTGCTGGGGGTGGTCGGCGGGTCGTCCGGCGCCGCCACCAAGTCCACGCGTTCATTGACTGTCGTGATCAAGTTCGATCAGGCCAAGAAGGTCCGCGATGTAGCCTACCACTCGTCGAGTTTCTGAACCGGAGATGCCATCGGATGCCCAGACGCAACCCCCTGGTCTTTGTGTTGATTGGGTCTCTCTTGATTGGCGGCTGTGCTTCAGGCGTGCCCAAGGACGCGCTGGCGCTGTCGGCAGAATCTCTGCAAAGGCGCGTGCTGCAGACAAGAAAGTTTGATACAACAGACGAGGCGAAGCTCTTGTCCGCGGCCGTGGGTCTGATACAAGATTTGGGCTTCACCATCGAAGGCACGCAACCCAAACTCGGCCTGGTTACGGGCTCAAAGCAGCGTGATGCAACCGACGGCGGGCAGGTGGCCGCGGCGGTGGCGATTGCGATACTCCTTGGCGTCTCTACTTCCGTTGACAAGGACCAGACAATCCGGGTTTCCATCGTAACACGTTCGTCTGGACAACAGACCTCCCTGCGTGTGACGTTCCAGCGCGCGATCCGCAACACGTCGGGGCAGACCACGCGGCTGGAGTTCATCGCGGACGAAGATATCTACCAAGAGTTTTTTCAACGACTGTCCAAGGCCGTATTCCTGGAAGCACAGAAGATATGAACACGCTCACGTCAACCGCTCGTTTGATCGTTGTGGGTTGCGCTCTGGTGGTCTGCTGCATCCCCGGGTGTCAATCGTCAAAGTCCCAGGTGTTGTCGTCGCAAGAGAGCCAGGTAAAGCTGAGGTCGATCCAAACCCGGGCGTTCGACACGACCGACAAGACGCTGATGCTGCGGACCGTGATGGCCACCCTGCAGGACCTTGGCTTTGTGGTTGACTCTGCCGACGACACCCTCGGCACCGTCACGGGCACAAAGCTCGACGGGTATGCCCTCCGGATGACCGTTAGTATCCGCGCCAAAGGGTCCACGCAGCTCATGGTCAGGGCAAGCGCCCAGTACAACCTCAAGGCTATCGAGGACCCAGAACCCTACCAGCAGTTCTTCGCCTCGCTCTCGAAAGCGATCTTCCTCACCGCGCAACAGGTTGATTGAACATCCCTGCACGTTGTGCGGGTGAGGTTGCAAACCCCACCCCCACCCCCACCCCCACCCCTGCCCATCCCGGTCAGAAGGCTCTGGGTGGTGGAAGGAATCTGTTTGCTCTGCAGGCTGGAAGCCTATTCCGCCGAGAGCTAAGCCCACTTACTCCACTCACCCCACGGGGGCACCTTGGGTGGTCTAGCCTTGTGGTGTTATCGGCGTGTGCCTTGGCGGGTCTTCCTGGCCGGGTGCTGGCCATGGGTTTGTTCTATTGATAGGAGGTTGGCGTATGCGTGCGATGCTGCTTGTTCTTGGCCGTGTTGTGGGGCGTGGTGTGATGGTCCCTGTCGTCGCGGCGTTTGCGATTGTGCTGGCGTTGCCCTCGGGCGTGCGGGCCGACGACCTGCCGACGGACCCGGCGCTTGTAACCGGGCAGCTCCCCTCGGGCGTGCGGTACATCGTCCGCCAGCACGCCAACCCCCCCGGGCGTGCGGCGGTGTGGATGCACGTCTCCTCCGGTTCCCTCAACGAGACCGACGCTCAGCGCGGCATCGCGCACTACCTCGAGCACATGGCCTTTAACGGGTCGGCCAACTTCCCGCCCGGGACGGTTATCAAGTTCTTCGAGGAGCTCGGCCTGACCTTTGGCCGGCACCAGAACGCATTTACGAGTTTCGATCAGACGACCTATCAGTTGGCACTGCCGGACAATAAGGTCGAGAACCTTGACAAGGCCTTGTTGTTCATGAGTGATGTGGCCTTCAAGTTGTTGCTGGACCCCAAGGAGATCGACGGCGAGCGGCAGATTATCCTTGAGGAGAAGCGTTCTCGGCTTGGCCCTCAGCAGCGCGTGCAGGAGGCGGTCCTCAAGCGGATCGCGCCGGGGTCGATCCTGGGTGAGCGTTTGCCGATCGGCACGGTTGAGACGGTCAGCACGGTGCAGCAGCCTGATTTCAAGGCCTATTGGGGGACGTACTACACGCCCGGGAACATCACGGTAACGGTGGTTGCCGATATGGACCCCAAGGTGGTCGTCGAGGCGATTACTCGGAAGTTTGCCAGCGAGCCGCCGCGCCCCACGCCGGCGGACCAGGACCCGAGGATCGGTGCCTACACCGCCGATGGGGCGATCGTGGTTACCGACCCGGAACTCAAGCGTGCGGAGATCTCCTTCAACCGCATCGCCAAGCCGAGGCCCCCGGCAACGACGGCTGCCATCTACCGCGATGAGATGGTTGACTTCCTGGGCACGTGGGCGTTGAACCAGCGTCTCTCGGCCAAGTTGGAGCAGGGGGGCGTTTCGTTCTTGAGCGCCAGCGCGGACATCAGCACGCTTTTTCAGGCCGCGACGTGGACGAGCGCGAGTGTAACGAGCGAGCCGGAGAAGTGGGGCAACGCTTTCCGTGAGTTGGCCACGGAGGTGCAGCGTGCGCGTCTGCACGGGTTCACGGCTGAGGAGATCTCGCGTGCGCGTGCGGAGATCATCGCCGAGGCCGAGGTCGCCGCCAAGCGCGACGGAACGCTGCCGGCGCAGGCACTGCTGGGGCAGTACAACAGGCGGATTGCCGATGGCGAGCCGATTATGTCCGCGACGCAGAACCTTGCGGTGCTCAACACGTTCTTGCCGGGGATCACAGCCGAGGAAGTGTCGGCCCGGTTTGTGAAGAACTTTGACCCCAAGAACGTGATGTTCGTGGCCGAGTTGCCCAGTTCAGGGAGTGTGCCGACGGAGGCGGAGTTGCTGGCGTTCGGTCGTGAGGCGTTGTCGGTGCAGCCTGGCAAGGCGGCGGAGGTGGCGAGGATCGCCTCTTTGCTTACCTCCAAGCCTGTGCCGGGCAAGGCGAGTGAGGTAGCGACGCACGAGGGGAGCGCGGTCACCAGCGCGTGGCTGCCGTCGGGCGCGCGGGTGAACCACCGGTTCATGGATATCCAGAAGGATTCGGTTACCGTAACGATCACGCTCGCGGCGGGTACGATCAACGAGGTGTCGGCCAACCGTGGCATCTCCGAGGCCGCGGCGTTGGCGTGGCAGCGCCCGGCGACGTCGTCGCTGTCCAGCACGCAGCTGCGCGAGTTTATGATCGGCAAGAAGGTGAGCGTCTCGGGCAACGCCGCTGACGACACAATGACCATTACCATCTCCGGCAGCCCGGCGGACCTGGAAACGGGCCTGCAGATGGCCCACCTGCTGCTGACGGACGCGAAGGTCGAGCAGGCGGCGTTGGAGCAGTGGAAGGCAGGCCAGTTGCAGGCCATCGCCCAGCGCAAGACGCAGCCGCAGGGTGTGCTGGCGGAGATGCTCCCCGATTCGATCTTCCCATCTGGGGACGTTCGCCAGCGTCCGCTGACGGCCGAGCAGGTCAACGCCTTGACGCTGGCGCAGGTGAACAACTACCTGGCCGGGGTGGTCAAGACCGCGCCGATCGAGGTGGGCGTGGTGGGCGACCTTGCCGTGGAGCAGGCGATGCCGTTGATCGAGGCGTATATCGGCTCGCTGCCGGTTCGGGCGCGGATCACGGGCGAGACGTTGGGCAAGGAGCGGACGCTGACGCGTGCGCCCGGGCCTCGCGTGGTGGAGCGGAAGTTGGCGACGAACACGCCGCAGGCGGTGGTGTTGTCTGGCTTCTTCGGCACCGACGCGCGGAACTTGGCAGACGTGCGTCTGCTGAACCTGGCCTCGCGTGTGCTGAGCGTGCGGATGAACAAGGTGATCCGCGAGGAGAAGCAGTTGGTCTATTCGATCGGCGCCAACTCGCGCCCGGCGGCGGTCTGGCCGGGCTTCGGCGTCTTCCTGGCCACCGCGCCGACGCAGGCGGAAAAAGTGCCTGAACTGGTGCGGACGATCGCTGGGATTTACGACGAGTTTGCCAAGAACGGCCCGACGGACGACGAGATCGCGGTGGCCAAGAAGCAGGTCTACAACGCCTTCGACGAGCAGGTCAAGGACCCGGGCTACTGGACTGGGCAGCTCGGGACGCTGACCTATCGCGACCGCCGGCTTGACGACATCATCGGCCTGCGTGCGGCGTATGAGCCACTGACGGCCGAGCAGGTCCGACTGGCCTTTGGCAAGCACGATACGACCGAGTCGCGGATGGTCTTCACGGTCATCCCCGAGGCACCCGCCCCAGCACCCGCCCCAGCACCTGCGGCAACGCCCGCGGCGGGGTCGGGCGCCAAGCCCTAGCGCCAAGGCCTAAGGCCAAAGCCCACCCATGCCACAAAGCCGCTCGCAGCGAGCAAGCGGCTTGGGTATACGCGCAAATAGAAAGGCTCTGCTCACCCCTAACACCCAATCTCTAACACCTTCCCCTTACGGCGCCTTGCCCGTGTCCTGCAGGTTCTTCCGCAACAGGCTGATGACCGGCGGCCAGAGGAGGTAGTCCCCCTTGTTGTCCTCGATCATTTGCGTGGCCAGGAACATCCCGTTGGTGTTCCCGTCAGGCCCGGCCGAGTAGAGCACGAAGGTGTCGGCCCGCAGGGGAATCTCAAAGTTGGGGTAGGTGTTGCCCATCATCGAGGGGAAGACGCGGATGGTGTGCGGGGCGTTGGGGTCGATGACGCGCTTGTCCCTGAGCGTTTCGGCCACCTGGAGGTTGTCCAGCGCGGCTTGGAAGTCGCGGATGGGGACGAAGAACCCGAGTTTGTCGGACTTTCGGCTGAAGGGGTCGCGGTCCATGGTCCGGATCATCTGTGGCACCGAGGCGTTGACGTCGCGAGGGAAGTCGCCCCTGGCCAGGAAGTAGCCGTAGGTTGCTAGTGCCGCACGCGTGCCAGCGGCCTCTATCCGCAGCTGGTTGCGCAGCGCGAGGATCTCGCCGAGGTTGCCCAGGATCAGGTCCAGCGAGGCGAACTGCACCTTGTCGATTCGCGACCAGTCGGTGGGGATTTTCAGCAGCAGGTCGAAGGGGCCGACATCAAAGCGGCGGGACCAGTCGCCGAAAACGCCCTTGACACGCTTGGTCGTCTCGTTGGTGTCCGCGTGCATCTGCACCACCGCGCCCCACTTGGCGTTCTCGGGGAAGAGGCGGTAGGGCCGGTTGCCCGCGGCGATGCGGGCGAACGACCGGCTGAACTCCTGCGGCTTTGCGCGGGCGTTGGGCGTGAACGTCCGCTGGACGATCTGGCTGGCAGCCTGGTAATCGCCCGTGGGCAGCTCATACCGGTTGACGTTGAGCACCGAGCGCACCGCGTCGATCTTGCTGTAGAGCGTGTTGCGGATCCCCTCGGGCGTCATCGTGCGCTTCTCGGAGCGGAAGTCCTGCCACGCCAGGTCGCGCATCCGCTGCAACGCCAGCACCAGCATCTGCGTCCCAGCGACCTTCTCGGTGAAGAACTGCCGGTCGGCGATCTGCCGGGCGAAGTACGCCCAGTGCACCATCAGCGCCAGGGCCTCGTCCCCCTTGCCCTCGGCCAGCAGGCGCGTTGCCTCGTAGTGGGCGAGCAACTCGAGCTTGCGCACCGCGTCGAGGTGCTTGAACTCGGCCAGCGCCAGCGTCGGGTTCTCGCCCAGCTCGGTGTAGAGCCCGGTCATCGCGATCTCTGGGTCGATCGCGTTGGCCCCGTAGGGCTGGGCAAAGACCCACGCCGTCTTCCAGTTGTCGTCGTCGGTGACCTTCCGCAGCGCGGCCAGGGCGTCGAGCTGGGGCTGTGCGGAAATCCACTCCAGCGCCGTCTTCCATTGCTTGCTGCTGGGGGTGATCAGGGCGGCCGTGAGGGGGTCGTTGAGCTTGGTGGGGACCGCGTCCATCTTGGCCAGCACCGGGATGATGACCAGGTCTGAGCGCTTCTTCTGCTCGACGTTCTTGTAGAAGTTGTTGACCGTCTCGACAAACGAATCCGCCCGCGCCGGCGCGGCCGGCGTGAGCGAGGCCAGCCCCGCCGCCAGGCACAGAGCAAGGGCCGATCGGGCACGCCCTGCGGCACTGAGCCGGCGCAAGGCAAGAGGGCGGGAGGACGGCTGTGCGGAACAATCGGTAGGCATAGGAAACCTGCTCCTTGACAAGTTCAGCCCGGGCAAGACTGGCCACCCTGGGCCACCCTGGGCTGGACGCGTGGACACAAGAGTTTAGACGCACCGGAAGCCCGATGGTTCAGGCCTCCTGCTGTTTACTGGGCCCAAGAGAGTGGGTGGGTGCAAAAACAGGCAAACCCCAGCGGGGGGGCCGGGGTTTGCCGAGGCGCACATCGCAAGCGACGCGCGCCATTGGGGGGACTTTTTTCAGCCGAGCCTGTTGGCCCATGCTGGTTGAATACTCAGTCTGCCCGATTACTTCTTCTCGGGGGCCTTGGGCGCCGGTGCCGGGGTGGCAGGGGCGGGGGGGAGGATCACGGTGTCGATGACGTGGATGACGCCGTTGCTTGCAATGATATCCGTCTTGGTAACGGTAGCAACGTTCTTCTCACCGGTCCCGATGGTTACTTTCCCATCCTTGACGGCAACCTTGAACTCGGCACCGTTGACGGTCTTGACCGACTTGCCGTCGAGCTTGACAGCCTCGGCGGCCTTGACCTCGCCGGAGACAACGTGGAAGCCCAGGATGCCTGCCAGCTGGGCCTTGTTCTCAGGCTTGAGGAGGTTGGCGAGCGTCTCTTTGGGGAGTTTTTCGAACGCCGCGTTTGTGGGGGCGAAGACCGTGAAGGGGCCTTTGCCCTTGAGGGTCTCAACGAGGCCGGCAGCCTTGATGGCCGTGACAAGCGTGCTGAAGTCCTTGTTCGAATCGGCCGTGGCGATGATGTCCAGATTGACCGCCGCACTCTCCGACTCCTTGGTCCCGCTGCCGGCCGGTGGTGCCTTGTACTCGGCAAACCCAACGACCTGGTCATCAGCCTCATCAGTGCAGGGGCAGGCCAGAGCCAATGCCAGAGCGACTGAAGGAAGAACCAACCCTGCGGACGCGAGAATGAGCTTGACCATAAACATTCCACTCCTTAAGGACCCTGCCCACCATAGGAAGGGTTTGCAACATGTGCCCAACGATTTCGGCACCGTGCAGAAAACGGATGCACGGGCCGGTTGAACTATTGAGATAGTAGGCAACTCAAATCCAGCCGGGCGTTTTCGTCAGGGTTGACTGGTGGGGCTGGTAGGCCCGCTTGGGGTTCTCTCACCCGGCGGGTCGCGCGTTGAAACATCCCCGACCTCCGGCAGTGCCTCCCAGCGGATGTCCTGTGCCCCCAGCACCGTCCCGGTCGCCACGGCCAGGTCAACCAGAGACCGGCGGTAGTCGGCCAGCGCTCGCACCTCCTGGCTCTGCGAGTCGGACAGGCGTGTCGCCGCGTCGAGCACGTCGGTGCTCGTGCGAAGCCCGGCATCAAACTGCCTCTGCTCGGCTTCGAGCGTCCGACCGGCCAGGATCGAGCTCTGCTGGGCCGCGATGATCCGCTGCCAGGCGCTGTTGACGCGGTCCACCGCGTCGAGCACGTCCTGCTTGATGGTCTCCCGGCGTGCTTCGCCGGTGATCAGCCGCTGGGTCCGAACCAGCATGCTCTGGCGCAGGTTGGCCACCGCCGACTGGTTGCCATTGAGGGGCACCTCCCCGGAGATTCCGACGCCCCAGGATTGAAAGTTCCCACCCGTGAGCGTGCGTGTTGAGCCGTAGAAGGTGTCCCCCAGCCCGTCGTAGCGGTAGGAGGCCTCCCCGTTGAGCAGCGGGCGTGTGGCGTCCTTGGCCGAGTCGATCCGCAGGGCATCGACGAGCAGTTCGAGCTCCGTCTGGAGGAGTTCTGTGCGGTTCTGTGCCGCGAGTGTGAGCAGGCGTGCGGTGTCTAGGGCATAGCCGGTCGCCTCGGGTTGGGTTGTCGGGACGATGCCCGTATCACCCTGCACGGGGGCGTCGGGGCTGATGACCAGGCGTTTGAGTTCGCGTTGGGCGATGAGCACGGCGGTCTCGGCTGAGATGATCTCGCCGAGGCTGCTGGCCACGCCGCTCTCAGCGCGGGTTGCTTCGATCTCAGCCGCGTCGCCCGCGTCGATGCGCCGTCGGGCGCGGGCGAGCTGCTCCTGGGCCAGTTCCAGTTGCTTCTGCCGAACGACCAGCTGCTGGCGTGCGGCAACGAGGTTCCAGTACGCCCGCTCCGTCGAGGCGAGGACCCCGATGATCTGGAGCTTTGTCTGCAGGCGTGCCAGGTCGGTCTGGTAGCCTGCGATTTTGATGGGTATGGCGTTGACGGCCCGCCCGCTGCCGCGGAGGAACGGGAGCGTAACGCTGGCGTCGACACCTGAGCTGTAGGTTTCCTGGTTGGTCAGAAAGGAGTTGTCCGATTCGAGGTAACTGCCCGAGAGGCCGATGGTCGCCCGCCCCCCGGTGCGGAGCGGGACGTTGACGCCGCCGCGGACGGAGGTGGAACGCTGGTTGTTGCTCGTGGTGGTGTTGAGCGTGGGGTTGTCGTCGTTCTGGAAGCGTGCGCTGGGGACAAACACGGCCTCGAAGCGAGCCCGCTCGGCGCTCAGGTTCTCGCCGGCGATCTTTGGGTCCAGCAGCGAGGCCTGCAGTTCCAGGTTGGCCACCACGGCCTGCGCAAGCACCTGGCTGAGCGACCAGGAGACAGCCCCTGCGCCGGCCGAGGTGATGGCCGAGGCCCGGGCGGCGATGATCTCGGGCGTTGCCGCCTCGGCTGGCTGCTGGGTCCCGTTGGGGCCAGACCGGCGGAAGTCTTCGAGTTTCAGCGACCGGGCCGACGTGCTCTCGCGTGCGGGCAGTTGCGGGGCCAGGTCCTCGGGGCGCTCTTGGATGATCCCCAGCGGGTCGGCGCACCCGGCCAGCACCGCCACCCCCAGCGCACAAGCCAAGGCCCCCCAGCACGACCGACCCGCACACTTTGACCATCGAGCACCGCGCATCATCGCTCCATTTGTATCACGTCTATCACTCATGGCGGAGGGCCACGATCGGGTCCAGACGGGAGGCCTTAATCGCGGGGAACATCCCGAAGACCACCCCGACGAGCGCGCTAAAGCCCACGCCGATCACTGCAGCCCACAAGGGCACGGCAGCGTCCTTCAGCGGCGAGCCTGGAATCTGACCGGCCGCGGCAACCAGACCAAGGCCCGCGGCGATCCCGATCAAACCCCCCACCATGCACAGCACCACGGCCTCAACCAAAAACTGCACCAAGATGATGCTCGGCCTGGCCCCCACCGCCTTGCGCAGCCCGATCTCACGCGTCCGCTCGCTCACGCTCACGAGCATGATGTTCATGATCCCGATCCCACCGACGAGCAGCGAGATCGCCACCAGACCAGCCGCCGCAACGGTGATACCCGTCGCCAGGCGGTTGATCTGGTCGATGACCGACTGCACGGCCTCGACCACGAACGTGTTCTCGTCATCGCCCGAGAGTTTCCGCAGCCGACGAAAGATGCTGCTGATCTCCGCCCGCGCTTCCTCGGCGTCCTTGGCATCCTTGAGCTGGGCCAGGGCAAAGCTCACCGTCTCGCGTGGCTGCATCGACAGCGCGGTGGTAATGGGGATGTACAGCTCGGTGCGGGCCTCCCCGCCGCCGGGGAACCCCTGCGCGACGTCCTTGGTCTCGACGACGCCGACGATCAGGAAGCGGCGGTCGTTGACGAGGATGTAGTCCCCCGACGGGTCGGCGTCGAGCTGGAGCTCTTCAATTCCCTTGTCGTTGATGAGGCAGACGTTGCGGATCTCGTCGATGTCCGTCTGGATCAGCGGGCGGCCCTTGATGGCCACACGTTTTTCAATCTCGTGCCAGTCGGGCCAGACGCCCGTTACGCTGATGCTCTGGCGGCTCTCGTCGGTCGAGCGCACCGTTGCGCTGGTGAAGTACATGGGGGTAATGGCGTCGATGGTGGTGCAGTTTTTGCGGAGGTATTCCAGTTCGCTCAGGCGCAGGTCAAACTGCGACCAGCTGACCCGCCCGCGTAGTTTTCTGGGCACGGTGCCATCCATCCAGACCTTCCGCGGGCCAAAGCTGTCGAACTCTTTGAGGACGTAAGCCTTCAGCCCCTCGGTGGCGCCGACGGTGGCGATGACCGCGCCGACGCCGATCATGATCCCCAGCATCGTCAGGATCGCGCGGAACTTGTTGCCCCACAGCTGCGCCAGGGCGAGGACGACGGTCTGCAGAGCCAGGCGGATGAGGATCAAGATAGACCCCCAGTCTGGGCAGGCCGGCTCTCTTGGGTAGGCCGGCTCTCCGAGCCGACGGGCCTTTGCTCCATGCCCGCCGCCCGTGCGCTCGCCTGCGCGATCCTGTCTAAATAGTCTCTGTGCACCGGGTCCGTTGCCGTCGGGAAGTCCGAGACGATCTTCCCGTCGCGCAGCCGAACGATCCGCTGGGCGTGCCCGGCGATGTCCTCCTCGTGCGTAACAATCACGATCGTCTGCCCGCGCTGGTGCAGGTCGCGGAAGAGGGCGATGATCTCCTCGCTGGTCTTGCTGTCCAGGTTCCCCGTCGGCTCGTCGGCCAGCAGCAGCGAGGGCTCGTTGACGAGCGCACGGGCGATGGCGACGCGCTGGCGTTGCCCGCCGGAGAGTTGGTTGGGGCGGTGCGTCATCCGGTCCCCCAGCCCGACGCTCTTGAGAGCCTCGCGGGCGCGCCTGGCCGTGCCCCACCAGAACTTTCGGCTGTAGACCAGAGGAAGCGCAACGTTCACCACCGCCGTCGAGCGCGGGAGCAACTCGAAGGTCTGGAAGACAAACCCGATCTCCTTATTTCGCACCTGAGCCAGCGCACCGGCGGACAACTTCTCTGTCGCCTGCCCGTTGAGGATGTAGCGTCCGCTGGTGGGGCGGTCGAGGCAGCCGAGGATGTTCATCAGCGTGCTCTTGCCCGAGCCGCTTGCGCCCATGACGGCGACAAACTCGTTGCGGTCGATGCGCAGGTCCACCCCGCGGAGCGCGCCGACGACCTCCTCACCCATCTTGTAGGCCTTGGTGATGCCCGAAATCTCGATCACAGGCGTAGGCATAGGGACCCAACACAATCAGGAAGAGCTTACCCCGCAGAACACACCTCGAACAGGACGATGACCACACTTACCGAGGCCCGAACCGAACGCCCCCGCCCCCACCGCCGGGTGCTCGCCCGACCTTGTTCCCCTCCGCGTCCTTGGTCCCCTCCTCGACGACGCTCATGGCGTCCCTGAGTTCGGCCAGGGCGCGGAACGGCCCGGTGATGATCCGCTCCCCCGCCGAGATGCCCGAGAGGATCACCGTGCTGGTGATGTCCGACGCGCCGACCTTGACGGGGCGCACCTGCACCTTGCCGTCCTCGCCGACGACGCAGACGACGCGCGCAACGGTCTTGGCCCTGTCCACCAACGGCGAGTCGGCCACCGCCTTGGGCAGGTCGTCGATCCGCCGGTCGAGCACCGCCTGGCTGGGCACCTTGATCACATCGGTGAATGTCTCGACCTCGATCTCGGCGCTCGCGGTCAGGCCCGAGCCGAGCAGCAGGTCTGCGGGCTTATTCAGGGCGATCTCGACCTCGAAGTACGACGTCCCATCGCGGTAGACCTGCTGCTTGAGGCCCACGCGCTCGATGGTGCCGATGATCGACCGGTCGCGGTAGGCCGCAAGCAGCACCTGCCCGCGTTGCCCCGCACGCACCGGGGCGATGTTCGCCTCGTCGACGCGGGCCTTCATCAGCATGTCGGATAGGTCGGCAACCTCCATGATTATGCTCGAAGCGTTGTTGAGCGTCCCGACAACCACCGTCTCACCCACCTCCGCGTTGAGCTTGACGACCAGCCCGTCGATCGGGCTGGTGATAGTTGTGTTCTCCAGGTCCTTCTGCGCACGCGTGATCAGCGCACGCGCCTGCTCGATGCCCGCCTGCGATGAGAGCACCCGGCTCTGCGCACGCAGCAGGTTCGCCTCGGCCGAGTCTAACTGCGACTTGGTTACGTCGCGCGGGAAGAGGCTCTTGACGCGGTCAAACTCCAGCTTTGACAGGATTTCGTCGGCCTGCGCACCCTTGAGGTTCGCCTCCTGCCCGCGCAGGCTCGCCTGCGAACTTTCCAGCGCCGCGGCCAGGTCGCGCCCGTCTAGCCGAACCAGCACGTCACCCTTGCGCACACGCTCACCCTCGCGGAAGGGCAACGCGAGCACCTTGGCCAGCACCTGCGCAGAGACCTGTACTTTGGTGCGAGGCTCGACCGATCCTGGTGCCGAGACCGTCCGCACCAGGTCCCCGGCCTGGGCTTTCTCTGAGCGGATCTCCAGGGGTTTTTCGTCCCCGCCGAGCTTGAAGGCAAAGCTGCCCCCCCCGGCACCCCCTGCCGGCCCGCCGGGCCTCTTGGAACTTCCAAACTTCCATGCCGCGACCGCCCCAGCCAGCACCACGGCCCCAATGAGCACCAACCATCGTTTACGTCGCAAAAGGGAGGCTCCTGTCAAACAACTGGCCCCAGTAGGCTGCTGGTGGTTGTAGGCACCCGGCCCTGCCCGGTTGCACGCCCGGTGCGGGCTGTTCCAGCGTGCCCATGTTATTGGTTTGCCGAGGTCCGGGATTTTGCGGTTGGCCCCTAGGGGTCAGTTGAACCGCACCCAGGTAGAGGTCTGGGTGATCTCCGGGTTGGCCATAACAACGCTGGAGACCTGCTCGGTATACCCCACCCAGCGCAGGCAGAGCCAGAGCATGACCAGGCACCCCACCCCCGCGCCCACCTTGGCAGCCCGGCTGTGCCTGGTCCGCCAGAGCACGGCGCACGCAAACCCGACCAGCACCGTTTTAAAGAGTACCAGCGCCCACGGGCAGTTGGCCCCCATCACCCACCGGGCGACGGGGTTCCCCTCGCTCATGCCGACGGAGCGCAAAAAGATCAGCGTCAAGGCCAGGTCGGCCAGGCTAACGATAACGATGAGGCACAGGAGCCAGGCCATCGGGGCGTCCTCGTGCCGGGGGGGACTGACGGCCAAGGCCCGTGCGGGCGGTTGAGCGGCAAGTTCCGGGCCGGGGGAGCAATCCATGCAAGTGCCCTTACTGGATGGTCGATTCGACAGCTGCAGCAGTCGAGTTGATGCCGGAGCAGGGTTTTCCTTGATTTTGAGTAGCCCGGGCCGGAACGACGGGCATCGGTGGGCGTATAAACCATCCAACCGGCAAGGCCGGAGATTCTGTTTCCTGTTTTGGTTTTCATCGACGCTTGATCCCCCGCGCGGTGCAGATGTCCATGGATGTGCGCACATGCCCGACGATTCCTACCCGATCCCGCGCTGCCGACTGCTGGCCCTGCTGGCGGTGTGCGTGTTGCTGGCGTGGCATTCCCGCGTTTTTGCGCAGATCGAGCAGCAGCAGAACCCGATCTTCTTAGACGAGTCTCCCGTGGCCAGCGATGCCCTGTCGCGGGCGCGTGAGCACCTAGCCGGGGGGAACCTCGACGCCACGGCGGATGTGCTGCAACGGGTCCTGGATGATCACCCCAGGGAGGTTACACCATCGGGTAAGGACCAGCTGCTGTCGGTGTCGCTGCGCAAGGCCGTCGAGGGGATGCTGATCTCCAACCCCGACTTGCTGGAGCGTTACCGTCAACGGCAGGCCTCGGCCGCGGGCGAGATGCTGGCGCAGGGGCGTTTGGAGGAGCTCGCCCGTACCCGCCTGCTGACGACGCCCGGTCTTGAGGCGACACTGATGCTGGCCCGGCGTGAGATGCTCGATGGCCACTTTGATGCCTCAGCGCTTCGGCTTGGGGACTTGGCCAACCATCCCGATGCGGGGGTGAAGCCTGGGGGGGTGTGGGAGGGGCGTGTGCTTACGCTGGCGCGCGAACTGGCACCCTATTTGACCAGCCCGGCACGTCTTGTCGAACTGGCCGAGCTGGTCGGGGAGGCCCTGCCGGGTGTGAAGATGGAGGTTCCAGCGTCGGCGCAGGTGCAGCCATCGGTTTTGTTGCCTGGGGTTGACCTGCCCCCTGCGGACCTGCTCCCCCGCCCGATCGGGACGGGGACCTTTGCCGACCTGACCCCTATTCAGGTGAACATGGGGATGACGCGCCAGCAGGCGGAGATGATCCCGGCGTATGCGCGGGCTCTTCGGCTGTGGCCTGTGCTGACGGGCAGTTCGGTGATCCTGACCAGCGGCCCGCGCATCTGGTCGTTTGACCGCCTGACGGCACGCCCGCGATGGACGGTCGATGCCCTGGCCCAGTGCGGCAAGGAGAGCGTGCCGGCGCGCGGGCTGGACCCGCAGGCGGGCACGCGGACAATCCCCACGACGGACTGGGAAGAATCGACATCCCCGGCGTTGGTCTCTGGGACGCTCGTGGCGGTCGTTGCGCAGGACGTGGACCCGATCACCGAGGGGGAGGAGATCATCGTCGGGCTGGACCCGCAGACAGGCTCGGCACGCTGGTGCAACGGGCTCTCGGCGCTGTCGCCGGATTTGGCGCGTGCGAATGCCCGTGGGCCGGTGCTGGGTGATTCGGGGGTAGCGCTGGTCTCGCTGGTCAAGGAGCAGCGAGAGCGGCGGCAGCGTGTGGCGTTGTTGGCGGGGGTGGATGCGTTGACGGGGACGCTGCGGTGGAGCCTGCCGGTGGCGTCGACGGGTGTGCTGCCGTATGCGGGTACGCAGCGTCTAGCCGATGCGCTGGCGGTGGATGCTGGGGTGGTGTACCGGTCTGATCGGATCGGTGTTGTGGGTGCTTACCGCGTGGTTGATGGTGAGCCTTTGTGGGTTCGGCACCTGCCGGCGCCGGTGCAGGCGATGGAGGCCTCGGCGACACTGACGCCCTGGGCGATGATGGCCCCTGTGGTGGCGGGGCGGAGCGTGTTTGTGCTCTCGCCCGACCGTGAGCGGATCATCGAGCTGGACGCGGGCAGTGGGGGGATCATCGCCGAGCGTGCGAGCGCGGAGCTTGGCCGGCCCGACTATTTGCTGCTGGTTGGTGAGGACCTTGTGGGCGTTGGCTACAACCGGCTGGCGGTGGTGCCGCTGGCGAAGTGGGGCATCGGGCAGGTGGTGATGTCGGGTATTGTGCCGGAGTTGGGCATACGCGGGCGTGTGGGCGTGGCTGGGGGGAGGCTTTTGGTGCCGACGGAGAAGGGTGTGAGCGTGATCAATCCGGGGTCGCTGCGGCAGCCGGAGAGGTGGATCGCGCTGGAGTCGCCCGGGACGCCGTTGGCGACGGGGCAGGGGTTGATCGTTGTGGATGATGCGCGTGTGCATGTGTACAGCACTTGGGAGATTGCGGCTTTGGAGTTGCGTAGGCAGATGTCGGCGATGCCTGATGATCCTGCGCCGGCGTTGGAGTTGTTGTCGCTGGCGGAGCGGTCGGGGCGGGTGGAGGAGTTTTTGCCCGCCCTTGAGCAGGCGGCGGGCGTGGTGGGGCGGGCGCAGGGTGTGGGGCGAGGGGGTGCGGCGGAGGTGGTTCGGGGGCAGTTGATCGAGTTGGTGTTGAGCGTGGCCCAGAGGCAGCCGGGGGCAGTCCCCGCAGGGGTGGTGCTGGAGGCGGGGGGTGTTGGTCGAGCATTGGCGATGATCGACCCGATCGCGCTGACGCCCCGTGAGCGTGCGGCGTTTTTGCTGGTGCGTTCGGGCGTTGAACAGGCCAGCGACCCGGTGCGTGCGATTGCCGATGCGCACGCCGTGCTGGATGATCCGCTGCTGGCCGGTGCCCCGTGGTCGGGCAAGCGTGGGAGCAGCACGGCCGGCGCCGAGGCGCGTTTGCGGGTGGTGCAGATCGTCGCTCAAACGGGGCGTGCGGGGTATGGGGCGTTTGATGAGCAGTTCACGCGTGAGCGTGCGGGGCTGGGTGCGGGGGCCAGTGCGCTGGAGGTCGAGAGGCTTGCCGGTCGGTTTCCGGTGGCGTTGGGGGTTGCGGACATGTGGCTGGAGTTGGCCGGGCGGCAGGGCACGGATCTGGCGGCGCAGGCGCGGTCGCTGGAGTTGGGGCTGATCGCGGCTGGGGACATCCCCGATGCGTCGCCTGCGACGGTTGGGCGGTTGAGTGGGATGCTGGTGAAGAACCTGATGGGTCGTGGTCTTGACGCGGCGGCGCAGGACGCGATCAGCCGGGCGTTGGCGTTGGGTGAGCGAGGTGTTGTGGCGATGGTTGATGGGGTTGGGTTGGACCTGTTGTCGTTGCAGGCGGAGTTGGGTGCACGGCTGAGCCTGGGCGAGGCGTTGCCTGCGATCGGTGTGCCGAGCGTTGAGCGCGAGGCGCAGGTGCTCGGTGGTTGGGCGTTGATGGAGGCGTTGATCCGCCAGCGGGATTCGTCGTCGGCGCGGTTCGTGGCCATGCAGCACGCCGACGGTCGCAGGGGGCTTTTCGGGCTGCCTGAGGGTGCGTTGGCGAGGGAGGCGGCGACGGGGGAGTCGGTGCCGTTGACGGCGTTGTGGATGGACGAGCAGCCGGTGGTGGAGCGTTCGGAGTTGTTCTCGATCGACGCGCGGGGAGTGGTTTACTTCGTTGCCGACGCGGCGGGCGGGAGGCTCGTGCGTGTGCAGCCGGGGGTTGCCGGGCAGGGTGCGGTGCCGGGTGCGCCGGCATGGTCGACAGAGCCTTTCGGGAGCCTTTTCCCGGCTGATCCGCCGTTGAGGTTTGATCAAGAGGGTGCGCAAGGGCGCGTGAACACGCCGGACGCGGGCGCAAGGCAGGTCAGTGAACTGATCGGGGCGAGTGATGGGCAGACGATGGTGCTGGTGGAGCGTGCCGGTCGAGCGGCGGGCTTTGATGCTCAGAGCGGTCGTGTGTTGTGGACGGCGAGGTTGACCCTCGGCGTGGTCTTCGAGGCATCGCTCGGGCCGGCGGGGCTGGTTGTTGGCGGGGCGGTGCAGTTGGGCGATGCGCGGACGCCGATGCTGTCGTGGGTGGATGCGCGGAGTGGTCGTGTGAGGGAGACCTGGGCGAGCACGGTCGGGGACGTGCGGTGGGTGCGTCAGTCGCCAGCCGGGGATGTCTTTGTGGGCGGGAGCACGGGTCTGGAGAAGATGCGTGGGTCGGATGATGGGAAGATGCAGGAGGTGTGGAAACTGGACGGGCACCCCGCGGCCGTGGGCTTTGATGCGTGGGTGCACGGGGGTAAACTGCTGGTGGTAACCGACGAGCCTTCGCGTGCGTTGTGGCGTGTGGACATCGGCACGGGCAGGCCCGATGAGCAGGGTGTGGACGTTCGGAACAAGCTTGAGACGAGCGCGGGGATCGAGGTGTGGCCTGTGGGTCGCGGTGGGTTTGCCGTCTGCTCGGGAAGGGGTGTTGCGCTGGTCGATGGGGA
Source organism: bacterium (assembly GCA_046339895.1). Classification (GTDB taxonomy): domain Bacteria; phylum Planctomycetota; class Phycisphaerae; order Phycisphaerales; family UBA1924; genus JAJTGZ01. The sequence goes on along the minus strand of JBKDDT010000012.1, from coordinate 121,885 downwards.
GGGCAAGTTGGTGGGGGCCGATGTGTTGGAGATGGGTGCCGAGGAGCAGTTGGTGATGCCGCAGCGGTCGGCGGGTGGTTTGGTCTCGATCGTTGCGTCGCGTGCTGCGCTGCCGGAGCTGGGTGCGCCGCTGGTCAACACCGGCTACACGCTGGTGGTGGTCGACGACAAGTCTGCGCGGCTGACATCGGCGACGCCGATCCGCCTGCCGGCGTTGCCGCAGCGTTTGGGTGTGCTGCCCGGGCGAGTGGTGGTAACGGCCGGGCACGCGACGGTGGTGGTGCCCGCGCCGGCGAAGTAGGGGCGATACTCTTGGCCCATGAGTCAAGTGCCTCAGTTCATGCAGATTATCATCTTTGCGTTGTTCATGCTCGGGTCGTTCCTGGGCTGGTTGCTCAAGCGCTTGCGCGAGCAGAAGGCGATCAAGCAGGCACGGCAACGTCAGCTCGAGCGTGAGGAGATGATCCTGCGTACGGGTCGGGACCCGTTGGCCGAGGGGCCGGCTGGGGTTCCGACGGTGCCACGGGGGCAGGTGGCGCAGGAGTTTGAAGGGGGGACGATCCAGGAGATGCAGCGTCAGGCTGAGATGGCGCGTCGGCAAGAGCAACTGCGGCGGTTGCGTGAGCGTCGCCGGCAGGGGCAGGGCGTGCCGTCGGGGCCAGCGCTGCCGACGGTTGGCAACCCGCACGGTGGGAGTGGGACGGGGCCGGTGATGCGTGAGTTGTGGCCCGGCGGGCCAGTGATCGCGGTCGAGCCCCCGGAATCGCAGGCACCCAGCCCGCCGCCGGCGGCCCAGCCGCAGCAAAGGCCCAAGCCTCGCCCGCAGCCCAGGCCTGTTGCCCAGCCCAGTGCGCAGACGGGGACTCGTGCCGAGGCCCGATCGCGCGACCGCCTGCAACGCCCCGAGCGTACGGCCACGCCTTCGCGCGGCGGGGTGCAGCCGACCCAGCAGCCGGCACGCAAGAGCAGGCCACGCCCAGAGCAGGTGGAGCGCGACGATACCGAGATCACCGAACGCAACCGCCGGGCCGCGTCGATGCGGTCGGTTGATGACAGCAAATCGACGGGGGCCAACCGCGAGCGTGTGGTTGCGGCTGAGCAGCGCGAGAGGATCGATGTGCCGAGCACGCTGGCGGATTGGCGGCGGGCGCTGGTTATCAACGAGATTCTCAGCAAGCCGTTGGGGTTTAGATAAAAGGCCGGCGTACATGCACCGGGATCGCGCCCTGCTGGGGTTCCCAAGGCCATCCAGAACTGATGGGGTGTGGGCACAAGGTTTGGATTATGATCGGGTTGCGAGCCTATTTCTGACTCGTATCGTTGGTTTGGGAGGGATCCAACGGCCCGCTGGGGCGAATCGAGGGAGGGTGTGGCGGCGGTTTGGCTGGAGACTTCTCGCGGAGGATGGAAATGGGTAGATCAATGGGCCGTAGCAATCGTAGTTGTGGGCAGACCTGCACCGGGCGGGCATTTTCGCTTGTCGAGTTGCTGGTGGTGCTGACGATCATCACGATCGTCATCGGGGTGTTGATCCCGAGCCTGCGTGCGGCACGGAGCAGCGCGCGGACGGTGGCGACGCAGGCGATCATCAAGGACCTCAGCTCGGCGTCGCAGCGTTTCAAGATCGACAACAAGCGTAACCCCGGGTACTTCTCGCCGGTGGAGATGGGGGCGGGGACGAACCAGTCGGCCGGGTTCTCACAGATGCAGAACCTGCTCCTTGACCTGGCCGGGGGTGTAACGAGTTCGAACGGCCCGGGCATTCTCAGGGATGTTGGGCCGGGCGCGACGACGGTTGTGAACGTTGACCTTGGCCTGATCGGCGCGACGAACAACGCCCCGAGCAATCCCGTCAATCTTGGCTCGACGGGTGGGTATTTCTCGCCGGACAAGCGGAACCTTGAGTTGATCGCCGGGCGTGAGTCAACCGGTGACAACCTCCGCATGCCCGACATGATCGACGCCTTCGGGCAGCCAATTTTGGCTTGGTCGGCGGACACGCGTAAGGGGACAAGGTTTGCCGCGGAAAATTCCGACGGCGAGGACGCTGCCCGGTTCTACTGGGCCTCCAATGCGACGTACCTCAGTTCGGACGCGCTTGGTCGCGACGCCAAGCGGCAGCGGGACGATGTGGACGAGAACACGAGCAGCCTGATCGGCAGCGGCACCGGCGGGAGCGGGCTTGGGCGGTTTGTCATCACCGGCGGTGGGGCCAATGGCGCGCTAGCGGTCCTGCTGGCCAACCCGGCGTTCCTCAACACCACCACGGTGCCCCCGACGCCGGGTGAGCCGCGTGGGACGCTCGTCTTCCACTCCGGCGGGCGCGATGGGGTCTACCTCAACAACCTTGATAGCGGCGCGCGCAAGTGGCGCGATGGGGTCAACGGGATCGGGCTCCCATTAGACGGCACAGACCCCATCCGCGACTTTGATGACGTGGTGCAGGCTGCAAACAACTAATCAATAGTGGGGGCGTGGTAGGACCCGACGCGCGGGCTGGAAGCCCGCGCCACCGTCTACGCCCGCGCCACCGTCTACGCCCATGCCACCGTGCAAGCCCGCGCCACCGGGGGGTGTGCAGAACCTGGCACACAAAGACCGCCAAGCCCGGCTATCTTGGCAGCATGCAAGCCGTTGTCATTACCGAGCAGTGCCCGAAACCATCCCAGGCCGTGCGGTTCGTGAGCGACTGGCCCGAGCCGCCGGAGCCTGGTCCTGGCCAGTGCCGGGTGCGAACGCTGTGCAGTGCGCTGAACCACCTGGACCTGTGGGTGGGGCGTGGGGTGCCGGGGTTGAAGCTCACGTACCCGCGGATCAGCGGGTGCGATGCGTGTGGCGTTGTCGAGCGTGTCGGGGCGGGGGTGGCCTCTTCGTGGGTCGGTCAGCGTGTGATCGTCAACGCGGCGGTGGCGCAGCCCGAGGCGTATGCGCCGTTGGACCCACCCGAGCCGATGGTGCCGGAGGTGCAACTGCTTGGCGAGCACCACCAGGGGTTCCATGCGGAGGTTTTTAATATTCCGGCCTCGAACGTGCAGGCGATTGGTGATGGGCACGACCCGGCCGAGGCCTCGGCGTTTGGGTTGACGTTTCTTACTGCGTATTCGATGATGGCCGGCAAGGGTGGGTTGCGGCCCGGGCAGGTAGTGCTGGTGACGGGCATCGGCGGGGGGGTGGCGACGGCGGCGCTGGCGATTGCCAAGGAGCGCGCCTGCCGGGTGATTGTAACAAGCCGGCATCAGGTAAAGCTCGACGCGGCCAAGGCCTTGGGCGCAGACGAGGGGGTGCTCGATGCTGGGGCGGACTGGTCCAGGCAGGTGCGTGCGCTGACGGGCGGTCGTGGCGTGGACATGGCGGTGGACTCCTCGGGCAAGGCGACGCACCTGTGGTGCATCAAGAGCCTGGCCCGTGGCGGGGTGTATGCCACGCCGGGGTGCACCAGCGGTGCGGACGCGACGACCGACCTGGCGCGTATCTTCTGGAATCAGTTGCGGATATTGGGCAGCACGATGGGGAGCAACCAGGAGTTTGCGCAGCTCGCGGCGATGTACCGGGCGGGGCGGTTCAGGCCGGTTGTTGACCGCGTGGTGCCGGCGGCGAGGGCGTCGGAGGGGTTTGCGAGGCTGGAGTCAGGGGAGCAGTTTGGGAAGGTGGTTTTGGATTGGCGGCGGTAGGGGGTGTGCTCTGATGCAGGTATGTATTTGTTTGATTTTTGTGTGTGCCAACCCCACCCCTGTCCCTCCCCTGGTGGGAGGGTTTAGAGACCAACGGATTCACACTCCTGCGAGTGCGCCGGTGCCGCGGAGGCTTGTGCGCAGGGCTTGCAGTGTGGCGAGGGCGGGCTTGGGTTGGCCTTGGGGAGTGAGCAGGCCGCCGTGGGGGGCGCAGGGTGCTGGGCTGTCGATGATTTCTTGCCAGGCGATGGATTGGACGTAGGGCTTACCGGCGGCGATGGCGCAGATATTCCCGAGCCACTGGGCCTGCTGCTGTGGGGACCATGGGCGGCGCCAGGAGCCAGCCGCGGGCATGCCTGGGGCGGAGGGGACGGGCGTGCTGGGCGCGCCGATGACCGAGAGGGCGATGGGTTTATCGACGCTGGCGAAGCGGTCGAGCATTGCCGAGAAGGAGATGAGGTCGCGCGTGCTTCGCCCGGGCTGGGGGTAGCCCATCTGGACCTTGAGGGCGACGGCGTCGATCTCCAGTCCGATCTGGGCGAGCAGGTCGCAGTAGATTGCCGGGGGGATCGAGCGTGCCGCACGTGCGGAGGCCTCGGCGGTGTATTCGCCCCAGGGCTGGCTGATCTCGATTTGTACCTTTGCGCCGGGGTGCAGCTTGCGGGCGATAGTTACGCAGACGCGCGTCAGGTCCACGGCCTGCTCATAACTGATGGCAAAGTTGCTGCCGACGTGCAGGCCCGAGCAGATCGTCCAGGTGTGCACCGTGCGGCGGTAGCGCGTAACGACGGCCTTGACGTGCTCGATGACCACGTCGCGCAGGGTTTCGTAGTCGTGCTCCCAGATATACACGAAGTCCGGCACGCAGCCGGCCTCAAAGTCCAGCACAGGACCGGCAACGACTGGTAGGTTCGCCTTGGCCACCGCCCATTCGATCCAGCGGTCCGTCGGGGTGAAGGTGTAGCGGCCCTCGGTCGGCTCCATCTGGCTCCAGCGCATCGGGACGCTGACAAAGTCAGCGATCTCGGCGACGGCCTGGCACAGCCCGGGGTTGAAGTGCGCGGGGTTGACGGCGACGCCGACGCGGGGCATGCCCGGGAGGATCACCCCGGCCGAGCCTGCGGCACGCTTGGTGCTTTCGAGTGCTTCGTGGTCGGTCAGTGCGCTCTGGGGAGCGGGCTTGTTGGCCAGGCGGGCGAGTTCGCCGGATTGGCGTTTGTGGTGCTGGACGCGTGCGGAGTAGAGGGCCAGGGCCTCGCCGGCGTCGATGGCGGCGGCGAGTGCGTCCTGAGCAGCGCCCTCGGCCTCGGTGCTGCGCTGGACGACCAGCGCGTGGGTGTAGGCCGAGAGTGCCTGTTCGAGTTTGAGCATCACCGGGTCGGTCGCGGGGGTCTCAAAGAGGGCCCACTCTTCGAGTTTCGTCAGCAGCAGCATCACCTGGAAGCGTGCGAGTTCGAGGGCTAGGACGTATGGCTGGCGTCGCTCGGGCAGCAGCGGCGTGCGGAGCGTGAGCACGCCGCCGATCCCTGCGGGTGCGGGGTACTGGATTGCCAGGGCCGCGGCACCCTCGACGCGCTTGACGCACTGGATGATGTTCTCGGCCAGGACGATCTCGCTGGGGATGGCCAGGTCGTCAGGGCCGACCATGTGGGCGTGGGTCGGTGTCCACCCGGGCAGGTTGGGGATCAGGAACTTGTGCATCCGTGCCCCCAGCGTACGCGCCCAGGTGGCTTATGAGCCAAGCTCGTCGGGCGTGGGGTTGTGCCACGCGCCAGGCCCGGCTGGGGTGCCAGGCCCGCCTGGTGTGGGGGTGAAGAGTGCATCGGCCAAGTCGGGGCCCCAGGTGCCTGGGGCATAGGTGGCGATGGAGTTGCGGAGCTCTGCGTTCTGGATGAACGGGTCGCAGATGCGCCAGCCGATCTCGACCTCATCGCGGTGTTTGTAGAGCGTGCGGTCGCCTCGCATGGCGTCGAGGATCAGTGGGCCGTAGGCCTCGATCGTTTCGCCGCCGAAGGATTGCTGATAGTCCAGGTCGAGTTGCGCGCTGGCGATGTGCAGGCCCGAGCCTGGGACTTTTCCTTCGATGCGGAGGCTGATCCCCTCGCGTGGGGCGATGCCGATGACGAGGCGATTGGCCGGGCGGTTGAGCACGTCGGGCCCGAGGTTGCGGAACATGTTCGTCGGCGGGCAGCGGAACTGCACGACGATCTCGGTGAGTTTGCTCGCCAGTCGTTTGCCAGAGCGGAGATAGAAGGGGACGCCGGCCCAGCGCCAGTTGTCAAAGAAGAGTTTCATTGCCGCGTAGGTCTCGGTTCGGCGGTCGGGCACGACGCCCTCTTCGTTGACATACGCGCGGTCTTCGGGCCTGGGGCCTGGGCCGTAGCGCCCGAGCGTGGCCATTTTGGGGATCTGCCCGCTGGCAGGCACCACGCAGGTGTTGAGGAACTTAATCTTCTCGCGCATGATGGCCGCGGCGTCAAAGAGACTGGGCGGCTCGATGCCCACCAGGCACATTACTTGCAGCAGGTGGCTCTGGATCATGTCGCGCAAGGCCCCGGCTGTGTCGTAGAAGTTTGCCGCACGGTTGCCCACGCCCACCGTCTCGGCGGCGGTGATCTGCACGTGCTCGATGTGCTGGCGGTTCCAGATCGGCTCGAAGATGGCGTTGGCAAACCGCATCACGGCGATGTTCTGCACCAGTTCCTTGCCCAGGTAGTGGTCGATGCGGAAGATCGCGTCTTCCTCGAAGACGCGCCCGAGGGCCTGGTTCAGGCTCACGGTTGTTGCCAGGTCGGTGCCGAAGGGCTTCTCGATGATGATCCGCTGCCAGGGCGTTGCCTCGGCGTTGATCGTGCACCAGCGGTGCCCCTCGGCGACCAGGCCCGAGGTGCCCGCGTTGTCGATGATCTGCTCGTACAGGCTTGGCGCGACCGAGAGGTAGAACAAGATATTGGGCATCCCACCCTGGCGCAGCAGCCCCGCGTGCGAGCCGACCTCGGCGATGCGCTTACTCAGCCCGGGCATCGCGTCGGCCTTGGCAGCGTCCCCGGCGTGGTAGAAGAGCCGGCCAGCAAACGCCGACCACTGCTTCTCGGTAAAGCCCGTGGCAAACTGGCGTGCCCCCTCGGCCATCTTCTCGCGGAAGGCCTCGTCGTTCATCGGCGTGCGCGACATGCCGATGACGCGCGTGCCCAGGGGCAGCCGGCCTTGGCGGTCCAGCTCGTAGAGCGCGGGGATCAACTTGCGCCCCGTCAGATCGCCGGAGGCACCGAAGATGACCAGCACGCACGGGTCGGCAACCAGCGCGCTGGGGGAAGGGACAACAAGATCGGGCCGGCCGGTATACACCGGTTCTTTATCGGCCTTTTGAGCCTCCGGGGCTAGTAAAGACGGCACGACGGCCGGGGTGTGGCGATGGGCCTTGGTTGTGCCTGGCGGGCATTGTGTCGATATTCTCAGGCCGTGCGCATTGTCCTCATTGGCTTTGGTGTTGTCGGCCAGGCTCTGGCAACGATGCTGCACGCGCAGCGGCAGGCCCTGGAGCGGCGGCTGGGCGCCGAGGCACGCCTGGTGGCCGTCTGCGACTCGCGCGGGTGCGCGCTGGCCCCTGCCGGCCTTGATGCGCCGACGCTGCTGGAGGCTAAGGCAGAGAAAAAGTCTGTCGGCAATATCCCCGGCGTGGGCCATCGCATCGACACCATGCGCGTCGTCGTGCGCACGGCTGCGGACGCCGTGGTCCAGACTTCCCCCAGCGACCTGAAGCACCCCCGCCCCGCACTGGACCACCTGCTCGGTGCGATGCGTGCGGGCAAGCATGCCGTGAGCGTGAATAAGGCCCCGCTGGCCGTCGCCATGCCCGCGCTGCTGGAGTCGGCGCGTTACAACCGGGTGTCGCTGGCCTATAGCGGGACCGTCGGCGCGGCGACGCCCGTGCTCGCCCTTGCCGCACGTCTGGCGACGGGGGACACGATCACCGGCATCCGTGCGATCATCAACGGGACGACCAACTTCATCCTCTCGCGCATGGCCGAGTGCGACGAGCCGTTTGATGTTGCCCTGGCCCACGCCGTCAAGCTCGGCTATGCCGAGACCGACCCGAGCAACGACATCGATGGGATCGACACGGGCATGAAACTCGTCATCCTGGCCAACCATGCCGGGGGCGTCGGCAAGGGGTGCTCGTACATCGATGTGTCTGTCCAGGGCATACGCGGCCTGCCTATTGAGCGTGTGCGCGAGGCGCGGGCACGGGGGAAGGTGATCAAACTGATCGGCTCGATCAGCGAGGGGGGCCTCTCGGTCGCGCCGACTGAGGTGGATGTGGATTCACCGCTGAATGTGCCGCGCAATATGAACGCGGTTACATTTTCCATGCACAACGCCGGGGACGTTACCCTCGTCGGGCGCGGCGCCGGCGGGGCGGAGACGGCCACGGTGATTGTCCGCGACCTTATCGAGATCGGCACGTGATCGACCACCGCCGCCTGGGGCGGTGAGCAGGAACCAGACCATGCGCATCGTGATGAAGTTCGGGGGCACCAGCGTGGCCGATGCCGAGCGGATCGGGCACGTCGCCGGCATCGTGCGTGCCGCGGCGGGCAAGCACCAGGTGCTTACGGTCGTCAGCGCGATGGACGGGATCACCGAGCAACTCCTGGAGGTCGCCGATGCCGCCGCCTCGGGCAACGACCTGCGCACCGCCGAGCTGCTCACGGCCATCCGCGACCGGCACCTGGCCTGTGCCTATGCGCTGGGCGCGCACGATCGCGTCAGGCCGTTGCTCGAGGGCCTCGAAGCCGTCGTCCACGGCGTGCTGGCGCTGGAAGAGCTCACCCCGCGCAGTACCGACGCTATAGCCGCATTCGGGGAGCGACTGAGTTGTGCGATGCTTGCGCACGTGCTCGGCGCGACGCCCATGGACGGGCGGCAGGCGGGGATCGTTACCGACGACCACTTCACCGAGGCCGAACCGCTTATGGACTTGTCGATGTTCCAGGTCCAGGAGGTGCTCGGGCCGATGATGGACAAGGGGCAGCCCGTTGTTGTTACCGGCTTTGTCGCCGCGAATCAGCACGGCGTGACCAGCACGCTCGGCCGCGGGGGGAGCGACTACACCGCCACCATCCTGGGCTCGGCACTGAAGGCCGATGAAATCTGGATCTACTCCGATGTCGACGGCCTGATGACTGCCGACCCACGCGTGGTCCCCGAGGCACGCCTGCTCAGTACGCTCGGCTTTGCCGAGGCTGTAGAGATGGGCAAGTTCGGCGCTAAGAGCATGCACCCGCGCGCATTGGAGCCCGCTGCGGCCTATGGCGTGCCGGTGCGGATGCGGAGCACCTTCAAGCCCGACCACCCGGGCACGCTCATTAGCAGCGCGCCGGCGCTGGTGGGGACGGTCGTGCGTGCCGTGCCGATGCTCAAGGGCCTGGCGATGCTCACCGTCGGCGGCGCGGCGATGGTCGGGCGCCCAGGTTCGGCATCGGAGGTCTTCGCGTCCCTGGCGCGCGAACGCATCAATATCCACATGATCTGCCAGAGTGTCTCTGAGAGTGGCATCTCGCTGGTCGTCTCGCAGGCGCAGGCCGACCGCGCTAAGGCCGCACTCGAACGCACACTCCGCCAGCACGGCTTGGCGCGCACTATCGACGTGCGCCCCGGCGTCTGCGTTGTCGCACCCGTTGGTGCCGCGATGAAGGGGACGCCGGGCGTTGCCGCACGTATTTTTACTTCTATTGCCGGGCTGGGGATCAATGTCATCGCTATTGCGCAGGGGAGCAGTGAACTGTCGATCTCGATTGTTGTCGAGGGGCAGAGTGGGCCGCGGGCTGTCGCGGCGATACATCAGGAGTTTGGTCTGCAGGGGGACCAGGCCCAGGCAATCGGTTAGTGGGTCTTGCTGGACTCAGGTGCGCGGGCTGGAAGCCCGCGCCACCCTGGGCAGCAGCATCACGAACACCACCAGCGTGAGCGTCCCGGGGACGAGGTATTGCACCGCCGCGCCGAGGTGGTCGTAGGCGAAGCCGCCCCACAGCGGCCCGGCGATGCGCATCAGCCCGGCGAGGGCTTGGCTGACGCCCATCGCCTGCCCCTGCTCGTGCACCCCGGCGAGTTTCGAGACCATCGCCGTCGACGACGCCCCGGCCAGCCCGCCGCCGATGCTCCAGACGGCCAGGCACGCATAGAGCATCCACGCCTGCGTCGAGAAGCCGAGCACCGCGCACGCCAGGCCGAGGGTGAGCAGCCCGAGTGCGAGGGTCGCGCGGTCGCCGATTTTTTTACTCAGCACGCGCACCAGCCCACCCTGCACAACCACGCCGATGATCCCGGCCATGACCAGGATGTAGGAGACCTCGCTCGGCCCCCAGTCGAGCATGTCGTGCGTCCAGAAGGCGAACACGCCGTACATGCTCGCCTGCGTGAAGCTCACCGCGACGACCGCGAGCATCACCGGGAGGAACGCCCCGCCTACAAACTTGCCGCTCACGGTCCGCAGCGGGTTGAGCAGCGAGAGTTGCATCGGCCCCTTTTCCCTTCGCTCGGGCGTGAGGCTTTCGGGCAGGGCAAAGAACCCCCAGGCCGCCGAGAGCAGCGCGGCCCCTGCCGCGGCAAACGCTGGGTAGTGGAAGTCATAGCTGGCCAGCCAACCTCCGATCCCCGGTCCGATGATGAACCCGAGCCCCATGGCCGCGCCCATCATGCCGAAGGTCTTGCCGCGCTCGGCCGGGGTGCTCACGTCGGCTGCATAGGCGTAGGCAGTGGAGATGTTCCCCCCGGTGATCCCGTCGATGGCCCTGCCGACAAAGAGCATCCAGAGCGCCCCGGCAAGCCCGAAGATCGCGTACCCGATCGCTGAGCCGATCAAACTCACGATCAGCACAGGCCGCCGCCCGACGCGGTCGCTGAGAGCACCCAGCACGGGCGTGGCAAGAAACTGCAGCAGCGCGTACGTCGCCGAGAGCACCCCCGCCACCGCCGCGTTGTCGGTGAACTGCTTGACGAGGTATGGGATCACCGGGATGAGCAGCCCGATGCCCAAAAGGTCGAGCAGCGTGATGACCAGCAGCAGCGAGAGCGTTGCCCGGCGCATCGGTGCCTGCGCCTGCGCGGCGACAGGCCCGGCGGGTTCGGTAGGTTGGTGTGGGGCATCACCCATGCGTCCACAGCGTACACCCACCAGAGCGCACGCCGCGTTTTACGCCAGCGCGCCCTGGGGCACCCTCTGGGCGACCTCTGCCTGGCCACCCGCGCACGCCCGCTCGATCGCCGAGCGTTCTGCCGCGGGCACCTGCTCCCACAAGCCTAAATCCGTGTACATTCCTCGCACCGACCGCCCTTGCACACTTGCGTATGCCCCGTTGGCATCGATGATCGCGCGCCCGAGCACCTCTTCGAGCATCGCCCGCGTGTATTCGGGCTTCTTTGCCGCGGTTGACTTGGTGCCGTACTGGTTGAGGTTGGAGGCGAAGATCCCCGCCGCGCTGACGGGCAAGAAGTCTTCGTAGCGCAACCCCTCGACGCGTGCGTAGCCGAGGCGGACCAGTTCGTGCAGGTTTGTTGTCTTGATCTTGCCGCGATCAGAGAGGCCCTTGGTTGTCGCCGAGTAACGCCCGTAGACCAGCCCCTGCCCAAGCAAGTCGCCGAGTGTCTTGGGGAACGGCGCGAACGGCCTGGCGTAGAGCGCCTCGTACGCCGCTGGGTTTCGATTGGCCAGGCCCGGGTCCTTCTCCTTGTCCTGCTCCGCCTCGGTCAGGCACTTGTCATACAGCGTGCGCCCGGTCGGTGTCGCGGCATAGAACCGTTGCTCGATCTCCCCGAACCGTGCCGTGTGCGTTGTCTGCACGCTCGTGCCGTCGGCGTTCTCAAAGACCACCGGCTCGGTCAGCGCCTTGTACGCGTCTTGGCGCAGCAGCACGGGCACACCCTCGGGCGGCCCCTCGGTCGTGTCCTTGAACCCGGCGTGCTTGAGCGACCGCATGTCCAGGTCGGGCTGCGCGAGCCTAGCGGTCAACGCCTTGGCCAGCTCGGCGACCACCCCGGGGGCGACACTGGCGTGCGCAAACCCGTCGATCTCCTCTTGCCGAAGGTGCCTGAACGACAGCCGCATGTAGTCGCGGTCGGCCCCGACGAGCAGGCGATCCAGGGCCTTTGTCGCTCGGGCGGTGAACTCCGCCGCGTTGATCTCGCCGAGGGAGTGCTTCATCGCCGAGGTGTATAGGTCAATGCAAAACGTGTTCGGCGTCAGGTGGTTGAGGTGGTGCGACTGGAAGCACGCAATATCCGCGGCGATCTTGAACCCCGCATCACACAAATCCTTGTACAGCCCGTGCTCCCGCGCACGCCCGGTCCACTTGAAAATCCTCCCCACGCCCTCGGCGATCAATGCGTTGGCATCTTCCCAATCCAGGCCCCCCTGGCGTTCGTCTTTGTCAAGCAGGGCCTTGGCCTTGTCTGAGAATACTTGCCGGCCCGCCAGCACACCCTCGATGCGGGCCTTGGTCGCCGGGTCGAAGTAGTCGGTCTGCAGCAGCGATGAAAAGACCCGATGCTCGGGGTTGACGCGCGAGCGGAAGGCCGTTGCCACGATCGGCTGGCTCTTGGCACCGACGCTGGACATGTCGTAATAGTTGTGCGGCTCCATCGCAAAGGCAGCAAAGAACCGCCCGATCAGGCGGTACTCATCGCCCCTGCCGATGCGGATCGCCCCGTGCCGTTCGCCGCTGGTCTTCTCCAGTTGCTCGTCGGTGATCGCAAAGCCGATGTACACACGCCCGAGCAGGTCGCAGACCGCACGGTTGCAGACGCTGTTGACAAGCAGGGCCTTGTCGTACAACGGCACCTCCTGAGCAAACATCCGAGAGAGCTCGGCAAAGAGGCGGTTTTGCATCTCAAACTTGTCGGCAAAGGCTGCTGGCATGGTGCCCATCCAAACGCCGGGCTTGGCGGGGCACCGACACCTTGCGCAGGCCCCTTGCACGGGCACCCGCGCAAGGCCGGGCACGCCAGCGGCGGCAACCAGAAATACTAGGTTCCCCCGCCAAGGAGCACCATCCGCCCACCACTTCCCCACCCGCACCCCCGCCCGGCCTACAACCACCCATGGCCCAGGGGAGCGACGACATCCGCAGAGTCCTCGAAGCGACCGACCTGGTCAAACTCATCGGCGAGCAACTCCCCCTCAAGCGCAAGGGACGCGAGTACGTCTGCGTCTGCCCCTTCCACGACGACCACGCCCCGTCGATGTACGTCTCGCCGATGAAGCAAATCTACAAGTGCTTTGCCTGCGGTGCCGGGGGCGATAGTCTCGCCTTCGTCAAGGGCTATTTCAAGATGGACTTCCGCGAGGCCCTCGTCTACCTCGCCCAGCGAGGCGGCGTCACGCTCACGCCCTACCAGCCCCGCAAGCACGTCGCCGAGCCGGGCGACGCGCCCGCCGAGCACCACGACGGCACCTCCCACGCCAGCAAGGATGAGATCGCCCAAGCCAACGCCGCCGCCGCCGAGTTCTTCAAACTCATCCGCAACCACCCCGAGCACGGCAAGATCGCCCGCGAACTGATGACCCAGCGAGGCATCAGCCAAGAGATGATCGACCTGTTCAACCTCGGCGCCGCCCCCGACCGCTGGGACGGGCTTCTGACGCTCATCGGCAAGAAGGGATGGGACCCGCGCGGCTTTCTTGCCGCCGGGCTGCTCAAGACACGCGAGACCGGCGGGCACTACGACGCCTTCCGCAACCGCTTGATGTTCCCCATCACCGACACTGCCGGTCGCACCGTCGCCTTCGGCGGGCGCAAACTCCGGTCCGAAGACGAGCCCAAATACCTCAACAGCCCAGAGAGCCAGCTCTTTAGCAAAAGCGCAACGCTCTACGCTCTGCCCCAGGCGAGCGCAGCGATCCGCGAGAAGCAGTTCGCCGTCGTCGTCGAGGGGTACACCGACGCGATCGCCTGCCACCAGGCCGGCCTCACCAACGTCGTGGCAACCCTCGGCACCGCGCTGACACGCCAGGGCGCACGCCTGCTCGAAAGGCACTGCCCACGCGTCATCCTCATGTTCGACGGCGACGCCGCGGGCCAACGCGCTGCCGACCGGGCCGTAGAGGTTCTCTTCGAGAGCACACTGGACGTCCGCATCGCCACCCTCGCCGGCAGCACCGACGCGAAGGACCCCGACGAACTGCTCAAACGCCCGGGCGGCGCGGGCATCCTCCAGCAGGTCTTCGACCGCGCCGCCGACGCGCTCGACTACCGCTTCGACAGGCTCAAAGCCCAACTCGATCCCCTCGTCCTCCAGCAACGCGCCGGGGTCATCGAGCAGGAGCTCACCCGCCTGGGCGAGCTTGGCCTGGCCCGCATCAACCCCGTTCGGCAGGCGATGATCATCCGCCGGGTTGCTGCCTTAGCCGGCGTCGATGAGCGTGTGGTGCGCGACGCGATCACCCGCGCGCGTCCCCGCGACCGCCAGCCCCAGGCCCCCGACGAGCAGGGTAGTCCCGCGAGCACCTACGCCAACCTTCGCCCTACTGACGCGCGCGAGCACGCGCTGGTCATTGCCGCGTGCGAGCCGATGTTGCTGGGGCGCCTCAACGCCGAGCACCTCGCCGAGCTTTCCCCGGCGAAGTTTGCGCGTGAAGGTTTCAGCCTCATGGCTATCGCCGTCGATGCGGCACTGGCCAGCGGGCAACCCCTGAGCGTCCGTGCCGTGCTCTCGCAGATCGGCGATGATGACCTTCGTGCCGCCGTCGCTGGCCTGGCGGCGCAGACGGACCAGCAGCACGAGGGTGACGCCGAGCGTTTGTACCAATCGCTGCAAACCAAGGTGCACGAGGCGATCGCCCAGGCCCTGCGCCGCAACGCCGGGAGCACCACCGACCCGCTCGGGAAGCTCGACGCGCTCCGCCGAGCGCACGCCGCGCCGGGTTGGAAGCCCACTTCCTTCAAGCCCGCGCGATGACCTCCGCCGCGCACCCATCTGCGCAGCCAACCGTGCACCCCTAGGAACAATCGGCACATATTTTTACAAACTTTGGTTGACAGACCCGGATTCCGTGGCAGAGTTAGCGAGAGAGGCACGTCGCGGACGCCAACGCCCCCGGCAGGTCCCTCGTTCGTGAGGAGCACTCGTGACCAACCAACTCCCCGACTGCCTGCAATCGCTCCTGGCGCTCGCCCAGCCGCGCGGCTGGCTGAGCTACGAGGAACTCAACAACGCACTGCCCGATGAGTGGGTCGACCCAGACTGCATGCACCGACTCCTCGTCGCCATCGACCAGCGAGGCCTTCAACTTATCGATGAGATGGACTACCGTGCACGCCTCTGGCGGCAGCACAAAGAATCACCCCAGCGCCAATCCCAAACCCAGGCCCAGCCCGACCACATCCCCACCCCGCCCCAACGCCGAGGCAAAGGGAAGCCCCAGGACCACCCACCCCGCGCCCTGACCATCATCGGCGGCCAGCGCCCCGGGGACGACTGGCGCTCGATGAACTGCAACCCCTACCCCAACGACCCACCAAAGGCCTCCGCCAAAGCAGGCCTGAACTTGGCCTTTTCCCCCCAAGACGACCTCGGATTGGACTGCGCCCAAGACCCGCAAGACGCCACCGACCTGGACATCCAACTCGCCAAGGCTGGCGCCCGCTCTGATGACCCTATCCGCACCTATTTGGCGCAGATGAACGTCATCCCCTTGCTCAGCCGGGAGGAGGAAGTCCGCCTGGCCAAGAAGATCGAGACGACGCGCATGATCTTCCGTCGGCGGTGCCTCGAGAGCGACTATGTCCTCACCCAGGCCGTCGAGGTGCTCAAGGGCGTGCAGACTGGCGAACTGGTCTTTGACCGCACGATCCGCCTGAGCACGTTGGAGGAGAACCACCGCGAGACCATCTCTAAGCGCATCCCCTACAACCTGGCGACGATCCAGCTGCTGCTGCGCACCAACCGCGACGACTTTGCTGCCCTGTGCCAGGCCCGTGCCGCGCACAAGCCCGAGCGTGCCGAGCAAATCGCCGAGCGCATGGCCTCACGCCGGCGCAAACTCTCGGCGTTGACCGAGGAGCTCTCCCTGCGCACCGGGCGCATCATCCCGGCGATGCGCAAACTGCGCTCGATCACCGCCAAGATGGCCTCCCTCGACGCCGAGCTCAAGCGCGCCCACCGCCAGGCCAACGCCCACGCCAACGACGCACACACCCCCGACCCCGAAGAGCTCCAGACCAAGCGCGACGAGCTCGAGGGCCTCCGCTCGATGCTCTTAGAGGAACCGGCCCAGGCCGTCGCCCGCGTCGCCGCGATCGACACTGTTTGCTGGGAGTATGAGCAGGCCAAGCGCGACCTCTCGGGTGCCAACCTCCGACTCGTCGTCGCGGTAGCTAAGAAATACCGCAACCGCGGGCTGTCGTTCCTGGACCTGATCCAGGAGGGGAACACCGGCCTGCTCCGCGCCGTCGAGAAGTTCGAGTACAAACGCGGGTACAAGTTCAGCACCTACGCCACCTGGTGGATCCGCCAGGCTATCACGCGTGCCATCGCCGACCACGCGCACACTATCCGCGTGCCCGTCAACGTCACGACCACCACCGGCAGGATCCGCCAACTTCAGCGCGAGCTCTTCCAGCAGACCGGCATCGAGCCGACCATCGCCCAGATCGCCGAGAAGGCACGCATCGCCCCGGCCGAGGTCCACCGCATCCTCAAGACCGCCCGCCCTACCGCCAGCCTCGACAAACCCCTGGGCGAGGCCGACGAGGTCCGCACCGGGGACCTCGTTGCCGACCAACGCGAGATCGGCCCCGCCCTGCACGCCAGCGACATCTCCCTTCGCCACCGCGTCGAGCAGGTCCTCAAAAGCCTCACCTACCGCGAGCGCGAGATCATCAAACTCCGCTACGGCATTGGCGACGGGTACACCTACACCCTCGACGAGGTCGGCAAGATCTTCTGCGTTACCCGCGAGCGCGTCCGCCAGGTCGAGGCCAAGGCCATACGCAAACTCCAGCACCCCGTGCGCTCGTGCAAACTCGTCGGCTTCCTCGACGCCACACCCACACGCGTGCTCCCCATCCCCGCCGCGATCCGAGACCCCGCCACGGGCCACACACCCCCCTTTTCACGAAGCGACCATTTCAACAGCGACCTCACCTCACGCCTGACGCAAGCACAACCGGCCGAAGATGCCCACGACTGACGCAAGCACGGGAACCACCATGCTCCCGCCCACCACCACTGCCACCCCAGCCACCGCCACCCCACCCACGCCGACCTATGTCCTCGCCCGCAGGCCCGGGTGCCTCTGGCCGTTGGTCGTCCTGATCCTCGGCCTAGCGACGCTCGCGCTCGCCGCATTTCTGCTGCTCTATCGCGCGGGCGTGCAGGGCCTGGCGTCCATGGCGACGCCGACGGAGAGGTTCACGCTCGCCGGCCAGACGATCAACCAGGTCCAGGCGCTAAGCCTCCTGACCGTCCAGAGCGTCCAGGTCGTCAGCGAGCTTGAGGCCGAGGCCGCCTTCCGAAAGGGCGTCTGGATCGTCCGTGGGAGCGCGGACTACGCGGTGGACTTTTCACAGGCCAGGCTCGCCTCACGCGACGATAAAACCAAGCAGCTCACCGTCGAACTCCCCGTGCCCAAACTCCGCAACCCGCGTTTAGATGAAGAACGCACCAAACTGGTGACCTACGAAAACACAGGCCTCGGCTGGTGGACCATCGGCATGGCCGGCTCGCGCGAGCAGTTCGAGAAGTCCAGCCGGGCACGCATGCAGGCGGCCGTCGTTGCCGCCGCACGCGAGCGCCCTTACATCGACCTGGCCAAGGCCTCGGCTGAGAAACTCGTCGCCAGCATCTTCGACCTTGCCGGGTGGAAGGTCAAGGTCCAATGGACCGGCGAGCCCTGAAGCAAACTCAGCCCACCGCCTGCAGATCACCCTGGCCCATCTGCTCGGGCAAGCCCGCCAGTTGTCTGCTTTCTTGGATATCCCACAGACCGATGCGCGTCCGCCGAAGCCCTGTTAAGTAACCACCCGTGCCCAGCAACTTCCCAAGATCGCGCGCAATCGAGCGGATATACACACCCTTGCCGCTGGTAACGACGATTTCCAAGCTTGGCCAGTCGTAACTTGCGATCTCGATGGAATCCACGCGCACCCACCTCGGCCCCAGCCGAACGGCCTCACCACCGCGTGCGAGCGCATACGCACGCCGGCCACCCACCTTCACCGCCGAGTAGACCGGCGGGGTCTGCTGGATATCCCCCGTGAGTTTCTCAAGCCCGCCACGGATATCTGCCAGGCCCGGGGGGTGCAGGACGTCGACGGCGGTTTTTTCCCCCTCGTTGTCATCGGTCGTCGAGAACGCCGAGAGGTCGATGTGAGTGTGATAGACCTTCTGCCCCTGCATCACCTGCTCGCACAGCCGCGTCGCTTTGCCGACGAGGATAACGAGCACGCCCGTCGCCAGCGGGTCCAGCGTCCCCCCATGGCCCACTTTCACACGTTTGGGCGCGCCCCCGGCCACCAGCCGGCGACGGACAACCCGGCAGACATCCATCGACGTCCGCCCGAGGGGCTTGTCGATGACCAAGAGGCCCGATGGTGAAGTGGCGGCGGCCGTCATGCACGGGAGGGTAGTGGGCCGCCGCCGGCCGGTCGGTTCGGAGAACCGACCTACCCATCTCACCGCACCTTGATCGAAGCCAGTGCCACCACCACCAGCAAAATACTGATGATCCAGAACCTTGCCACCACCTGCTGCTCGGTCCACCCCGACAGGTGCAGGTGGTGGTGATACGGCGCGCACTTGAAGATGCGCTTGCCCCCGGTGCTCTTGAAGTACCCCACCTGCAGCACCACGCTGAAGATCTCGAACAAGAAGACCATGCACATGACCAGCACCAGCACCTCCTGGCGGACGATCAACGCCAGGTAGCCGATCGTCCCGCCCAGCGCCAGCGACCCTGTGTCCCCCATGAAGACCGACGCCGGGGCGCAGTTGTACCACAAAAACCCAAGGCACGCACCCACCAGCGCGCCGGCCAGCACCGCCAGCTCACCGGACTGCACCACATACGGCACCAGCAGCGACTGCGCCGCCTGCTGCCAACCCGCGATCGTGATCAGCACCACCAGCCCGATGCCCACGGCCACCGATATCCCCGCGCACAGACCGTCCATCCCGTCGCTGATATTCGCCGCGTTGCTCATCCCGGCAATCATCAAGATCGACATGACAATGTACAGGCTCTTGGGCAGATAGACCAGCCCCGCCGACACCGCTCCGGTCCCAGGCTCGTACGTCTTCTGGAACGGCAGCGTCAGCACGTGGCTCAGGCTCGTCGCGTCCCCCTCGGGCAAGCCGTGCGCGTAGGCAAAGACGCCAATGAGCAGCCCCAGCCCGAGCTGGAAGACAAGTTTCTCCCACGAGTACAGACCCTGCCGAGAGCCGGTCTTTCGGCTCGCCGCAGTGAGTTTGAGCCAGTCGTCAAACCCGCCAAGCACGGCAAGCCACAGCGTAACGACCACCCCGAGCTGCAGATAAAAGTTGCTCAGGTCCCCCAGCAAGAGCGTGCTAAAGACGATCGCGCCGACGATCAATATCCCACCCATCGTCGGCGTGTTCCCCTTGCTCCGCGCGGCCACGGCCAGCGCCGCCGAGTCGCTCAGCCCCGCGTCCCCGATCTTTTTTCGACGCAACCACGCGATCACCGGCCGCCCGGCCAGGATCACAATCGCAAACGCCAGCAGCGCGGCGGCGAGCACGCGGAAACTCGTCTGGTCAAAGATCTGCAACGCCCAGTACAACCGGCTGTTGCCCTGCCAAGACCGTGTCGCGTCCATCAGCCACGGGATCATCGTGCCTGCTCCCCGCTCGGCTCAGCCGCGCACGTTGCCAGGCCCGCCAGCACCCCCTCCATCCGCATCCCGCGCGAGCCTT
The DNA here is from genome assembly GCA_046339895.1 of bacterium. Lineage (GTDB taxonomy): Bacteria > Planctomycetota > Phycisphaerae > Phycisphaerales > UBA1924 > JAJTGZ01. The sequence continues at coordinate 102,284 of JBKDDT010000012.1, read as the reverse complement.
TGAGCAGCACCGTGTCCCCGCCGAGCAACTGCCCGGCAATAGCTTCGACCACGCCCGCCGAGAGGGCCGGGTACGCACACCCGTGCGCCGCCCTGCTCTTGTCAACCCCAGCCTCACTCCCGGCACGCTGCCACGCCTGGGCAAACCGCGGGCCGATCGTCAGCACCACCTCGGCGCACGCGCACGCCGCGGCCAGCACCTCCGCGTGCGACGGACCCTCGGCATCACCAAGTTCGAGCATGTCCCCGAGCACCGCTACCTTCCTGCCAGCGCCCATCGCGTCAAGCGTCCGCAACGCCGCGAGCATGCTCTCGGGGTTGGCGTTGTACGCATCGTTGATGACTGTAACTTGCCCGACCCGCGACACACCCAGCCGCATCTCAGGCCCCGCGGCACCCGCCAACCCTGCCACGGCCTGTGCATCACCAACGCCCAACTCCCGCGCCACCACCAGCGCGGCTAGCGCGTTGCACGCGTTGTGCGCGCCGATCATCCCCAGCCGAACCGCCGGCCCACCGGCGACCGCAAAGCCAAGGCCCATCGCGTCGCCGAGCACCTCATGCCGGATATCCACCGCCCGCACCCCGGCACCCTCGCTCAGACCAAACCAAACCGCACGCCCACCACCAACCTCACCCCAGGCCCCCGCAACCTCGCCGCGCAACTGCCCCGAGTCTGCCGGCAGCACGGCCAACCCGCCGGGCGTCAGGCAACGCACGATGCTCCCCTCCTCCCGCGCGACCCCGGCAAGATCACCAAACCCCGCCAGGTGCTCGCGCCCAATGCTTGTAATCACCGCTACATCGGGCATCACGATCGCCCCGAGCGCCGCGATCTCACCCGGCGCGTTGCTGCCGACCTCGCAGATCAGAAACTGGTCATCATCTTTAGCCGAGAGGATCGTCAACGGCACACCGATCTCGTTGTTGAAACTCTTCTTGCTGCTGGTGCCCACCAGCCCCCCGCCGCGCAGCGCCGCGTCGATGAGCCGAACCGTCGTCGTCTTCCCATTACTCCCGCACACGGCCACGACCCTCGCCTTGATCGTCCGCCGATAGGCCCGCGCCAGTTCCCCCAGCGCCTCACGAGTATCCCCCACCAGCATCACAGGCACCCGCCCGCCAACATCCACACCCCGGCTGACGATCAACGCCACGGCACCACCAGCCGCCGCCGCTGCCGCGTGCTGGTGCCCGTCGTGCAAATCACCCCTGAGCGCGACAAAGACCGACCCGGGCACCAGCGCACGCGTGTCCGTCCCTACCCCACGCGCCACGACATCCCCCGACGGCTCAACAAGCCACCTCCCACCAACAACCCCGCAGATGTTCTCCAGCGACCAAAAACTCATCCCGCCACCCCCCCATACCCGGCCAGCCCGAGCGCCGACAGCGCAACCTCACGGTCATCAAAGTGCACACGCACCGTCTGCCCTGGGCGCGATGGGTCGGGCAAAATCTGATAATCCTCATGCCCCTTGCCCGCGATGAGCACCACGTCCCCGCTGCGCGCCTGCGCGACGGCCGACAGAATCGCCGAGCGTCTGTCCACCTGCACCAGCACGCGAGCCCGTTCGCCCGCGGGCACCCCGGCCAGCACCTCATCGATGATCGCGTGCGGCTGTTCCGTCCGCGGGTTGTCGCTGGTAACGATCACCACGTCCCCCAGCTCCGCCGCCACGCGCCCCATCTTCGGCCGCTTGGCACGGTCGCGGTCCCCGCCGCAACCAAAGACGATAATCAACCTGCCACCACCACCCTGCATCGATTGCCGAAGCGTTGCGCCCACACGCGCCAGCGAGTCATCGCTGTGCGCATAATCCACATACACCGCAAATGGGACCCCCGCACCCGCCACCGGCTGCAACCGCCCCGGCGGCGCACCCACGGCACCAAGCCCCGCCACCACCTCCGCGCCGGGCAACCCCATCGCCCACGCCGCCGTCCCCGCCTCCAACGCGTTCATTACGTTGTGCTCACCAACAATCCGCAGCACAATCCGCGCCACCCCACCCTTGTGCTGCTCCGTCCACGGCGCAGCCACATCAATCGTCGTCGTCCTCGGCGTCGCGCTGATCATCGTCCCACGCACCTGCGCCGGCCCGTTGCCCGACCGCTGCGTGCACCACACCACCCGCGCCCGGCACCCCTGCGCCATCCGCTGCGCATATGCATCGTCGGCGTTGAGCACCGCCACGCCACCATCGCCCGCGTCGGGCAGTAAAGAAAACAGCCGGGCCTTCGCCGAGGCATACGCATCCATCGTCTTGTGATAGTCCAGGTGGTCGTGCGACAAGTTGGTATAGATTCCAACCCGGTACCGCAGCCCGCTGACACGGTGCTGGTCCAGCGCGTGGCTGCTCGACTCCATCACGCACGCCCGGCAGCCGGCCTCCACCATCCGCGCCAGCGTCCGCGAAAGTTCCATCGCAGGCGGCGTCGTCAGTTGTGCCGGGGCGACCTCCGTCCCGTCGTCGATGCAGACGGTCCCAATCAACCCGCACCGCAGGGCCGCACCACCCTGGGCGTTGTTGAGCAGCTGATGCACCAGCGAGGCGACGGTCGTCTTGCCGTTGGTGCCCGTCACCCCGCACAGGCAGAGCTTGCTCGAAGGCGAGCCAAAGAAACGCTCGGCCAGGACCGCCTGCGCAAACCCAACATTCTCCGCGTGCAGCAACGCCACCCCGCCAGCACCCGCGGGCAGCCGGGTCTGCGCATCCTGGCAGAGCACCGCCACGGCCCCGGCACCGATCGCCGCCGGGATCGAAGCGTGCCCATCACTCTTCTGACCACGCCTGGCAACAAACAGCGACCCCGGCATCGCCGTCCGCGAGTCTTCCGTCAGGTCCGTGATGCGCACCGACAACGGCCCGGCCAACGACCGCACCGGCACACCCTCGATTAACATCGCCAAGTCCACCGCGCTGACCTCCAGTGCAGCCGACATTATCGGGCATCGCGCAGCGGCAAGGTGAGCGATTCACCCCCGCAGCCCCCAGCGAGCCCAAGCCGCACCCAAGCCGCGCGCCCAGCGGGCAAACCACCCTCACTCCCGGCTCATCTTCTCCCGCGTCCGCCGCAAGAACGCCTCTTCCCTCTTCGTCAGGCTCCCCATCCCGCCATCCTTGATCTTCCCGAGGATGCGGTCGAGTTCAGCCGCCTCCTGCTCACGTGCCGCACGCTCGCGCTCGGCCTGGCGACGGAGTTTTTCCTCACGCTTGGGGTTCCCGGCGTTCACCGCCCCCCCACCCTGCCACGACTGGACCTCCAAACCTTCCTGCGCCATAAACGCCAGCCGACGCCGCTCGTTGAAGCACGTCAACCCCGCAAAGATCGCCACCCCGAGCAGCACCATCGACCCCGTGCTCAGGGCCAGCAGTCCCAGCACCACCGCCGCACCCAGGCCCACGCGCGTGGAGATATCCATGCTCCGCTGATAACCCAGCCACTTCCACAGCAGCGCTTGCAACAACCTCCCCCCGTCCATCGGGAACATCGGCAGCAGCACGTTGAACAGCAGCAGCAGCCAGTTGGTGTAGTACGTCCAAAAGAGCATCGACAGCACCCACGGGCTGACCGCCGACGCCGAGTAGTCCAGCCGCACTCCGAACGGTTCAAACGGGTTGAAGACCAACACCGCCCAACCCTGCCCCAGCACCAGCAGCACACCACCCAACACCGGCACCAGCCCCACGTTCACCAGCGGCCCACCGGCCGTCGTTACAAAGTTCGACCACCAGTCATGTGGCGGCCGGCAGAAGGCCAACCCACCCAGTGGCCACATCAAAATCCTGTCCGCCTCCCCGCCCATACGCCGGCACGCGATGCAGTGCCCAAACTCGTGCAGCAGCACGATCACAAACAGCGACGCCACCACCCACACCCCCGTCCCCAACGCGCTCTGGCTCCCAAACCGCGCCAACTCAAAGCCCATCCACACCAGGTACAACAACCCCACACGCACGCTGACCCCAAAGTACGTCCCCACACGCAACGCCCACTCCAGCGGGTTGTCAGAAGCCTCAAACAACTTCCCCCACAGCGACCCGCCACGCCCACCACCCTCCCAGGGTGATCTCGGCGGCGGCGGTGGATTGCGAAACATACCCATGCCCTACCCCTTTACACCAATCACACAAGCCACTCACACACCCGCCGGCAACCGCAAAAAACCCTTCCGAAACCCCAGCATCAACGCCGCGATCGTCTTTGCATCGACAATCTGCCCCTCATCGATCCACCGCAGCAGCTCTGCCACCCCAGTCGGCACCACCTGGATGTCTTCATACTCCTCCAGAGCCTGCCCAACGTGCACCAGCCCACGCGCACCAACGACATACATCTTCTCGTCGGTCAACCCCGGCGAAGTATAAAACCACCCCAACCCCACCACCTCCCCCGCCTCGTACCCCGCCTCCTCGATCAACTCACGCCTGGCGCACACCTCCGGCACCTCGCCACGCTCGAGCGTCCCCGCTGGCAACTCAACGACAAACCGCGCCACGGCTACGCGGTAGTTGCCGATCAGCACCACACGTCCATCATCCAACACCGGCACGATCACCACCGCCCCAGGGTGCCGAACCACCTGCTTGCTGTAATCCATCCCCCCACGCGTCGGGCGCACCGTCAACTCGACATAGTCGTACTTCTTCCCCGCGTGCAGCGTCCGCGTCTGAACAATCGTCGGTTCCCCGTCCATGCTCCATCCTATGGGCCAAGCAGCGCCTCACTCTGGAACCCCTCCCCCGAGGGCAGGGGCAGCGGTGGGGTTGAGCACACACCAAAGCACGTGAATGAAGAGGTTCGCGAAAGAAGCGGAGGTTGGCGGAGGAACGCGGTGCAAATCCCGCAGCCATGCCTCCTATCGCTCAAACCACCCCCCCAAATCCCACACAAAAAACCACTCTGAAAACATCCCCCCTCCGTCCTCTGATTACATCCCCTCTGGGCCCTTAGGGACCTTTAGAGTAAAACGTTCTGCCCACCCTCAAATCTTCCTATCTAATAACCTATACCCGATCGCCTCCGCAACGTGTGGCACGTCCAGCACCTGCGCTCCCTCCAGATCAGCAATCGTCCGCGCCACACGCCGAATCTTGTCATACGCCCGCGCACTCAACCCGAGTTCCGTCAGCGCTTGCCCCACCAGCGTCCGTGCGGCATCCGTCATCGGGGCCAACTCGTCGAGTTTCCGCCCCGGCAAGCGAGCGTTTGGCATCGCCGACCCCTGCCGATCAATCTGCCGGCCCCTCGCCCCAAGCACACGCTCGCGCATCGCCGCGCTGCTTGTACCCGCCGGCGCACCACCGCCGAGCTGCTTAAACGGCACCGCCGGCGCCTCGACATGGATATCAATCCGGTCAATCAACGGCCCGCTCAACTTCGACAAATACTGGTCCATTGCACGCCGGCCTACCTCCCCCCTGGGCATGTCCCCCTTCGGCGTCGGGTTCATCGCCGCCACCAGCATGAAGTTCGCCGGGAACCTCGGCGCCGAGTGCGAACGCGCAATCGTTACAAAGTGGTCCTCCAACGGCTGCCGCATCGTCTCGAGCACAAACCGCGGAAACTCGGGCAACTCATCCAGAAACAGCACCCCCCTGTGCGCCAGGCTCACCTCCCCCGGCCTGGGCACCACGCCCCCCCCGATGATCGCCGCCGCGCTCGCCGTGTGGTGCGGCGTACGCACAGGGCGCGTGCACACCAGCCCCACACCCGCCGGCAGCATCCCCGCCGCCGAGTAAATCCTTGTCACCTCGATCGCCTCCTCGGGCGTCAACGGCGGCAAGATCCCCGGCAGCGCCTTGGCCATCATGCTCTTGCCCGTCCCCGCTGGCCCCAGCATCAACAGGTTGTGCGATCCCGCCGCCGCCACCGTGATCGCTCGCTTGACACCCTCCTGCCCGCGCACGTCCGCAAAGTCGATCTCCGCCACCGCCCCGTGCAGCATCCCCCCGATGTCCAGCGGCGCGTGCGGCACATACGCCAGCTCCCCCTTGATCACGCCCACCGCCTCCGCCACCGTCGCGCACCCCACCGCATCAATCCCCGGCACCACCGCCGCCTCTGCCGCGTTCGCCGTCGGCACGATCACACCCACCAGCCCACGCGACGCCGCCAGCGCCGCCATCGCAATCACTCCCTTGACAGGCCGCAACCGACCATCGAGCGCCAACTCCCCGGCAATCAAGTACCGCGACAAATCCAGCGGCTCACCCAAAGGCTCGTGCAACGCCCCACGCCCCGCCTGCCGGGCCGCCGCAGGCGACCGCACAGGCGTCCGCACCGCACCCATCGGCAGCACGCCCCCGGCGACCAACGCCCCCAGCGCAATCGGCAGGTCGTATGCCGGCCCTTCTTTCTTCACGTCCGCCGGCGCAAGGTTCACCAGCACCCGCCCCCCCGGCCAGGCATACCCGGTGTTCGTCAACGCCGCCTGCACACGCTCAAGCGACTCCTTCACCGCCGCGTCAGGCAACCCCACAACGTTTGACTTGTTCATCCCCGTCTCATCAACGTCCAACTCAACCTCGCACGGCAGCGCGTCGATCCCGTGCAACAAATAAGATTGAATCCGGGCAAGCATGTCCCAAAAGCATACCAAACACCCCGCCCCAACGCAACCCCCAAATCCAGACACCCCGTATTTGGGTACCCTGCATTTGGGTACCCCGGACCTCCGGGCCGGGCATCTTGCTCTTTATCCTCCCGGCCCGGAGGTCCGGGCTACCCCCAAAACCCCTCACCCCGCCGCCGGCAGACCCCTGGGCACCACCTCAGGCCGTCCCATCTCGCGCAGCCACCGGTAGTGCGACGCCACGCCTTGCCAGAACGACCCGTGGTCGTTGTATCGCACGCCAAACTCCTTGCAAGTCGCCTCGACTTCCTTGGAGAGCGCCGGGAAGTGCACGTGGCAAACGCGAGGGAACAGATGGTGCTCGACCTGATAGTTCAGCCCCCCGAGCAGGAACGCCGCCATCTTGCTCTGGCGTGCAAAGTCCACCGTGCTCTCGGCCTGGTGGATCGCCCACGCGTTCTCGATCCGGTTGGTCTCCGCATCGGCAACGACAAACTCCGCCGAGTCCACCGCGTGCGCCAGCTGGAAGACCACGCTGAGCACCACCCCGACGACCACCGTAACAATCCCATAGAACGCCAGCACGACCCACCACGGGTGGAACATCATCGGCACCACAAACGCCACGGCAAAGAAGTAGACCTTCCCGAGCACAAACACCACCAAGTCCCACCCCCTCGGCCGCGGGATCGGGTGCCCCCCGACCTTCCCGACGATCACGTCATAGAAGTCCGCGTACAGGTGCCAACGCACCGCCATCAGACCGTACAACGGCCACATATACAAGTGCTGAAACCGGTGGAACGACCGCCGACGCTGGTGCGGCGACAAACGCCCGAAAATCCCCACGTCAATATCACTGTCGTGACCCGCAACGTTCACCCACGTGTGGTGCAGCACCCCGTGCTGGTAGTGCCAGATGTACGAACTCCCCCCGATCAGCTCCAGCGTCAGCGACATCAACTTGTTCACCCAACCCCGGCTCGAATACGCCTGGTGCGAACCGTCGTGCTGCACGTTCATCCCGATCCCCGCCATGCACAGCCCCAGCACCACCGCCAGTGGCACACCCACCCACCACGACGTCGTAAAAAATACCAACGCCACATACGCACCCCCCGTCGCCGACAGCAGCAACGCTGTCTTAAGGTACATCCCCCAGCAATCACGCCGGCGAAGACCCGTCCGCGCAAAGTACGCATCCGCACGTTTATTCAACGCGATCTGAAAACTGTTATCCCCGTAAAACTTCGGGTGCGGCTGCGGCCCGGACTGACTAGAAACCTGGCCCTGCGACTGCACGCTTCCCGTGCCCTCGGCGATACTTACTTGTGCTTGCATGAGGTCTATTTTCTACTTACTCAGCCATCGGTGCGGGTAACCGGCACACACGCACACATACAGCCTGTCCTACCAACCGATCCGCCAGCCAACGCACACGCGCCAGCCCCGGCACGCCCACACTCTAGGACGACCAACACCCCCACAAACCAAACACACCCCTCCCAAACCCAGAACCTATGCCGTGCTGACGACCCCATCGACCAGTCGTACCACCCGGTCCGCCCGACGGGCGACGTCCATCGAGTGTGTAACGATCACCATCGTCGCACTGTTCTGCTTCCGAAAGGCGTCTAGCAGGTCGAGTATCTGCCCCCCTGTTGCCGGGTCAAGGTTCCCAGTCGGCTCATCGGCCAGCAGCAGCGGCGGCGTATTGATCAGCGCACGCGCCAGCGCCACACGCTGGCGTTCACCACCGGACAACTCCGCCGGCCTGTGCGCCAGGCGGTCGCCAAGGCCAAACTCGCCGAGCATCTCTACCGCTCGCCCCCGCGTCAAGGCCCCGATCGAACCCCCCTTGACCATCGACGCGATCGTTACATTCTCCAGCACCGACAACTCCGGCAGCAAGTGGTAAAGCTGAAAAACAAATCCCACCGACTGCGCCCGATACCTGTCCAGCGACCGAAACCGCAGCGACGCCAGGTCCACCCCATCGACACTGATCTTCCCACCCCCGGCCCCACCCCGGTCCGGCCTATCGAGCCCCCCAAGCAGGTGCAGCAGCGTGCTCTTGCCCGAGCCGCTCTTGCCCAGCACCGCAACGCACTCACCCTTGGCCACCTCCAGCGACACGCCGCGCAGCACCGGCACGCGCTTGCGGTGCAGCGTGTAGGTCTTGAACAAGTTCGCCGCGTGCAGGTATGCCACAGTTGTTGCCAGATCTCCAAAGCCCACACCGATCACTCAAAACGCAACGCCGACACCGGCTTCATCGCCGCCGCCCTCACCGCCGGCACGATCGCACCCGCCAGCGAGAACATCACCCCCGACAGCCCCACAACCAACGCCCGCACCGGCTCAACCTTGCTCGGTATCTGCGTGAAGTAATACACCCTCGGGTCCCACACATACAACCCCAGCGCCGAGCCGAGCCACTCGTGGATCGGGTTGATATTCACCACGATCACACACGCCAGCGCAACGCCCAGCACCGAGCCGATCACCCCGATGACCAGCCCGTAGATGATCCATATCCCTGCCACACCCGCCCCGCTCGCGCCGATCGCACGCAGCGTGCCGATGTCCTTGGTTTTCTCGCTGATCATCGCCCAGAAGATTGCCAAGATCAAAAAACTAGCCACGAAACTGATCAGCCACAGCAGCAGCAGCACCATGGCCGTCTCTTTCTTCACGGCCCCGACCAGCGTCGCGTTCTGCATCTCCCACGTCCTGATGAGGTTGTTCGACTCAACCATCTCAGGCGGCGGCACCCCCCGCACGTGCGCTGCCGCGAACTGCCGGTAGACCTTCGTGCAGTGCGCCCGCAACGCATCAGGCGACACCCCAGCCGCGGCCCGCACCAGCACCGTCGTCGCCCGCGCCGGCACCACCACGCCCGTCGCCTCGGGCGACCCGGCGGCGAACAGATCGTTGTCGGCCTGGTCGCGGGTAACCACCGTCCCCCCGTTCATCTTCAGCATCTCCTGCAACTTCTTGAACTCAACAAACACCGTCCGCTTGTCAATGTCATACACCCCCGTCCGGAACTCATTGGCAATCGGAAAAACCCCCGGCACCAGCGACACCTCACGCCCACCATCATCAAACGGCACCATCCGCAGCGTGATCGTCGCGTCCGGCGCAAACGACGCCACCGACTTCACCCCCCCATCCGGCTGCGGGCGTAGCAACCCCTCGTTGATGTTGTAAAACCCCTCCCTCGACCGCCGAGAAAACCCCGTTACCTCGATCCCCGTGATCGCCGCGGGCAACGCCGGCCCCCCGGGCACCATCGCACGCGCCATCGCCCGCGCATCAGCCAGCGCCTGCGTGAGCCGCTCGGCCGAACGAGGGTCCAGGCGCGGGTCCCGACGCTCCACGTCCCTCGGCAACGCCTCGGTCATCGGCCTCCACCACAGCGTCTGGTCAAAGTCCACCACACGCGCGTAACTCGCCGCGTCGATCCCCTTGACCTGCACGCCCTCGATCCGGTTATCCGGCAGGCTCGCCATCGCCAACGTCTCAATCACAGGCGTCGCACCCGCAACCATCGACTTGTCCTCTTCCAGCCGACTGATCAGGTCGTCGTAGTGCGCAAACCCCGTCGTCGGCCAGTGGATCGCCACGTCCCCCATCATCGCCCGACCCTGCGCCAAGAGCGTCGACAAAAAACCACCCATCACCGACCACACCACCAGCACCATCGTCGTGCACAACGCAACAGCGACCGCCGCCAACAACGGCATCACCTTCCCGGTCAGATACTTCTTGTTCAGCAGAATCTGGTACACAGCCAGGCAGTCGTCCAAGATCAAGTGCAAGCAACAGGTAACGCGACTACACGGTAGGTTCCCCCCGCTCGGACCGTTGCGAACCTCTTCCACCATCACCAACCCGACTTACCCTCCCCCATGCCCCCACGCGCGACGGTCATCGTCCCCGCACGCCTCGCCTCGACGCGCCTGCCCGAGAAGGTCCTGCTTTGCCGCACCGGCAAGCCGATGGTCCAGCACGTTGTCGAACAAGCCCGGCGTGCCCAGTGCGCCGCCAGCGTCGTCGTCGCTACCGACTCCCAACAAGTCATCGACGCACTCGCCCCCTTCAACACCCGCTGCATCCTCACACGCGCCGACCACCCCAACGGCACCTCCCGCCTCGCCCAGGCCGCCGCCATCCTTGCCCTGGCCCCCGGCGACATCGTTGTCAACGCCCAAGGGGACGAGCCCGAGATGCCACCGGCCGTCATCGACGCCGCCGTCGACGCCCTCTTGCAAACCCCACACGCCAGCATCGGCACCGTCTGCACCCCCTTCGCCCCTGGCGAGGACCCCGCCAACCCCAACATCGTCAAAGTCGCCCCCTCCCAACTCGCCACCGCCCTCTACTTCTCACGCGCGCCCATCCCCTTCTGCCGCGACGGGAACCCCCAAGCCAACGCCCAACCCCTCCGCCACGTCGGCGTCTACGCCTATCGAGCAGGCTTCCTGCACACCTATGCCAACCTCCCCAGCACCCCCCTTGAAACCTGCGAGTCCCTCGAACAACTCCGCGCCCTCGAGCTCGGCTACACCATCGGCCTGGCACGCTGCGACCAAGCCAAAGGCCTCACCGGCATCGACACCGCCGAGCAGTACGAAGAGTTCGTGGCTCGCTGTGGGGCCAACAGGCAATAGGCAACAGGCAATAGGCAATAGGCAATAGGCAATAGGCGCACAAGGCAAGAACGCCAGAATAAAACCAATCGCGCCTATTGCCGATTGCCCATTCCCTATTGCCAGTTCCCCCCTACGGCTTCTCCGGCTCAGGCTCCGGCGTAGCAGGCACAGCAGGCGCTGCCGGTGCAACCGGCACCGGCTCCGTCTTCGGCGCCTCCCCACCCCCCCGACCGATCACCACACCCGGGATATCCGGCGACACCACAATCGGCGCCAAACTCACCACGTCCACACGCCTGGGGATAATCAGGTTCGTACGCAAACTCTCCTCAGGCCGCACTTCCCCGATGATCCCAACGACCTGCTCCAGCTTGTTGACCAGGTCAAACTTCTCGCTCGGCAGCAGATACCCCAGCGTGCGGGCCGCACCAGGCTCTGGGCTCATCACGCGATAAAGCAGCGGCACCCGGTCCCCGTCATACACCGTCGAACGCACCAGCCGCCCGATCACGTTGTACACACGCTGCCGCTCTAACTCAACAACACGCTTGCCCAGCTCCGTGCCCAGCAGCGTCCCCTCCTTCACTGCCGTCTGACCCGCCTTCTGGCTCTCACGCAACTGCACCCGCAGCCGCAACGCCTGGGCATACCCCTCCAACGCATTGCTGAGCTTGATGTCCCGCTCGCTCGTCCCCAGCGTCGCCCGGAAACCCTCGATCTGCGCAATGGCCGTCTCAAACTCCCCCGTCGCCAAGGGCTGCTTGTTGACGCGGTTGAACGTCTCGGCGATCTGGTTTAGGTTCAGCCGAAGGTTCTCAACACCCACCGAACCGGGCACGAGCGCCCCCGTTGTCGTCGTGGTAGTCGTACGGGTAACCGTCGTCCCCGGCGGCGGCACAGGCTCAAACGGCCCGTCCTTGCCTTCATCACCCACCGGCTGCGCCACCGCCACGGCCGCGCTCGCAGCCGGTGCCGATACTGCGGGTGTAGCAGCAGATGTTGGTGTCGGGCTTGGCGCAGGTGTTGGCGCTGGCCCCGCCGACGAACCACCATCCCCCGCCTCTGACGCGGGCACCCCCAGCACCGCCGACGTGCTCGATGTCGTTCCAGGCCCCGCCCCCGGCACAACCGCAGGCACCACCGGCGCGGGCGCAGGCACCACACCCTCAACACCACCACCCGACCAAGCCCCCGGCACAGGCGCTGGTGCCGGTGCAGGCACCGCTGCCGGCGCACCCGCGCTCGGCCCCGCCAACGCCCTGGCACTCTCCTGCTCATTGGCACGCCGGACCGCATCCCGGCTAATCCACCCCCGCGCACCCGCCGGTGGCACCACCGCAAAGTGCGTTACCTTCCCATCCTCACCACGCTCGCTGCGCGTGATCTTCAGCGGCGTACCCGCCGGCAAGTCCTGCTCAAAGAGCTGAAAATACGACCCGCGCACACCCCCGTTGACGTTCGGCGCACGCAACCTCGAAGGCACCGCCAACTTCCCAGCCCCATCCTGCACCACCGTTACCTGCTCGGCCGGCACAAACGCCTCCACACCCGCCGGGTACTGCACACGCAGCCAACCGGCCGTCTCACCATCAACAACCAGCGCATCGCCAGACTTCACCGCCGCCACTGGGTAGTAGAGCGTCGAATCCCCGCACCGGATCGGCACCTCGCTGGCCGTGACCACCACCACAAACGGCTCGACACGCTTGGGCTGCGCAGCCGCGCTGGGCACAACCACCCCCGCCGGCAACAAACCCGCCCCCACCAACAGCACAGCAGACAAAACCAGTCGCGTCATGCGGACCATAAAGACTCCTTGGCTAACCCATCGGCATCCCAACCAACAAACCCTTGAAAAAATCCCCCAAACCCACCCACACCCCGCTCATTTGTCCATCTCTCCCCCCCGCCGGTACACCACCCGCACATCCCCACCCCTCACCCGACAACTCACCACCTCCCAATCCTCCACACCCACCAACCTCCCCACCTCCAGCCCACCACCCCCACCGACCACCACCCCACCCGTATACACATGCAGCTCGTCGGCCAACCCCCACTCCAGCACACTGCTCAGCAGCCCAGGCCCACCCTCGATCATCGCCGTGTGCACCCCGTGCTCGCCGGCAAGCATCCCCAACACCCCCCGCAACCCCTCCGCGCCCCCGGCACGCGACGCACGCACCACCACCGTCCCCTTGTTCTCCGCCAGGTGCGACCCCGCGGGCAACTCACCCCCCGTCAGCACCACCGGCACCGCACGCCGGCGGATCGGCACGCCCCGTGCCGTCAGCATCGGGTTATCCGCACGCACCGTCCCCCCCCCCGTGATGATCGCATCCACACGCGATCGCAACTGGTGCACCGCATGGCGAGAGCGTGGCGAGGTGATCCACCTGCCCTGCCCCGGCCCCGTCGTCAAGCACCCATCAATCGACTGTGCCCACTTAGCAATCACCCACGGCAGCCCAGTCTCCAACCTCTTCACCCAAGGCTCCGCCAACCTGCACGCCGCGGTGCTGGCGCCCGTAAACCGCACCCGCACGCCCGCCCGCTCCAGCCGGGCGCTCCCACCCCCCTTGCCGGGCGAAGGGTCCCGCCGGGCACAGACAACCTCCGCAATGCCCGCCCCGAGCACCGCATCCACGCACGCCCCATTGCGCCCAGGGACGTTGCAAGGCTCGAGTGTTACATACATCGTCCCCCCGCGAGGGTCCTGCCCCAGCGCTTTACACCGCCCCAGCGCTTCCACCTCCGCGTGCACCCCCCCAAACCGCCGATGGTGCCCCATCCCGATGATCCGCTCTGCCGCAGGTCCACTCCCCGCCCGGCAGATCACACACCCCACCATCGGGTTCGGCTCGACATGCCCCGCCCCACGCACCGCCAGCCTTGCGGCCAAGTCCAACATCGCTCGGTCATTGCACGCCATACCCCGCATCGTACCGCCCCCCATCCACACCCCTTGCCGACAGCCTTTCCACCTTATACGACAGCCCGCCATGCGACAGCCCACCTATGCCAACCCAATTCTTCTTCAGCCACAAGCCCCACGAACCACTGATAGCATCGGGCATGTCTTCACAAGCCGACCCGACCACCTCCGCCCCCGCCGATATCTGCCCACCCCGGCCCGTCCGCGTCCACACCGCCGGGCCTGATCGCATCAAACCCGAGGCACCCCTCATCGACGCCCTCGACGGCGACGCCCGCCGGCAGTTCCAGGTCCTCGACCACGGCTTTGTGGCCCTCGTCGACGTCATGCCCCGGCTCATCCCCGCAGGGCAGACCGCCGATCAGGCGATCGTCCAGGCCGCACGCGTCAGCTACGGGCAAGGAACCAAAAAAATCTCCGAAGACCAGGGCCTCATCCGCTACCTCCTCCGCCACCGCCACACCACACCCTTCGAGATGGTCGAGTTCAAGTTCCACATCGCCATGCCCATCTTCATCGCCCGCCAGTGGATCCGCCACCGCACCGCCAACGTCAACGAATACTCCGGCCGCTACTCCGTCATGCCCGACCGCTTCTACCGCCCCACACTCGAACAAGTCCGCAAACAGAGCACCAGCAACCGCCAAGGGGGCACACAGACCTTCATCCCCCACAATGGCCAGGCCGACGCCGAGACCCAAAAATCACCCGAGCACCTCACCGCCCAGGCCTTCGTCGAGTTCCTCGCCCAGAGCGAGGCCCTCTACGCCAAGTACCGCGACCTCGTCGACCGCGGCGTCTCACGCGAGATGGCACGCATCGGCCTGCCCGTGAGCCTCTACACCGAGTGGTACTGGAAGATCGACCTGCACAACCTCCTGCACTTCCTCAGCCTCCGCATGGACCCGCACGCGCAAGAAGAAATCCAGGCCTACGCACGCGCCATGCACGACCTCGTCGAACCCATCGTCCCCACCACCATGCAAGCCTGGCGCGACTACACCCTCGGCAGCACCAGGCTCAGCCGACTCGAACTCGACGCCCTCAAATCCGAAATCGCTCACCTCCGCGCAAACAACACCTCCAACCCCACACCCACACCCCTGCCCACCGACAACAAACGCGAACAAGCCGAGTGGGATGCCAAACGCACGGCACTGGGGTTGTAGCGCAAGAGGCTAGGTTTGTGCTGTTGGGTGTCAGGCGTAAGGCCCATCCCCGCATCGGCTTTGGTCAATGAACCCCTCCCACGAGGGGAGGCGCAGCGGTGGGGTTCGTTCCCCCAACCAACCCCAGGCAACCGGAACACCCATGAAAAAAGTCCTCCTCTACTCCATCCTCCTCCTCCTGGGCCTGGTCCTCTCCCAACTCCTGCCCGCCCACCTCGGCAGCGCGGCTGGCACCTATGCAAACATCGTCAGAATCCTGACCATGATCGGCCTCGCCTGCATCATGATCCACGTCGGATACGAGTTTGATATCGATAAATCCAACCTCCGAACCTACGGCTTCGACGCCTTCGTCGCCACCACCGCCGCCTTCTTCCCTTGGATCCTCTGCACACTCTACTTCGTCCTCGTCATCCTCCCACGCCCGGCCACGCAAGAGCTCGGCGTGTGGAAAGAGGCCCTCATCGCTTCCCTCTTCAGCGCACCGACCAGCGCCGGCGTCCTCTTTTCCATGCTCGCCGCCGCGGGCCTGGCCGCCACGTGGGTCTACCGCAAGGCCCGCATCCTGGCGATCTTTGACGAC
This sequence comes from bacterium, assembly GCA_046339895.1. Taxonomy (GTDB): domain Bacteria; phylum Planctomycetota; class Phycisphaerae; order Phycisphaerales; family UBA1924; genus JAJTGZ01. The sequence continues at coordinate 86,360 of JBKDDT010000012.1, read as the reverse complement.
CTCATCGTCGTGCTGATGATGGTCCCCGTCAAGATCGCCATGGTCGGCGCCCGCTGGCAACTGGCCGTGGTCGTCGTCATCGTCTTGACCTTGCTGGCAATCGCCTGGAAGTTCCTGCACCGCTTCCGCCTGCCGATCACCTGGGGCTGGACGCTCACGTATGCCGTCGCCATCGCGGGCCTGAGCGAGCTGATATACGCGGCCACCAAATCCATCGACCAATCGATGCCCATCCACATCGAAGTCCTCCTGCCCGCCTTCGTCCTCGGGTGCATCATCGTCCGCCAACGCGCCACCGGCCACCCCCTCACCCCAGCCGACGACCACAACGACGACGTGCTGGCACAACCGGCCGAGAAACACGCCAACACCATCGTCTCGGCCTGCTTCATGGTCCTTGTTGGCCTCTCGATGCCCCTGTTCATCAACCAGATCGGCACGGCACCTCCCTCCCCCGCCGGCCTACCCCTCAGCGGGCAGGCCGCCCAGGCCGCCATCGAGGCCGACGCCATCCCCCTGGGTAACTTCCTCCGACAACTCACACCCCAGATGGGCTGGGGCCAAATCATCCTGCACGTCCTGGCCATCACCTTCCTGTGCAACCTGGGCAAAATGTTCCCCGCCTTCTGCTACCGCAAAGAAACTACACCCCGCCAACGACTCGCACTCGCCATCGGCATGTGGCCACGCGGCGAGGTCGGCGCAGGCGTCCTGGTCGTCTCCCTCGGCTACGGCATAGGAGGCCCCATCCTCGTCATCGCCCTGCTCAGCCTCGCCCTCAACCTCTGCCTCACCGGCCTCTTCATCCTCACGATCAAAAAAATCCTCTCCCGCGACACGACAATCACCACATGATCTGATCCCCAAAGATAGTTAACTCAGAGGACCCAGCGACGCAAAAAAAATACAAACAAAAGTTTTTACTCCAGAGCGACTGTCCGCCAAGTCAACTCACCCTCTCGGGTAACGCTCACTTCTCGCCCTACCAGCCTTTACTCCCTAACCCGCAAACCAACCCCCGCCACACCCTCTACCCTTGCACATGCCTCTCTTGCTGCGCTGGCTCCTCGAGCTCGGCCCGACCAACCCGATCGCCGTCCGACTCGTCGCCAGCGGCTCCCGGCGTGCACGCCACCACTACATCCGCATCGCCTACCTCGGGGTCATGATCATCGTTCTGCTCTGGGCGCTGCTCATCCGCGCCGGCGGCGATGAACTGACGCTCCAGCAACTCGCCGCCGCCGGGTCCAACAGCTTCCAACTGGTCGCCTTCTTGCAGATCGCCCTGATCTGCATCCTCGCCCCCGTCTTCATGGCCGGGGCCATCGCGCAGGAAGCCGACCCCAAAACATGGGACATCCTGCTGACAACCCCGCTCCGCGCCGGGCAGATCGTCCTGGGCAACCTCCTCGGCCGCCTCTTCTTCATCCTCGCGCTCCTGTTCAGCTCCCTGCCCCTGTTTGCAGTCATGCAATACTTCGGCGGCGTCCCAGGCAGCACCGTTCTGGCCAGTTATGCCGTTGCCGCAGGTGCGGCGTTGCTCGTCGGCTCCATCGCTATCGCCCTCTCCGTCTCCCGCCTCGTCGGCAAGCGTGCCGTCTTTGCCTTCTATGTCGCCGTCGTCAGCTACCTGGCCATCACGCTCGCGATCGACCGCGTCTTCGGCGCCGGCGGCGTTACATACCTCACGGGCCTAAACCCCTTCCTCGCCCTCATGGCCCTGCTGGACCCATCGGGCTACCCCTGCGCCCCCCCGGGCACATACCCCGCCCCTGCCGGCTGGTTCCTCGAGCACCCCGTCGCGACGTGGTGTGTCCTCTCGATGGCCCTCTCGATCGTGCTCGTCCTGGCCTCCTCCATCACCGTCCGCATCGGCGGCATCGCCGGCGCCGGCGGCCTGATCGGGCGCGACGGCTCCAGCCGGGGTGCTCGCCAGTCAGACCCCTCCGACCCCACCGCACGCCGCGACGGGCAGCACGAGGCACACCGCGGGCCAAAGGAAGTCTGGCGCAACCCCATCGCCTGGCGCGAGGCCGCCAGCATCAACGCCACCTTCTGGCGCTCGGCCATGCGCTGGAGCTTCATCGCCCTGGGCGTCCTCTGGGCACTCCTGGTCATCTACCTCTACCACAACGGCACCTGGACCGCCACCGTCTTCCGCCAGGTCATGGTCGCCACCATCGTCGGGCAGTTGGTCGTCATCACACTCGTCGCCATCAACATGAGCGCCACCAGCGTCTCACGCGAACGCGAAGACGGCACCCTGGACCTCCTGCTCACCACCCCCATCACCGCCGGGCAATACCTCTCGGGCAAACTCAAAGGCATGATCGCCTGGCTCCTCCCGCTGCTCTGCGTACCCATCGCCACCGCCGCACTCGGGGGCCTCTACGCCCTCGCCGGCGGCTTTGGCCAGACCGGTGGCGCGGCGGTAGCCGTCCCGATCGTCAACAGTGCCGCCGCCTTCGGCGGGGGCCCGGCTAATCCCCCCGCCGTCATCGATATCCCTGTCATACTACCCGAGGCCGGGCTGGTCTTGGCCCTTGTCGCCGTCCCCTTCGTCGCCCTTTGCGTCATCCTCGGCATGCAGTGGTCACTCCGCAGCAAGGGGACACTCGCCAGCGTTACCGCCACCGTCGCCCTCGTCGGCGTCATCGCCGGCGTCGTCGGCCTCTGCGCCTGGCAGGCCGCCGCGGACCTGGCCACCCTCGGCCCCGTCGTCGGGGGCCTCAGCCCCATCGCCGCCGCCCACGCCGTCATCGCCCCAGAATCAGCCATGGCCGCCACCGTCGTCCGCGCAGGCGGCGGGGGCCTGGCCAGCGCACGCATCAGCCTCCTCCTCGGCGCCGCCATCGCCGCTGGCCTGCACATCGTCATCGTCTACGCCATCCACGCCAGCATGACACGCAGCTTCGACTTCACCGTCCGCAAACTCGCCGGCGCAAAGTAAAACCCCCATCCCCATCCCGGGTACCCCCACCCTCCGCGTGGGGCCGCCCCCACCCACCAACCAACCTCCCCATCCCCTTTGCCCATTTGGCAACTTGACCATTTGTCCATTCCACCATTTGACCATTCCCCACCTCCCCTCCTCTACCGCAATCCACCCCCTCGCTCCGATATCCACCCCATGCCCATCATCCGTCCCGGCCACGTCGTCGCCCTTGCCGTACTCGCCCTGCTCATGCTCGGCATCGTCATGGTCAACAGCGCGCTCATGGAAATCGAACGAACCATCACCATCGGCAGCATCCTCCTGAGCCGAAGCACCATCTACATGCTCTTGTCCATCCTCGCCCTCTCCCTTGCCGCCACACTCCCCATCCTCGGCCTCATCCCAGGCGTCCGCAAAGTCCAACTCAGCCTCCCCAACACCCAGCCGGCCATCTTCGGCAACTGGATCAAAAACTTCGGCCCACGCCACGAGCCGCGCTTCGGCGGCTGGGCCATCCCCTGGCTCTGGATCGCCGCAGGCGCACTTGCCGCACTCATGCTCATCGTCTATATCCCCGGCATCGGTCGCTCCGTCAACGGCTCGCACCGCTGGATCAACCTCCAGCTGCCCGGCATAGGCGACCTCTCGGCTCAGCCCAGCGAGATCGGCAAGTGGGCCCTCATCGCCCTCATGGCCTGGTACGCCGTGCGCGTCAAAGACCGACTCCCACACTTCTTCACCGGCCTGCTCCCGGGCCTCGCCGCCGCGGGCCTGGTCTGCCTGACAATCGTCATCGAAGACCTCGGCACCGCCGTGCTCCTCGGCGCAGTCTCGGCCATCATCCTCATCGCCGGCGGCGCGCGCCTCTGGCAGTTCCTGCTCATGCTCCCCGCCGCCGCCGCCGCCTTTGCCGCCGCCGTCATGGCCAACCCCTACCGCCTCGAACGCATCAAGTCCTTCCTCGACCCCTACCAAGACCCCGAAGGCAAGGGCTACCACATGATCCAGTCCATGCTCGCCGTCAGCGGTGGCCAAATCCACGGCCGCGGGCTCGGGCACGGGCTCCAAAAATTCGGCTACCTCCCCGAAGACCAGACCGACTTCCTCTTTGCCATCATCTGCGAAGAGCTCGGCGTCTTCGGCGCCGCCATCGTCGTCTTCCTCTACGCCGCACTCATCTGGGCCGCTCTCTCGATCATCCGCAAACAATCCAACCCCGTCCTCAAACTCGTCGCCGTCGGCATCACCGCCACCGTCGGCCTCCAGGCCCTCATCAACATGGCCGTCGTTACAGGCCTAGGCCCCACCAAAGGCATCGCACTCCCACTGCTCAGTTCAGGCGGCACTGGGTGGATCCTCACCGCCGCCTGCCTCGGCCTGCTGATCAACATGGACCTCCGAGGCCACCGATACACCCCAACCCTCCAACCACAACCCACCAACAACCACCCACCACAAACCCTCACTCCAGAACAGAACCTCCACGCTCCACTGCCCGCCTGATCCATGCCCTCCACCACCGCACCCCCTATAACTTATCTCTTCGCTGGCGGGGGCACCGGCGGCCACCTCTACCCCGCTCTGGCCATCTGGGAAGAGCTCCGCGCGCTCGTCCCCAGCGCCGACGCACACTTGCTCTGCTCCTCACGACCCATCGACCGCGAAGTCCTCACCCCCCACGCCATCCCCTTCACACCCCTGCCCGCGCAATACCCCGGCCTCGCCCCCAGACAACTCTGGCGCTTCTTGAGCAACTGGCCCCCCAGCGTCCGCGCCACACGGCAGGTCATCCAACAAGCACGCAAACTTGCCCACCCCGTCCACCTCATCACCCTCGGCGGCTTCGTCGCCGCACCGGCCGTCCAGGCCGCTCGCGCCGAACGCATCCCCATCACCCTCATCAATATCGACGCCGTGCCAGGCAAGGCCAACCGCTGGATCGCCCAGCACGCCCAGCACGCCTTCACCACCGTCGCATCCCCATCCCACCCGCACTGGAAACACATTCCGCCCATCGTCCGCCGGGCCGCTCGACAGGTGCGCGACCGCACCACCACCCGCGCCATCCTCGGCCTGGACCCCGCCCTTCCCGTCCTGCTCATCACAGGCGGCAGCCTCGGCGCACGCACACTCAACAACCTCCTGCACAACCTCGCATCAAACAAAGCCCACCAACCAGTTTTATCCAACTGGCAAATCCTCCACCAGACAGGCTCCACCCCCGACGCCGAGCGTTTGCAAACCACCTACACCCAAGCCGGCATCCGCGCGCAGGTGCTTCCCTTCACTGAGCAGCTCCCCCTCTGGTGGTCCGCTGCCGACTTCGCTCTCAGCCGTGCCGGCGCCGGCGCCGTCGCCGAGGCCTGGGCGTCGGGCACCCCAACGCTCTTTGCCCCCTACCCGCACCACAAAGACCAGCACCAACGCTTCAACGCCCAAACCCTCGTGCAGGCCCACGCCGCCGAGATCGCCGACGACCTCATCGACGACCAATCCAATCTCCAAGGCCCCCTCGGGCAGGCCCTCCTGCGCCTCCTGAAGACCCCGGCGACCCTCGCCACCATGCGCACCGCCGCCGAAAACCTCGGCCCCGCCGACGGTGCCCTGCAAATAGCACAAAATCTTGCCCAAAAAGTCCTATAAAACACCTACCAACCCCCGCCGCGCTGTAGACTTATCCCATGCACAGCGGCACGCAGAGCACAAGCCGAAACCCACCCCCGCCCGCAACGGGCACACCCCGCCAGCACGCCGTCGTCTGGTCCCCCGCCGGTGCCCCCGCGCCCACGCCACTGCTCGCCTCCCTCGCCAAGCGTGGCATCCCCGTCTCCACCTCCACCTCCTCCTTACTGACAATGGCCCACGCCTGCGCCGCGCACGCAAGCGCACACAACACCCTCGGCGTCCTGGTCATCTTCTGCCAGCCCGCCGCACTCATCGACCCCGCACAAACCGCACTGGCCATCCAGCAATACGCCCCCCGCGCCCGCTGCTGGGTCTATGACCCCGCCGGCACACAATCGCTGCGACCACTGCAACCGCAAGACATCGTCAACTGGGGCGCACCACCAACTCCAGCTCCAACCCCAGCGCCAACCCCCACTTCCCACCCACCCCTCAAACTCACCCCCGCCCCACCCAACCACCACACCCCGGCACCCGCCGACGCCAACAACGACGACGACACCCTCAGCCCCGAAGAGCTCCGCATGCTCCTGGGCCGCGACGCACCCCGCTAGCACGCCAACCGTATAAACAACACCCATGCCCCCCATCGCCGACAACCTCAACCTCCGCGTGATCCTCGCCGGCCGCACGGGCCTGGAGAGCACCCTCCGCCGCGACCCAGGCATCGAACTCATCCGCGCACGAACCCCCCTGGACGCCCTTGGCGAACTCGCCGACCCCATCGACACCGACTCACCACACCACACCGCCGTCATCCTCGACCCCGACCTCGCCGCCGACCCCGCTGCCACGCTTGAACTCCAGCAGGCGATCAAAATCATCCAGCCCAACGCCATCACACTGCTGGCCACCAGCAACACCCACACCAACGGCCATACCACCAGCAACCTCGACGGCGCCATCCCCCCACAAACCGACGGCCCAACCCTCCGCGCGCTCCTCGCCAAACTCACCACTGCCGCCACCCCAACCCCACAGGCCCCGCCAGCGCCGCCACCGTTCTACTCCACCATCGGCCGCATCACACAACAGGTCGTCTTCGCCAACCAAGCACCCCCAGCACCAAACTCATCACCACCGCCTGCCATCCCCAGCATCATCACCACACCCGCCGCCCGCGCCTGGCCCGCAACACCCACCGCCCCGCCCGAACCGCACCGCACCACAACCCCCGGCACCTGGTCCTTCGGCGACGACCGGCAAATCCTCCAGGCACTCCTGGACGACCAAGACATCCTCCCACTCGCCCTCGACGCCATACGCCGACGCGTCGCCCGCGCCGATGTCATGTTCATCCCCGCTCCAGACACCACCACGCCCCGCCCACCCCACGGCGTTCCGGTCGTGCTCCAAGGTGTCGCACCCGCCCTGCTCGCCAGCCCCACCCTCGAAGCCCACCACCTCGAGCACGCCGCACCCTGGCTCGCAGACTGGCTGACACTCCAAGCAACCCTCCGCAAAGCCCGGCAAGACTCCATCACCGACGAACTCACCGGCGCCTACAACCGCCGATACCTCGACCGCTTCCTCGACGCCGCCATCCGCGAATCAGCAAACAAACGCCACATGCTCACGGTCATGGTCCTGGACATCGATAACTTCAAAACCTTCAACGACCGCTTCGGCCACCCCGCCGGCGACGAAATCCTCGTCCAGATCATCAAACTGCTCCGCTCGGTCATCCGCCCAGACGACCGCGTCTGCCGCATCGGTGGCGATGAGTTCGTCGTCGTCTTCTACGAACCCGCCGGCCCACGCGAACTCGGCTCACGCCACCCGCAGAGCGTCCAGCTCATCGCCGAACGCTTCCGCAAACAAATCGCCGACGCCCGCTTCCCCAAACTCGGCACCGACGCCGCCGGTGCACTGACCGTCTCAGCAGGCCTGGCCACCTTCCCCTGGGACGGCCTCACCGGCCCCGACCTGCTCAAAGCCGCCGACGCCAACCTCTACCACTCTAAAGACGCCGGCCGAAACACCATCTCCCTGGGCAACTAAAAAACCCCTCAAAAATCCCTCCTCCAGAGGAGCGGCAGGGGTGGGGTTCCCCACCGCACCCGGCACCGAAGAAAAAGTTATCCACCGGCTATCCACACAGATCATTCCCCTTGCAAAGCAAGCAAACATCCGGTATGGTCCACCTGCCGTCGAGTGGTTCGATGGCCGACCAACGGGCACGCCGTGATGCGCCCGGGCAAAGGCTTGGCCAATCGTGCCGACAACGCACCCGGCCAATCCAGACAAGGAGCCTCCTGTGAACCTGTCGAACTCCCAAGCACTATTCGCCCCGCCCGGCGCGCACAAACCCGTCGTTCCCAAAGACCCCCGCGCCCCGTGACCCCCACGGCGACGTTTACAGCCCGGCTGCCGCGTCCGAGTTTGGGAGGCTCCAGAGGGTCCACCCGACCCCGCCGAGTGGCTCCTGGGTCAAACCCAGCCATCTCCATCTTTGGTCGCACCTTTGTGGCGATGCGCACCGATCGGCGTCAGGGTTGCATGTAGACGTCCTCGGGCATTGCTTCTTTGAGGATCAGCACCTCGGCCCGCTGGTTGGTGCGCGCATCCTCGGCCGCACGCGTGCGGCCGACGGCAGACGCCGCGTCCCCGCTGGAGACCAGGCGGAGCTGGTCCCACTTGACACCCAAAACCACCAGCGCCTCGCCGACGGCGTAGGCACGTTTATAGGAAAGGTCGCGTGATTTCTGTGGGTCGCGCCAGGTCTCAAACCGGCTGGTGTGCCCGCGAATCTCGACCATCCAGCGCTTGCCCTTGATGCGCTCGGCCAGTTGCTTGAGCGTGCGGTGCCCAAACTCGTTGATCTCGGCCGACTCCCGGTCAAACTCGACGATCCCGTCGCTGCCGTGGAAGTTGGTGGGGCGGATGGTCTGTGGCGACGAGTCCTTGCCCTCCGGCCCGGGGGTCGATAGGGGGCCGTCGGTGATGCGCTGGCGCATCCGCCGGATCAGGGCCTGGTCCTCGGGCTTGGTGCTGGTCATGTCCAGCGGGTTGTTGAACCCGGCGCGCACGGCGATGGCAAGATCGGCAATCCGGTCCTCGGCCTCTGGCGAGGTCACGGGGACGCCCTTTGTCCCCATGTTCATTGCCAGCATGATGACAAAGAAGCCCATCATCAGCAGGACGTTGTCGGCAAAGCTAACGATCCACCCCTCCTCGTGCTCGTGCTCTTCGTGCCGGTGGGGGTGGTGCTTCTTGTGCTTCTTGTGGCCCTCTTCCTTGTTGTGGGCCTCCGCGTCGTGCTTCTTTTCCTGCTCGGCCATGGTGTGCGCTCGTCGGGTGGTCGGTGGGGCGGGTGCTTACGCGGCCTTGGCTTTATCGCGTGTGCTTGCGGGGATGAAGGCGGACATTTTGTCGAGCGTTACGCGTGGGTTCTCCCCGGCCTGGATGCTGAGGATGGCCTGCAGGGCCATCTCACGGGCGAGGATTTCTTCCCCGCTGCGGTAGGCGAGTTTGTCGCCCATGGGGCCGGCGATGCAGTTGGCCAGCACGGTGCCGTACATGGTGGCAACGACGGCGACGGCAAGCATGTAGCCCATGGTGGCGATGTCCCCGCCGAGGTTCTTGAACATGCCGATCTGCCCGATGAGGGTGGCGATGAGGCCCAGGCCCGGGCCGTAGGTCTTGATGATGTCGAAGAACTTCTTGCCCGACTTGTGGCGGTCCTGCATGGCCATGATCTCCATGCGCATGGTCGATTCGATGGTGTCGGGGTCGATGCCGTCAACGGCCATTTTCAGGCCCGCGGCAACAAAGGCGTCGGGGATCGAGGCGACATCGGACTCCAGCGAGAGGATGCCGTCGCGGCGGGCCTTCTCGGAGAGTTTGGACATCATGGCGATGGTCTCCATCGCCGGGCGTGTTTTGTTGAAGAGAAACTTGCGGATGTAGCCCGGGACCATCTTGATGCGGTCAAAGGGCATCGACATCATGACCGCCGCCACGGTGCCCAAGATGACCATGTAAAAGCCCTTGGACGACCAAAGGGACATCAGGTCCCCGCCGGTCGCCTGGTAGCAGACCAGGACGACCACACCTGCCATGAGCGCAGATCCACCCATGCTGGCCTTGTCCATGACGAAACTCCTGATCTGGTGCTGGGGCCTAGAACAAGCGTGGATATCGGCGCAAGTGGGGGTGGTGTTGAGCGCGCAGGGCCGAAGTAGTGGGTCCGAAAACCTTGGCTGGGGGCTGGCGTGGCAAGGGGCGTATCCTCGCACTCAACGGAGCACGCATGAGCAGCAGCAGCACAGGCAACGGGGCGCACAAACTTGTCATTATCGGCTCAGGACCGGCCGGGTGGACCGCGGCGATCTATGCCGCCCGCGCGCAGCTCCAGCCGGTTTGCTACATCGGTATCCCCAAGAACGACCCCGGGCCGATCCTCCCCGGCGGGCAGTTGATGCTCACGACGGAGGTCGAGAACTACCCCGGCTTCCCCCACGGGATCACCGGGCCCAAAATGATGGAGGATTTTCAGAAGCAGGCCGAGCGGTTCGGGACCAAGAGCATCATGGACGACATTGTGCGGTGCGAGTTCTCAGCAAAGCCCGGTGTGCCGCACCTGCTGCACACCGCCGGGGGCGAGGTGGTGCCAGCGCACGCGGTGATCCTGGCAACGGGGGCGACGGCAAACTGGCTGGGGCTTGAAAACGAGATGCGTCTGGCGCGGAGTGGTGGGGGGGTCTCGGCGTGCGCGGTCTGCGACGGCGCGCTGCCGGGCTTCCGCAACCAGCCGCTGGCCGTCATCGGCGGCGGGGACACGGCTATGGAAGAGGCGACGTACTTGACCAAGTTTGCCTCGGAGGTCTATGTCATCCACCGGCGCGACTCGCTGCGGGCCAGCAAGATCATGCAGCAGCGCTACTTTGCCCGGCCAAACGCCAAGGTCATCTGGAACAAGACCATCGTCGACGTGCTCGGCGGCGAAACAATCACCGGCGTGCTGCTGGAGGACACCCTTACCAAGGAGCGCTCGACGCTTGCGGTCAAGGGTTTGTTCATCGCGATCGGGCACACGCCGACGACAAAGTTCCTGAAGGCTTCGGGCGTCGAGCTTGACGATGCGGGGTACATTGTACTGCGTGCGCGGAACAGCGCCACGAACCTGCCGGGGGTGTTTGCCGCGGGGGATGTGGCTGATGCGCACTACCGGCAGGCGGTGTCGGCGGCGGGGATGGGGTGCGTTGCCGCGCTGGACGCGGAGCGGTGGCTGGCGGCGAGCGGTGTGCACTGAGGAGGGATCACTCAGAAGACGCAGGGGCAGAGGGTCTCAGAGTATTTTGTTGGGGTTGGCTTTGGGGTTGAGGAGGTTGCCACCCGTTACCACTTCGGGGTCCAAGGCGTTGTACGCCACCACTTGCAATTACTCCTCTGGGGAGGGGTTTGAGGCAGCAAAGAAACGATGATGCGTACAAGGCCAGGCCTCTGGGCTAGATGCCGACGAGGCTCGACAAGCCGTTGAGGCCCAGGGGTTCATCGGTGAAGAAGCACTCGCCGGCGTGGGCGTTGATGCGTGAGCCGAGGTAGCGGTCCTGGGTGGTGATGCGCTCGGGGACGGCCCGGTTGCTCTGGTTCTTGACGAACTGCGAGGCGTAGGCGTTGATCGCGCGGAGCTTGTGCCCGGCGAACATGCTCGTGTCGATGATGAAGCTTGGCGTGGGGATGATGCGCAAGTGCGTGGCGTAGTAGTAGATCAGCCACTGCGGGTAGATGGGCGGCTGCCCGCGGTCGCCGGGGAGGGTGAGCTTGGTGAGCTTGGCGTCAAAGCGGGCGTCCTGGGTGATGCTGGTGGTGGCGATGTGGTCGGGGTGGGCATCCTTGAAATACGGCACAAAGACGATCTGCGCCTGCACCGCGCGCATCGCCCCGGCCACGGCGTGCCGGGCTGTGAGGCTCGGCTCGACGCGGCGGTTGGGCATGTCCAGCAAGATGCGTGTGATGGGCCGGCCCGGCGGTGGTGGTGAGAGCGCCTCCGCGGCGGCCTTGGCTTCTGCCAGCCGCGTGGCGCGGTCGCCGGCGGGGGTCGGCTCCCCGTCGGTCATGTCCAGCAGAGTTACCTGGTGGCCCTGATGGGCCAGCAGGGCGATGGTGCCACCCATGCCGAGCTCTTGGTCATCTGGGTGTGGGCCGACGACGAGGATGGAGGCCATGGGCGGAGGATATCGGCCCAGGGGGCGCGGTGGCAAAATGAAAAGCCCCGGGCGAGAGGTGCCCGGGGCTTGGCAGGAGGTTTGAGCTGTTAGGCTTGAGGGGTTGGAGGTCTTTGCATTCGCTTGGCCCTGATCCCTAAGCCCTTGCTTAGCACCCGGCAAAGAAGCGGTTAAGGAAGACGATGATGTCGTCTGCCGTCAGCTCGCCGTCGATCGCCGTGGTGTTCTGGCCGGGGCCAGAGACATCGCTGGCCAAGTTACCGGCGAAGAAGCGGTTGAGGAAGACGATGATGTCGTCTGCGGTCAACTCGGCATCGAGCGCCGTGGTGTTCTGCCCGGGGCCCGAGACGTTGCTGGGGTTGGGGCACAGGGCCGCGATGACGATGTTCCGGTCGGCGGCGTTGACCACGCCGTCGCCGGTCAGGTCCCCGTTGCCCCAGAAGACGTTCTGGGCAGCCGGGGGCGTCGCGATGGAGGCATCGACGATCACCAGGTCGGCGGCGTTGGTTGCGCCGTCGAGGTTGACGTCGCCGAGGGTGGTGCCCAGGATGTTGGTAACCAGTTCGACAACGTCGGCCTGGTTGACGATCCCGTCGCCGGTGATGTCGCCCGAGAGGTCCGCCCGGCTGGTGGCCACCGCGGTGCCGGTGGGGTTGGGGAGGGTAACCAGGCCGGTGGCCTCGGTGTAGTTGGACCAGTTCAGGGCCCCGTCGCTGACGGCGGAGTTGCGCCTGAACTGTGCCTGGACGTAGGAGATGTCGTACCCATCGACGCGGTTGGTGTCGGCGCTGATGCTGGCCGAGTCAAACGCGTTGCCGGAGTCGGCACCGATGGGGGCGTAGCCTGGGGCGACGCGGGCGAGGCGGTTGAAGACGTCCCCGCGGGCGTCGCCAGCGGCATAGGCCTTGGGTGTAGCCAGGGCGGTGCCGAAGAAGTTGCCGGCGAAGGCAACGTCGACAGCGGTGAAGCCGGCCTTGCGGTCAAGTCGGCGGCCTGTGGGTGAGGAGACATCAGTGACGAGGGCAAGGCCATCGGCGAAGTAGCGGACGTCGAGTTTGGTGAAGGAGCCGTCGCCGTTGAAGTCGCCGAGGATTTCGATGACGGCATCGCCTGGGTTGGCGGCCTGGAAGGTGGTTGTAGCGAGGGCAGCCAGAGCGCCGGAGGCGTTGGGGCTGACCCAAGCCGCGCCGCCGTTGCGGGACTGCCAGGCAGCGACGAGCTGCGGGATGTCGGCAGCGTTGCGGAGGCCGTCGGCGTTGAAGTCGCCGGCGACGGCGTTGCGGAGGGGGAGGTTGTTGGTGTAGCTCAGGAGCGTGCCGTCCTGGGTGATGTACTTATCGCCGGCGGGGACGAGGGCGGCGTCGGAGTAGCGGAAGTTGGTGACGAAGAGGCGCTGCGCATCGCCGATGGCGGCGGTGGTGGAGGCGAAGAGCGTGCCGACGGCGGCGGTGCTCGTCGTGCCACCTTGTGCGACGGTGCGTGAGTCGTTGGCGGCGTAGGTGCTGCGGTTGGGGACCTTGCCGGCCCGGCTGGCGGAGGAGTTGGGAGCAACGCGGTTGCCGAAGGCGGCGTAGGCGGAGTTGCCCAGGACGTTGCCGGACTGGAAGCGGATGTAGTCTTGCAGGGTCTGGTTCAGCCCGGGGTTGGGGACCAGGACGGTGGGGTCGATGGTCGGGGTGCTCTGGCGGACGAAGTCAGCCGCACCGTTGAGGATGTACTGCGTGGAGGCGAACTCGCCTGGGGTGAAGACGGTCTCGTCAGCGCCGGGCAGCGAGCTGAAGGAGGTGATGGAGCGTTTGATGTTGTTGATGTAGGCCGCGGCCTCGACGTTGCGCATAGCGGGGTTGAGTGTGCTGGGGCGAGTCTCGGTGCCGTTCCACCCGAGGCCACCCTTGGCCGCGGGGGCCGAGGCGGGGTCGCCGAAGGAAGCGAGGACGCCTGGTCCTGAGATGACCCACCCGTTGGGGCCGTTGTCCAGGAGGTTGTCGAGGGTTGGGCGGACGAAGAGGGTGCCGCCGTAGAGGGAGTTTCGGACGCTGCCGATCTCGGCCTTGCCTGTTTGCAGCCAGGAGGAGATGGTGGCATCGCTGTCGCTGCCGAGGCCGCGCTCTGGGCCGACGTACCCGATGGCCAGGCGGTTGTTGATGACGGAGCCTTCGACGCGGTTGTTCCCTTGCTTGTTGCTGGGGACGTAGATGGGGCCGAGGCGGTCGAACTGCGGGCCGTTGTTGCGGACGCCGGCGTTGTCGCCGTTGGCCCAGGAGGGGTCGATGCCGTTGGAGTTGTCCCAGGCGTTGCGCGTGCCCGAGCCGGAGTCGCGTGTTACGACGATGAGGTTTTCCCCGTCGCGCTGCCGGCCTGTGGTGAAGAGGTGGCGGATGTCGGCCTGGTCAAACTGGTTGAACCCGATGCCGAAGTTGATGGTGGGGGCAACGGGCGCGATCAGGATCGCGGTATCGAAGATGGTGTTGGCATTGGGTGTGACGGCGGTGTCGAAGAGGTTGGCGCCGCCGGTGAGCGTGGCGAGGGTGGTCTGGCGTGAGCCGGCGTTGCGGCGTGCGCCGTCGGCGTCGACGGGGTTGCCGGCGTTGTTGCCGTAGCCTGCGGTCTTGGGTTTGCGTGTGCTGGCGGCGGTGCCGGTCTGGACGACGGCCCAGGAGACGGGCACGTCCAGGGGTGCGATGTCAACGGTGAGGCCGCCGGTTTCGGTGATGCCCTCGTTCGGTGAGGTGCTGGCGAGGCCCGGGGAGGTGTAGAGGGCCTTGAACTGGTTGGGCCCGCTGATGATGGCGCGGACGGGCGCGCCGCCGGGGTTGTTGGCGTTGTAGAGCGAGCCGAGCGCCGGGGGGACTTCAGGGTTCGGGGTGGAGCCGGTGTTGTCTTGGGTGGCGGTGCCGGCGTTGATGTAGCGTGAGCGGTTGTAGAACGCGGCGGTGCGTGCGGAGATGCGCATCGAGACGGCCGGGTCGGTGTTGGTGCCGGGCAGGGTGGTAAAGGTGCGGCCGAAGGTGATCAGTTCCTGCAGGCCGTTGGTCGAGCCGACGGCCTGGTAGAGGACGACCCAGTGCTGGTTGGCCAGCCAGGTCTGGTTATCGGGGAAGGGGGCGGGGATGGCAAAGGGGGCGAGCTGGTCGATGGAGAAGCCCCCGTTGACGCGGGCGTTCCCGTCGCCGTCGGCGTCGATGTAGTCGATGGTGCTGGCGCGGGCGCGGAGGAAGTTCTCCAGCAGCGTTGCGCCGGAGATGCTGATGACGGTGGGCTGGGCTGCTGCAACACCGCCGATGAGGGCGATGGTGCTGCCCGCAAGGGCGACGAGTGCGGCTTTGGAACGGATCATTGGAATCTCCTCAAGTGTGGTGGTGAACGGATACGTGAGCGGGATACTCTGGGAAACGGAGGGACAAGAGGACCGCCTCCCATCGACAAGATGGGTAAGCTGGGGCATTTGGGTAAGCCCCGTGTATTCAGGTTTGGTCAGCAAAAGGCGCGGCGATTCCGTGCCGGGGTTGTCTGGAAGAGCGGGTGGGGTCTTTGGACGCCAGCCGCCGGGGTGGTGGGGTCAGGAGAGAGGATCAGGGGATCGGGGCCATGTTGCTGATACCGATGCCGGTGCCGGTGAGGGAGTAGTACTTGTCCCCCCAGAGGCGTTTTTTGAGCGTGTCGACGACGTTCATGCGGTCGACGTGCCCATCGACGAAGACGAAGTGGGACATGCCGCCGAAGGGGCCTTTGGAGCCGGGCTGCTGACGGCCGACGGCGTTGAGGTTGCTGGGTTGCGATTCGCTGATGAGGTTGTTGGGGTTGGCACCAAGTTGCTCGCTGGTAAGGACCTCGGCAAGCTCGGGGTAGCGGAAGCGTGGGAAGTTGCCGCCTGTCGCCGGCTCGTTGTAGACGCTTGAGCCGGAGGTGGGGACAAAGGGGCTGATGGGTCGGTGGCTTTTGGAGACGTTGCCCTCGAAGATGGCGCTCCAGTTGCCGTTGTATGTGGCCAACTCGCAGGCGAGGATGGTGTTGACGGCGCTGGAGATTTCCGCATCGGATGGGAGGCGGTTAGCGCGGGGTGTGCGAAGGAACTTATTGCGCGGGATGACGGCGCCGTTGGGGGCGAAGGCGACGCGGGCGCACTGGCGGTCGTAGGGTGGGTCGCTGGGTGTGCTTTGGCCAGCGTCGTTGGTCTGGCTTGGCTCCCAGTTCTGGAAGTCCGGGCCGGGGTTCGTTGCCGGCGCTCCGCCGCGTGGCGCGGCGGGGGATTGGAAGGCCTCGGTGTTGCGTGTGCCGTCATCGAAGAGGAGGACGGACCAGTGGACGTAGCCGTTGTTGACGGCGGGGTTGGAGTCGAGCTGGTCGGGGAGGTTCCAGCGTGTGGTGGTGGTGTCAGCGCCGTAGACATAGGCCGGCGGCATGCGGCCGCGGAACGTGGCATTGTAGGTGAAGGTCGCGATGCCGACGTTGCGGATGTTCGAGGCGGTCTTGGTGGCCTGGGCTTCTTTGCGTGCCGCGCCCAGGGCGGGCAGCAGGATGCTGACGAGCAGCGCGATGATGGCGATGACCACGAGCAGTTCGATGAGGGTGAAAGCCGGGCGTCTTGGTGAGAGCGTCATGCGGGTACTCCGGTGCGTTGCGGGAAAATAAGAAATGCTCGCTATCGACGGGCAGAAGATAGCGGCAGGCACCGGGGAAGTCGTGCGCTTTTGTGTTGTAAGATCATCAAGATCGTGTTGCGATTGTGTGAAGATAAATGTTAAGAATGTGTAAAGGTCGGGCTCCGCGAGAGTGCGTGCGGATGCGCGGGGCGGTGCCTGGAGACCAATCGCGCAAAACCACACACCTGCCCATCCCATCAGGGGAGGTGTTGTGGGTGCCTCGGCTCTCCGAGCCGAGCGTTTGATAGTTTGTGACGCCGTCTGTGTGAGCCAACCCTCCCCCCACCCTTGTCCCTCGCTGCCAGAACGTTCTGGGGTAGAGGGGTTTGGCGCGGGGTGTTAGACGGCTGCCGGGGTTGGGCGTTTGCTCTCGGTGAGGAGTTTGCGGAGGACGGTTTGGAGGATGCCCCCGTTGCGGAAGTAGTTGATTTCCACCGCCGTGTCGAGCCGGCAGGTGAGTGTGAACTCGATCTTCTGACCCTTCTTACTACCTTGGGTGCTGGTGGCGACGGCGTTGATCTGGCCGCGTGGGGTGAACTGGGGTGGGAGGTGGATGTCGAAGAGGTCGGTGGGGCACAGGCCCAAACTCTCGGCGGTCTGCCCCGGGTTGAACGTCAACGGCAGCACACCCATGCCGACGAGGTTCCCGCGGTGGATGCGTTCAAAGCTCTCGGCGATGACGGCCTTGACGCCCAGGAGCATGGTGCCCTTGGCCGCCCAGTCGCGCGAGGAGCCCATGCCGTAGTCCTTGCCGGCCAGCACGATCAACGGCGTGCCCGCGGCCTTGTAGTTGTTGCTGGCGTTAAAGATGCTGGCGATGGGTGCGCCGGGCTGGGTGAAGTCGCGCGTCCACCACCCTTCTTTGATGCTGGGGGGTGTGGTGTCGCCCGGGACGGCGACGGCGGTGAGTTTGTTTTTGACGCGGACGTTGGCGAAGGTGCCACGGGTCATGACGCGGTCGTTGCCCCGGCGTGAGCCGTAGGAGTTGAACTGGCTGCGGGGGATGCCCAGGGCTTTGAGGTACTCGCCTGCGGGGGATTTTTCGTCGATGTCCCCGGCTGGGCTGATGTGGTCGGTGGTAACGGAGTCGCCAACGCTGACAAGCACGCGAGCGCCGGCGATGCTGGGCATCGCTCCCTCGTGCGCCTTGGGCTGCATGCCGTTGAAGTAGGGTGGGTGCTGGATGTAGGTGCTCTTGTCGTTCCAGCCGTAGAGCTCGCTCTTGGAAACGGGGACGTGGTTCCACGTTTCGTTGGCGGTGAAGACCTTGGCGTATTGGGCCGTGAACTGCGCGGGGGTGAGGCAGGCGGCCTTGGTGGCCTGGACCTCGGCGTGGGTGGGCCAGATGTCTTTGAGGTAGACGGGCTTGCCGGCGGCGCTGGTGCCCAGCGGCTCGGTGGCCAGGTCGATCGCGACGGAGCCTGCGATGGCGTATGCGACGCACAACGGCGGGCTGGCCAGGAAGTTGGCCTTGACGGCTGGATGTACGCGGCCCTCGAAGTTGCGGTTGCCGCTGAGGACGCTGGCGGCGATCAGGTCCCCCTGCTTGATGGCGGCCTCGACGGCCTCGGGGAGTGGGCCGCTGTTGCCGATGCAGGTGGTGCAGCCGTAGCCGACGGTCTGGAAGCCGAGCGCGTTGAGGTCGGCGGAGAGGCCGGATTTGTCGAGGTAATCGGTAACAACGCGCGAGCCTGGGGCAAGGCTGGTTTTCACCCAGGGCTTGCTGCGCAGGCCCAGGGCGTTGGCCTTGCGTGCAACGAGGCCCGCGGCGATGAGCACGTCGGGGTTGCTGGTGTTGGTGCAACTGGTGATCGCGGCGATGACCACGGCGCCGTGGGTGAGCTTGTGCGTTGCGCTGGGGCCTTGCGCGGTGAACGTGCCGGTGCTGTTGGCGATTTTTTCCGATGTCAGGCCGAAGCTGGTGTTGCCCAGCGGCGCGGCGAGGGCCTTGAGGAACTCGGCCTTCATGTTCTTGAGCTCGACGCGGTCTTGCGGGCGCTTTGGCCCGGCCAGGCTCGGCTGGACGGTGGCAAGGTCAAGCTCCATGACGCTGGTGAAGACCGGGTCGGGCTTGCTGGCGTCCCACCAGAGGTCGTTGGCCTTGCAGTAGGCCTCGGTCAGGGCGGCTTGGTCGGCTCGGCCGGTGAACTTCATGTAGGCGATGGCGTTGGCATCGACGGGGAAGAAGCCCATCGTCGCGCCATACTCGGGGGCCATGTTGGCGATCGTGGCGCGGTCGGGCACCGACAACTCGGCGATCCCCGGCCCGAAGAACTCCACAAACTTGTCAACCACACCCCGCTTACGCAGAATCTGTGTGATCGTCAGCACAAGGTCCGTCGCGGTCGTCCCCTCCGGCAGTTTGCCCACCAGGCGGAAGCCGATGACCTCCGGCGGGAGCATGTAGTAGGGCTGCCCGAGCATGACGGCCTCGGCCTCGATGCCGCCCACGCCCCACCCGACGACGCCCAGCCCGTTGATCATCGTCGTGTGGCTGTCGGTGCCGACGCACGAATCGGGGTAGACGAGCGTTGCGCCGTCGGCGGCCTTGGTGAGCACGCCGGGGGAGAGGTATTCGAGGTTGACCTGGTGGACGATGCCGGTGGCCGGTGGCACGCAGCGGAAGTTGCTCAGGCTCTGCTGCCCCCACTTGAGGAACTCGTAACGCTCGTTGTTGCGCTGAAACTCTTTTTCGTTGTTGATCGTCAGCGCCGTCGCCGAGCCGGGCTGGGGGCCGAAGGCGTCGACCTGGACGCTGTGGTCGATGACCAGGTCGCAGGGGACCAGCGGGTTGATGGCGTTGGGGTCCCCGCCGAGGGCTTTCATGGCGTTGCGCATGGCGGCGAGGTCGACAACGCACGGCACGCCCGTGAAGTCTTGGAGCACGACGCGCCCGACCATGAACGGAACCTCACCCTTGGCGGGGTCTTTGGCGTCGTAGGCGGCCATGGCGGTAACATCGTCGTTGTTGACGACGTAGCCATCGACGCTGCGCAGCATCGATTCCAGCAGCACGCGGATGCTGTAAGGGAGCTGGGCGATGGGCCTGCCGATGTTTTTCTCCGTAAGGGCGGCGAGCCGGAAGTAGGTGTAGTCTTTGCCGGCAACGGTGAGGGTGGTGCGTGCGCCGAAGGGGTCGTGGGTCTTCATGGGGTTCCTTGTGTGGGCGAGGGTGGGCTGACAGGTGAACTATCGCCCGATGGAAGTGATGATTCCAATCGATCGGGTTGTATATTTGCATCATTTTTGGTTATGACGCTGGCGGGCGCGGACGGGGGTGCCATGGCACGCATGATGCCGTCGCGGATACGTTTGCGGCGCCAGGCGATGAGCAGGCTCGGCGTCAGGGTCAGCACGAGAACGAAGATGAAAAATACACCTATCCCAGACCACGCCCCGTACCCCCGCCCGAGCGTGCCCTCAGTCAAGACGAGCGCGGCAATCACCCCCGGAACGATCCCGAACAAGCCGAGACAGACGTAGATGCCGTTGTTCTTTGTGTGCCTTTGCAGCCGCATGAGGGGGCCCTCGATGCCCGCGACGAGGTAGGCCGAGCCGCACTCGGGGCAGCGACCGCTGGCGATCATCTGGAGTGTCGCCTCGTGCTTGCACGAGCCGCACTGGGGAGGCTTTGCTACCTCATCCCTGAGGCCGACTTCCAAGATAATCATCCGGATGAGCGAGTAGAGGATCAGCCCGATGATCAAGATCGCCGGTAACGATGTCCATATCAGCATCTGTCTGTCCTCCCGGGCCTTGCGGCCATTGATTCAAACGCTCGCCCCGCCGCCGTCGGCATCCGTGCGTTGCTCCGCACCAGCGCGAGTTTGCGTGTCAGCCGGCCGCTCTTGCACGCCGCCCCCTCGCCGGGCCTCAGCGCAAATCGGCTGACGAACCCCACGCCCACGCCCGCGGCGACCATCCCCTTGATCCCCTCGATCGACCGCAGTTCCATCACCACATTTAGCCGAACGCCCGCGGCACGGGCCGCGTCGTCGATCACCGCACGCACCGCGCTGCCCGCCTCAAAGGCGATCACCGGCACACCCTCTAAGTCGCGCCAGCGAAACTCCTTGCCCCGCACCGGGCCGGCCGCGCTCTTGGGCGTGCCGCTCCCCTTGCCCCCCGGCTGGATCAGCCGGAGTTCGTCATCGACCAGCGGCGTCGCGATCAACTCCCCACCCTCGGCCTTGCTCAGCGGGAGCGTTACCACGCCCACGTCCAGCTCCCCGCTCGCCACGGCCGCGGCAACTGCGCTGCTGCCCCCCTGCCGAACATAAAACGTAACGCCCGGGTGCCGATCGCGGAACCTGGAGATGATCGGGGGCAAAATGTAGCTCACGGCCGTCGCCCCACCCCCGACCCGCAAACTACCGTGCTCGAGCCCGATGATCTCGCGCACCGCCCGCACGCCCGTCTCGGCCGAACGCAACGCCTCCTCGGCGTGGCGCAGGAACGCGGCACCCGCGTCCGTCGGCGCCACACCCTTGGGCGTGCGGTGCATAAGCGTCGTGCCCAACTCGCCCTCCAGTTTGCGCAGCATCGCCGAGAGGGCCGATTGGGTTACGCCCAGCGTCCGTGCCGCACGCGTTACGTGCCCCTGCCGGCAGACCTCGACAAACTGGCGCAACGCCGTCAGCTCCATACGGGCAGGTTATGGACCCGCACCAGGTCGCGCGGCAGGCACGGCATTCGGCACATCGGGCACCCAGGCCGCGTTGAGTTGGCGGTAGGCCTCCAGCCCTTGCTGGCGTGCGGTCAGCAGTTGCCGAACCAGCACCGTGGCCTGCACGTCCTCGGGCCTCAGTTTGAGCATCTCCGCCTCATCGGCCCACGCCTGGATGATCGCCAGCAGGTTCTTGGGCAGCGGCTCAAAGAGTGCGCACTTGCCGATCTGCTGGCGGATAACGGGCAACGCGTCCTTTGGCTCTTGCGTCGCCAGTGCCTCCATCAGCACCCGTGCCGCCGCGTCGTGCTCGGCCAGCACTTCATCTAGTTTCAAGTCCGCCGCGAGGGCCTCAAAGGCCTCCACACCCCGCCAATCCTCTCGCGCGGCTAGCAAATGCCCGATCCACGCCGGCGTCGGCGTATCCATCTCCAGCAGCGGCTGGCGCAGGCCCTGTGCATCCTTGATCTGCGCACGCAACGCCCCGGCGTGGCGCAGCCCGAGCGTCTGGAGCTGCAAACGCACCCCCGCACCCTCCCGCTTGGCATCCTCAGATATCTCCTTGAACCCGCGTGGCCAGGCCTCCTTGTCGGCGCTGAGCTCCAGCCGTGCGAGCACCGCATCGGCTAGGCCGAACATCGGTGTGCGCCCGTTCTGGCTGCTGAGCATCCGCCGGGCGAGTTCGATCGCCTCCTCGGGTTTATCCGTCGTCATCCCCATCACAAAGTCAATGCACGCGCTCGCCTCGCCCGGCTCGGGCTCGTGCTTGTGCCCATACACCCGGCGAAGGCCCACGATCCGAAACCCGTTCTTGACCAGTTCATCGCGTGCATCGACGGCCCAGAGGTAAGGGGCCACCTGATCCTCGGTCCCGTGCAGGAAGCAGATCGGCACGCCGCGCGGGCTGGGGCCCACGCGTGTGGAGTTCCAGAGCCCCCCGCCGTGCACGACGGCGCCGTTGTAGAGCCTCGGGAAACTCGTCGCGGCCAGGAGCGTGAAGAAGGCCCCCTCGTTGTGCCCGTTCAGGTAGATCCGCCGGGTTGGGAACGCGCGGATGATCTCCAGCGTGGCGTCGCGGAAGATGGTGGCGTCGCGAGAATCCTTGCCAAACGTCCGCCCCCCCACGACCAGCTCGCGCGTGCCGTCGATGCTAATGACGATGTCGCCTGCCCGCCAGGTGGCATGCTCATAAACGCGCGGGCCCCACCGGTGGTCCAGCCCCGTCCCCGGCAGGATGATGACGACATCGCGAGCGCTGCCGTCGAAGCCCTCCGGGAGCGACCAAGTGTATTTCAGGAACTCATCGACCTGCTCCCCGCCCTCATCCAGCCCGCGCACGGCCGAGGTTGCGACGTACGTCGTCAGGGGCGTGGCATCCTTAAGCCCCTTGGAGGGTTGCCGCTCAGTCAGCTCCCCCGGCGGTGCGAGCGGCCCGGCCCGGGCGCACGGGGTGCACACGCCTGTGCCCAGTCTGAGCACCACCGCCGCGATCATCAGCACGGTGCAACGCATGGGGGAGGGTACCACCACGCGCGTGCGGGTGCTGGCGTCGTAAACCAGACGGGGGTATACTTGCCCCCACGGCTAAAACAGGCCGTGCGAGGGCTTGTAGCTCAGCTGGTTAGAGCGCACGCTTGATAAGCGTGAGGTCACTGGTTCGAATCCAGTCAGGCCCATTGATAGTGGTAGCAACGTCGCGGGCACCCGCATCGGCTCGCTCCCCTCGGCCACCCCAAGCTCATCACACCCACGGCTGTTGTCAGTTGCCGGGCGTCGCACTGTCGGCGTTGCTCTGGGCGTGCGCCGCAGGTGGCACCATGTCCACGCCGTGGCCCCCCAGCGGGTGGCAGCGCGACAGCCGTTTGACCGTCAACCACGCCGCCGTCTGTGGCCGGTGCGTCTGGAACGCCTCCACCGCGTAGTGCGAGCACGATGGATAAAACCGGCACCTCCCACCAAGGAACGTCCCCAGCGTGTATTGGTAGACGCGCAGCAGCGCGATCGCCGGCCAGGCGATGACCGCGTGCCAGATCGGTTTATCAATGCCGGCAGGCTTCACCCCGGTCGCCCCTTGCTCGCCCGCGCGTTCCACGCCTCGGCCAGTTGCTTGGCCGCCGTTAGCAGCGCGTGCTGGTACGCTTGCAAACCCATCGGCTCGTGCGGTCGCGCGCTGACGATCAGGTCATGCCCCGCCGGAAGTTCCCCCCGGGACAAACGAAAGGCCTCGCGGATCAGCCGCTTGATGGCGTTCCGCTGCACGCTGGTGCCACCACCCTTGGAGATCGACAGCCCCAGCCGGGTCTTCCCCGTCGCGCTTGGCACCGCGTGGATGCGCAGCGGCCCACGCGCAACACTCGTGCGCCCCGCATACGCACGCTCATAATCACGCCCGCGCGTGATCCGGTCGGCTTTGCGCAATGTCCGCTTCGGGCCAGCCACGCCCGCATTGTTCGCCTGGCCCTCGGGCCAAAAAACCCACGCCCCCGGGTGGGCAAGGGCCGCATCGGGCACCAGGGCACGCCGGACTGCCCCCGCAAGCTCCACCAGCCCTGCCCCCGTGCGCACGCTCGTGAGCACATCAACCCCCCGCCCAGGCTGCCCAAGGTCCCCCCGCAGCCCAACGTGCAAGGCCCGCTGCCCCGCCCGGCACTGGTGCTCGATCGGCTCGACGCCCAGGGTGTGCGCGATCAGCAGCAGATCAGCACGCGCAATCACATCGCGTGCGGCACGCTGGGCCATCGCATCTAGCCGACACGCCGGCGCCTCGCTCAGACCGGGCGTGTCGAGCCACCGGATCGCCAGCCCATCGACAATCAACGGCACGCCAACAGGGTCGCGCGTCGTCCCAGGCCCGTCGGCAACGAGTGCCACATGCCCGCTCGCCAGGGCGTTGAGCAACGAACTCTTGCCAACATTCGGCGGCCCAAGCATCACTACCACCGGCGGCCGAATCAGATGCCCCAGCACCAACCCCGGCGCCAGCGCGTCGTCGGCACCCCGCGTGCGCCACCGCCGCGGCTGGTCGAGCAGCACGTCAATCGCCAGCGGGCTGCGCGCACGCACCAACGCCGCGTGCAGACGCTCTTCGATTGTCTCAGCGCCGGGGGGGCCTGGCGTGGGAATCAGCCCACCCTTGACGCACGCACGCAAAACCCCAGCAACCACCGCCGGCCCCGCGTGCGGCATCAAAGTCGCGTGCCCCTTCCCCCACCGCGCAACCACCCCGGTGTCAACCCCACACAGATCGCGCACCGCCGCAACGCCAACATTGACAGGGGATATCGACAACGCCGCCAGGGCACCGTCGATATCCCCAACAACCTCCACGGCAGCAATCGCCGCATCACCGGCGGGCAAAGGCGTAGCAAGATGAAAGAACGCGCGGGGCATGGGGCATTGACTCAGAGGACGCAGTGACGGAGAAATGCGGATGAGAAATACAAAAAGATTGGAGTGGTGTGCTCGGTAACCTGGGGTTGAACAGCCAGCTTGCTACTTGTGCATTTGGGTCCGCAGCCGTGCTCTCGCACTCCGGATGCCTTTACCAAATTCCTCCCCCTATGTATTTCTTCCTCCACCACTCCGTTGTCTGAGTAAAACCGTGTGAGAAATTCAATCGTCCTGCTCCTGGCCCTCTTGCTCGGCGTCGATCGGCGAGGGTGCCAGGCGCTCCTCCTGCGTTGCCAGGCCCGTGAGGATGCGGAACGACTCGAGCATCCCCAGCATCCCCAAATCCGGCACGATGTTCTCAACCACATCATCATGCTCAAAGAGCAGCACCGCATCGTCCCCCGTCGCAACCAAGCGGGGATACACCCCGACCTGCTCGGCGACTCGCTCGAGCTGCAGCCGAACGAACCCACGAGCCGCCGTCGTGCACCCCAGCAGCACCCCGGCTTCGGGCGACTGCGCAAGCGCGGCGTCAGGCCCACCCTTGCCAACGGTCGATGCGTCGATCGCCCCCGTACCCGTCGCCTCGGCATAGGCGCGGAGCATCGCCGACACCCCCGGCGCCTGCACCCCGCCTTGCAGCACGCCGTAGGCGTCGATGTAGTCGATGTTGATCACCGCCCCGGCATCAACGACCAGGCACGCCTGCCGCGAATACCGGTGCGCCGCCAGCGCCACGAGCAACCGATCAACCCCGACGCCCTTGGCCGCCGTCGCCTGCGGGATGACCTCGGTGCTCGGCCCGCCCGCGGTGCCGAGCTTGATCAGACGCGGCAAGCCCGGGCGCGTCAGCAGGGGCGTGATCCGCGTCGCCGCGTTTTGGCCGACCGGGCAATAGACGATCGCCGAGCGCGCCGCGTCAAGCCCCTGCAGCGCAGCCGAGATCGCCGACTCCACCGCCCCAGCCTGCGCGTTGTCAATCACCCGCGAGGGCTGCAGCGACTGCGAACGCAACGCCCCATCGGCAGCCACGGCACCAGCAATCCGCGTGCGGGCATGCCCCGGCAGGATGCACAAAATTTGGTCGATCATCGCAGATTGTATTGGGCGCACCGCACGCCCGGCGGGGTCGCCTAAGGCCGCTGCCGAATCCTCAACCTCCCCGCGCCAGACGAAGCAGCGGCACCGTCGCGCTCGTGTGCAACCCCGGCGGCGCGGCCAGCAGGCTCTGGATCGCGTTGAGCGTCATCGCGCTCGTCGCCACGTCCCCGTGTACCCCGCCGGTGAACGTCAGGTCCAGGTTCGGCTCGCCGGTTATCACGACGCGGTCGTGCGGGTTGGCCTGCCCGATCGCCGCCTGGAAGACCAGTTGCACCACCGGCGTGCTCCCGCGATACCCCGTCGCCAGCTGCGAGACACCCGCGGCGTGCCCGGCGGGGATCGCCCCGATCCCGCACGTCATCGCCGTGCTGGCAATCACCGGCTCGATCGATTCCTCCCAGCGGTCAAACGGCAGCCCGAGGTAGTGCGCCACAAAGTGCAAACTCTCCCCCAGCCCCACATGCCGAAGCCAACCCTCGCTAACGCCCTTGGCAAACGCGTCGCGGTCGAGCGTCGCGCCGACCTTGCGTTGGAACGGCAGCCGGCGCGTTGTCGCGTCCTGGATCCGGTGCACCTGCACACGCTCGACCTTGTTGCACACCGTGCTGGCAAAGACCGGGATCGTGTCCATCATCGCCCCGGGGTTCACGCCCGTGCCCAGAAGCCGACCGCCACACGAGCGGGCCAGCGTGTCCAGTTCCTGCGCAAGCCCGGCGTGGCGCAGCCAAGGGAAAATCAACTCCTCGCACGTGCTGACGATCGGCAGCCCCTTGCGCAGCAGCGCGCGGAACGTCGGCGCACAACGCGCCAGATCGCTGGAGGTCGTTACCAGCGCAACATCAAACGCCCCCCCGGCCAGCGCGTCGTCCAAACACGCCGTGATCGGCACGTCGTTGCACGCGTGCGGCACAAAGTCCCGCAGCGCACGCCCGCGTAACTCCGGCCAGATATCCACGATCGCAAGCACCCGCCCAAGCTTCCGCGCATACAGGTCCGAAACAATCCGCTGGCCCAGCGGCCCAAAACCGACATGAAGAACTCGCAGCATAACCCGAGGATACACGCCAACAACACGCCCGGTACAACCCCCGGCCACGCCGCCAACGCCCCACCCCACCCTCACACCCCAAAACGCCGAACCAACCCGCCGTACGCATCCACACGCCTGTCCCGCAAAAACGGCCAGTGCGTTCGGCTGAACTCCACCCGCTCCAAATCACACGGCACGATCGACACCCCACCCTCGCTCGCACCCGCACGGTGCAGCACCACCCCGTCAGGACCGGCTACGAAACTCTGCCCCCAAAACTCCAGCCCGTCCTTGCTCACCGGTTTGCCGTCGGGCCCGGCGATGTGCTCGTGCCCGACGCGGTTGGCCGCGCACACATAGCACCCGTTGGCGATGGCGTGCGCCCGCATGGCCACCTCCCAACTCTCGTGCTGCGCCTTGCCGTATTGGGCCTTCTCGCCCGGGTGCCACCCGATAGCCGTCGGATAGAACAAAATCTCCGCCCCCTGCATTGCCGTCAGGCGTGCCGCTTCGGGGAACCACTGGTCCCAGCAGATCAATACGCCGATGGTCGCGTGCCGCGTCTTCCACGCGCGGAACCCGCTGCTGCCGTGCTCATCCTGTGCATCGCCGGGCGTGAAGTAAAACTTCTCATAAAACAGCGGGTCATCGGGTATGTGCATCTTGCGGTAGGTGCCCAGCAGCGACCCATCGGCATCAATCACCGCGGCAGTGTTGTGGTACAACCCGCTGGCACGCTTCTCAAAGAGCGAGGCGATGATGACCACCTTGTGCTTGCGCGCGAGCCTGCATGCCGCGTCGGTCGTCGGCCCCGGGATGCTCTCGGCCAGCGAGAAGAACCGGTGGTCCTCGGCCTGGCAAAAGTATTGGCTCGTGCACATCTCCTGCGTGCAGATGACCTGCGCCCCCTGCCTGGCCGCCAACTCGATCATCTTCATCTGCCGATCGCGGTTGGTCTTTGGGTCGGCAACCGCGGCAAACTGCGTCAGCCCGACTTGGACCGTCTTGTCCTCCGCCTTGCGCAGACGCCGGGGTTGAATCTTCTTCGCCAATGCACGCCTCCCGCCCGGCGAGCACCGCCGCGGCTTGTGCGGGAGGATAGTCGTGGGCCTCGGGTCGCAAGGCCGAAGCCCGCTGGGTCGCATCCTCTCCTATCAACCCCGAAGGGGTCGCTCACACTGCCTTGAACCCCGAAGGGGTTACGGCATGTAGCCACGGGTGAAGCCCGCGCAGCGCGGGCGCAACCCGTGGACTGACGTGCTCCAATCCACCCGCCCCGGCAGGGGCGGAGGAATTCTATTTTTTGGTAATCGTTGATCGAACTAACTCCTCCGCCCCTGCCGGGGCGGGGCGCGAGTGCGTCAGGCTTCTACGGGTTCCGCCTCGGCGGGCTTCGCCGCGCCGCCACTCCACCCGTGGCTACACCCCTCGGCCCCGATGGGGCCGAGCGCCCGGCCACGCCACGCATAATCTTGAGCAACGTGCAAGACCCCGCGCCAAACACGGCCCCGACAGACTGGGTCTCCTTCTACGTGGACCCCAAAGCAGCGAGACACGATTATACTTTCCTGGGTATTTTTTGTCATGGCTTAATGCCCGTGATGTTGTTTGAGAACATCTTGAGGCTCTTCTCAAGCCACTCTCGCCACTGGTCACTGATTATATGGGTGGGCTTCCTTCCCGTTATAGCCGGGGTGGCGTGGTATATTGTCAACAAAGTCCGCCGTAAGGCGATCGAAGAACTGCGCACCAAACCCGATCTGCCCCTTGCCCATCGGGTCGTTACCAGCGGCTATCTCCTTCGATATCCCTTCAGTTTCGACGCGGACCTCTGGATCAAGGAGACAGGCCCGCACGGCCCGCGCACGCTCCTGCTCAACAAAACCCGGCCCATCACGGTGCAAGACGGAACGGTCTTTGAGGAGGTGGATATCGACGCCGAACTTGCCTCGACCAACATCCGCGGCAAGCGAGTCATCCTGCCGCTGTGCATGATGCTCGCCCTGGGCGCCTGGCTGCTGTCGTGGGTGGGTATGAGGCACACGGGCGCACTGGCCGCGGTCGCGCTCTGCCTGGTGGTGGTTGTCGGTGTTTTCCTTCAGTGCTACGGGCTGAACCCCGCGCTGCGCCGAGTCTCGATCGCGACCCTGGGCAAAGTCGAAGTAACCTCCCTCGGGCGCACCACTACCTACACGCGAGAGGACAGCGTGTTGTTCGTGGCAGACATGAGTGTCTTCACCGAGCGCATCGATGTGGCACTGATCCGCCGCGACGGGCACGCGGCATATTTTCGTTTCCCCAACCCCCGCGACCCCACCCTCGCCAAACTCATCGCACGCTGGACACACCCGGCAACCCCCGCACCCTCGGCAGATGCGTAGGCGCGCTTCGCCGCGCCGCGGCCGCGCCACGCACGCATCGCGTGTACCCTCCACTCCCGTGCCAGAGCCAACACCAACCACGG
The DNA here is from genome assembly GCA_046339895.1 of bacterium. Classification (GTDB taxonomy): domain Bacteria; phylum Planctomycetota; class Phycisphaerae; order Phycisphaerales; family UBA1924; genus JAJTGZ01. The sequence goes on along the minus strand of JBKDDT010000012.1, from coordinate 57,276 downwards.
GCCGGACCGACTGGGCGAGCCTCGGGCCGGACAACCCCGCCCTGACGTACGTGCATCGCACACGCCTCGGGGGCGTCTCCTTCGTGCAGCTCAGCTGCCTCCCGATCACGCTCGGGCTGAACAGCGGCGAGGCCCTCGTTGTTACAGTGATTATTGTGGCCCTTATCATCGGGCTGGTTAAGTTAATAAACAAAATGACCCGGCCCAGCGCCCGCAAAGAACTGCTCGCCCAGCCCGACCTCCCACTCGCCAAGCGGGTCCTCATCAGCGGCTTTGCGCGTGGATGCCCAGATAGTTTCGACGTGGACCTCTGGATCAAGGAGACCGGCCCCGCCGGCCCACGCACCGTCCTCGGCAACATCGCCGGGCCTATCCCTGTCCAGGACAATACGGTCTACGAAGACGTAGACATCGATGCCGAGATTGCCTCGACCAACATCCGCAGAGCGGCCGTCATCCTCCTGTTGGTGATCCTGCTCGCCCTGAGTGCCGTTGTCATCTGGCGCGTGGGCGTGACCAACACCGCGCTCCTGGCCGTGGTGGTGCCCTATCTGGCCTGCCTTCTTGGCGCGTTCCTCTACCACTACAGGCTCAACCCGGTCCTCCGTCGGGTTTCCATCACGAGCATCGGCACGCTCGAAGTAACCTCCCTCGGCCGCACCACCACGTTCGCGCGCGAGGACAGTCTGCTCTTCCTCACCAATGTCATGATGACCGAACGGATCGAGGTCTCCGTCCTACGGCGAGATGGTCAGCACGCCCGCTTCTGGTTCCCCAACCCCCGCGACCCCACCCTCGGCAAACTCCTGGCACACTGGACACACCCGGCACGGTAAACAACCCCGAAGAGGTCACTCCCACTGCCTCCAACCCCGAAGGGGTTACGGCATGTAGCCACGGGTGAGGCCCGCGCTTCGCGGGCGCAACCCGTGAAAGGATGTGGTCTAACCCACCCGCCCCGGCAGGGGCGGAGGAATTCTATCTTTTGGTAATCGTTGATCGGACTAACTCCTCCGCCCCTCCGGGGCGGGGCGCAAGAGCGCCAGGCTTCCACGGGTTCCGCGTCGGCGGGCTTCGCCGCGCCGGCGCTCCACCCGTGGCTACACACCCCGGCCCCGTTGTGGCCGAAGGCGCAGGGAGGGGGGTGCCTCAAACGCCGCCCGGTGGCGAAAGCCCGCATGAGAGGGCATTACAGCCGGGGTTTTCGTCTTGGACCTGTAGCCCTAAAAACTTCGCCGTCGCGTTCCTGGGCCATCGTGGTGCAACTCCGATTGCGGTCGCGAATTTGTGGAGTTTGCCGGGGGGCCGGTGGGGGTCACTTGATCTGCGCTTTGCTGGCCTTGAGTCGTTGCACCACCTCCGGCCTGGTCGTCCGGGTCAGGGCATCGTCGATGACTCTTTGGCCTGCCGGTGCGCCCTGGGCTTTGGCGACAGCGCGCCCCGCTTCCAGCGCGTCGCGGGCCAGGTTCCACAGGCGCACGTTCTGGGCCAAGAGTCTCGCCTGCGCGGCGGTGAGTGTTTCCAAGCGCGTCCCCAGCGCGTGCCAGACTGCGTCGGCGAGTTCATTGGGCACATCGACGCTCGGCCTCGCCTTGCTGGCCAGGCCGATGAACAGGTCCAGGTCCCCCTGCCGGTACGCGGCCAGGGCCAACGCCTCGGCCAGGCCAGGCTCGATCTGCCCACCCTCCTCGGCGAGCAGCGCGCGTGCGAGGCGCACGGCATCGGCATCGCGCCCCTGCAACGCCATCAGCCGCACGGCCTTGCCAAACTCCTTGGCCCTCAGCGCCGAGCGCACCGAATCACGCACGGGCGCGAGCGTGCCGTCGGCGATCGCCGCCGCGAGCACTGATGGTGGCGTGCCGATCTTCTCTGTGCTCGTTGCCGTCGGCAGCGTCAGCAGCGCGTCGCCCATGACTTGGATGCGCCACGGCGCGTTCATCGGCGGCTCGGCCCGCCTGGCCGCCGCGGCGATCGGCCAACCCGCGACCATGCGCTGGGCGAACAGCGGCGAGGGGACAAACCCGGCCAAAAACGGCTCGTGCACCGAGCCGACGTAGCTGTACGCACCCCTGTCCATCCATCGCCCGCCCACGGTGTCGGGGCGGTCGCCCATCTGGAGCGACCACGAGTGCACGAAATACACCACGCTGGGCGTGCGGAGCAGCGGGATATCCCCCGGCTCGCCGTTGCCGGGGCGGAGCTGGAAGAAGTCCCAGTTGCCCATGGTCGTAACAGTGATGATCGGGGCGTTGACGCCGCCGCCGATTTGGGATGGTGCAATGGCGGGGCTGCGCGGGCTGGGCAATGAGCCTCCCGCGAGCGTGCGCCAGTCCGACAGTCCAAAGCGGAGCGGGTCAAGGAGGGCAACACCGCCTGGCAGCGTGTTCTTAAACACCTCGGCGGTGCGTGTGCCGTCGAACTCGGCCCACTGCCCTCCCGTCTGGTAACTGTCGATGACGAGTGCGTTGTCGCGTTGTGCGTGCAGGAAGATCGAGCACATCGCGCGGTAGACTGCTCGGGACGAGTTGCCGGTGAGTTGCGAGGCGTAGGCCCAGCGTGGCAGTCGTGCGCGTGTGGTCGGCCGGCCGAGCAGGTCGGTCAGTGCGAGGGCCTCACCCTCTTTGCTGGCGACGGGTCGGTTGCCGGGGATTTCGCCTTTGGTTGTCACGCGCGGGTCGGCGTTGAGGCAGAGGGTGATGGCGTCGATCTGATCGCCGAGGGCGGCGTAGGTGAGTTTGAGTTCATCGAGCCGGCGAGTGATGGCGTTGGAGAGGGCATCGACCTTGGGGATGGTCCAGAGGTCCGTCGCCGGCGCGACGGGCGCGGCGATCGGCAGCAGGAGTTGCCCATAGAACGCCGAGAGCGCCAGCGCGGCGGGTGCGGTCGGGTCAAGGGGGTCGTAGACGACGACGCCGAGCGGGCCGGTCGGTGCGTTGGGTGGTGTGCCAGGGGGTAAGTTGGGTCGGTTCTTGAAGGCCTCGAGAAGTGTGGCCTGGTCCTTGGCCTGCCACGTTGCGCCGAGTGCGGCTTGGTAGGCCGAGTCGCGCTCGGCGCGGTCTGCGGGGAGATCGGCGGCGGGGGTGCGGGTCCAGGTCAGGAGTGTGGGGGTGGGTTTGGTTGGGTTGGGTTGGGGGAGTTGTTCCCCCCCGAGGGCGCGGGTGAAGCGGGCGATGTCTTCGCGTGCGGCCGGTGTGCCGTCGTCGAGCAGGATCGGGACGATGTGCCCGGCGGCCCAGAGCGTGCCGATCGCATCGACGAACGCCGCGGGTGAGGTGGTGATGACGATGGCGGTGTCGGCACTGAGGAGGCCTCGGGCGGCTTGGGCGCGGAGGCCGAGGGTTTGCTCGGGGGTGGTGGGGGGTTGGGGAGGTTGGGATCGGGCGTGTGTGTGTGTGGCCGTCAGCAGGGAGAGGGTGAGGATGGTTATGGGTGTTGGGTGCATGGTTCTTTGGGTAGGCGCAGGGTGTTGATTTGTGGGATTGAGCATCCCGGTTGCCGATGGTGCCGTATTGTTGGCGGTTGGTTGGTGGGTGGGTGTGTGTGTTTGGGTCTAGAGCATGTCGCAACAACCGGCGGACAGGGCGAAGAGAGGCGCTGATGCGCGAGCGGCCAGCAGTGGCCGGGTGAAGCAGCCTTGGCTGTGGAACGTTGTGCTGCTGGACGACCAGGAGCACACCGACGTGTACGTCATCCGCATGGTGCAGGAACTGTTTGCGATGGACGCGGAGCGGTCGGAGAATGTGGCGCAGCTCGTCGATGCGCACGGGCGCGCGGTGGTGGCGACTGCGCACAAGGAACTGGCCGAGCTCAAGCGCGACCAGATTCTCAGTTACGGCAAGGACCCTGCGGTGGCCTCGTGCAAGGGGTCGATGCACGCGGTGATCGAGCCGGTGGAGGACTCAACGCAACCGGGTTAGGCCAGCCCGGTCAGGGTGGGTCGGGGTGGGCGTTGGGCGTGGGGGTTGGGGTGGGGGCTTTGGATGATGGAGGTGTTTGGATCGCGCCGATGCGCCACCCTTGGTCGATAGCCGGGGGTGATTGTGCGATTGCGAGGGTTGTCCAGGTCGCCAGCAGGAGGGCCAGCGTGATCGGGCCGATTGTTTTCAGTCGCGTCAGCAGCGGGGAGGGCTCGGCGGAGTTGCCCGCGTTGGTGAGCGTCGCGGCAACGGCGAGCCAGAGGAGCACGAAGGGGTCGTGGTAGCGTTGCCAGATTTGCTGGTTGAACGTCTGGCTGGCGATGAAGCCCGCGAGCGCGGCGAGCATGATCCAGCGTTCCCGGCGTGGGATGCCCGCGAGCGAGCCTGCGAGGGCGATGGCGCCGGCGATGGACCCGAGTGTGATCAGCAGGGAGCGGTCGCCGAGGGCAGGGGTGCGTGCGACGACCGACCAGATCGCCCCGAAGCGTCCGGCCTGGTAGTTGGCCGAGGTCGGGCCTAGGAGGGCGAGGGCGATGCCCAGTGCGCCGGCGAGCGCGAGCGCGGCGCGGTGGTGCTGCCAGGCCCGTGCGAGGGAGGGCCACAGTGAGCCCATGAAGAAAGCCGAGTAGATGCCCAGGAGTGTGAGTGTGAAGGCGGGTGTGCCGAGCTGGTATTGGCCCTGTGCGTACCACTGCTTGAAGGTTGGGGGGATGAGGTGGTTGCCCCAGAGTTTGTAGAACCAGGCGAGCGTGGCAAGAGCGGGGAGCGTGGCCAGGATGGCCAGGGCCAGCCAGCCGATGAGCTTGCCGAGGTGCGTGGGGATGAGGTCGCGCCAGTCGAGCAGTGCGCGCGTGTCGTTGCCGGGGTTGTTCGGCAGTGTGGCGGCGAGCCAGGCGGCGGCCCAGACGATCCCGGCGGACCAGAGGTGAATCTGCCGCATCCATACGGCGAGCAAGACAAACAGGCCCATGAGGACCAGGCGTGCGCATGAGGGCCGGCCCAGGGCGAGCAGGAGGACGGGGGTAACCATGAGCCACCCGGCGTTGTCGGGCAGCAGCCACACCCCGGACTGCAAGACATATGGCGAGGAGGCCAGCGGCAGCAGCGCGGCGATGGCCAGCAGTTGTGCTGACGGGGCGGTGCGGGTTGATGCTCGCAGGCGGTTGGTGAGCCACGCCGAGAGCAAGATGAGCCAGGTTACCGTGAAGGTGAGGCCGGCCAGTTGCATGGGGATGCGTTGGCGTGCGCGCGCCGGGTTGGCGCTCGGGCCAGCGGTTGGTTCGCCGGCGTGCAGGTTGCTGTCAAGGGCGGCGCGGGTGAGCGTGGCGATGACGAGGTGGTATCCCGGCGTGGTGGCCGAGAGGTAGTCGCGCAGGTCTGGGTGCGGGAGCTGCTCGGCAAAGGTGCGGACGACTTTTTCGTGGTAGTTGACCTGGTCGTACGCCCCGCGCCCGCGGAGCACGCCGGCGAAGATCATCGGGATCGCGACGGCGGCAAAGAGCACGGCCAGCAGGAGGGTGCGCAAGCCAGGCCGCCAAGCCCGGCCTGGGCGTGAAGGGTGTGGGGGGTTGGAGCGTCGGGGTGTTTGTGCCGATAACGTCAAAGGTTGCTCCGGCATGGTCGGGGCGCGGTTGTGTTGTCTGTTTCGGCGCGCGCCGGGGTTCTTGGCGAGCGTCCGGGCGTGAACTGCGAAAGGTGCCAGCATGCTCGGCGGATTGATGAAGAGACTACACCGGCCGATCTACGAGCACCGCCTGGGGGTGCTTGTGGGCGAACTGCTCCCTGCGCTGCGGGCGGGGGACCGGGTGCTGGACGTTGGGTGTGGCGGCGGTGCCCTCGGTGCCGCGATCCTGTCTGCGCCGGGTTGCCCGGCGGGTCTGGTCGTTGAGGGCCTTGAGCGCGTGCCCCGTGGTGGTGAGCCGATCGTGGTGCACGCCTACGCCGGCGGCGTGATGCCGATGGCCGACGAGAGTTACGACGTGGTGATCTTGGCCGACGTGCTGCACCACGAGCGTGCCCCGGCGTTGCTGTTGCGTGAGTGTGCGCGGGTGAGCCGTCGGTTGCTGGTGATCAAGGACCACAAGGTGGAGGGTTTCTGGTCGTGGTGTCGTGTGAGTTTGATGGACTGGGCGGCGAACGCGCCGCACGGTGTGCCGTGCTTGTATCGGTACAACAGTTTGGCGCAGTGGCACGCCGTGCCGGGGGCGGTCGGTGGGGAGTTGGAGCGTGAGTGGACGGGTTTGGACCTGTACCCTGGGTGGTGGAACGTTGCGTTTGGGCGTTCTTTGCAGTACATGGCGGTGATCAGGACCAAGTCGGGGGGTGGGCGTTGAGCGCGGGTGCTCGTCAGCGTGGTGGTGTGCTGGCGCTTGGTCTGCTGCGCTTGGCGCGTGTGCCGCACTGGGTCAAGGGTGCATTTGTTTTGATCGGGCCGGTGTATGCGCTGGGTGATGGGAACCTGGCGTCGGTGTCGGTGCTGTGGTCGGCGTTGTGGGCGGCGCTGGCGTTTGGGCTGGCCAGCAGCGCGTGCTATGCGGTCAACGACATCCGCGACGCCGAGCAGGACCGCGCGCACCCGCGCAAGCGGACCAGGCCGGTGGCCAGCGGCGTGGTGCCGGTGCCCGCGGCGTGGGCATTGGCGGGGGTTCTGCTGGGGTTGTCGGCGGTGGCGCTGCTGGGAGTGCAGGGGGCGGGGCGTGTGTGGGTGGGGGTGTGCGTTGGTTTGTATGTTGTCAACACGCTGGCGTATTCGCTGGTTTTCAAGCACCGTGTGATCGCGGATGTGATCTGCTTGGCGATGGGGTTTGTGCTGCGTGTGGTGGCCGGGTGCTTGGCGGTGGGCGTTGCGCCGACGACGTACCTGCTCAACGTGGTGTTTTTCCTGGCGATGTTTTTGGCCTTTGGCAAGCGGCTCGGTGAGAGGCGTTCGCTCGGGGAGGCCGGGGCGGCAAGGGCGCGGGGCGTGCAGGCGAGTTACAGCGAGCAGACGCTCGGGCTGGCGGTGGTGGCCACGGGCGTGGTTACGCTCGTTACCTACGCCGGGTATGTGCTCTCGCGCGAGGGGCAGTTTGTCTGGCACGCGTCGTCGATGGGCTCGGCTGGGCACGGTTTCAACCTGCTCTGGCTGACGATGCTCCCGGCGACGTACGGGCTGCTGCGGTGCGTGCTGCTGGTGGAGACAGGCCGGTACGACGACCCGACGGAACTGGCGCTGCGCGACCGGCCGTTCCAGCTCGCGGCGTTGGCGTTTGCGGCGTATGCAGGGGTGCTGATGTACGCCAGGCATGCGGGGGTGCTGGGGTAGGTCGGCTCTCCGAGCCGACACTCGTGGGCGTGTTTGGTCCTGTTTTTCTAGGGTTTTGCGTTGTCTAACCCCACCGCTGCCCCTGCCCTCGGGGGAGGGGTTCAGTAGCCCGCTATAATCGGTTCACGCCTTGTGGTTGACGGCCAGGCCCGGTGAACGGTGGGCCTGCGAACCTGGTCAGGGCTTGACCGCAGCAGCCATAAGCGGTGCTTGCCGGGCCATCGGTCTCCTGGCCGTCAACCGCGGGGCGTGTGGGGTCATGGTTATTTCAGCACCCACGCCCCGGCGATGAGTACGGCCCCGGCTTGCAGCGCCGCGGCGAGGTCGTCGAGCAGGATGCCCCAGCCGCCACGGATACTCTGGAGTTGGTTCGCCGGGGGGAGTTTGAGGATGTCTGCCAAGCGGAAGAGGACGAACGCCCCGGCTGCATAGGCCAGCAGCGTGCGATGGTCGTGCGCCCACCAGGTGGGCAGGAACAGGAGTGTCAGGGCCATGCCGGCGGTTTCGTCGGCGACGGCTTGGGAGGGGTCTTTCTTGCCGAAGGTTTCCTCGGCCAGGTGCCCGAAGCGCACGCACGCGATGCTGAAGAGAATGGTGACGGCGGCCAGGAGTGCGTACCAGAGCGTGGTGCCGGCCTGGTCTGTGAGGATGAGGACCCCGGCCAGGACCGCCGGGGGGAGTGAGCCCCAGGTGCCCGAGGCGGGGCGGAGGTGCCCGAGGCCCAGGGTGGTGATCAGGGCGAGTGGGAGCCGGGGTGAGGGTGGGGGTTTGGCTGAAATGGTCTTAGCCTTGTGTGGTTTTGCGTGCATTGCGCACGAGCATGGCGGCTCGCCAGATGTATGGCAGTGCGCTGAGGATCGTCAGTGCGACGGCAGTGCGGGCGACGAGGTCGATGGTGATGCGTCCCCAGGGGTAGGTCCAGAAACTGGCTGTAACATCGGCGGGGATGACGTTGGCGACGGCCGGGGCGATGAGGCTGGTGGGTATGGCGATGGACTGGGCGAGCATTTTGGCCTTGCCAAAGACATCGGCGCCGAAGCGGATGCCCTGCGATTCGAGCGTGGCGCGGATGCTTGTTACGAGCAGTTCGCGTGCGAGTATGACGACGACCATCCATGGATAGATGCCCGAGACCTGCATGCCGTGGCCTGAGAGTTTGATGATGTCGGGGTCCTTGAACTCGAACCACCAGTCGGCGCTGGCGAGGAAGACGAGCGCGCCGATGACCAGGAGTTTGTCTGCGAAGGGGTCCATGATGCGGCCGAGGGTTGTTTCAACGCCCCAGGCGCGGGCGAGAGCGCCGTCGAGGATGTCAGTCAGGCCCGCGATGATGAAGAGGGCGGCGGCGAGCAGGAGCCAGCGGTCAACGTGGGTGGAGGTTCCCTGGCTGAGGGCCTGGGCCGCCGAGTCTTCCCAGCGCCAGCGGGTCAGGACCGCGAAGAAGACCAGGGCCATGATGACCCGCGCGCCGGTGAGGGCGTTGGGGAGGTGGAGCTGCCAGGGTGGACGGGTGGTGGTGATGGTGGGGCCTGTGTCGGGGGAAACCTGGTTGAGAGGGAGTAAGAAAGAGGGACGCGGAGGGGGCGGGTGTGAGGACGGGGAGTGTATGAGTGGGGGGTGAGGGGGGATGATCTTTGGCCCGTTGGAGTCTGGGTGTGCAAGGGAAGGTGGCGAATACCCGATAAGAGGTGCATGGGCGTGCGTTTGGCATGGGTGCTCGGGGTGGCATTGGCGTTGTGCGCTGGCGTTGCGCGTGCGGGCGATGAGGTGGTGAAGATTTCGATGTCTCCTGGTGTGTCCAAGGGGGTGCAGGGGGGTGCTGCTGATCGGCCCGTCCTCTCGGGGCGCGTTGTTACGCGGTTTGACTTTAACGAGCGGGCGGCGAACCCAGAAGAGGTGCCGGCGAACTGGTTCCGCGCCCAGCACAACCCACCCGAGCGCGAGCGGATGGGGTTCCCGGCGTTCAACCGGGCGAGGTTTGACCACACGCAAGGGGCGGGCAGTTCAGGCTCGTCGGTGGTCCTGCCCACGCGTGGCGGCAGCACGGCGCTGCGGCTGGCGGCCGGGTCGCTGGTGGTCTTTGCCGATGCGGAGTACCGCGTGTCGGCGATGGTCAAGACCAAGGGTTTGGTCAACGCGCGGGCTGTGGTACGGGCGACGCTCTTGGACGGGCAGCGCGAGGTGGTGGCGGGGTCGATGGTGCAGACCGAGCCGGTGGTCAGCGAGGGGGCATGGGTGCCCGTGGGGCTGACGGTGCCCAGTGGGCGTGCGGGGGCAAACTTTTTGCAGATCGAACTGTTGCTCTTGCAGCCGGGGGAGTTGGGGGTTGGGCAAGACGGTGGCGGGCGCGAGTGGTCGCTGGTGCAGGACTTGGAAGGCTCGGCGTGGTTTGATGATGTAACGATCGTGCAGCTGCCCAGGGTGGTGCTCACCAGCAGCCGGCTGGCGAACACGTTCTTCGGCCCCGACGCCCCGGCGGTGATCGTGGACGTCCGCGACCTGACGGGTGCGGAACTGGCGACCGAGTTGGTTGTCAGCGATCTGGACGACAAAGAAGTTTGGCGGTTGGCGATGACGATCCCGCGTGGCGGGAGCAAGACGCGCGTGCCGTTGTCGCTGCCGGGCTTTGGGTGGTTCCGGGTGCGGATGGAACTGGCGGGGCTGCGGACGCTTGCCGGCGGCGGTCTTGCGGGGGTGGACTCTTTGACCGAGACAACGGTGGTGTGGGTGCCTAGTAGTGGGGGCGGTGATGGTGTTGATGGGCAGGGCGGGGTGTCGCTGCTGCGGCCGTTTGCGTTGTTTGCCGAGGGCGTGGGGACGGGTTCACTGGCGGGGCTGCCGGCGTTGGCGTCGGGGCTGGGCGTGCCGAGGTTGACCGTCGGGCTGCCGACGGAGTATGCGGCCAACACGCCCACACCGGCCGTTGCGCTGGGGGAGATGCTCGACAACCTCTCGGCCAACCGTGTGGAGTTGACCGTCTCGCTGCCGGCGATGCCCAGGCCTGTGGCCGAGAAGCTGCGTCTGTCGCGGTCGAACGTCTGGGGGCTTGGTGGTGTCGAGTCTGGCCTGTGGCTGGGGGAGATCCAGGGGTTGATCGGGTCGTCGGGCCAGCGTCTGGCGAGCTGGCAGTTTGGCCCCACGTTGGGCCCGGCACCGCTGGACCATGACGTGATCCCTGCGCAGGTGCGCGGGCTGAGCAGTGCCTTCTCGCGTGTAACGCCCGTGCTGCGTGTGATGCTGCCTTGGCGTGCGGACTCAGAGTGGCTGGGCAGCGGCGGCGGGGCGCGGGCGTTTTCGGGCGCGAGCATCGTGGTGCCGGCGGGGTACCCGATTTCGTCGCTGCGCGGGATGCTGGAGAACTTTGCCCATTTGCCGGCTGATGGGGTGGATGTAACATACGTCGTCGAGGCGCTGCCGGGCGAGCAGTTTTCTAAGCGGGACCAGCTGGAGCATTTTTTGCAGCGTGCGGTGGTGCTCTGGAGTGAGCTGAGCGTGGCCAAGCGTTCGGACGCGCTGGTGCGCGTCGGTGCGGCAGACCCGTGGCGCGTGGGTGTGGACGGGCAGATCAAGCCCGAGCCGATCCTGGCGGCGCTTTCGACGCTCTCGGCGGCGACGGCGGGTATGCGCGTCATCGGTGAGGTGCCCAGTGATGCAGCGATCCGCACCATCGTGCTGGCCCCGGAGTCGGGCAGCCCGGTCAAGGGTGGGTTGCGTGCCGGGCCTGGTGAGGGCAACGGCACGCTGATCCTCTGGTGCGAGGGCAAGGGTGGCCAGGCGCAGGACGCTGGGCGCACGATCACAGGGTTCTTTGGCGGCGGTGAGCTGACGCTGATCGATGCGTTTGGCAACCGCAAGAGGCTACTGCCCGAACAGAACAGCGGGCAGCACGTCATACCCGTTTCGACCACCCCGGCGTACGTGCTGGGGATCGACCCGCACCTGGTGCAGTTCTTGTCTCAGATGAAGGTGCAGCCCGAGTTGATCCCGGCGGTGGTTACGAGCCACGACTGCGAGCTGGTGCTGCGCAACCCCTGGCCATCGCGGATCAGCGGGGACATCACACTGCACAACCCGCCCACGCGCTCGGCCCGGCTTCGTCAGAACTGGATGCTGTCGCCGACGGCACCGATACCCTTTTCGATCGCGCCGGGGGAGACGGTGCGGCTGCCGTTTGTCTTCCAGTTCACCGCGGCGGAGGAGGCGGGGGTCAAGCAGTTGCCCATGTCAGTCCGGCTGTCGGTAGACCGGCCCTACCCGGCCATGCGCGTTACCAAGCCCACGAGCGTGGGGCTGGAGGACCTGGAGTTGCACTTGGCCACGCAGTTGGGGCCCGGGGACGACGGGCCTGACGTGATCCTGACCGGGACGGTGAGCAACATCGGCAAGTTGACGCGGACGCTGCAGTTATCAACGAGCACCAGCGGGTTTGCCACGCAGACCCAGCGGGTGGTGGAACTTGGGCCGGGTGAGACGGCGGTGCGGCAGTTTGTTCTCAAGAACGCGGCGGGGGCGTTGACGGGGCGCCGGCTGCGCATGATTCTGGTCGATGTCGATGGTGCCGAGCGGATGTCCAAGTATGTGATGGTTCCGTAAGGGTGCCGGGAACCCTGTGCGCGTGTTGGGCGTAGGGTGGGGGGTCTAGGGTGCTTGCGGGTTTACAGGGAACGGGCGCGGGTTGCCGATGGAGTGGGCGTGAGCGTTGAACTATCGCGTCGGTTGTTGCTGCAGGCGGGGGGAGCCCTGGGGTTGTTGTATTTGACCGGGTGCAAGGCCAAGCCGGGCGGTGGCGGGGATGCTCTGGTTGCGGGGGACCCTGAGATTCCGTGGCCCGAGTTGCCGAGTGTTCCTGGGGGGCGGGCGGTGCGTGGCACGTATTACCCAGCGCCAGCGGAGCCTGGCCCGTTTGCCCCTGGTGGGCCTGTGCCCCCCGTGCCGGGGGTGGTGCCCTTGCCGACGGGCGTGATCCCCCGGCGTGAGTGGACGCGTGCGGGTGTGGCCCGGCCCGGGAGCATCAACGCGATGAACGGGATCAGCCGACTGACCGTGCACCACGACGGGATGAACGTCTTCACAAGCACCGGGTACACCCAGTGCGCGGCCAGGGTCGAGCAGATCCGCCTCTCGCACATCAGCCGGAATGCCAAGGGGGGTGGGAAGTGGGCGGATATCGGGTACCACTACATTATCGACGCCGGGGGGAGGGTGTGGGAGGGACGCTCCACCGCCTACCAGGGCGCGCACGTGCAGGACAAAAACGAGCACAACCTTGGCGTGCTCTGCATGGGCAACTTCGAGCAGCAAAGCCCGACAAGCGCCCAGATGGCCCAACTGGACAGGTTCATCGCCTCACAGATGCGGCAATACAACATCCCACTCTCACGCGTCTACACCCACCGCGAACTCAACCCGACAGAGTGCCCGGGGCGGAACCTGCAGCAGTACATGGTCCGAACACGCTCACGCGGCGGCGGCTTGGCGCTGGCGGCCGGTGAGCCGGGTGGGGTGCGGGGGTTGGGGTGAGCGTGGGGCGTGGGGGGTTGGGCGTAGGGGGTTTTCGGTATCTTTGGGCGATGCCGAGTATGATCAGGGTGGAAACTCTGCGTAGAAGTTAGATCCATGAGCGTCGCACGGTGGGCTCGCCGATCTTTCACCGTTCAGGAGCAAATGTGCTACTCATCATCGTGGCAATTCTCGCTGCCGTGCTCGCGACCGTTGTCATAGTGGTGTTTGCGCTCCCCTTCAATGGCCGTCCGACGCCGATCGTCCCGCCGACCCCGGCGTCGGAGCGGGGCGAGGCCGTGGTAGACGCGGCCGAGGTTCTTGCACGGATGCGGGCCGCGTATGCCTCGCTTGAAACCTATCGAGATACCGGGCACATTATTGATCATTTGGCATCCACAGATGTCCGCCAGCGCACGCGCGGGTCGTTTTCAACGGTTTATCGCAAGCCTGATTCATTGGCGTTCTACTTAAAGCCTCTGTGGGGAGACGAAGAAAATGAGTGGCACTGGATCGTGATGGACGGCGGTCGGTTTGAATCTCGGGCGTCCGGGGGTCCAACTGGGCATTTTTCCAGATCGGAAGTATTTGCCCGCCTGACCGAGAAGTCGTTGGGGGCAACGCGCTGCGTACTGCCCATATTGATGCATGTGGCCGAACTGGCGCGGGTGGACGACCTGCAAAGTCCTGAGTATGTCGGTATCGGACTGATTTGGGGCCACGCATGCTACAAGATTGCTGGCAAGCAAGGCTCTAACAGTATCGTGGTGTGGGTAGATCAACGAACCTCACTGATTAGATCAGTGGAGTTTGATGATGCAAGGTACTTGATTATCATTCACCCGGAGATAGAGACCGCGATTCCAATTGACGCATTCACCACACCTCCTACGGAGGTCTCTCGTCCAGCTCCACCCGAATGTTCGCTGTGCGGGGAGGAATCGGCGGACTTACGCCGCAGAATCTGGTCTTACGATCTGATGATGCCAGCGGAGGTCGAGGCACTCTGCCCCACGTGCCGCGCCAAGGAGCGGCGCAAGAACATCATTTTCCTTGGCGTGCTGGGGCTTGCCATCGTTGTGGCAGTGGTTCTTATCATGCACGAGGTTGGTAAGGGGCCGTAGTGCGGGTGTGCCGGGGTCTCGGATAGAGCAGCAAGAACGGCGCCGTCGGGCCGATTGTGCGGACGCGGAACACCGGGGTTGTGAAGGCGTCGAACTGGGCGACCCACCCAGGCTCGGCGGTGCATGGGCGTGCCGTTCGGCCTGCCAGCCTGGGACGTCAATGCCGACGCCCTGATCGGGACGCCAAGGGGGTCGGGGGCTGGGGCCTGAGATCAAGTCCTATCCCAAACTCCACCGCCCTGCCCCCGGGCGCCGGTACACTTCCAGCATGGGAAGGCGTCTGCGCAGCCCAGTTGGTACTCTGGACGGGCCAGACTCACCGGCCGAGGGGGCAATTGCCGATGTGGTGCTCGAATTGAAGCCCGCGCCGCACGGAATGTTGATCGAGGTCGCCTGGGAGGTCTGCAACCCGATCGGGGGGATCTTCCAGGTCATCCGTTCCAAGGCCCCGGCGATGGTCGAGCGCTGGGGTGAGCGGTATTGCCTCATCGGCCCGTACAACCCCCAGCACGCGGCGATCGAGTTTGAGGAGACGCCGGCGACGGGCCCGATCGGGCGTGCCGTCGATGCGCTGCGTGCCGAGGGGCTGGACATCAAGCACGGCAGGTGGATGGTCTCGGGCCGGCCGCGTGCGCTGCTGATCAACCATTGGCAGGGGCAGGGGCATGCCGACGCGGTGAAGTTTCGGCTGTGGGCCGACAACCACATAGCCGTGCCTGGTGGCGATGGGCTGCTCGACGGCGTGGTGAGCTTTGCCGACGCGGTGCTGCGCGTCTTCATGAAGATCAGCGAGCAGGGTGGGGGTGGGGGGGGCACCGGGCCGCTGCTCGGGCACTTCCACGAGTGGATGGGTGGGCTGGCGATCCCGATGATCCGCAAGAACAACCTGCCGGTGGGGTGTGTGTTTCAGACGCACGCGACGCTGCTGGGTCGCTACATGGCCAGCAACGAGGAGGATTTTTACGATCGACTCTCATGGGGGACGATCGACCAGGCCGCGTCGGCGGCGAAGTATCAGATCTCGGCCCAGCACGCCATCGAGCGGGCGTGCGCGCACGGGTGCCACGTGATGACGACCGTCAGCGAAGTTACGGGCGAAGAGTGCCAGGGGCTGCTGGGGCGCGGGCCGGATGTGATCTTGCCCAACGGTCTGGACATCGGGCGGTACAACGTCGGGCACGAGTTCCAGACCTTGCACGCGACGCACAAGGAGAAGATCCACCGCTTCGTGATGGGGCACTTCTTCCCGAGTTACAGCTTTGACCTGGACAAGACGCTCTATTTTTTCACCAGCGGCCGGTATGAGCCGAGGAACAAGGGGTTTGATCTGTCGCTGGAGGCGATGGCCCGGCTCAACGCTGAACTGAAGGCGATCGGCTCGCCGGTGAACGTGGTGTTTTTCATCATCACCAAGAGGCCGACGATCTCGCTGCACCCGTGGGTGCTCCAGCAGCGGGGCGTGCTCAACGAGTTCCGGCAAGTCTGCGACCACATCATGTCGGACCTGGGGGACAAGCTCTTCAAGGTCGGCGCGACCGGCTCGCGCGTGGACCTGGAGAAGATGATTGATGAGTACTGGGTGCTCCGCTACCGGCGGACGCAGCAGGCGATGAAGGTTGACCGCCTCCCACTGGTAACAACGCACATGATCGACGGGTCAGACCCGGTGATCTCGCAGATACAGAACGTCTGGCTGTTCAACCGCAAGGACGATCCGGTCAAGGTCGTCTATCACCCGGACTTTTTGTCGCCGGTGAACCCCTTGTGGGGGATGGAGTATGACGACTTTGTGCGCGGGTGCCACCTCGGCGTTTTCCCGAGCAGTTATGAGCCGTGGGGGTACACGCCGCTGGAGTGCCTGGCGATGGGTGTGCCGGCGATCACCAGTGATCTTGCGGGGTTTGGCAGTTACGTCAGCAAGCAGATGCACTGGCGGCCGGGGGCGGGTTTGTGGACGGTGCACCGGCGCGGGCGTGGGTTTGCCGACGCGGCGGGGGAGATGGCCGGGCAGATGCTCGAGTTCTGCAAGCTCGACCGGCGTGCGCGGATCGCGATGCGCAACCAGGTCGAGGCGCACTCTTGGCAGTTTGATTGGTCCAACCTCGGCGAGTACTACCATCAGGCTCATGCGTTGGCTTTGGAGCGTGCCTTTGCCATCAAGCGTTGAGGTGTGCGGTACTGGCTGGTCTTTGGCTGCGTGCTCTGGCCTGTTTGTGCAGTATACTGACCGGCTGAGGATGCGTAGACACCGGGATGAACCGAGGTAGAGCGGATGTTGTCGGCGAGCGGTAACAGTGTTGACGGGCCGTTGACAGACGCATTCTTGACGCGCGCGCGTGAGGTGGCCTTGCAGGTGCGTGCGGCGATCTCAGCCGCGTTGGTGGCGTGCGCGGTGGACCCGACTAAGCCGCAGTCTCTTGGGCGTGCGCTCCGGCTGGACAAGAGCCTGGCGTGGAAGATCGCGCGGGTGGTGACCGATTCGGACCCGCTGGCGGCCGTGTGCCGGCTACCGGGGCGGACGGGCTCGAAGTTGATGCTGCTAGCGTTGGGCAAGGGTGGGGCGTCGCCGGCGGAAGTGGAGTCGGTGCAGTCGGCGCTGCTGGCCTTTGAGCAGATGATCGCCACGCACGCCGGGGACCGCGAGACGCTCGAGATCATGCTCGCGGGTGTGATGCCCAGCGGGCGCGAGCGCGAGGAGCAGTACCGCAAGCTGGCATTCGTGGGCAACAGCGCGGTCTTTGGCGTGCGTGCACGGGCGCAGCTGGCGGCGCAGTTTGTCGCGCCCAACCCGGCGGACCCGGGCCGGCTCGACTCGGCCATCGTTACGGCCCTGCTCGGGCTGGTGCGTTTGCGCCCAGAGACGCCCTGGGCCGTCGCCACCGTGCGTGCATACGACGGCGTGGGGCAGGAGAACATCCCCGGCTTCACCGGCGCGATCGACCCAGCGGGTCTGACGCCCGATGGGTTGCCCTTCATGCCCGCGTTCTGCTCCAAGCCCCTGCCGAGGGTGCAGGTGCGGACGCTGCCCAGTGGGGCGGACCGGTTTGAACTCGCGCCCGTCCCCGTCGGGCAGACAGCGGCGATGGACTGCGTAACCGGGTGGTTCCAGCGCTCGTGCGTGCCGATCGGGCGGACCGATGTCGAGCGGTTCGGCGAGCACATTGTGCGCGTGATCACGCCTGCGGAAGTCGTCGTCTTTGACTACTTCGCGCACCGCTCGATGCTCTTTGCACACCGCCCGGAGCTGGAGGTCTACAGCATGTTCCCCGGCGGTCCGGTCTACCCGTTGCACGGCCGGGAGTCGGGCCGGCTGCCCATCGGCGTCGAGCCGGAGGCCCTGGATGTTCCCAACATCACCTGCGATGAGGTGGAGGGCTACCCGGCGATGATCGACGCAACGATGGCGCGCCTGGGTTGGGATGCGCGCGACTTTGTGGGCCTGCGCGTGCGGATTCCTTATCCGCCGGTGCCGAGCATGATGGTGCTGCGGTACGAGTTGCCGGTGCTGGTTTGAGGAGCGTGCGTGGACGCCGATGATGAGGTTTGCTTGTGCTTCCATGTTTCGCTCCGCAAGGTGCGGACGTTTTTGGCGGTTCAGGACCCGCCGGTGGCCTCGCTGATCAGCGAGTGCCTGGGGGCGGGGACAGGCTGCCGGTGGTGCGTGCCGTTTCTCAAAGCGCTGCACGCCCAGCACCTGCGCGGCGAGGTGCCGGACCTGCGAATCAGCCCGCAGCAATACGCCCGCACCCGGCTGACGTACCAGGCAACGAACGTGCGTGATGAGAAGATGGTGCGCCAGGCGGGTGGTGAGGGTGCGGAGTAGGCCGGCCGGGTAGGTCGGCTCTCCGAGCCGGCCCGCATAGAAGAGGTTCGCGGAGAGGGCGGAGGTTGGCGGAGCAACGCGGAGGGAAGGCTTGGGGTTTTTAAGCCTGGTTGATTGGTCTTTGTGGCCCTTGCCAATCTCCCCCTTTTTGCGTGCACCCCCACGGCGACGTTTACAGCCATGCTGGGGCGTACTCATTGGGGAGGGTCCAGATGTGTGCCCGAGGCCGCCGAGCGGCTCCTGTGCCATCGTGGTGCATATCCACCATTGATCACAACGGCGTGGGGATGCGCACACATTTCTCGTCGCTCATCGCCCGTCGCTAGGCACTTGCTCACGAAGAAGTTTTACTCCCGAGGCCCAGAGGGCCCAGAGAAGGAATCACTCAGAGGACGGAGGTGCACAGGGCAAGTGGCAGAGTGGCAAAGTTGCATAGATTGGTTGTGCGTTGCTTTGGTGGTAGCAGGCATCACCCCGGGCCTTTACTCCGCGTTCCTTGGCCAACCTCCGCCCTCTCCGCGAACCTCTTTGTATTGGGCACTTTGTGTGAGCCACCCTGCCCATGCTCCTGCCCTGGGCGGAGGGGTTCAAGTCTTGGCGAAATAGTCGGCGATGACTTGCCGTCGGTAGGCGAAGATGCGGTCGAGTTGCGGGCGGATGAACAGGCGTTCGATGATGCGTTCGACGCCCGGGCCGCCGGGCACGGCGTAGATGACTTGGTCGCGCACACGCGTGCCCGTGGCGATCGGCTCGAAGGTGTGCGTGTGCACCCACTTGCGGTAGGGGCCTTTGATCTGCTCGTCGATAAACGAGGGCGTGGGGGAGCTTGTGGTTTGCTTGATGGGCACCCAGCGTGCGATGCGTGTGCGCCAGCGGATGGGGATGCCGTGCAGACGGATGCGGTAGTCGATCAGTGTGCCCTCGTGCATGTCGATGGGCAGGGGGGTGAGGATTTGGAAGTGCAGGAACGGTGGGGTGATTTGCTGGAGGTTCCCGGCGTCGGCAAAGAAGGGGAAGACCTCTTCGACGGGGCGTGGGATGTCCTGTACGACATCGAGAACAAACTCGTGCACGGGTAGCTCCTGGGGGTGGTGGAGATGGTATCTTGGCACTCGCGGGCATTGCCGCGAGCGGTGTGAACGAGACAAGCGAGCTATGCCACGAGCATATCGACGCCGAGTGCGCGTACGCCGGTGTCTGCCGCGGCGATGAGGCGTTGCTCTTCATCCGCGTCGCGGGCGAGGGCCAAGAGTGTGCTGCCCGAGCCGGTTACGTGTATCGTCGCCCCGGTTGCGCGTGCGATGTGCCGAGCGTGCTCGGCCAGGGCGGGGAAGGCGTGCATAGCCGGTGCCGCAAGGTCGTTAAAGAGCATGGTCGGTTCGATAGCTTTGCGTTGGCGTACGGCGTTCAGGAGCGCGTCGATGCGCTCGGGGCGTAGTGATGCCGTGCTGGGGGGCTGTTGCGTGGCGGCGTCGAAGGCCTTGTAGACTGTGCCGGTAGGGCATCGCAGCGGGAGCATGAACAGGACAGCGCGTGCTGTGGGCAGTTGCACGCGTGTGATGCGTTCGCCAAAGCCTGCAACCACGGCCGGGCGTGCGGGCGTGTGGTCGTCGAGGAAGAAGGGGACGTCGGCGCCGAGTGTCGCGGCGATGGTGGCCAGTTGCGCGTTGGAGAGGGCGAGTGCGCAGCGGTTGTTGACGCTCCGCAGCACGGCGGCGGCCTCGGATGAGCCGCCGCCGAGGCCCCCGCCGACGGGGACGCGCTTGCGGACATCGATGTGCACCGGCAGTGCTCGGCCGGTGTGGGCCTCCAGTGCGCGCCAGGCGCGGTAGCCGAGGTCTTGTTCGATCGGCCAGTCGATGGGGGTTGGCAGGGGCGCGTCGTCGGCCCAGGTGGTGCGGAAGGTGCCTTTGCTGGGGGCGGCCGGCTCGATGTGCACCTCCCCGGCCAGGGAGATGGACACAAAGATCGAGGCGATCGGGTGGTACCCCCGCGGCCCTTGTGGGGGGCCGACGGCCAGGGCCAGGTTGATCTTTGCGTGGGCCTGGTACGTTTGCATGGTGCGAGGATATTGCCGGGGGTATTGCGCTGGCGTGCCATCATGGGCTTTTCGGGCAACTATCCTGCACCATGGCGACGCGTACTCCCCCGTCAACGACCCCGACCGTGCAGAGTCTTTTAGACGCGATGGACGCCGTCGCGCCGCTGGCGCTGGCCGAGGAGTGGGATAATGTGGGGTTGATTGCGGGCGACGCGCGGTCGGCGTTGCGCGGGCCTGTGCTGCTGACGATCGACCTGACGGACGGGGTGCTGAGCGAGGCCGAGGGGATCAGGGCGGGGGCGATACTGAGTTATCACCCGCCGATCTTCCATGCGATCAAGCGTTTGGTGGCCAGCGATGCGAGGCAGGGGTTGATTTTGCGTGCGTTGGCAGGGGGTATGGCGGTGGTGTCGCCGCACACGAGTTTGGATGCTGCGCCTGGGTGCATGAGCGACTGGCTGGCCGATGCGGTGTTGGAGCCTGGGCAGCCGCGCTCGGCGGATCGGCGGGCGTTGATCCCCAGGGCGATCGAGCAAGCCAGCGGGCGGTGCAAGATTGTTACGTTTGTGCCTGCATCGCACGTCGAGCAGGTTCGTGGCGCGCTGGCGAGCGCGGGTGCGGGGACGATTGGGAACTATCAGGCGTGTTCCTTTGCGGCGACTGGGACGGGGACGTTCCTGGGCAACCAGGGAGCGCACCCGACGGTGGGGAAGGTGGGGCAGCTTGAGCATGTGCCGGAGGTTCGGCTGGAGATGGTGATCGCGCGGCGAGCGGTGCCGTTGGCGGTGGAACTGCTGCGGAGTTTGCACCCGTATGAGGAGCCTGGGATCGATGTGTATCCATTGGAGCCCAAGGCCGAGCGCGGGACGGGTGCGGGCCGGCGGCTGACGCTGGATACGCCGGCGACGATCGGGGAGTTGGCCCAGCGTGTCAAGACGAACCTGGGCCTGACGCACGTGCAGATCGCTCCGGCACGGGGTGTTGAGAGCAAGTTGTCGCGCGTTGGCATCTGCCCCGGCGCGGGGGCGTCGCTGGTCGAGTCGGCTAGCCGCGAGTCGTGCGAAGTGTTTTTGACCGGGGAGATGAAGCACCACGAGGTGCTGGCGGCGAACGCGATGGGGATCGGGATTATTTTGGCGGGGCACTCGAACACCGAGCGCGGGTATTTGCCGAGGCTGGCCGAGCGGCTCAATGCGATCACGCCGGGGCTGGACGCCCGGCACGCCGGGGCCGATAAGGTGCTGATGCGGACGGTGTGAGGGTCGGGTGATACAGATCACCGATGATTCGCGTGCGTTCGAAGTGGCCAACCCCACCCCTGCATCCCCTCGGGGGAGGGGTTCCGCACGAGGAATCTCGGCCATGCGTAGAAGCACGTGTTGCTGAGCACTTACCACGCCCCGCTGAGCATCTGCTCGATGGCGTGGGCCACGCCCCCTTGCTCGCACGGGAGGGTCTGGCGTTTAGCCACGTCTTTGACAGGCTTGATCGCGTTGCCCATCGCAACGCCGAGGCCGGCGTGCTGGAGCATGGTCAGGTCGTTGGCCTGGTCGCCGATGGCGGCGGTGTGGGCTGGGTCGATGCCCAGCCGGCTGGCCAGGCGTGAGAGGGCCTGCCACTTGTCGGCGTGCTGGTGGAAGACCTCGACGATGTGCACGCTGTGCACGCCGCCGTCGCGACGGTCCTTGGGCAGGACGACGCCCTGGAAGTGTTGCAGCGTTGAGGCCTGGCCGAAGCGGTTTTGCAGGCCGGTGGCGAGGGTGTCGACGGGGTCGTTGGCCTGGTAGGCGCCGACGCGGATGGTGTCGTGCGGGTGCTCGTCGTCGCTCAGGCGTGGGACGACTTGGAGGCGAACGTTCATGCGTGCGAACCACCACGCGCTGGCGGGGTCTATCCCGGCGTTGCCGCGTGGGGAGACGACGAGGTAGTCGTACCCAGTCGCGGCGGGGTCTTTGAGGACCATCGCTGCGTGGTTGCGTTCGAGCAGGTGGCCGACGACGTCTTGGACAAGCGCGTGGTCGAGGGCGAAGCGTTCGACTGTTTGGCCTGACTTGGGGCAGGCGACCATCGCGCCGCCAGCGACGATGGCGGGGTCGTTGCGGCCGACGAGGTTGAAGACGGCCTCGCACTCGACGAGGGCTCGGCCTGTGCAGAGCACGACGGTGCACCCGGCGGCGCGAGCGCGTGTGATGGCGGCGATGTTGACCTCGGGCACGTGCCCGTGGTGGTCGATGAGTGTCCCGTCGAGGTCGATGGCCAGGAGTTTGTAGCGCACGCGTGAGCGTAGCGCAACGCCGAGGGGCCTGGGCTGTTATGGGTGTGCGCAGGCGTGTGTGATGTGCTCGGCGAGGGCGTGCATGAGGTGCTCTTGGTCGATTGGGTGCCCGCGGTGGGCCAAGAGGGTGGTGGCCGGGTATGCCAGGGCTGTTGGCATGGATTCTTGGGGCACGTTGCTGTTGACCCCGACGCCGACGAGCACCCACGCGCGCCCGGCGGGGTCTTGGAGGAGTTCGGTCAGGAGCCCGCAGACCTTTGCGCCGGCGATGAGGATGTCGTTGGGGGGTTTGAGTGTTACGTGGGCCTGCGAGGGTGTGCCGGCGAGGAGTTGTGCGATGACTTCTTGGCAAGTTGCTCCCAAGCGTGTGCCGAGCGTTGCGCTCCAGTGCGCGAAGGTGGGTGTGCCGGGTGCGTGTGGAGCGGGGAGGGCGATGGTCATCCAGAGGCCGCCGAGGGGGCTGTGCCAGGGGCGACCGAACTGGCCCACGCCCCCGGTCTGGGTAGTTGCGATGAGGAGGATGGGGGCTAGCAACTGACCGCGGGCAAGTCTTCGGCGTAGTTCGAGGCTTGTTGAGTCGATCTCGTGCACGCGTTGGATGATCACGCCGGGAGGTTAGGGAGGCCCGGTGCTCGACCTAACCTCGACGGTTGGCAGCAAGGATGAACATCGCGGTGATTGGCGGGGGTGTCATCGGCCTCTCGGCGGCGCTGCGGCTGTCGGCAGTAGCGCGGGTGGAGGTCTTCACGCGCGATGACCCGGCAGAGACGACGTCGACGCGCGCCGGCGCGGTTTTTTCCGCGTTTGATGCCGGGGATATGGTGGATGTTCTCTCGGCGTCGGCGGTGGCTTTTGCCGAGTTGGCCGGGGATGGGGATGCGGGCGTCTCGCTGCGCCCGAGCAGTGAATATTGGTCGCGTCCCGGCCCGATCCCGGCGTGGACGGGTGTGGTTGCTCGCGCGTTGGGCACGCGGGTGCAGAGCCTTGCGCCGGTCGGGCCGTATGCCGGGGGGTTCCGCTTGACGGTGCCGCAGGTTGATATCCCGCGGTACATGCCGTGGCTGCGCGGGCGGGTGGTGGCGTCTGGGGTTTCAATCAAGCGGCGTGGCGTTGATGCCGTTGCGCTGCTCTTTGGTGAGGGGTTTGATCTGGTTGTCAATGCCTCGGGGCTTGGCGCGCGTGTGCTGGCGGAAGACCCGGCCGTGCGCCCGATGCGTGGGCAGGTGGTGCATGTGCCCAACGATCTGGGGTTGACCGAGGCGCTGGACGCGACGGAGCCGGACGGGTCGATTACGTATATCTATCCGTTTGCGGAGCATGTTGTGCTCGGGGGGACCTACGAGCACGATGAGCAGGCGTGCGTAACGGAGCCGGGGGCGTTGGACGCGATGACGGAGCGTTGCCGGGCGCTGCTCGGGTGCACGGGTCGGGCAGGCGCGGCGGGGCTTGGGCGTGTTCGTCTGCGGGCGCTGGCGGGTTTGCGCCCCGCGCGGGTGGTGGGGGGGCAGCGCGAGGCCGTGCGATTGGAACTGGAACGGACCAAGGCCGGGCCAGTGGTGCACGCGTATGGGCATGGGCGCGCGGGTGTGACGCTGAGTTGGGGTACGGCTGCGCGGGTGGTGGAGTTGGTGGGGCAGGTCTGACCTCGGGCGTTTCGGCTCTTCGAGCCGACCATCTTGGGCGTGTTGGTTGGGCGTGTTGGGTGCTTTTTTTCAGGGTAGTTTGTGCTGCCCAGCCCCAGCGCTGCGCCTCCCCTCGGGGGAGGGGTTCAGCAAGAGAACAGCTCCACCCGCATCACGCTGCTTGCGCGGCCAGTGGTTGTGCGAAGCGCACGGCGACTTGTTGTGTGCCGTTGGACAATACACCGGCACGGACGACTGTTGCACGCCTCATCTGGCCAGCGGGCAGCACGGCAGAGTACTTGAACTCGATGTGCACGTCGATCGTCTCGCCGAGGCTGACCGGGCGTGTGGCCGTGAGGTCAATGAGTGCGCCCCCCGCGGAGTAATCGCGCGTCCGGCCGGAGCCGAAACTGTTGAACGTCGGTCGGAAGGTTCGGCAGCCGTGGATGGCAGGTAAGCGTGGGAATGATCGGCGGTCTTCGGGGGTTTTCAGATGCTCCATGCCTGGGATATCGGTCTTGCCGGGGGGGCAATCAAGCCTGGGGGCACAGAGGGTTGTTCAACGCCCGGTAAGCGTGGCAAGGGACGCGCAACTTCGACCCGTGGTTTTCATCGCCCGGGCGGATCGATCGCTCCGCCCCTACTTTTGGTTTCTATGGCCCAAGCGAGCGAGGAGCAACACCTGCCGAATGTGCACCTGTTTACCGATGGTGCTTGCTCGGGGAACCCCGGCCCGGGTGGGTGGGGGTACATCCTCAAGCACCCGGCGACGGGGAAGGCCCGCGAGGATTCCGGTGCCGAGGTTGAGACGACCAACAACCGGATGGAACTGCGTGCGGTGATCGAGGGGTTGAGCGCGTTGCACAGGCCGACGCTTGTCGATCTGACCAGCGATAGCAAGTATGTTTTGGAGGGGCTTAAGACGTGGCTGGACGCATGGATCGCGCGCGGGTGGCGCACGGCGGGTAAAAAACCGGTCAAGAACCAGGACCTGTGGGAGCAGTTGGCGTTGCTGCGCAAGCGGCACACGATCCGGTTCCACTGGATCAAGGGGCACGCCGGGCACGCGGAGAATGAGCGGTGCGATGAGTTGGCGGTGCGGGCGTATCAGGAGTTGATTGGTCCGGGGTGAGGCGTGCCCGGCCCGGGGCGGTTGCTGGCCGGTTTGGCGATCTATTATTTGTGGTGAAGCTGCCAGCCGAGTTTGTCCAACGCCTGCGCCCGCTGATTGCGGGGCGGAGTGTGTGTGTAACCGGTGGTGCGGGGTTCATCGGCGGGCACCTGGTCGATGCGCTGCTGGCGTTGCAGGCGCGCGTGAGCGTGATCGACGATTTGTCCAATGCGAGTGCCGAGCACCTCATCGAGCTCATGGAGCTGGACCCATCGAGCCTGCGGTTTGTGCAGGGGTCGATCTTGGACGACTCGGCACTGAACGAGGCGTTGGCCGGGGCGGAGGTGGTCTTTCACTTGGCCGCGGTGGGGTCGGTGCCGTTGTCGATCGAGCACCCCGAGCGGAGTTGGGCGGTCAACGATGCCGGCTGCGTGCGTGTTTTGCAGGGGGCCAGGCGGGCGGGTGTCAAGCGTGTGGTCTACTCGGCCAGTTCATCGGCGTACGGCGATGTGCCCGGGCCGGTGGTGCCGAGGGTTGAGTCGCAACTTCCTGCGCCGCTGTCGCCTTACGCGGCGAGCAAACTAGCCGGGGAGTTTGCGATGCGGGCGTGGTCGGCCAGTTACGGCATCGAGACGATCAGCCTGCGGTACTTCAATATCTTTGGCCCCAGGCAGAGCGCGGGGACGCCCTACTCGGCGGTGATCGCCAGTTTCGCACGAGCGATTTTGCTTGGTGAGCAGCCGGTTATCTTTGGTGATGGTCTGCAGTCGCGCGACTTCACGCCCGTTGCATCAGCGGTCGCGGGGAACCTGCTCTCAGCGACGACGACGCAGACGCTTGCCGGTCAGGTCGTCAACATCGGCACCGGCACGCGCACGGACCTGTTGACGCTGGTGAAACTCATGGCCGACCGGGCCGGGCGTCCTGGAGCGGTTCCAACCTTCCGCCCCGCCCGCACTGGGGACCCCCGGCACTCGCTGGCGGACATCGCCGGGGCGCGTTCGCTGCTGGGCTACCAACCCATCGGCACCCTCGAAGAGGCCCTGACTGAGACCCTGGCGTGGTTCCGAACGACCCTGGCCGCCCAATGAACCCCTGCCCCGAGGGGATGGGCAGGGGTGGGGTTGGTTAGACACTTTCAACCACATTCAGCGCGTAGTCGGCCAATAATCACGTAAGAAGACCCCATGATCCGAACAATACTCGACTTTTTCGGTGGCCTTTACCAACTCGCCCGGCTGGGTGTGATTACTCGATTTCGGTTCCAGGGTGAGTATTGGCAGTGGCGGCTGCACACGGCGTTTGGTCGTGGGTACCCGCGTAGCCGGGTGCAGTTGTGGTGCTCGATCCTCGACTACGGCATCTGGATGCACCGCATCAGGCCTTGATGGCGCCCGCGCCCAACCCACCGCACCCGACAGGTGTGGAGAGTCTGTGGATATCCGGTTGATAACTCGGGATGGCGTGAGGATACTGCGGAGTTGTGCCCGTATGATTGCAGGTTCCGCGCGGGGTTTGTTGCGCCCACGGATGGGCCTGGCCTGCGGGTCTGAGTTTGGTTGGTCTGGCTTACAGGGCTTGCCTGCGGGCCGGGGCCGGCGACAGGAGGTTGCCCGATGCGTCTGAGCAAACTGACACTCACCGGGTTTAAGAGCTTTGCCGACCGGACGGAGTTTACATTCGATGAGCCGATCACCGGCGTCGTCGGCCCCAACGGGTGTGGCAAGAGCAACGTTGTCGATGCCATCAAGTGGGTCCTGGGCGAGCGGAGCAGCAAGGCCCTGCGCGGCACCGAGATGCTCGATGTCATCTTCGCAGGCTCGGCGGCGCGGAAGCCGCTGGGGATGGCCAGTGTGGTTTTGAGCTTCGAGAACCCGGTGCTGGCGGGGGGCCAAGAGGCAATAGGCAACGGGCAATGGGCAATCGGCGCGGTGGGTGCTGATGAGGGTGGGGTTGCGATTGATCCCGATGCGCCTGTTGCCGATTGCCTAATCCCTCTTGCCCAGCCCGATGCGCCCACCGCGCTGGACCTGGCCGTGCGCGGCAAGCGCACCCTCCCGATCGATGCCGACGTTGTTGATGTCGAACGCCGCCTGTATCGCGACGGGACCAGCGAATACCTTATCAACTCCAAGAAGGCTCGGCTGCGGGACATCCGTGAGTTGTTTATGGACACGGGCGTCGGGGCCGATGCGTATTCGATCATCGAGCAGGGGAAGGTCGATGCGATGCTGCTGGCCAACCCGATGGAGAGGCGGACGGTCTTTGAAGAGGCGGCGGGGGTGGCCAAGTATCGCCAGCGGCGTGCCGAGGCGCAGCGGAAGTTGGAGCGGACGGAGGCGAACCTGACGATCGCGCGCGAGCAGCTCGAGAGCACCGAGCGCCGCCTGCGGCTGGTCAAGGGTCAGGCCGCCAAGGCGAGGCAGTTCCAGGTGCTCGATGCCGAGCTCAAGGCCCTGCGGATGTGCCTGGCGGTCGATCAGTTTGACGACCTGCACGAGCGGCTTCTGGGGCTGACGGGTCGCTTGGCCGATCTGTCGGCCACGCGTGGGCAGGCCGAGGCGCAGTTGGCGCAGCTCGAGTCGGCCAAGCAGGAGGCTGAACTGACCCGGCAGGAGCTGGCCGAGGGACACCGGCGTGGCGAGAAGGAGTTGGCCGAGGCTCGGTTTGCATTGCAGAGCGCCGAGCAGCGTGCCCGGCAGGCGGGGGCGTCGGCGGAGGAGGCACGCCGGCAGATTGCTGAGGATGTGCAGCGTTTGGCGACGCTCTCGGGTCTGATCTCGCAGCTGGAGGCTGGTGAGCGCGACGCGGCCGAGCAGATCGCGGCGGTGGGCGAGCAACTCGCCGAGGCCGAGCGGGCGCTCGAGGAGCAGGGGCGCCAGCGTGCGGGCGTGCTCGACGAACTGGCCGGCGAGCGTGCGGAGTTGGCCCGGCAGCGGTCGGCGCAGGGTGCGATCGACCGCGAGCGTGCCGGTGTGCTGGCGGCGTTGCAGCAGGACGCCCAGCGGGCGCAGGTGGTGGCCGAGCAGCTCGATCGGTTGGCGGGCAAGGCGCAGGGGAACCAGGCCGAGCAGGCGCGCGTCGGAGAGTCTCGGCGTGAGGTTGCCCTGGCGATCGAGCAGCGGCGCGCGGTGGTGGGGGGGCTGGAGGGGCGTAACAACGACCTGGAGGAGCGGAGCCGGCAGCTTGATGGGGACCGTCGGGTGCAGGCCGAGCGCGTGGCGGAACTTGAGCAGAGGCTCGCCCGCGTCGAGAGCCGGCACGGTACGCTGCGCGAGATGGTCGAGCAGCGCGTCGGGCTTAACGATGCCGTCAAGGAGGTGCTCGATGCGCAGAGCGCCGGCACGGGCTTTGCGAACGTTGTTGGCGTGCTGGCGGACCTGATCGAGACGGACGGCACGCAGGCGGCGCACGTCGAGGCGGCTCTCGGGCAGGCTCTGCAGGCGGTGGTGGTGCGGGCGTTGACGGAGTTGCCCACGGCGGGCGAACTCGCGTCGCTGTCGGGGCGCGTGGCGTTTGTGCCGTTGCACGCGGGGGGTGTATCTGGCGGGGTGGCAGTGCAAGGGCTTGAGGGTGTCCCCGGCGTTGCTCCGGTGCGCGGGATGGTCAAGGCGCGGGGCGGGTCGCCCGAGCGGTGCGTAGAGGTCTCGGCACTGCTCGACCGGTTGCTCGGCGGCACGTTCCTGGTGCGGGATTTGGAGTCGGCCCTGATGCTGCAGGCCGCGGGCGTGCTGCACGCGCCGGCGGGGTCGCCGTTGCGGCTGGTAACCGGTGATGGTTGTGTGCTCGAGCCTGATGGGCGTGTGCTGGCCGGGCCGGTTTCGACGAGCCAGGCCGGGGGTTTGCTGCAGCGGCGTAGCGAGATGGAGGCACTGGGCCTTGAGCTGGGCACACTGGCCGGGCAGGTCGAGCAAGAGCGGCAGACGATCCGCACGCTCGATGCTGGGGCCGCGAACCTTGGCCACGAACTCGGCGAGGCTCGCCGGCAGCTCAGCGAGGAACGCCGGGTGCTGGCGCAGGAGGAAAGCCGCCAAGAGCAACTCGCCCGCGAGGCCGACCGTCTTGAGCGTGAGCATGGCGTGCTGGGCGATGAGATCGGGCAGTTGCAGGAGCGGACCGCGGGCCTGCGTGCCGAGCGTGAGGCGTTGACGCACAAGGCCGAGGGTTTGCTGCGGGCGTTCAACGAGGCCGGGGGCGTGCTGGGTGCGTTGGAGGTGAAGATCGCGGCGGTGGCTTTGCGTGCCGAGGGGATCGTCGAGCAGATGACCGCCGGTCGCGTTCGGGTTGGTCAGCTCGGTGAGCAGTTGTCGGGCCTTCGTCGTGAGCGGCAGCGTGCTGAGTCGCAGTTGCACGACGCGCAGCGGCAGCACGGCGGGCTTGTGGAGGCTGGCGCGGCGAGGCAGCGTGCGCTGGCCGAGCACGAGGGGATCATCGAGTCGAGCCGGGCGGAGGCGACGGCGGCGCGTGCACGTGCCGAGGGTCTGGCCGAGGTCGTGGCGGGGCTGGCTTCAAGGGTTGCGCACGCGGCGGTGGAGGTTGCGCAGTTGGCCGAGCGTGCCCTGGCCGGGCGTGAGCAGGCCGGGCACCTGCAGCGCGACTGGCACGCGTTGGAGATTGCCAAGCGCGAGTGCGAGGTCAAGCGTGAGAATATCGAGGAGCGTGCCGAGCACGACCTGGGCGTTGACCTGCCCGGCTTGCACAGGGAGTATGCCCAGATGCTTGCGGGGTCGATGTCGGATGTCGCCGACGAGCGCGAGTTGCCGGTGGTGGTCGTGCGCGTCGATCCACAGCAAGGGCACCGGCAGGCCGAGCAACTCCGCAAGGAGATCAAGCACCTCGGGAACGTCAACCTCGACGCGATCGAGGAGGAGGGCCAGCTCGCCGGTCGCAACGAGGCGTTGGCGGCGCAGGTCAAGGACCTGGACAGCGCCCAGGGGCAGCTGCGCGAGCTGATCGCGCAGCTCGACGACGCCAGCCGGTCGCGCTTCAAGGAGACCTTCGAACTCATCCAGCAGCACTTCGCCGGGGAGGAGGGGATGTTCCGCAAACTCTTCGGCGGAGGGAAGGCGGAGGTTCGCCTCATGCCCGTGGTGCGCGACGGCGTCGAGAGTGAAGAGGTCGACTGGCTCGAGTCGGGCATCGAGATCATCGCCAAGCCGCCGGGCAAGGAGCCGAGGTCGATCAGCCAACTCTCGGGCGGTGAAAAGTCGATGACGGCCGTGGCGCTGCTGATGAGCATCTTCCGCAGCAAGCCGAGCTGCTTCTGTGTGCTCGACGAGGTGGATGCGGCACTCGACGACGCGAACGTTGATCGCTTCTGCCGGGTTGTTGAGCAGTTCACTGACCGCTCGCACTTCATCGTCATCACGCACCACAAACGCACGATGCACTCGGCACACCAGTTGTATGGCGTAACGATGCAAGAGCGCGGCGTGAGCAAGCGCGTGGCCGTGAAGATCGACCAGGTCGGCAGCGATGGACGGATCAAGGCTGCCGCAAGCACCGCACCCCAGGCCGAAGGTGGCACCGGCGAT
Organism: bacterium; assembly: GCA_046339895.1. GTDB lineage: Bacteria > Planctomycetota > Phycisphaerae > Phycisphaerales > UBA1924 > JAJTGZ01. The sequence goes on along the minus strand of JBKDDT010000012.1, from coordinate 27,026 downwards.
GGGGCACTGGCCCGCGGCCTGGCGGGGATGGTCGCGCCGGCACAGACGGGCGCGAGCGTGAACTGAGGCCTCGGGCACACCGCATCGGGTACCCCGCACCTCCGGGGCGGGCGTCTTTTGCTTTACTCCGGTTACCCCAGATCAAAGACTCCCGCCCCGGAGGTTCGGGGTACCCAAAGACGACGTACCGAAGACATTACCCGTTCGCGATGATTTTCCACGCACCGCCGTTGAACGGTCCGACCGCCGGGCCGATGGTCATCGGCTGCACCTCGGCGAGCCAGATGAGCGTGGCGAAGCGGGCTTGACGTTTGCTGGCCCAGTATGCCCGACCGCCGAGGACGTTCGGCTCGTGCCGGGATGCGAGCTGGCGGACCTCGCTCGGCGTCAGCCCCGCGACGTGCTCGACGCGCCCGACCGTCGCCAGCGCGACATACCCCCCACCGGCAAGCTTGAAGTGGATCACGTCCCCCGCATCAACGGCCCCGAACGGCTGACGCCGCGTCCGGCTCAGCCGGCACTCGACGGTCTTCTTGCCGCGCAGCATCAAGTCGGCATACACAGCGTGCACGACCGCAACGTGCGTTCGGCGGCGCGCGCAAGGCCCCGGTGAACGCGGCGCGCCCTCACCGACTCCCTGACCAGTGGCCCGGGGTTGCTGCTGCACGGCCCATGCGACGTACGGAATCACGACGAGCGGATCCTTTCAACCGTGCCGGTGGTGCTCCGACCCTCGACAACGTCCAGCAGCTCGACGCGCCCACCGTGCGACTGCACGAACGACGCGCCGGGTATCTCTTCGATCCGGTACTGCCGGCCCTTGACCAGAACATCCGGCCGCACGGCATGAACCACGTTCTCGGGCGTCGGCTCGTCAAAGACCACCACCGCGCCGACGCACTCAAGTTCCCCAAGCAGCTGTGCCCGGTCGGCGATCGGGTAGATCGGCCTGCCCGCGCCCTTGAGCCTGCGCACGCTCTCATCGCCATTGACGGCAACGACCAGGAAGTCGCCCAGCGCCGCGGCCCGACGTAGCAGGCTCACGTGCCCGGCGTGCAGCACGTCAAAGCACCCGTTGGCGAGCACCACTTTGGGGGTTGTGCCCTTGGAGGCACCACCCTGGCGGATCGCCGAGACCTCGACGATGAGCTCGCTGAGCGTGCGCAGTTTGCCGCGCTGCTCTCGCTCGCGCAGCAGCAGGTCGCGGTGGATGCGTTCGATGGGGATGGGCACGACGCCAAACTCTTGGACCTCCAGGCCCGCCGCGGCGTTGGCAAAGCGCACCGCCTCGTGCCACGGGAGCCTGTTGGCGCGACCCGCCGCGAGGGCGGCTAGCACCATGTCCCCCGCGCCGGTTACGTCGTAGACGTGCCTTGCGACCGTCGGCACGACCCGAGGCTCCTGCCCGCGAGCCAAGAGCAGCGCCCCGCTTTTGTCAAGCGTTATGACCACGCTCTCAAAGCCGTGCCGTTCTTGCAGCACCTCGGCGAGGGGGATGTACGCCTCGGCCGGGGCGTTGTCGGGCAGGGTGATCCCCGCGGCGCGCTCGGCCTCGTTGCGGTTGGGGGTGATGCACGATGCGCCGGCGTAGCGCGAATAGTCCGCGATCGCCGCGGGGTCGACAAGCACGGGGATGTTGGCCTGCCGAGCCAGTTCGATCACTCCCTGGCAAAGCCCTGGCGTACACACGCCCTTGTTGTAGTCCTCTATGCAAACGACGCTCACTTCGGGCAGACGCTCGCCGACGCGCTCGAGCATTTTTTCGACCATGCGGACGCTGGCCGGCTCTCGGCTCTCCTTATCGACGCGGAACATCTTCTGCGCGTGCCGGTGCTGGGCCAGGCCCACCAGGCTCTGCTTGAGCGTCGTCGGGCGCGTCGAGTCCGTCAGCACCCCATCGCACCCCACGCCCTGCTCGGACAACTTTGATCGCAGCGCATCGGCATCCGCGTCGTCCCCCACCAGGCCCACGGCGTGGACGGAGCCCCGCATCGCCAGCAGGTCTGCCGCGACGTTGGCCGAGCCGCCGGCACGGTGCTCGGTCCGCTGCACGTGCAGCACGGGCACCGGCGCGTCGTTGGCCAGGCGGTCGACGTTCCCAAAGACCAGTTCATCGAGCATGTAGTCGCCCACAACGAGCGCCCCGAAGGGTTTCCAAGCCGAGAGCACTTCGAGCAGATGCGACATAGTGTCGATTGTATGTATTGACCCCTCGCACACGCCCCCGCCCGCACACCACCCCAAACTCAGACCTTGCGAAGCCCCTGCACCGCCCTTGGGAGGTGATCGGCCAGTTCCCACGCGAGCATCCCACCGGCCACCCCGGCAGAATCGCGCCACGCCCGCCCCGCCGAGGCGTGGGCTAGCACGCCGGCACGAACAACATCCGCAAGGGCACCGCCGCGCGCATCGGGATACTGCGCCAGCAGCCCCGCGATCGCCCCGGCCAGCACGTCCCCACTGCCACCGACGGCCATCACGGCGTTCGCCTCGCTCAGTTCCTGCGCCCTCCCGTCAGGGCTGGCCACGATTGTCGTGGCCCCCTTGAGCACCACCACCGCTCGGGCCACGTGCGCAAGCGCGCTCGCCGCTGACTTCCTTGATGCTCCATCCCCCTCGTCAAGCGTCCCGATCCCAAACGCCCCGGCCAGCCGGCGGAACTCACCCGGGTGCGGCGTCAGCACGACGCGCCCGTGCCGGGCGATCAACGCGGCATCGTCGGCGGTCGTCATTGCGTTCAGCCCGTCGGCATCGAGGACGATCGGGCACGTCAGGTGGGCCAGTGCCGTGCGCACCAGGTCGCGTTGCACTGCCCCTTGCCCGAGGCCCGGGCCGATCACCGCCGCGTGCTCCCCACGCGCCTCGGCCAGCAACGCCTCACCAGCGCCGGGTAGCAGACCCGCATCACGAGCGGGCAAGGGCACACCCGTTGCCGACGGGCAGAGCGTCAGGATCGCCGGCAGGATCGGCGCCGGCGCGGCGATGACGCACCGCCCGCACCCGACGCGCAACGCCGCACGCGCCGCCAGCGCCGGCGCACCGAGCATCACACCCTGCGGTGATGATTGCCCGCCGACGACGAGCACCATACCGAAGGTCCCCTTGTGCCCGGCCTCGTTGCGTGCTGCAAGCATGGTCTGTTTACCTGCCAACCCCGGCCGCTGCCGGGCGTGCGAAAAACACTCACGTCCCGATCAACTCTGCCGCGTCGCTGATGGCCCGCTGGTAGCTCTGCACGCACGCAAGCCCGGCACGCTCCCACGTCAGTGCCCGCAGGGCGAAACTGCCGTGCTCGCGCATCGTCTGGCCCAGCGGCGGGTGCCGAAGCACCGCCACGATCTTGTTGGCCATCTCGTCGGTGTCCCAGAAGTCCACCTTCAGCGCGTGCGTGAGCACCTCCCCGACGCCGCTCTGCTTGCTGATGATCACCGGTGCACCGGCACGGATCGCCTCCAGCGGCGCGATCCCGAACGGCTCACTCACGCTCGGCATCACGTAGCAGTCGGCCATGCGGTAGACGCGGTCCACGTCCTCACCTTGCAAAAAGCCCGTAAACAAAACCCGGTGCCCGATCCCCAGCTGTGCCGCCAGCTCGACCATCCGCGCGTGCATATCCCCAGCGCCGGCCATGATGAACTTTGCCTCGGGCACCTTCTCGAGCACGCGCCTGGCCGCGGCGAGAAAAAACTCAGGCCCCTTCTGCATCGTCATCCGCCCCAGGAACAGCACGATCTTGTCCTGCCCCTGGATCCGTTCGCCGGGTGCGGGCTGCAAACGCTGGTCGTCGATCCCGTTGTAGACCACGTCCACCTTTGCCGCTGGCACCGCGTACCGCTGCACTACCAGGTTCTTGGTCAGTTCACTCACGGCCAGCACCCGGCTGGCCGAGGCCATCCCACACCTTTCAACCTCGCAGACGCGCGGGCTTGGCGCGTCCCCGGCACGGTCATATTCAGTGCTGTGCACGTGCACGATCAGCGGCTTGCCCGTAACGCGCGACAGGGCGATACCCGCCGGGAATGTCAGCCAGTCGTGCGCGTGGATGACGTCAAACTGCTCACCCCGCACCATCGCCACCACCAAGCGCGCATACTGCTCGGCCTGGATGAACAGGTCCCCCTGATAGAGCGACTCGACGCCACCACCAGGCCAGCCACCGTGGCGAGCATCTTCATACAACGGCGTTCCGTCGGGCGCGTGCCCCGTCGGCCGGCCCTGTCCAGCGGCCTTGGTGCCCATCAACCCCACCTGCCCCCCCACGCCGTATGGGCTTGCAAAACCAGCCGGGACGCCCATGATCCGCGAGGCGGTAAACTCCGGGTGATGCACACCCATCCCCCCCGCGGTTCCGAACGGCCGGTCCACGCCGTGCGATGCATGGTGCACCTGCCCACCCGCGCCACCCTGCGGAGCAAGCACACGCACATGCCCTTGCTGCCCCTTGCCCGCCGGCCTGGGCAGGACAAAGACCACCTGGTGCCCCTGTTTATCCAGCGCGGCCGTCAGCCCCTGGCACGCCGTGCCGAGGCCTCCTGATATAAATGGTGGGAACTCCCACCCAAGCATGACGATCCGCATACGCCGCTCCTGGACCGGCAGGATAGCGCCGGGGATCAGCAACGCCCGGTCATCCCCCTGCCTATTCGGGTGCCGACCCGCGTGCCAAGGTCTTGATCTACCCTTGCCCATGCACGCACGCGAGGTAGCCTCGATCGTTGCCGCGACTGTTGCCGGGCTGCTCATCACGCTGAGCACCCCGGCCCGCGCGCAGCCCGGCGCGGGCAAGCCCGCCGACGCCGCAAAGCAGCCCACCCCAGGCTCGACGCTCCCGCTGGACCAACTCAAGCGCGTCGAGCAAGGCATCGGCGACCAAGGCCCGGCCAGCACCACCATGCGACAAGCACCGGCCGACCTGCGCATGCCCAACGACTTTGCCGGCGTCTACCGCATCCCCGACATCCCCGGCTCGCCCTACGCCCGGTGGTACGCACGCGTGCGTGGCATGGGTGGCCTCGTCGCCGTCTTCCCGCGCAGCACCTATGCCCTCAACGCCAACGGTACCCCGAGCGCAACGGTCCCCCCGGGCACGCAGTTCCTGATCGGCGGCATCCCCAACGCACCGCAGTCGGCAAGCCAATCAGCCCCCATCAACCCATTGGCCATCGACGGCAGGATCGACTCGCGCACCCCCCAGAACCCCGAACCACCCCCAGCACCCGCAACACCCTCACCCCCCGCAGACTGGAGCCGTCTGACCAGCCGGCTCTGCACCGAGCCAGACTACCGCGCCGCCCGCATCGCGGCACTGCTGGCCGCGGCCGTGCGCGCCGAGGGGCCAGTTGCACCAGACAACGCCAAGGCACCCGACAACATCAAACCGAAGTAATGCCGCGACCGTTGCGCCTGCCTTGGTGCACTCTTGCAACATCCACAGCAAACACATATCACCACACGGCCACAGGGGCACCAAGAAAAGAGATGCAGCCCTTGTGCACCAATGACACACCTAAACAACGGCGTTTCCCTGTACCCCTACGCCCCCGTGGTCAAATGCCTTGATCCCCAACGCTCGCCGGGCGGGCTGGAAGCCCGCCCCACCATCCACACCTCACACCTCACACCTCACACCTCACACCTCACACCTCACACCTCACGCCTCACGCCTCACGCCTCCGCCACGCCACGGTGCATCGGCTCCTCCCCGTTGAGCACGCGCCAAACGTCCTTGACCACCCAGCTCATGTTTGTGTGTGCCAGTGCCGTGGCGCTCGCCAGGTGCGGGTAGAGGTGCGCGTTGGGCACGCCCAGCAGTGGGTACGACGCGTCAAACGGCTCGGGCTCGTGCACATCGAGCATCCCCAGCGCGCCGGCGTTGGCCCGCAGGAACCCCGCCAGGGCCACCTTGTCAACAACAAACCCCCGTGCGGCGTTGATGAAGACCACGCCGGGCTTCATCAACGCAAAGTCCGCCGGGCCTACGAGATTGCGGTTGGACGCACGCCCATCGACATGCACCGTCAGCACGTCGGCCTGCGCGCACAACTGCTCCCGATCCAACGCCAACGCCCCGTGCCGGTGCTGCTCTGGGATTTCCATAATGTCGTAGTAGACCACCCGCATCCGCAGCGCGGCGGCCACACGCGCAACCTCACGCCCGATCTTCCCAAGCCCCCAGATGCCCAGCGTCAACTCGCACAACTGCCTCGGGGCCTTGAGCTCCTCGCGCAGCTCCTTCCAGCGTCTGGCGTCCACGGCCTTGTCCAGCCCGCCGCGCGGGCGTGTCGCGTCGAGCATCAATGCCAGCACATACTCCACCACCGCGCTGGTGTTTGCCTCGGGCGTGTTGACGACCACAACCCCACGTGCCGCGCACGCGGCTAGGTCAACATTGTCCAGCCCCACACCCGCACGCCCGACCACCTTCAACCTCGGCGCACGCGCCAGCAGCGCCGCGTCCACACGCATGTACGTGCGTATCACCAGCGCATCGGCCTGGGCCAAGAGTTCGCAAAAGCCAGGCTCGTCGGCAGCGCACCGGACGAGTTTGCACCGCTCCCCCAGCCACGCCGCCGCCGTCGCTTCAAGGTGCTCAGTCTGCAGGGCAAGGTGCATATACGCCCAGCGTATCGCCCTGCCGCCATCCCGGCTTAGTCCTCACCATCGACGCCGCTCGGGTCTCCGCCGTTCCAGAGCACGTACAACTGGTACCGGCTCTTGATCCCAAGGGCGGCATAAATCCCCTTGACGTGGTCGTGCACCGTGTGCAGACTTCGGCTCACACGCTGGCTGATCTGCCTCTGGCTCAGCCCCTTGGCGAGCAAGGGCAGAATCTGCGACTGGCTCGCGCTGACGGCTCCGGTCAACTTCTCCCGCTCCGTACCACGCCGGTGCACCGTCTGCGTGTACGCCTGCGGCAGCGCCAGCGACAGCCCCTCACCGGCCGCCGCGTCTTGCCCCGTCGGCGTCCAGCCGCCCAGCTTCCCGTCCACCTGCCACAGCAGTGCTCGCCCATCACCCCCCGGCGCAATCGGCACAACCCCGCGCACAAACCTCCCCAGCGGCATCGTTACACGCACCGCCTGGTCCGACGCGCTCGGCACCAGCACCACACGCGCCTGCGAGCCGAGCACCGGCGAGCCACCCACCTGCCGAACGATCACCTCCGACCACGTCGAAGGGTTGAGGCAGACCCCGTGCGCAATGTCGGCCACCTGCTCGGGTGAGAACCCCGGGTACCCAACCCGCGCCAGCCCCACCACGCGCCGGCTCTCGATCCGCTGCGCCTGCGTTACCAGCGCCATCCACGCGCCAACAGGCGCTCCCCCGTTGCACCCCGCTGTGCCCGACTGCTCGCCGCCACGGGTGTAAAACTCCAACACCTGCGCCGCGCCCCCGGCCAGCCACTCCTCCAGACCACCCCACTGTCCCCGTGTGTACAAAGCCCCGGCCACGCCCAGGCACTTTTCCAGCACGCCACGCACGTCCTGGCTCAGCAGCGCTCCCTGCACACCCGTTTCTGCAGCGGCCACCTCACCGCCACGGATGGGCGTAGCTCGCCCCGGCCGGCCACCAATCCAGGTGTCAGCCAAGTGCGCCCGCGTGTTAGGTTCGATCTGTGCGCCTGGAAGTTCTGATTGCGTATTACTCATGACCGAGCATTCGGCCTGATCACACTCCACACCAATGGGGTAAATATCCCTATTACGTGTGCCGGGTGTGGGCCTGTGAAGAAAATCACACAACCTTGTGCGGCGCCCCTCCACACCCGCGACAAACTACGGGCTGACGATCTTCTCGCGTATCGCAAACCGCGCCAACGCCACACGGTCGTGGATCCCCAACTTCTGCATCAAACGGTCGGCGTGGTTCTGCACCGTCTTGACTGACAGGTGCATGTTCCCGGCGATCTCCTTCTTGCTCAGCCCCGTCGCCAGGTAACGCACCACCTCGATCTCGCGGTCAGAAAGCTGCGAGAGCTTCGTGCTCAAACCCCCGGTCAGACGCACACCCGAACGGTCGATCACCAGCCGGTCCATCACCTCGGCCGAGAACGCGACACCGCCCTGGGCAACCTGCCGGATCGCCTCGATGAACTGCTCGGGCGTGCTGGTTTTGACCACATACCCGCGCGCCCCCGCCGCCACGGCCTGCTCGATGTACCGGTCCTGGAAGTACGACGACAAGAACATCACCGCCGTGCGTGGCAACGCCGAGCCGATCAATCGCGCGACCTCAAACGGGCTGCGCCCGGGCATCTCCACATCCAGCACCACCACGTCGGGCGTGTGCGCCAGCGCAGCGCCCAGAGCGGCATCGGCATCACCAACGGCCGCGACAACATCGAACAACTGACGCTGGACAAGGTGCTCGCGCAGGACCCCGCGCACAAGGCCGTGGTCATCGGCTACCACTACTCGCAATGCTCTCAACCGGTCCATACACGGCTCGCAAACACATGCACAAAGATCGTGCCGCTAGCTAGAGCATACCAGTATTTTCACACGATACAACTGTACACCGGATTTATGCACAGGACACAAAGGCGTTTTTTAGCCCCTCAGGCTGAGAATTTCTTCCAGGGCCTTCTTCAGAGAGCCGATCGCGAATGGTTTGCTCAGCACCCGCACCCGCGGCCCATCCAGCCCAGCGGGCATCCGCTCGGCCGGGCCACCGACGATGATGATCCCCCAGTGTACCCCCCCGCTCCCGCACGCCCTCGCCACGGCCGACAACGCACCCGGCTCCATACCCTCGGCGTCAACCACCAGCACGCCCACCTCACCCAACCGCGCCCCAAGCACATCCGCCGGTGCGCCACCACCCAGAACCTCGGCAGCGACACCCGCGTTGCGCATCGTTTGCACAATCAGCGACGCCGTCTGCGCGTCATGCCCGATCAACAACGCTCGTGTGATCGTCTTGACACCACCCTGCCCGGCCAGCCCAGCGGCACCCGCCGACACGCCCGCATCACCGATCCTCCCCGCGATTGCAACCGCATCACCAAGCCGACGAGCCACCTGCCGGGCCTGCTCGATACCCTCACGCAGCGACGCCATCGCACTTACCGTGCACGTACCGTTACCCACGGCGTACGCGAGCAGGTCCGCCGAGGCGTGCATCGCTAGCACCGCGTTGCCCAGGTCGTGCGCTGCTCGCGCAACCTCATCACGCGCCAGCCTGCACGAACCATCGTCTTCACCCCGATCCCTTACACCAGATTCCATCGCACACCCCCTGACAGAGCTAAGCACCACCGAGCCGATCTATACGATCATCCACAACCACGGTCGCAAATCATAACAGTTTTCGGATAAGATTCCTATATCCACACCCAACCACCCACCGGCCAAGAACTGTTCAGGAGCATCAAGATGCCAAAGACCGCAGCAAGCATTATTCTGGGTGCCTCCTTGGCCCTCTCGGCCCCTTGCAACCCGTGCACCCTGGCCGAACCCCCGGCCCAGCCTGATGGCAAAGGGGGCATGGGCACCCCGACAGGCCCCAAGGTGCAGACCCTTAAGGCCCTCGGGCTGGCATACTCCTCTCTGTCGCGTGGCGCCGACTTTGCCGTCGCCGCTGCTGAGAAGGCCGATGCCGAGAAACTCGCGGGCGTTGCGAGCCTCTTCCGGGCCATGGCACGCGTGCAGCAAATCCACGCCGGGCTGATGAACGCCCAGATCACCGCGCTCGGCGGCACCGTGGCGATCGACCCTGAGAGCAAGCCGATCCCCGTCGGGCAGACGGCCGCGAACCTTGCCTCCGCCTTGAATCTCCTCAGCGTGCTCAAGGAGACGGATCTGCCCGCCTGGCGCCGGGCCTGCAACGACGAGGGAAACCGCGACGCCGTGCGAGCCATCCGCTGGACACGCGAGGGGACGATCGAACTCGCCCGCTTCTTCAAGGACGCCGGCCCCGCGGGTGAGGCCCTCAAGGGTGGCAAGCACGACTATTACGTCAGCCGAACGTGCGGCTTCATCGTCGAGAAACTCGATATCCAAAAGTGCCCCGTCTGCGGCAAAGGGCCCGACGACTTCCAGAAGGTCAACTAGCCCCCCTCGGGTCCCCCTCGGCGTAAGCGATCTGCAGTTTCTCGATCTCCTCATCGTCAGGGCCACCCACATCGGCATGCTGGCCATGCCGATCCCCCTCCGCCCGCGTCGCCAGTTTACCAACGATCAGAGTGAAGGTGAACAAGAGCGGCGCGTTCAGCAACGCCCCCTGCTTGAGGCTCATCAGGAACTGAAAGATCGTCAGAGCCAGCAGGATTGTGCACAGCGAGCGCGTGTTGTTGTCCTTGCCCACGGCACGGTAGAGCCTCGACCACTGCATGGCGCATACAAAGCAGATCCCCATCAGCAGGGCCAGCCCGATCAGGCCGTATTCGGCCAGGCTCTCAACAAAGATGTTGTGCGGGTAGTGGAAGGGAAAGTCACTCTCCGGGGCACGGAAGAACTGGTTGAACCCGCTGGCACCCAGGCCCTGAATCCAGAAGGCCGGCCGGCCGGTGTACCCCTCAAGCAGCGCGGTGATGAACCCGAGCCGATCACCGGCCCCCTGCTCGAGGGCCGTGCCCGACCACCGCGTGTCCTCGACCCCGCTGAAAAGAAAGAGGTAGAGCGTCGCAATGACCGCCGAGACGATGATCCCACCGATCCCGATGGTCAAGATCGACATGAAGTTCCTCCGCTCGGCCAGCAGCGGGTAGCCCACCACCAACACCCCCGCCGCGGCAAGCACCTGCCCGCGAGAGCCGGCGGCCAACGCAAAGCCCATCCCGACCGTGAACGCCACGACCTGAAACGCAAGCATCAGCACCGACTTTGTCCGCCCACGGTACAACCCCGCGACGATCGCCAGCAACGCCCCCAACTCTGACAACGCCAGCGGGTTGGAGTTGATCTCCCCGACGCCCGCGACATACCCCAGCTCGATCGTCAACCGCCCCCTGAAGAACCCCGCCTGCGGGTTGAGGAAGACGCAGATCGCAACCAGAAAACTCAGGATCAGAAAAGGCCGGATGATCTCGTCAAGATCCTCGATGCTCGAGATCAGCAGCGGGGTGATGAAGTAGAGCAGCACCATGTACGGCCAGCCCAGTTTCAAAAAGTACATCGCCGCATCGAAGGTCGGCGTCCAGAAAAACGTCAACAGCATCCACCCGTACAGCCCCACAAACAGCCACGTCGCAGGGTTGGATAACCCCGCTAGAGGACGCTTCCGCTGCGTGAAGCACAACCCCGCCGCGAGCCCTGCCACCAACGCCACACCCAGGTTCACCGCCCACGGGTACGACAAAATCAACGCCGGCTTGAACGACTGCAACCCCACCTCGAACGGGAACATCACCAGCACGGCCACGAACCCCATCGTGGGCCGCACGAACGTCAGCACTGACATCGCTACCCCGATGAGCACCAGCAGGGCAAAGATCACATTATCCACGATTGCCTCCGGCCGCCAAAGCCAGTTGAGTCTATCGGCCCGATCTCCCCCAATCCCGCAGGGGGACAGACAACTCCCCAAACAGACACTAACAGTTTGCGTACGCCGAACTTCTCCCAGCTGTTGCAATCGTCTTGCCCGGCTTGTTCCCCCCGGAACCTCACATTTGATCCGACGATCTCACCCCTGGCCTTGCACGGGCGCAGATTGAATCCGATGATCGTCTGTGTGATTGAACGGGCCAGCACCTATTGGACGTGAGGAGTTCCATGGCGATCTTTCGATTCAACCTGTGCCGGTGCAAGTCGTCGTGCAAGCGGAGGTGCGACGGGATGGGCTGGGCCGGCCTGCTCTTGGCCTTGGCGGTCCTTGCCAACTTCCGCCCGGCGCTGGCGCAGACCTGGGCCCCGCGCGAGCGGTTTACCGGGCTGGTCACGGCCGTGCCCAGGTCAAACGAGTTTTCGCTCTATTACTACTACTGGGCTGCGGATCGCGCGTTCTACGCCATGGAGTATCAGAATGTCCCGTGGCGTTTGGACGTGGCGATCATCGGCGCGGGCGACTTTGCGACATACTTCAACGCCGGCCCGCACATGATCGACCGCTACCCCGGCGGGCCAGAGGCGTACTACACGATGTACCTGACCAGCATGTCCAGGTTCTTCCAAGATGCAGTGCCGGACGTCAGTTTCCGCGGCCTCATCGCCCTCGACTATGAGTCCTGGGGCCCCTGGTGGACCGGGCATTCCAACACCCCGTCAACCCTCGGCATCACCGCCGAGGACCATGACACCATTGACGACTGGCGCGAGCACATCCGCCAGACCCGCCCACAACTGCTCACAGGCAAAACACCCGCCCAGCAGGAGGATGTCTTCCGCCAGACCTACCTCACCTTCACCCGCGACCACTTCACCCGCATCTTCAACGCCACCAAGGCCCTCCGCCCGAACGCCAAGGTCGGCTTCTACAACTTCCCCGCACAGATGTACTGGCAGTGGCGCGACCCCCAGACTGCCGAGAAGATGCGCTGGGGCTACGAGAACGAGATGGCCTGGTTCTGGAAGATGGTCGACGTCATCTTCCCCAGTGTCTACCCCTATTACACCTCGGTGCCCAACAACACCCCATCCCCCCTGCCACCATACAGCGACCGATATGCTGACTACGAACGTTACCTCACCGACAACATCGCCGAGTCCCTCCGGCACGCCAACGGCAAGCCCGTCATCCCCTTCATCGGCTATCAGTACCACCCTAGCAACCCCACCAAGGGCATTATGCCCATCACTCCCTGGATGCTCCGCCGATCCTTCGAGATCCCACGCGAACTCGGCTGCTCAGGCGTCGTCGCCTGGGGCTGGGCCCTCGAGCGCAACCAGTTCGAGGCCCTCATCCCCTTCTACCGCGACGTTATGAACCCCTTCGTTCGGCAGTTCGCCACACTCCCCTCATTGGCACCCACACTCAACCCCCCACCGCTCACCGCGCCCAACGCCCCCATCACCTCCCAGCCCGACACACCACCAACCCCGGCACCCAACACACCTCCAAACACCATACCGCCCGTCCCGCCCGAACTCAATCAAAACCCACCACCCCACACAACCACGCCCACCACGCCCATCGGCAATGCGCCGGGTAGTGCGCCCGCAGGCACACTGCCCAACCCCGCAGACGTCAACCTATCACCTACACCAGGCAACACAACCCCCGCACGCAACGCATCTTCTATTCGTGGCGGCGGCGGCGGTTTCTACAGCGAGCCAGGCACCGCCACCGCCAGCACCGGCTCAACGTCCACACCCTCCTCCGTCGGCACCTACGGCCCCACCAACAAGCCCGCACCTGCCGCCACCCCCGCCCCTTGGTCCCCGCCACCCGTCGTCATCACCACCAACACACAACTCCCCCCGGCGACACCACGCCCCCTCCTCGCCACCGCCGTCAGCAAAGCCCTCAAAGAGGCACGACCTGACAACTTGATCCTCACCCTCACCCCAACCCCCGGCAAGGCCACGCAGTTCACCACCCGCCCGGCCAGCAACGACCCCATCGCCCAGGCCCTGGCCCGCCAACTCGCCGCGATCAAAGCCATCCCAACCAAAGCACCTGCAAAGGCCAACCCACCCGCGCAGGTCATCACCACCGTGCCGACAGAGCCGTAGCCCCAGCACAGGCCAATCCCAAACGCCCCACGCTCAGTTCACCGGCTGCAACTGCGAGTATTGGTCCAGGTTCAGGTAGACGATCTCCCCGTCATCGCGCCGAAGGACTAGCCGGTCCAGCCACAGCCGATCATCCCGGCTGTGCGCAAACCAAGACCCCGTCTTGGACTGCTCATACCGCACCACCACACCCTCCACAACCGTCGCCGGCATCCCCCCCATCGGCCTCGGCAACGCCTGCGTAACCCGAACCCGACTGCCCACTCGATAGACTTGCTGTGTGCTCATCGCCAACATCCTAGCGACACCCAACCCGCCCGGCTTCGGGTACCCCCACGCTCCGCGCGGGGCGACCACCCACCCCAACCCACCCCAAACCCCCGCTACGCTCGACCATGCCCCGTGAACTGCCCATCAGCAACGGCGATCTCCTCGTAACCTTCGACTCCACCTACACCGCACGCGACCTCTACTACCCCTACGTCGGCAAGTACAACCACACCGTCGGCCACCCGCAACGCTTCGGCGTCTGGGCCGATGGGCAGTTCGCCTGGATGGACGACCCCGCGTGGGCCCGACACCTTGCATACGACGACTGCACACTCGTTACCCGCGTCCGCCTCGAGCACCCGCGCCTGCAGGTGCGCCTTGACTGTGCCGACGCCATCGACTTTCACGAACCCGTCTGGCTCCGCAAAGTAACCGTAACAGATACACGCGCCCAGCCACCCCAGGGCCAGCCCGCGTTGCCCCCCCGCGATGTTCGGCTGTTCTTTCACATCGACCTGTCGATCCAAGAATCCCCCGTCGGGGACACGGCTAACTACGACCCGCAGACCGCAGGGCTTGTGCTGTACAAGGGCGACTACTACTTCCTCGTCAACGGGTGCGACCCGGCTAAGTGTGGCATCGACCACTGGTCCATCGGCTCCAAGCGCATCGGCAACGCCGAGGGCACCTGGCGCGACGCCGAGGACGGCCAGCTCGGCCGCAACGCCATCGCTCAAGGCTCCGTCGACGCGACCATCGGCTTTGACCTGCGCATCGAGCCGGGCGGGCAGGCCTCGGTGCACTGGTGGCTCGCCTGCGGGCGCGACTACGACAGCGTCGCCCGCCTCAACCGCACCATCTATGAACGCACGCCCGACAAGTTCCTCAGCCGAACGGGCGCATACTGGCGGCTGTGGGCGACCAAAGAGCCGATCGACCTCTCCACTTTGCCTTCCCCAGTGGCACAGGCCTATACGCGCAGCCTGCTGGTGGTGCGCACGCAGATCGACAACCGCGGCGCGATCATCGCGGCCAACGACACGGATATCACGCACTTTGCGGGTGATACGTACAGCTACTGCTGGCCGCGCGACGGGGCGTTGGTCGCCGCCAGCCTGATCGCCGCGGGAAACGCCGCGCTCCCGCGCGGGTTCTTTCGCGCTGCCGGGGAGTGGATCAACAAGCACGGCTACTTCCTGCACAAGTACACCCCCGACGGGAAACTCGCCAGCAGCTGGCACCCCTGGCATATCAACGGGCAGTCGGTGCTGCCGATCCAGCAGGACGAAACGGCCCTTGTGCTCTGGTCGCTCCGCAAGCACTTTGAGGCCTTCCGCGACGTCGAGTTCATCAAGCCGCTCTACAACTCGCTGGTCATCACCCCGGCCAAGTGGATGGTCGAGTACCGCGACGCCTCGGGCCTCCCCCAGCCGAGCTGGGACCTGTGGGAAGAACGCCGGGGCGTGCACACCTTCACCGTCGCGGCAACGATCGCCGCCCTGCACGCGGCGGGCGACTTCGCCACCGACTTGGGCGACCTCGGACGCGCACGCTGGTTCACACAGGCCGCAGAGCAGATGCTCGCGGCGCTCAAGGAGCACCTCTGGTCGGCCAAGGAACAGCGCTTCGCCCGCATGGGCACGCGCATCGTGCCCGGCAACACGCCGGCCGAGCCTGGCGCGGGGGCATACACGCTGGACCTCACCCGCGACGCGGCGAACTTTGCCCTCTGGTGGCTCGGCGTTCTCTCACCCGACGACCCGATGGTCGTCGCCGATATGGAGTCGATCGAATCAGCCCTGCGCGTGCGCACCCCGGTGGGGGGGTATGCACGGTACGAGAACGACTATTACCACCGCGTGGTCTTTGACGACAAGAACGTGCCGGGCAACCCGTGGGTGATCTGCACGCTCTGGATCGCGCAGTGGAAGATCGCCCGCGCCAAGACCCGTGCCGAGCTTGCGCCCGCGCTGGAACTCATCCAATGGGCCGCGGCCACCGGCGGCACATCGGGCATCGTGCCCGAGCAGGTCCACCCCCTGAGCGGCCAGCCCGTCTCCGTCGCGCCGCTGACATGGAGCCACGCGACGATCGTCATCGCGATCCGCGAATACCTGGCCAAGCACGCGAAGCTGAAGTAATGAGCGACGAGCGACGAGCGATGAGTTGAGTGGGTGTAACTCCGCGCTATTGCGATCAAAAGTGGATATGCACCACGATGGCTCAGGAGCCTCTCGGCGGGGTCGGGCATAGATCTGGGGCCTCCCCAAGCTGCACGCGCCAGCGGGGGTGTAAACGTCGCCGTGGGGGTGGGCGCAAAGAGGTGGAGATCGTTGCTGTTACTTTTTCTCAGCCGGCTTGGCCGGGGTTGCATCGGCCGGCTTCTCTTGGCCCTTGACCTTCGCGGTCAGTCGGCCGAAGTAGCGTTTGATCGGGTCTTGCAGTTCACGCGGGACCTGGTTGGCCTCGAGTGCTTCGGTGGCCTGCTGGGCGGCGGCCTCGGTCATCTCGATCATCTGCGCTCGGCTCTCACCTTTGACCTGCTCGCCCTGGACGAGCATCGTGCCGATCATCGGGCCTTGGCCGAGCGGGGAACGGCTCTTGCGCTTCTCCCAGCGCTCGACGTCCTCGGCCTCGCCGACGCCGCTGCCCTTGCCCGCGATTGCCGCGCCGGTGCGCACGCCGTTTGGTGAGTTGTTGCCTCCCTGGCCGAACTGCCCGGAGTTCGCGTCGCCTGGTGAGTTTCCATCGCCCATGCCGGGGTTGTTGCACTGGCCCATGCCCTCGCTGATCTGCTTCATCTGCGATTGCGATTCGCTCATGGCGGCTTCGAGGGCCTGCATGTCGGCCTGTGCCATTTCCATCTGGCTCATGGCGTTGGCCATCTCTTGCATGGCCTGGGCCTGCTGCTGTGCGCTCTGGCCGTCTTTGGACTGGCCGGGCTTTTGGGCGTCCATGGCGCTGGCCATGTTCTGGCAGGCCTGGGCCATGGCCTGCATGGTCTGGCTGGCGTTTTCCTGCGCCTGAGCGGCGTTCTGCATTTCTTGTTTTTGCTCTTGGGTCAGGCCCGCTTTCTGCTCCATCGCTTTTTTGAGCGCCTCGGGGCTGCTGGCGAGTTTGGGGTCCAGGCCGTTTTTGGCGAGCTGGTCTTCGAGTTTCTTCTTGTCCTGTGCGATCTGGCTGAGCTGCTTGGCCATGTTCTCGAGCTGCTTTTGGGCCTGCTGCATGGCCTTGTCGTCCATCTTGCCCGCGGCCATCTGCTTGGACATGTTTTCGAGCGCGGCCTGCGCGGCGGCGAGGTTCCCCTGGGCGAGCTGCTTGCCAAACTCCTCGAGCGGGCCGGGGGTGGCGCGGATTTGTTTCATTTTGTCGGCCATGGCCGAGGCGGTCTGGATGCGCTGGCCGAGCTTCATCTGCTCGATTTTCTGCTGCATTGTGCCGAGTTGCTTCATGGCGGCGCGACGGATTTCCTCGGGGGTCGTCGGCTTGGGGAGGTCTTCTTTTTTGTCCCCGAGGTCGGCGGTGTTCTCGCCGAGTTTATTCATGGCCTCTTCGAGTTTGCTCTCGGCCTTTTTGGTCGCTTCTTTGGCCTCCTGTGCGACGGCGGCGATTTCTTCTTTCTTTTGCTGTTGTGCTTGGGCTTGGGACTGCTTTCCAAGCAGGTCCATCTTCGGCATGGCGACCCAGACGATGAGCATGACAAGCGCGGCGACGCCGGGCGCGTACCAACGCTCCGGCGCACGGACGGGCAGTGCCGAGCTGAGGCGCACGCCCCGTGCCGAGCGCGTGGCGGATTCCAGAACGTTGACGGTCCACCCCTCAGCCGGGGCGGTGTTGTCGCGTGCGCTGCGGACGTGCAGGGCCGTCGAGAGTGCTTCCTTCAGCCCCGCGGCCTCGTCGAGTTGGCGCGCGACGGCGTCGCGATTGGGGGCAGTCAACAGTGCCCAGAGCATTGAGGCGAGCAGGACCGCGCCGCCAGCGACGCCCGCGATCTTGCCCCAGAGGTTCAGTGTCGGCACAGGGGCGAGGCCCAGGCGTGCGACGAGGAGGTAGAGCGTCGCCCCGGCGATGGCGGCGGTCAGGAGCAGGACGAACCGGGTGAGCCAGCGTGTGAGCAAGAGCCGACGGGCTGCACCGGTCAGGACGTGGTCGATGGGGTTCATCGTGTGGCTCCAGCGGGTCGGGTCGGCCGGGGGCGGGGGGTCCTGTGGCTTCTCTATCTATAGTAGTATCTTCGGCTCGGTAGCCGGGGGTGTTCGGTTGTGTGCTGGTTTGGGGTTGTAATCGTTGGGCGGCGGGGGGTTGCGGGTTGTTTGTGCGGGCAAGTGAGGGATATGGACGGCAAGCGTTTCAACAAGGTGGCCAAGGCACTGAGCGACCCGCAGCGGTTTGCGTTGCTGGTGCGGATCGGGCGCGAGCCGGAGGTGGCGTGCATGGCGCTGGTCGAGGAGTTTCCGATCACGCAGGCGACGATAAGCCACCACCTCAAGGAGTTGGCCGGGGCGGGGCTGGTGGTCTGCCGGCGTGAGGGGAAGTGCTGCCACTTTGCGTTTAACGCGCAGGCGTTGGCGGCGTATCAGGCTGAGCTTGCCCGTCGGTTGCCGGTGCGTGCTGTCAAAGCCGTGAAATCTGCGACAACGCGCGGGCGTTCGAGGAAGAAGGAGTTGCAAACATGATCCACGCACTGGCAGCAAAGACACCCAAAGGCCCTCTGGAGCGGTTTGACTATGACCCCGGCACGCTCGGCGATGACCAGGTGGAGGTCGCCATCAGCCACTGCGGCATCTGCTACTCGGATTTGTCGATGCTCGACAACGAGTGGGGGATGGCCAAGTATCCCCTGGTGCCCGGGCATGAGGGGATCGGCACGATCTCGGCGGTGGGCAAGAACGTCAAAGCCCGCCGGATTGGCGAGAAGGTCGGCGTCGGTTGGTTCAGCGGCAGTTGTCTGTCATGTCTGACGTGCATGAGCGGGGACCACAACCTGTGCGCGACCGCGGAGGGGACGATCGTGGGCCGGCACGGTGCGTTTGCTGATCGGGTGCGGTGCCAGTGGGCGTGGGCGACGCCGTTGCCGGCGGGGATTGATGAGGCGAAGGCGGGGCCGTTGTTCTGTGGGGGGATCACGGTCTTTAACCCGATTGTGCAGCTGGGGATATCGCCGTTGGCGCGTGTGGGTGTGGTGGGGATTGGTGGGCTTGGGCACTTGGCGTTGCAGTTCTTGAACCACTGGGGGTGCGAGGTGTATGCGTTTACCAGTTCGCCGGCGAAGGCGAAGGAGGCGCGGGCGTTGGGGGCGCACGAGGCGGTGGATTCGACGAGCGACGCCGGGCTTGCGGGTGTGAAGGGCCGGCTGGATTTTATGTTGATCACGGCGAATGTTGACCTGAACTGGCAGGCGTATATCGACGCGCTGGCACCGAAGGGGAAGTTGCACTTTGTCGGCGCGGTGCTCAACCCGGTGCCGGTGGCGGTTTTTCCGCTCTTGGTGGGGCAGAAGTCGGTCTCGGCGTCGCCTTTGGGCAGCCCGGCGACGACGGCGCGGATGCTGGAGTTCTGCGCCCGGCACAAGATCGAGGCGATCGTCGAGGGTTTCAAGATGAGCGAGGTCAACAAGGCTGTCGCCCACCTGCGCTCGGGCAAGGCGCGGTACCGGGTGGTGCTGAGCAACGACCTGGGGTGAGGTCAGGCGAGAACGTCGATGCCGCCGGGCTGGAGGGCCTGGGCTTGGAACTGGGCCTGTGATTGGGCGATCGCTTTGGCCTGGGTGTTGGTGGCTTTCTGGAGCATCTCGGCGATCTGTGTGCCTTGGGTCTGCTCGGTTTTGAGGATGATGCTCGCGGCCTTTGTGGCCGCCTGCTGGCCGACGCATGCCTTTTGCATGCATAGGATCGAGTTGACCATGCCGATTTCCATTGTGAAACTATCGGCCTCGTGAGGGAGGATGTGCAGCGGGTTATTGTGGGGGTGGTGGGTTTATGCCGGGGGCGGGTGGGTTGGTGGACCGATCGAGAACCGAACGGAAGATGGTGGCGTATGGGCGGTGCGGCGTGGGGATAGCCTGGAGATCTCCGCGTGGAGTTGACCTGTGCGTGGTGGTTTGCTACAAACCCGGCCCCGGAGTGGGTTAGCCAAGGAGTTTGCCATGGGTGTTGCGTCTAAGAACGTTGTTTTTGGGAGCGTTGTTGCTGGCCTTTCTGGGCGTGTGTGCGTGCTGCTGGCCGGGGTTGGGGTTGCGGGGGTGCTGGGCCTTGGTGGTTGCACAAGCAGCGCTGAGCACCAGGATGTGATCACAAACCCATCGCCTTTGGTGATGACCGAATCGCTGACGAAGGACGGGGTGCTGAACCAGACGGCGGTAACGATGGACGAGAACTGGCGTCTGTTCAACTCGGACTGGGCGCGCTTCTGGCTGGTGGACCGCCCCAGCCGGCTGACGCCTGCGCCGGTGCGGTGAGCCGCGGTGAGCCATGGTTCAAGGGTTTGCCTGTGTATCGCACGGCCCGCTTTGGCGGGCCGTTTTGTTCTTTGGGTGGTGGCTTGCGAGCCTATTGCGGCGGGGGGAGGCTTGAGAACTCGGTGGCGCGGGCTTCCAGCCAGTGCGGCAAGAAACTTCACGATACAGTCACAGGGGGCATAGAGAAGCGAGATGCGTGGTTTTGCCGGAATGACAAACCCATGCCACCTGCCTTTCTTTATGGCCCCTTTGGCCCTGTGGTGAAATCTGTTTGCTGAGCAGGCTGGGAGCCTGCACCACCTCAGAGAACCCCACCCCTGCCCCTGCCCCGAGGGGCAGGGGTTCAGAATAAAACCTCTCCTGCCAGGACGTTGTGGGTGAGGGGATCAGCCTTGTTTGCGTGCGAGTAGGTCGCGGATTTCGGTCAGGAGGACTTCTTCGCGGGTGGGCGCGGGGGGCGTGGCGGGGGGTTGGGCGTCGAAGCGTCGGCGGGCTTCGTTGAAGAGTTTGATGACCAGGAAGAGGACCAAGGCCATGATGAGGAAGTTGATCAGGACGGTGATGAAACTGCCGTAGTTGAGGAAGATGTCCTCGGAGCCGGGAATTTCTTTGTCTTTGGCTCGGAGCAGGATGCTGGCATCGGCGAAGTTGACTTTGCCGGCCAGGCCGACGACGGGCATGACGAGGTCTTTGATCAGGGAGGTAACGATCCCCCCGAACGCGCCGCCGATGATGACGCCGATGGCCAGGTCGAGGACGTTTCCTTTGAGTGCAAACTCTTTGAACTCTTTGACGATGCCCATGGGCGACTCCTGTTAGTGCGTGCGATGTGTGTAAAGCCCTGCGGGCGATTGTGGTGAGAGTAGTGTGGGTGGGCGTTGGCGGGCGGCGTGCGCAACGCGGGGGGTTCAGGCGGCGCGGAGGCCGCCGCTGCCGGCTCGGCGGGCGAGGGTGATGAGCACCCGGCGGAGGCCTTCGTCTTGGATCAGTTCCAGCGCCTCGCGGAGGGAGGACCACCGGCGCTGGCGTTTGTGGTCTTCGGGCCAGACCTTGGCGAGTTCGTCGATCCAGACGGGCAGGACGGAGACGGTGTCGTGCCCGGCGTTGGCACGGGCGTAGAGCCAGGTGCCCAGGGTTTGGCCCATGATCCAGCCGTGCACGCCGGCTTCTTCCCAGGCCTCTTGCAGGGCGGCGGCTTCGGGGGATTGGCCTTCTTCGACGGTGCCCTTGGGGATGATCCATGCCCCGCGTGCGGAGGTGATGAGTAGGATGCGCAGGACGCCCTGGGTGTCGATGCGGAAGCAGGCGCAGCCGACCTTGGTCTGCCGGCGTTGCCTGTTGGCCCGGTCTCGGCTGTCGAGGTGGTCGCGTCCGTGCAAGTGCATGGTGTGTTATCGGCGAAAGTTGGGATTGGGTCAACATTTCTGGCCCGGTGTGCGTAAAAACAGACCCCGGCTTGCATAGCGGGCGAGGATGGGGTAGATTGCAGACGGTTGGAGGCCCGAGGTAGATGTTGGTCATGCGTGTACCCCACATGATGGCAGCGGTGGTTTTGGTGGCCGGGTTGGCCGGGGGTGCGTGCGCGCAGTTGCAGCAATCGCAGGTGCTGGTGGTGTATGACAGCACGTCTGCGGACTCTTTGGCGGTGGCGGAGTACTACGCGGGGTCTGCGAAGGTTGCTGGGGGTGTGGGGGGGTTGGTGGGTGCGAGGCCTGGGGTCGGGGTTGTTGATCTGGCGGGCTTGACGGCGACGAGGGTGTTGACGCCGGATGTTACATGGGGGCAGTTTGTGGCCGGGGTTCGGAATCCTCTGCGTGCGTGGCTGAACAGCAACGATGGGCGTGGGCGGGTTCGTTGCATCGTGCTGACCAAGGGATTGGCGCACAGGATTTTGGACACGGACAACCCGAATGTTGGTGAGGACTTCAGCGGCCCGGGGCCTGGGGTGGTTACGGAGTTGAGTGCCGGGGACAGCACGTATTCATCGGTGGATTCGGAGTTGACGCTTTTGCAGCAGAACGTGGAGGCGGGTGAGAACGGCGGTGGTGGTGATTCGTTATCCGATGGGATGATCATCAACCCGTACTTTGGTTCTTCTGTGCCGTTTGGGGCGTTTTCGACGGGGAGCCGGAAGGTTGCGCGGGCGTTTGTGAACCCAGTGGCGGGGTTCCCGCGTGGGCTGTTGTGGCAGTCGTCGGCGTTGACGGTGGGGGATATGTATTTGGTAACGAGGCTGGATGGGGGGAGCGTACAGGCCGTGCGGGGGTTGATCGACCGCGCGCAGGTGGGGATCGTGGATACGAGCTCGGCGGTGTTTGTGCTCGATGAGTCGCGTTCGAACGGCGTTGCGGATGGTGGGCCGAACAGCGAGCTGGACAACCAGGACTTTGCGACGCTGCCGACGCCGTTGTGGCGGAGCGATGACTACGAGAGTGCGCGGGATGCGTTGGTGGCCGATGGTCGGTTTGCGCCCGGTGGTGTGCGGTATGACAGCGGGCCGTTCCCGAGCAACTATTTTTTCGGGCCGCGTGTTGACCCTGGCGTGGTGCTGCCGAGGATCTCGGTGCCGATTACGGTGCTGGCCAGTGAGGGTGCGAACTCGGACGGGACGCCGGGTGGGCCGGCGCGTGCGCAGTTGCCGGACTCGTTTGTTTGGGGGCCGATGGGTTTTTACAGCACGATCGAGTCGTTCAACGGGCGGGATTTTGGGGGCAAGGGTGTGTTGTTCGGGCACTCGCAGGTAGCAGGTGCGGTGGGTGCGGGGTGCACGTTTGCGGTGGGGAACTGCTGGGAGCCGTTCGCGCCGACGATCGCGCACAACGAGGTGTTTATCCGGCGGTTTTATCTGGGGAGCATGAGCTTTGCGGAGGCGGCGTGGGCGTCGATGCCGGCGTTGAGCTGGCAACAGGTGGTGGTGGGAGACCC
The DNA here is from genome assembly GCA_046339895.1 of bacterium. Taxonomy (GTDB): domain Bacteria; phylum Planctomycetota; class Phycisphaerae; order Phycisphaerales; family UBA1924; genus JAJTGZ01. The sequence continues at coordinate 3,761 of JBKDDT010000012.1, read as the reverse complement.
GCTGGCGCGGGTGGTGCGTTCGGGCGAGTCGGTCGATGCGGGGGACGCGGGTGTGAACATCGACGACATGTACCAGTGGGAGTGGCAGCCTGTAGACATCAACCGCGACGGGCAGGCGAACGGGACGGACCGGAGGTTGATCGAAAGCTCGATCAGGCCCGGGGCGGGTGTTCTGGATATGGTCGGCACGCAGCGTTAGAGGGGGCATATGATCTGCGGTTGGCTGCTGGCCTTGGTGCCGGGTGTGTTCGCCCGGCTGGGGTTGGCCTTTTATGGGGAGCATCGCATGTCAATCGGTCAGAACCCGGTGATGAAGCCTGAACTCTTTGAGAGCGCGGCGGGGAATGGGACGTGGTCCAACGACCTGGCGACGAAGGCCAACGTCATGACGATCGGGGGGACGGTCAACGCGACGTTTGTGCTGCTGCTGGCGTGCATCGGCAGCGCGGTCGGTTCGTGGATGCTGATCCAGAGCCAGGCGGTGCCGATGATCGGGCTGCTGCTCGGTGGGGTGGCGCTCGGGTTTGTGCTGGGGTTGGTGATGGTCTTCAAGCCTGCGGCGTCGCCGTTTGTGGCCGTGCCGTATGCGATTGCGCAGGGTGTTTTTCTGGGCGCGGTGAGTATGCTTTATGCCGAGCGTGCGGTAGATACCCGCTTTGGCGGCGCGACGGGTGGGATGATCGTGGCGAACGCGGCGATCTGCACGTTTGCGACGCTGGGCGCGATGCTGGGGCTGTACAAGGTCGGGCTGATCCGAGCGACGGCGAAGTTCAAGGCCGTGATGCTGGTGCTCAGCGGTGCGGTGCTGCTGTACTTTTTGGCGATGATCGGGATGAGCCTCTTCGGGGTGACGCCGCAGATCCTGATCGGTGGGCCGCTGGCGATCGGGATCGCGGTAGCGATCACGGTGTATGCGGCGTTGTGCCTGATCATGGACTTTGACTTTGTCGAGCAGGGTGCGGCCAACGGTGCGCCCAAGCACATGGAGTGGTTCGCGGCATTTGCGACGCTGGCGACGCTGGTGTTTATCTACCTGCAGTTCCTGCGTCTGCTGGCGCTGCTGAACAGGCGGAACTGAGATAGTTTCAAGAGAACCGAACCCCACCGCTGCCCCTGCCGTCTTGGGAGGGGTTATGCTTTTGGCATGAAATGGTGGCAATCGATCAAGTTCAAGATGGTGCGCGACCTGGCGTTGGCGGCGGTGGTGCCCTTGATGCTTTTTGCGGTTGTGAGCCTGGCGACGAGCGCGCGGTCGCTGGAGTTTTCGGCTCGTGAGAACCTCGAGTTGGTTGCGCGTGTAACGGCGACGCGGCTGGACGAGCTCTTGTCTGGTGCGTCGGGGTTGACCGGTACGCTGGCGCGGGACGAGGGTGTGGTGGCGTTGTGCAGGCGGTCGGGTGCGGGCGGGGGTGTGGATGCGGCGGCGCGGGAGGCCGTTACGAGGCAGTTGAACGCCGGGCTTTTGGCCGATGCGCAGTTGGCGCAGGTAACGGTTTTGGATATGGGCGGCGTTGGGATTGCGAGCACGAACCCTGACGATCTGGGTTTGGACCTGAGTTTCAGGCCGTACTTCAAGGTCGCGGCGGGTGGGCGGGCGTATATATCAGACGTGCTGGTGGGGAATACGACCTTGCGGCCTGGGGTGTTTTTTTCGATGCCGGTGCGTGATGTACCGGCGGACGCGGGGGAGGATGTGCGTTCGCGTGCGGCGGTGGTGGGTGTGCTGGTTGTGAAGTTGCAGGGTGAGAAACTCTGGGAGATCATTGAGGGTGCGCAGGTGGGGCGTGCGGGGTACACGGTTTTGATCGATGAGGTTGGCCTGGTGCTGGCGCACCGCAAGCACGAGCACATTTTTAGTTCGCTGGGTGTGTTAACAGATGAGCAGATCAAGGAGATCGACCCTGTGCGCCGGTTGGTGCGGGAGGGGGTGCCGAGCCTTGGGAAGGGGGCGTTGTGGGAGGTGGTGCGTAAGCAGTCTGCCGGTGCGGGGATGTTCACACTGCCTGCGGGGGTTGGTCAGGAGGGCGGTGAGTGGGCGGCGGGTTTTCACCGGATGAGCGCCAAGCCTTGGCGTGTGGTGGCGATCGAGCCGCAGAGCCAGTTTGCCGGGGCGGTGCTGGCGCAGCGGCAGACGCTGCTGACGGTCGTAGGGCTTGTGGGTTTGTCGGCGGTGGTAGTGGCGTTGTGGCGTGCGAGACGGTGGGTCGGGCCTGCGGTGGAGCTGACGGCGGGGGCGGAGAGGCTGGCCGGGGGGGACTTTGCCGCAAGGGTTGAGCCAAAGGGTGGCGATGAGATCGCCCGGCTTGGTGAGGTTTTCAATCAAGTTGGCCCGAGGCTCAAGGAGCAGGTGGAGCTGGCGCGTGCGATGCAGGTGGCGGTGGAGGTGCAGGATTCGCTGCTGCCGAGCGCGCCGCCGGAGGTTGAGGGGTTGGAGCTGGCAGGGCGGAGTTTTTACTGCGACGCAACGGGTGGGGATTACTATGACTTTTTGGCGACGCGGCAGCTGGGCGATGGGCGCGTGATGCTGGCGGTGGGGGACGTGATGGGGCACGGGATCGGCTCGGCGTTGTTGATGGCCGCGACGCGTGCGGCGTTGTGGGCGGAGGTCGAGAACTGCAACGATGTCTGCCAGACGCTGGCGCGGATCAACCGCGTGCTGGCGCGCAACGCCCGGCACGGGAAGTTTGTTACGCTGCAACTGTTTTGGCTGGACCCTGTTGCGCGCACGGCGACGTGGGCCTCGGCGGGGCATGACCCGGCGATTGTCTATGACCCGGCGACGGAGACGTTCAGCGAGATGGAGGGTGGCGGCGTGCCGCTGGGCATCTTTGAGGACGCCGAGTATGAGTCGTATCACTCGGCGGTGCCGATGCCGTTGGGGGCGATCATCGTGATCGGGACAGATGGGATATGGGAGGCGGTTGACCGGAAGAACAACCAGTTTGAGAAGGAGCGCCTTCGGCAGTTGATCCGCGAGAACGCCGGGCGTTCGTGCCAGGAGATTGCCACGGCGATTGTCGATGCGGTCAAGGCGTGGCGCGATGGTGGCGTGGCGACGGATGATGTAACGCTGATCGTCGCAAGGTTGGTGCCGGTGGGGGTGGCCACCGCGACGGCGGGGGCGTGAGGGGTAAGAGGGTGTTTGGGAACTCTGGCTGTGGTGGCGCAGGCTGGAAGCCTGCACCGCCGTGAGTCAACCCCTAGCCCGTGGGGAGTTTGCGGAGTGTGGTGGCGTGGAACTCTCGGCCTTCGAGGCGGTACTTGCGCTCGAAGTTGGTGCCGACGACTTCGCCCTCACGTGCGCCCAAGGGCCTGACGAAGGGGACCTCGGCGAAGGGTTTGCCGGCGGGGGCGTCGGCGGGTGTGCTCCAGCGGTCAAAGTGTTCGCGCATCCAGGCCCAGTAGTCGGCGTGGTCGGTGGCGACGCGGAGCTCGCCGCCCGGCTCGAGGACGCGGAGGGCGTCTTGCAGGAAGCGGTCCTGGATCATCCGGCGTTTGTGGTGTCGGGACTTGGGCCAGGGGTCGGGGAAGTAGAGGTGGATGGCCCGGCAGGAGTTGTCGGGGACGCGCCAGTGGACAAACTCCCCGGCGTCCAGGCAGAGCATGCGGATGTTTGTCAGGGCGGTGCGGCGGAGGCGGTCGGCGGCAAAGGAGAAGAACTCGCGTTCGTACTCGATGCCGAGCCAGTTGGCGTCGGGGTGCTGGGGCGCTTCTTGCAACAGGAAGGTGCCCTTGCCCGAGCCGATCTCTAGGTGCAAGGG